>NZ_JOCB01000008.1 GCF_000718775.1 Streptomyces sp. NRRL S-31
GCCCACCACCCACCACCCAACGGCCGAGCCCGGCCATGGCCGTGAGCCCCGGAACGGGCGGGACCGGTGGCCGGGACGGGCGGGGTCCCGGCCGCGCGGAACCGTGGGGGGCGACCCCGCACGCCGACGCGGCACGGCCCCCTGCCGCGCGCCCCTCCGGCCTCCTCGACCGGACGCCCGCCACCCGGCTCGGTGGGATGGGCCGTCCGGCGGGATGGGGCGCACCGCTGCCCGGCCGGGTGCCGTTGCGGCGGGCCCGCGACCTGGCGCGGGGCGCCTAAGGGATGCCGTCCGCCTCCGGTCATGCACCGGCCGGTGCGCCCGTGGGCTGCAATCCGGCACCGCCCGGTGCGCTCGCGGGCTCCGTTCCGCCGGTCGGGGATCCGGCCGGGGCCGGGTTCCCGGCGGTCCGGCCGGTGGCGGGGCCGGAGGGCGTCCACCCGCCGGCCGGGGCGGACGCGGTGGAGCCGTACCGGCCGCGGGTCAGCGGGGGCGGCCCGGACGGAAGCGGCGGTACAGGATCGCGCCGGCCACGAGGAGCGCGGCGCTGCCGGCCGCGGCGGGGGCCGTCACGTCCGCTCCGGTGTGGGCCAGCGTGGAGACCGTGGGGCGCGGCGCGCGCGGCCCGGGGTGGGACCGGACGGGGACCGGGGGCTCGGGGGCCGGGGGCTTCGGGACCGCGGTGTGCGGTGGCCGGACGGGGTGGTCGCCGGGGCCGTTGCCCGACTGGTTGCCCACGGCCGGGTTGCCCACGCCGACCACGTCGACGCTGTTGCCGGTGATGTTCACCGGGAGGTCCACCGGGAGCTGGAGGCCGTTGCCCGAGAGCACCCCGGGCGAGTCCTGGGCACCGCCGTGCGCGGACGACCCACCGGCCGCGGCCGGCCCGCCGCCCTCGCCCGCACCCTCGGCCCTCGCTCCGCCGGTGTTCGCGCAGGCGTTGCCCGCGGCCGGGTTGAGCAGCCCCACCACGTTCACCGTGTTGCCGCAGACGTTCACCGGTACGTGCACCGGGAGCTGGATGCCGTTGCCGGAGACCAGTCCGGGCGAGCCGGCCGCCGCGCCGTGGGCGCCGGCCCCGTCGGCCGCGAAGGCCGCGGACACCGGGAGCGCCACGGCCATCGCGCCGGACGCGGCGACGACGGCGATCACACCGTTTCGGGTAGCCCGTCTCATAGGTTCCCTGCCTTCCAGACATCGTCGCGGGTGCTCACCCGCACCTCGTAGAACGCGGGCGAACCATCGGAGTTATGGCTTATCGGCCTTTCACCCCATCGAGCGACGCGGTTATCGAACCGTGTGCGAAGCCGCGGCACGGTCACCGGCGGGCACGGAAGGTGCGCAGGATACGACGGCGGGTGCGGGACCGCTCGTCCGGAGGCGGGCCTTCCAGGGGCCCCTTATGGTGATCCGAGGGTGCCGTCCCGGTCCGCGGCGGGCGCCCCGGGAGGCGATCGATGCTGACCTTGCTCTCCGCACGGCCCGCCGTGCGGCGCTGCGCGGGTGCCTCGGCGCTCGCCCTGGCGCTGCTCGGTTCCGGGCTGCCCGCGGCCGCCGCCGACCGGCCCCAGCCCGACCTGACCCGGTTCTACGGGCAGAAGGCGGACTGGGGGCCCTGCCGGGAACGGGACATGCCGGAGGACCTCCAGTGCGCGAAGGTCACGGTCCCCCTCGACTACGCGAGCCCGCGGGCGGGCACCCTGGACATCGCGCTGGCCCGCTACCGCGCCACCGGGACGCGACAGGGCTCGATCGTGCTGAACTTCGGCGGCCCGGGCGGAGCCGGCGTCCCCGCGCTGGCCGCCGAGGGCAGACAGTTCATGGACCTGACCAACGGCTACGACCTGGTCACCTTCGACCCGCGCGGTGTCGGCCGGTCCTCCCCCGTCAGCTGCGGCGAGGGGGGCGACGAGGCCGCCGCCGCGACGGAGCGGCAGGCCGACATCGGCCATCCGCAGGCGCTGCTCGCGCGGCTGCGGCAGGCGGCCGAGCAGTGCGCGCGCAGCTCCGGCCCGGTGCTGCCGCACATCGGCACCGTGAACGTCTCCCGGGACCTGGACGTCATCCGCCAGGCGCTCGGTGACGACAGACTCAACTACCTCGGCTTCTCCTACGGCACCCGGCTCGGCGCGGTCTACGCGACGCAGTTCCCCGGCCGGGTCGGACGGTTCGCCCTGGACGGCGTGGACACGCTGACGGAGCCGCTGGCCGAGGAGGGGCTGGCGGGCGCCGAGGGGCAGCAGACGGCTCTGGACGACTTCCTCGACTGGTGCGTGGAGGACATCGGGTGCCCGTTCGGGCAGGACCGGCGCGTGGCCGGGGACGACGTGGTCCGGCTGGTGCGCTCGCTCGACGAGAACCCCGTGCCGACGGACTTCGGCGGCTCGTTCTCCGGCCAGGACCTGGTGGGCGCCCTCGGGCAGGCCCTCTACAGCAAGGAGCTGTGGCCCTCGCTGGAACGCGCGCTGGCCTCCCTCCTGGAGGACGGCGACACCCGGCGGGTACTGGCCTTCTCCACGGGCGGCATCGGCCTGCCGCCCGACCGGCGGCGCACGGACGGCGGCCTGGTCGACGCAGCCGACGTGCCGGTGGACAACCTTCCGGCCGCGCTGATGGCGGTCAACTGCGCGGACGACCCCGACCGGCCCACCGCCGCCCGGCTCACCCGGGACCTGAAGACCCTGCGGGCCGCGTACGACGAGGCTTCACCGGTCTTCGGCCGGTACCGGCTCACCCAGCTGCTGATGTGCTACGGCCGGCCCCGGGGCACCGACTTCATCCGCGACCGGGTGAAGGACGTGCGCTCGGCGAAGATGCTGCTCGTGGGCACGCGCGGCGATCCCGCGACGCCGTACCGGTGGACGGTGGAGACCGCCCGCCGGCTGGGTCCCTCGGCGGTGGTCCTCGACAACAAGGGCGACGGCCACACCGGGTACTCCTCCTCCTCGTGCGTGCACCGGAAGATCGACGACTTCCTGCTCTACGGCTCGCTGCCCGCGAACGGGAGCAGCTGCCCGGCGGACACCGGCGGTCCGGGCTCCGACTCGGACGGCACCGGCTGACGGCCGTGCGCCGCGCAGGCCGGTGACGGAGGTGACACGCCCGGGTGACAGCCGCACCGGGGCGGCCCGCCGCGCATGCCGGTCGCCGCACCGGGCAGGCGCGCCTGCGACGCCGTATCCCGTACGTGACCACGACAGGGGGCCCACCTCATGCGTATCCGCACCGCCATCGCCGTACCCGCCGCCTCGGCCGCCGTGGCGGCCCTGCTGGTGACCGCGCCGCAGAGCCGGGCCGCCGGCGCCGGCCCCGACCGGACCGTCCGCTGCGCCGAGCAGTCGCTGACGGTACGGGCCAAGGCCGCGGCCGCCGACCCGACCGTGCTGCGGGTCGGCGTCACCAACCGGGGCGCCCGCGCCTGTACCGTCGACCGCGTACCCACGGTGACCTTCGGGAACCTGGACGGGGCCGCGCTGCCCGTGCCGCGGGGCGGCACGGGCGGCCACCGGCTCGCCGCGGGCGGCACGGCCTACGCCGACGTCCGCACCATCGCCGACCCGGCGGACCCCGAGGCCCGCCGGACGGGCTCCGTCACGGTGGCGGCGTCGACCGCGCACTGGGGCCGCACCTTCACCGCGGCCCAGCTCGGCACCGGGCGGCAGGTGCCGGTGTGGGAGCCGGTCACCACGTGGTGGCAGTCCTCGGCGGCCGCCGCCGACCGGGCCGTCGGGCTCGGCTGAGCACCGAGCGAGCGGCTCAGCCGAGCACCAGCTCGGGCGAGTACAGGTCCAGCCATCCCGCGAGGTCCAGGGTGCGTTCCAGGCCGCGCCGGGCCGCCTGGGTGCTGACCGGCGCGTCGTGTTCGGCGGCCCGCCGGACGCGGTCCCGGTCGACCAGGTCGAAGACGCGGTGGGAGGGCCGGGCGAGCAGCTCCTTGACCTGCTCCTGGAGGGCACGGGCGTACCGGGGGTCCTGGGTGGACGGGTACGGGCTCTTCACCCGCTCGTACACGGACGTCGGCAGGACGTCCGCCGAGGCCTCGCGGAGCAGGCTCTTCTCCCGGCCGTCGAAGGACTTCAGCGCCCAGGGCGCGTTGTAGACGTACTCGACCAGCCGGTGGTCGCAGAACGGCACCCGGACCTCCAGGCCGACGGCCATGCTCATCCGGTCCTTGCGGTCGAGCAACATGCGCACGAAGCGGGTCAGGTGCAGATGGCTGATCTGCCGCATCCGGTACTCGAAGTCGCTCTCGCCGTCCAGCCGGTCGATCCCGGCGACGGCGGTGCGGTAGCCGTCGGCCACGTACCCGTCGAGGTCCAGGGACTTCGCGAGGTCGGCGCGCAGCACGCCGGCGTCCTCGCCGAAGTGGCGGCCCATGCTGGCCAGCCACGGGAAGGTGTCGGCGCGGCGCGCCTCCTCGTCGAAGAACTGGAGGTAGCCGCCGAAGACCTCGTCGGCGGACTCCCCGGACAGGGCCACCGTGGACTTCTCCCGGATGGCGCGGAAGAGCAGCAGCAGCGAGCTGTCCATGTCGCCGAGGCCGGACGGCAGGTCGCGGGCCCGGATCACCCGCTCGCGCACGTCGGGGCCGGCGAGGGACTCGGAGTCGAGCACGATGTCCTGGTGGTCGGTTCCGGCGAGCCGGGCCACGTCGTGCACGAAGGGCGTGTCGGGGGTGCCGCGCAGTTCGTCGGCGACGAAGTTCTCGCTCTGGCCGACGAAGTCGACGGCGAAGCTGCGCACCTTCTCGCCCTCCGCGGCGAGCTGCCGGGCGGCGAGCGCGGTCATGGCGGAGGAGTCGAGCCCGCCGGAGAGCAGGGTGCAGCGTGGCACGTCGGCGACCAGCTGGCGGCGCACGATGTCGTCGAGGAGGGTGCGCACGGTGGCGATGGTGGTGTCGCGGTCGTCGGTGTGCGGGCGGGTCTCCAGGCGCCAGTAGACGCGGGTGGACAGGCCGGAGCGGTCGACGGTGACGACGGTGCCGGGCTCCACCTCGCGCAGACCGTCCCAGACGGCGTGCCCGGGCGTCTTGACCATGACGAACAGCTCGCGCAGGCCGTCCAGGGTGACCCGGGGCCGGACCAGCGGGTTGGCGAGGATCGCCTTGGGCTCGGAGCCGAACAGGACGCCGTCGGCGGTCGGGTGGTAGTAGAACGGCTTGATGCCCATGCGGTCGCGGATCATCACGAGCTTGTCGTGCCGGCCGTCCCAGACGGCGAACGCGTACATGCCGTTGAGCCGTTCGGCCACCGCGTCGCCCCACTCCAGATAGCCGTGCAGCACGACCTCGGTGTCGGAGTCGGTGGTGAACCGGTGGCCGCGGTCCGTCAGTTCGCGGCGGAGTTCGGTGAAGTTGTACGTCTCACCGGAGTAGACCAGGGCGACGGTGCCGCCGGGGGTCGGCACGGACATCGGCTGACGGCCGCCGGGGAGGTCGATGATGGCGAGCCGGCGGTGGCCCAGGGCCGCCGGGCCCTCGGACCAGACGCCGCGGTCGTCCGGACCCCGGCAGGCCATCGTCTCGGTCATCGTATGCAAAGCGGGTCCCTCGGCCGTCAGGTCACGGTCGTAGGAAACCCATCCGGTGATACCGCACATGTGCTGTCTCCTGTCTCCTGTCGCCCGCCTCCACCTGCGCTTTCTCGGCGGGGGAAGGCGAGCCGGGCAAACCAGTTGTATCGAGCACCTATATGGAGAGCGTCCGTCGGCCGCGCGCCCGCGTCAACGCGGCGGCAACATGCCCGTAGTCCGCCGCCCCACGGTTTCGGCCGCGTTTTGCCTCGGCGAGACACGCAGGGGACCGCGTTGCCACACCCGGGGCGACGGGAACCGGCCGCGGGCAAAGAATTCCCAAAGCGACGCGGCCGGGGCCGGCTACCGGCGAGTACGGCGATCGGCCGCACGACCCCGCGTCACCACCGCGCGACGAGAGGTCGCGGCGGCGGGCGGCGGCGCGCCGAGGTCCGGATTACCCCGAATGCCGTAATGGTGATTCCGCCCTATCGTTCTGTCATGGAGCACGCACTGAGTCCCGCGACCCTCGCCGAACTGCGGCGCCCGCGCCCCTACCCGGCCGTCTCCGTGCTGACCCCGACACACCGTCGGGAACGCGGGAACGGCCAGGATCCGGTCCGGCTGCGCAACGCGCTGACCGAGGCGCGCCGCCGCCTGGAGTCCGACCCCGCCGTCACCCGCGAGCGGCGTGCCGACGTCGTGGCACAGCTCGACCGGGCCCTGGCGGAGGTGGACCTGACACATGCCGAGGACGGTCTGGTGATCTTCGCCGCGCCGGGCGAACACCAGGTGTGGTCCCTGGCCCGGAGCGTCCCGGAACGGGTGGTGCTGTCGGACACCTTCCTCACCCGCAACCTGGTCTCCGCGCAGGCGGCCGATCGCCCGTTCTGGGTGCTCTCGCTCTCCGCCGACCGCGTCACGCTGTGGAACGGCGGGGCCGACCGGGTCGTCGAGGACCACTCCGGCGGCTTCCCGCTGATCCACGTCCGGGAGAACTTCGACGCCGAGCGGCTGATGCGCATCGGCGACCAGCCGAGCACCTTCCGTGACGAGGGGACGCGCCAGTACCTGCGCGAGGCCGACACCGCCATGAGCGCGGTCCTGCGCGAACAGCCCCGACCGCTGTACCTCACCGGCGATCAGGCGGCGCTGTCCCTGATGGACGAGGTCGGCAGCGTCGCCCAGTGCGCCGTGCACGTCCCGCACGGAGGTCTCGCGCACGCGAGCCCCGAGGCCGTCTGGCAGGCCATCAAGCCGGTCCTGGAGGCGGAGACCCACAAGAACACGACCACCGTCGTCAGCGAACTGACCGCGGCCCGCGGGCGCCGGACCTTCGCGGCCGGGGTGGACGAACTGTGGCAGAACGCCCGCGAGGGCCGGGTACGGCTCCTCGCCGTCGAGGAGAACTACCGCACGACCGTCCGCGACGACGGCGACCACCTCGTACCGGCCGAGACGGACGACCTGGACGCCCGTGACGACATCGTGGACGAGATCGTCGAGCAGTGCCTGGAGACCGGCGCGGACGTCCGCTTCGTCCCGGACGGCACACTGGGCGACGCGGGCGGCATCGCGGGGGTGCTGCGGTACTGAGTCGCTCGCCCGTACGCCACTCCCTCGTACGGCGCTCCCCCCGTACGGCCTCGTGCAGCGCTCCCTCGTGCAGCGCTCCCCGTGCGGCGTACGCTACGGCGTGATCGTCGGCGCGAGGGAGCGCGTGCATGGGTGAGCTGCTGGGCGTAGCGGTACTGGGTGCCGGCCACATGGGCACCGACCACATACGGCGCCTCGACCGAGTGATCAGCGGCGCCAGGGTCGCGGCCGTGGCCGATCCCGACCGGGGCCGTGCCGAGGAGGCGGCGGCCGGCCTGGCCGGGGTGAGCGTCCACACGGACCCGGTGGCCGCGCTCGACGCGCCCGGCGTGGCGGCGGTCCTGATCGCCTCTCCCGGCCCCGCGCACGAGGAGGCACTGCTCGCCGCCTTCGCCCGGCGGCTGCCGGTGCTGTGCGAGAAGCCCATGGCGCCGGACTCCACCGGTGCCCTGCGGGTCGTGGAGGCCGAGGTGGCGCTCGGCCGCCGGCTGGCGCAGATCGGCTTCATGCGCCGCTACGACGGCGAGTACCGGCGACTGAAGGCGCTGCTGGACGGGGGCCGGCTGGGCCGGCCCCTGATGCTGCACTGCACCCACCGCAACGTCTCCTCCCCCGGCCACTTCACCAGCGCCATGCTGATCGACAGTTCGGTCTCGCACGAGATCGACGCGGCCCGCTGGCTGCTCGGGCAGGAGCTGACGGCGGTCACGGTGCTGCGGCCCACCCCGTCGGCGGACGCGCCCGAGGGCCTGCTGGACCCGCAGTTCGTCCTGCTCGAGACCGCGGCGGGCGCCCTGGTGGACGTCGAGGTCTTCGTGAACTGCGGCTTCGGCTACCAGGTGCGCTGCGAGGCCGTGTGCGAGCGGGGCAGCGCCCGGATCGGGGACGAGCACACCATGGTGGTCACCACCCGGGACGGCGCCCGCGAGGAGGTGGCGCAGGACCATCTCGTCCGCTTCGCCGACGCCTACGACCGTGAGGTGCAGACCTGGGTCGACGCCACCCGGCGCGGCGAGGTCACCGGTCCCAGCGCCTGGGACGGCTACGCGGCGTCCGTCGTCGCCGAGGCCGGGGTCCGGTCGCTGCGGACCGGTGCCCGGGTGGCCGTCGGCCTCGCCGGGCGCCCGGACCTCTACGCCCGGGTCAGCCGCTGACACCGGGGCGCCCGTCTCAGGTGCCCGGTGAACCGGCGCGACCGGGTGGTGTCCGGAGTCGACCGGTCACCGTGAAGTCGCCGACCTGCCCGCCAACCGGCTCACACCCCGCCGAACAGGGAGCTGAGCCCTCGCTCCACCACCCCCGAGACGTCCTCCTGGCCGCACGGCACCACGGCGTACGCGCGCACCAGGAAGCGCCGCAGCGCCGACGCCTGGAACAGCAGCAGGGCCATGCCGTGCGGCGAGTGGAACTCCAGGACCGTGCGGGTGCGGCCGTACGGCCATATCCGCACGTCACCATGGCCGGCCGGGGCCTTCAGCCCCTGGTCGAGCAGACAGCGCGCGAAGGTCCAGGTGACCGCCTGGCCGTTGAGGGCGGCCTCGGCCGGGAAGTCCAGGAACACGGCGAGCGGATCGCCCGCGGTGTAGCGCAGTCTGGCGGACACCGGGACCTCCCGGTCCTCGGCGGTGACGAGGCGGGCGTGGGCGTGCTGCTCGACGGTGATGTCCATGCCCATAAGGAGTCCGCGGCGGCCGGTCGCATGCCGTCAATTCCGGTCAGACTTCGGCGGGTACCGGCCGCTTGGCCGCTCCGGGGAACAGAGGAGCGTCGAACGCGCGCTTGAACACCGCGGCCCGAACCGCACGCCTGACTCAACTCGCGTAAGCCGTCTACGACTTGGTGACTATGACACGTACTGCGTGCGGCGCCGCGGATCACCCCGGCAAGACTCTGGCATATGCCATAAGCACCACCGTATCGTGTGTTGCCAAATCCCTTACAGCGCGTCGCGGGCTGTGCAACAGTCGTAACGGTCCCCGCCGCCCCCTGCCGAACCGTTCCCCCATCCGGAGTGCGTCATGCCGTCCCCAGTCTCCGCGGACCGCCCAGCCGCCCAGCCGCCCGGGCGCGGCTCGGTCGAGGCGCTGATCACGCAGACGCGGCGGCTCAAGGGGGACGTGGACGCCGTACGGCGTGACACCCGCGGTGACGGCGCGGACCCCGCGGAACGCTGGCAGCGCGCCGTGTACGACCTCGCCTTACACCAACTGAACGACCTGGACGCCCACTTGGCCCAGCTGCGCGACGGCCCGGCGCCCCTTCCGGCCGTGCCCGCCGCGCCGCCCGCCGTCCCGGCCGCACCCACGCTCGCCCCGCCGGACGGTTCGCCGCTCAGCCGTGTCGGTACCGCCGAGTGGGACCTGCTGACGGACGAGGCCACCTGGTCCGAGGAGCTGTACCGCATCCTCGGCCTCGACCCGGACCGTCCCGCCCGCACCCTGGACGAGCTGCCCGGGCTGGTCCTGGAGGAGGACCGGCCGACACTCACCGCGATGGTGACGGACTGTCTGGTCGACGCCAAGCCGATCGACGGCGAGTTCCGCGTCGTACGGCCCGACGGCACCGTGCGGACCGTCCACATGATGGGCGAGCCCGTGCTCGGCGCCGACGGCGGCACGACCTCCATGTGGGCCGTGCTCCGCGACGTGAGCGAACTGCGCCGCAGCCAGCGGACGGTGAGCGAGACCCGTGACTCGCTGCACCGGCACCGCCGCCGGGAGCCGGCCGATCCCCGGACCGCGGCACAGCCGTCCGAGACCGTGACACCGCCCTGGTACGGCTCCCTGCGGCTCCCGCACCCGGGACCGGCGCCGCTGGACCTGGCCGCCCGCCGTCTCCCGGGCGCGACCGTCCCGCCGGCCGGCGGGAAGTGGTACGACGCGCTGGAGCTGTCCGACGGCCAGTTGCTGCTCACCGTGGGCGACCTCACCGGACCGGGCCCGGCCCGGCCCGACGCTCTGGCGGCACTGCTCGGCGCGGTACACGGCATGGCGATGGCCGGCGCCGAGCCCGGCCGACTGCTCACCCTGCTCGACGAGTTGCTCGGCGGGACCGCGCGGCCCGCCCCGGGCGGCGCCGTCTGCTGCCGCTACCGGCCCGCGACCCGCACCCTGGTCTGGGCGCGGACGGGCCGCCCCGCCCCGCTGCTGTACCGCGGCGGGACGGGGCGCGTGCTGGACGCACCCGGCGGCGCCCTGCCCGCCACTTCCCCGGGCGCGGAGCACGCGCAGTCCGCCGTCGCCCTGCGACCGGGCGACCTGCTCCTCCTGCACACCGACGGGCTGGTGCCGGACCACAGCGGGACGGCGACCGTGGACCGGCTGCTCGGCCTCGCCCCGCGGTTCGACGCGGCGCGCACCGCGCGGGACTGCGCGGAGACGGTCGCCGAGGAGTTCGGCGGAGCCGGGCGCGAGGACGAGGCGTGCCTGCTCGTCGCCAGGGTCGCCGGGTGAAGGACCCGGTCAGGGCCATGGTGGGACCGTAGGGAGGCCCCCGTCAGGGTCACCGCATGCCGGACCTCCTCGGGGGCACCGCGTGACGGATCTCGTCAAGGCGGCGGTGTGCCGGGCCGGACGCCGCGCAGCTCCCTCACGCCGGTGCGCCGTCGCCGTCCGACTTGGCCCTCGGCCTGGGCAGGGCGAGGCTGATCTCCTCCCGCAGTTGGTGGATCTTCGGATAGCCGGCGTACTCCGCGGTCAGCCGGTACATCTGCCGCAGCCGGTCCCAGGTGCGGCGGGAGGAGTTCGAGCCCATCGCCATCAGGGCCAGCCGGGCGTAGCGGTCGGCCTGTTCGGGGTCGTCGGCGATGAAGCAGGCCGACGCCATGGAGAGGTGGTCGAAGATCTTCGACCGCTCCCGTCCGTCGACCCGCAGGGCCAGGGCCTTCTCCGCGTAGTGCTGGGCGTGGGTGGCCGCGCCCGGGTCGAACTCCGCCAGCGTGCGGTAGGCGAGCGCCTGCATGCCGTACAGGTCCTCGTCCTTGAAGGTCTGCATCCAGTCCGGCGGTTCCACGTCCTGCCGGTCGGCGACGAAGAGGTGCTCCGCCTGTCCGAGTGTCCGGCGCATCGCCTGGCCCTTGCCCATCGACGCCTGCGCCCAGGCCTCGATGGTGTGGAACATCGCCTTCGTGCGCGGCTGGAGGCGGTCGCCGGCGCCGGACTGGGCGAGCTTCATCAGGTCCAGGGCGTCGTCCGGCCGGCCCAGGTGCACCATCTGCCGGGCCGCCCGGGACAGCGCCTCACCGGCGCGCGGCCGGTCACCGCCCTCTCGGGCGGCGTGCGCGGCGATGACGAAGTACTTCTGCGCCGTGGGCTCCAGGCCCACGTCGTGGCTCATCCAGCCGGCGAGGACGGCGAGGTTGGCGGCGACGCCCCACAGGCGCCGCTGGAGATGGGGTGGATGGTGGTAGGCGAGCATGCCGCCCACCTCGTTGAGCTGGCCCACCACCGCCTTGCGCTGCAGCCCGCCGCCGCGGGCCGCGTCCCAGGCGCGGAACACCTCGACCGAGCGCTCCAGCTCCTCGATCTCCTGGGATCCGATGGGGGCGGCCTCGTACCGGTCGAAACCGGCCGGGTCGGCGTGCAGGGGGTCGTCGAGAACAGGGGCGTCGGCCCTCAGGGCCGGGTCGGTGTGCAGCCAGTCGTGCATGGCGCTGCCGAGTGTGGATCCCGCGGCGAGCGCGGCACCCGCGCCCACCAAGCCGCGTCGGTTGAGCATGAGGTCCATTCCCGTGAATTCGGTGAGGACCGCGGCGGTCCGTTCGGGCGCCCACGGCACGCCGTCGGGATGTTCCTCGATCCCGTCGCCCTGCCGTTTCCCCGCGCGCCCCTGCCGCACCAGACCGAGGTCCTCGATGGTCACGACACGGCCGAGACGCTCGGTGAACAGAGCCGCCAGCACCCGCGGCACGGGATCGCGCGGGATCTCCCCCGTGTCGATCCACCGCCGCACCCGGGAGGTGTCGGTCGCCAGCTGGGAGTGGCCCATGGCCGCCGCCTGCCGGTTGACCAGCCTCGCGAGTTCGCCCTTGGACCAGCCGGCCAGGCCGAACAGGTCCGCAAGGCGGGTATTGGGTTGTCCGCTCACGTCAAGCCCCCAGGTTCTCGGCTGAGTTGACAGTAGCCCCGTGCGGGTTGCCGGGCGACTATTCGCCAGGGTTCGCCAGGGTCCGCCAGATGGTGTGCCACGGGCCATCGGGTGTCAGGTAGGAAAGCGCCACCCCGGCCCGGCCGCCACCTCCTGTGACGGCTCTCCGGCCGCGTACGACGGGCACATTCCCCAGGGTGTGCCCGGGCGGCCGGGCCGGGGGGCGCACGCTCCCGGAACCACGCTCGCGGGGCACGCGGCCGCGAGCACGGGTCCGGAGGGCGGACGTACAGGCAGGCACAGCAGGCACACGAAGGGATCTGTTTCTCCCATGTACGCAGCATCGTCCTCCGTGTCCGCCCCGCCCCGGCCGCTGCGCTCCCGCCCCGCGGGCGGCGGACCGTACCTCGACCCGGTGGCGCGTCCGGGCGGCCCCGTGTCGGCCGCGGGACGCCTCCGGCGGGTCCCGGGGCAGCCCGGAGGCCAACCGCTCAGCGGCCGGCTGGACCTGTCCGGACCGCAGGGCGCGCAGCTGCGGACCGCACTGGCCTCGGTGCACCGGATCTGTCCCGAGTTCGCCCCGGTGCAGGTGCTGCGGCGCACCGGACGGTCCGTCCTGCTCGTCGGGACGACGGGGCGCAGCACGGCCGTCGCCAAGTGTCTCCTGGACCACTCGCCCGCCCTGGCGGAGCGGAGCCGTCAGGAAATAGCCGCATACCGCTCGTTCGTCCGGCACCGCCCGCCGGTGCGGGTGCCGAGGCTGATCGCGGCGGACCCGGACAACTGCACCCTGGTGATCGAGCGGATGCCGGGCCGCACGGCGGCGTTCCAGCGGCATCCGGCGGAGGCACCGCCGCGCGCGGACGTCCGGGCGGCGCTCGGCGCGATCTGCCGGGTGAACGGCTGGCGGCCGCCGGCGGGCGCCTTCGGCATGCCGCTGGACTACGCGGAGCGGATGTCCCGGTTCCACGAGCTGGGGCTGCTCACCGACCGCGACCTCGGCGACCTCCAGAAGCTGCTGCACGGCATCGCGCACGAGGTGGGCCGGCAGGGCATGCTCCAGTTCTGCCACGGCGACGCCCTGCTCTCCAACATCCTGCTCTCCCCGGCCGGTCCCGTACTGGTGGACTGGGAGCACGCGGGCTGGTACCTGCCGGGGTACGACCTGGCGACGCTGTGGCTGGTCCTCGGCGGCGCGCCGGGGGCCCGGCGGCAGATCAGCCAGATCGCCCAGTCGGCGGGACCGGCCTCCCGGGACGCCTTCCTGGTGAACCTGATGCTGCTGCTCACCCGGGAGATCCGGACGTACGAGACGGTCGTGCAGCGTTCGATGCACGACACGGCCCCGGTGGCACCGTCCACGGCCCACCCGGATGCCGGGTCGGCCGGTGAGGAACAGCGGCTGCTGCTCAGGCGGTTGCACGACGACTGCCAGATGGCCCGCAGGGCCGTGCGCGCGGCGGTCGGCACCCGCTGACGGGGGGTGAGGGTCCGTGGTGCGCGCCGCCGCTCGGCGCACATCACGGACCCTGGTGCGCGGTGGCACGCCCACACGGCCACTGGTGTACGCCGGTGACGCCCCGCAGGCCCGTGCGTCACCGCCGCGAAACCCGCCGCGAACCCCCTCGTGACGTGGTCGATCGCCCTTGTGACGGCAGCATTGACGGATCGTCGGCCAGCCGGTACCACTGACCCAGCTCGGCGCCGCACGCCCCGCCACGCCCGCCCGTCAGGAGGCCGCATTGCGAGGATCCGCCACCGACCCCACGTCCCCGGCCGGCCCCAGACGTCTGCGGCGGACCGCCGTCCCCCTCGCCTCCGCGGCCCTGCTGCTGCCCCTGCTCGGCGCCACCCCGGCGCACCCCGCCACGGCCTCCTCCGCGGACCGGCTCCAGCAGGCGTTCGCCTCCGCGGCGGCCGACTACCAGGTGCCGCGGAGCGTGCTGCTGGCCGTCTCCTACCTCCAGTCGCGCTGGGACCGGCACGGCGACGCGCCGAGCGTGACCGGCGGCTACGGCCCCATGCACCTCACCGACGCCCGGACCGCACTCGCCGGCGGCGAGCACTTCGCCGAGGGCACGGAGGACGCCCGCGGTGACACCGCCCGTCCCGCGTGGCACCCCACGGTCGGCTCCGCACCGGCCGGGCCGGCGGTCCCGGCCCGTCTGCGGACGCTGCCGAGGGCCGCCGAACTGACCGGCATCCCGGCCGCACGGCTGCGCGCCGACCCGGCGGCGAACGTGGCCGGCGGCGCCGCGCTGCTCGCCGCCGCGCAGCGCGAGCTGGGCGAGCCACCGAGCGCCGATCCGGCCGACTGGTACGGCGCGGTGGCCCGGTTCTCCGGCGCCGACGACAAGGCGACCGCCGCCGCGTACGCCGACGACGTGTACGACGTGCTGCGCACCGGCGAGGAGCGCGTCACGGACGACGGCCAGCTGGTCACCCTGGCCGCGCAGCCGCGGCTGACCGCCGACACCGCGCAGCTGGACCGGGCCGGGCTGCGCACGCTGCCTACGGATGGCACCGAGTGCCCCAGGTCGGTCTCCTGCGAGTCGGTCCCGGCGCCCTACGCGGAGTTCGGGGACGACGACTACGGCAACCACGACCTCGGCGACCGCCCGGCCGCGCAGCGCATCAAGTACATCGTCATCCATGACACGGAGGGCGGCTGGGACGGGGTCATGCATCTGATCCAGGACCCCACCTATGTGTCGTGGAACTACACGATCCGCTCGACCGACGGGCTGATCGCCCAGCACGTCAAGGCGAAGGACGTGGCCTGGCACGCCGGCAACTGGGACGTCAACGCCCGGTCCATCGGCATCGAGCACGAGGGTTTCCTGGCCGCCCCGGACGCCTGGTACACGGAGGCGATGTACCGCTCCTCGGCGCGGCTGGTGCGGTACCTGGCCCGGACGTACGACATCCCGCTGGACCGGCAGCACCTCCTGGGCCACGACAACGTGCCCGGCCCCACCGCCTCCTCCGTGCCGGGCATGCACACGGACCCCGGCCCGTATTGGGACTGGCGGCACTACTTCCAGCTGCTGGGCCACCCGCTGCGGCGCACAGGCGGTCCGCTCTCCGGGGCGGTGACGATCCTGCCGGACTACGCCTCGAACCAGCCCGTCTACACCGGCTGCGCCACCCGGGGCGAGCCGTGCGCGGCGCACGGCTCCGGCGAGGTGCGGCTCTACACGGACCACGACGTGACCGCGCCGCTGGTCAAGGACATCGGTCTGCGGACGGACCCGACCGACGGGGTGAACGACCTGTCCTCACGCGTCTCCACCGGCCAGCGGTACGCGGTCGCCGACCGCTGGGGCGAGTGGACGGCCATCTGGTACCTCGGGCAGAAGGCATGGTTCCGCAACCCGCGCAGGGCGCCGACGGCGGTCTGGGCGCGAGCCCCGCTGGTGACCCCGCGGAACGGACTGGCGAGCGTCCCGGTGTACGGCCGGGCCTACCCGGAGAAGGGCGCCTACCCGGCGGGGGTGCCCGCCCAGTCGGTGGTGCCGCTGCCGTACACGATCCCGGCGGGTCAGCGGTACGTGGCCGGTGACGTGATGCCGGGCGAGTACTACTACGCGGTCACCTTCACCCCCGACTCGCACCGGGTCGTGGTGGGCGAGGACCTGTACTACGAGATCCAGTACGGTCACCGGATCGGGTTCGTCCGGGCCGCGGACGTGACGCTCGTGGACCCGGCCCGCTAGGCCCTGGACCGGCCCGCGAGCCCGTTCGCCGTCCCGGTGGCTCAGCCCTGCTGGAACAGCTCCGCCGGGAGCGGCTTCAGCAGGGCGTACAGATCGTCGGTGATGGGGCGGTCCCAGGCGGCGATGGTCACGAGGACGCCGTCGCTGCGGTCGAACTGGACGCAGGAGATCCGGCTCTCGGAGAGCTTCAGCCGCCGCACGATGAGGAGGTTGTCACCCTGGAGCACCGGGGTGTCCTCGGTGCCGACGACGGTGACCTCCTCGTCGTTCTCCAGCGCCAGCAGCAGCTGGCCCACCTCGAAGGGGATCTCCCCGTCGGCGACGTCGCGGGCCGGGGAGCCCTCCGGGAGGTTGCCGATGATCATGGCGGGGCCGCGGCCGCCGAACAGGTCGTAGCGCAGGAAGACGCCCTGGCAGGAGCCGTCGGGGGCGGGCAGCAGGCCCGCGCCGAGGTTGCCCGGCCAGTCGCCCGGGTCCATGGCCAGCACGTCGAAGTCGGGTCCGGCAGGGGTCGCGCTGCGGCGGCGGAGGAACGACATGCGGCCATGGTACGTGTCCGTGCTCGGGTGGGTGACCCGCGGGCGCGGGGAAGATCGTCTACCGCAGCGGGCAACTGGTGAGCCAAGTGGCCTGGTCGGCGGCGGCCGGTCGGGGGACCGTGCGGTCCGCGGGCGGGCGGCCCGCGCCGCTGATCCAGCGCTCCAGGGCCGTGAACGCGGAGCGGTGGCAGGGCACCATCGGGCGGAGCCGGCCGGGGAAGACGTCGGCCAGGGAGTCGGTGTGGGTGCCGTCCTCGATGCGGTAGTAGCGCAGCAGCGAGCCGCGGCCGGCCCGGTGGACCATGCGGGCGTAGACGTCGGAGTCCTCGCTGATCGGCAGCAGCACGTCCAGGGTGCCCTGGAGGGTGATCAGGGGCTTGCCGATGCGGCCGGTGAGCGCGATGCGGCCGACGGCCCGGTGGACGGCGGCGGGCCGGTCGGCGTAGGTGTAGTCGGCGTCGCAGGCGGGGGTGCCGGAGGCGCAGTACGGGGTGCCCGCCTCGGTGTCCCCGTCGTAGCCGGGGTCGAGTTCCTCGCGGTAGATCCGCTGGGTGAGGTCCCAGTAGACCTGGTGGTGGTACGGCCACAGGAACTCCGAGCCGGCCGGGAAGCCGGCCCGGTGCAGCGCCGCGGCGGCGTCGGCGGCGCGGGGGCCGCCGGCGGCGTAGACGGGGTAGTGGCGCAGCGCGGCGGGCAGGGAGGTGAGCGGGTTCGGGCCGTCGGCGCGCCAGAGGGAGCCCTCCCAGTCGACCCCGCCGTCGTACAGCTCGGGGTGGTGCTCCAGTTGCCAGCGGACCAGGTAGCCGCCGTTGGACATCCCGGTGGCCAGGGTGCGGTCGGGGGGCCGGTGGTAGCGCTGGGTGACGACGGCGTGGGCGGCGCGGGTGAGCTGGGTGAGGCGGGTGTTCCATTCGGCGATGGCGTCGCCGGGCCGGTCGCCGTCGCGGAAGAAGGCCGTGCCGGTGTTGCCCTTGTCGGTGGCGGCGTAGGCATAGCCGCGGGCGAGCACCCAGTCGGCGATGGCCCGGTCGTTGGCGTACTGCTCGCGGTTGCCGGGGGTGCCGGCGACCACCAGGCCGCCGTTCCAGTGGTCCGGCAGCCGGAGGACGAACTGGGAGTCGTGCTGCCAGCCGTGATTGGTGTTGGTGGTGGAGGTGTCAGGGAAGTAGCCGTCGATCTGGATGCCGGGGACGCCCGTGGGTGTGGGCAGGTCCTTGGGGGTGAGGCCCGCGTAGTCGGCCGGGTCGGTGTGGCCGGATCCGACGGTCCCGGCGGTGGTCAGTTCGGCCAGGCAGTCGGCCTGCTGCCGGGCGGCGCCGGGCACGTGCAGCCGGTCGCGGCCGGCGCAGTGGGCTTCCGGGGGCAGGGGGCCCGCGGGTGCGGCGGTGGCCGGGGTGACCAGGAGCGAGCAGACGGCGGCGAGCGACAGCGCGCCGAGCGCGATGCGCCGGGCCGGCCGGCCGGGCGGTGCGGGACGGTGGGGAAGCATGTGGTTCCTCCGGCGGGTTGGGGACGCGCTGGAGGTTAGGGGGCGTGTGGTGGCGGCGGACATGTGTGGGGCCGCCATGATGACGGCCCGTTGGAGGGTGCCGTTCACCATGGCTGCCCGGGGGCTGCCGCTGACGACCGGTCAGGGACAGCCGGTGTCAGCGAGGGAGAAGTAGCCCGTGGGGGACTCCTTCAGGGTGTGGGTGACGAACGTGTTGTACAGGCCCATGTTCTGCCCGGACCCCTTGGCGTAGGTGTAGCCGCCGCTGGTGGTGGCCCGTCCCGCCTGTACGTGGGCGTAGTTGCTCGCCGTCCAGCAGGCGGCGGTGCCGCCGCCCGGGTCGGGGTCGCCCGGGCCGGGGTCGCCGGGGGTCGTGGTGTCCAGTCCGAAGAACCGGGCGATCCAGCGGCTGGAGCAGATCGAGTCGAGGAAGTACGGGGCGCCGGTGCTCCCGCACTGCTCGCCGCCGGTGCCGGGGTCGACCGGGGTGCCGTGGCCGATGCCGGGAACGCGGTCGACCTCGACGGCCACGGTCCCGTCGGCGGCCAGGTACTGGTCCTGCCGGGTGGCGTCGGGTCCGATGGTCGTCGTCCGGGTGGGGGTCTGGGACAGGCCGTGCAGGGCCGTCCACTGGTCGCGCAGTTCGGTGGCGTTGCGCGGTACGACGGTGGTGTCCTGGTCGCCGTACCAGATGGCGGCGCGCGGCCAGGGCCCGGTGTACGACGGGTAGGCGTCGCGCGCCCGCTGGGCCCAGTCGGCCGGGCTCCGGTCCACACCGGGGTTCATGCAGGTGTAGGGGCTGGTGTCCTTGGTGCAGTCGTAGGGCAGGCCGGCGACGACCGCGCCCGCGGCGAAGACATCGGGGTAGGTGGCGAGCATGACCGCCGTCATGGCGCCGCCGGCGGACAGGCCGGTGACGTAGACGCGCTGCGGGTCGGCCCCGTAGGCGCTGACGGCCCGGCTCACCATCTGCCGCACCGACAGGGCCTCGCCCTGGCCGCGCCGGTTGTCACCGGTCTGGAACCAGTTGAAGCACTTGCTCGCGTTGTTGGCGGTGCTCGTCTCGGCGAGCACCAGCAGGAAGCCGTCGCGGTCGGCGAGCTGGGGCAGTCCGGAGTTGTCGGCGTAGACCTGGGCGCCCTGGGTGCAGCCGTGCAGGGCCACCACCACCGGGGGGTGGTCCGGCAGGGTGGCGGGCCGGTACACGTACATGGCGAGGGCGCCCGGATTGGAGCCGAAGTCGCTCACCCGGGTGAGCGTGACGGCGGCGCGGGCCTCGGGCGCGGGGCCGGCGAGCGCGGTGCCGAGGACGACGGCGAGGACGGCGAGCAGGCGGGGCAGCAGACGGGGCAGGAGACGGGCGCGCGGTGGCGCTCCGGGTGCCTCGCCGAGCGGGTGTGGGGGCATGGCGGCTCCTTCGGTGGGGACACACGCGTCCCGGCCGCTCCTGGGGAGAGCGGTACCGGGGGTAGCGGAACCGTAGGTTCGCGTGTGGCCGGAAACCATGGCTGTACGCACCACAGCCGCCGGGAGGTCGGTCGGCGCCGGAGGGATTGCGGGACACGGTGCCCTCTGCTAAACCGGGCCGGCCCCGCGCAGGCGCCACCGCGCGGGCGTCACTCCGCCCGGTCCGATTCCTCCGGCGGGGTCGGGGGCACCACCGCGACCGGGCTCGCCGCGTGGAGCAGCACGGCCTGGGTGACCGAGCCCATCATCGGGGCCGGGGCGAGCAGCCGCCGCCGGTGCCGGCCGACGACGACCAGCTCGGCGTCCCGGGAGGCGGCGACCAGGTGCCCGGCCGCGTCACCGGCCGGCACCTCGGGGGCGTCGGCGCGAACCCCGGGGTGGCGCTCGCGGTGGGGGGCGAGGAAGCCCTCGGCGAGGGCGCGGGTCTCCTCCGCCACGGCCTCCGGGTCCACCAGGGGCGGCACGGGCTGGCCGGGCGCGGACCAGGTCTGCGCCGGCCAGGGGTAGGCGGCGATCACCTGCACCCGGGCGTCGCGCAGGGCGGCCTCGGCGAACGCGAGGGCGAGGACGTCGTCGTCGGGGCTGTCGACGTGCAGCCCGACGACCACCCGGGGTCCGGGCTCGGCCGGTCCGTCGCCGTGCACCTCGCGGCCGGGCCGGGGGACGACGACCACCGGGCAGCGGGCGTCCCGGGCCGCGGCCAGGCTGTTGGAGCCGAGCAGCAGGCTGGCGAAGCCGCCGCGGCCCCGCGAGCCGACCACCAGCAGGTGCGCCCCGGTGCCGATCTCGGCGAGCACGGCGCCCGGTACGCCCTCCAGGGCGACGTACTCGACGTCCTGGTGCCCGAGGCGGTCGCCGAGCCGGGCGCGCACCTCGTCGAGCACCGGGTCGCCCTCGGCCTCGGGCGGTCCCGCGACCAGCACGTCGGCCTGGCCCCAGGCGGCGTACTGCCGTACGTGCACCACGCGCAGCGGTGCCGTGCGGCGGCGGGCGGCGTCCAGGGCCCAGTCCAGGGCGCGCAGGCTGTCCTCGGAACCGTCGACCGCGGCGATGACCGGCGCAGCGCTCATGTTTCCTCACCTCCGGAACACGACGTTCCCCTTGTCCCGGGCCAGACTCGCTCAGGTGTGGGCCCCGAGGGGGTGTTGTCGATCGCGTGTCCGGAAATCCGGGCGCGACACCCCCGGTTCAGGTGAGGTCGAACTCGCCCTCCCGCGCCCCGGAGACGAAGGCGCCCCATTCCGCGGGCGTGAAGATCAGGGAGGGGCTCTCCGGCCGGTCGCTGTTGCGCATCGCGATGAAGCCCTCGACGAAGGCGATCTGGACATCGCCCAGACCTCGGCTGCTGGACTGCCACTCGGCCTTGCTGAGGTCCAGCTCCGGCTTGTCCCAACCCGTGAGCGGCTGCCGCTGGGTGATGGTCTCGGCCACGTCCGTGCTCCTCCCGGTTCGTCGTCCGCGAGCCAGCCTAGCGACCGGTCGCCACGGCGGACAGGGCACACGGGGACGATCTCCGCGGCCGTCCGCCCGGGCCGCTCGCGCGGGCCGGTCAGGAGTCGGGGGGCTCGGAGCCCACGAGCCACACGGAGAAGAACTGCAAGCCGCCCCCGTAGGCGTGTCCGAGCACGGTGCGGGCGCCGTCCACCTGGTGTTCTCCCGCCTGGCCGCGCACCTGGAGGGCGGCCTCCGCGAAGCGGATCATGCCGGAGGCGCCGATGGGGTTGGTGGAGAGCACGCCGCCCGACATGTTGACCGGCAGGTCCCCGTCGAGCGCGGTCGCCCCGGACTCGGTGAGTTTCCAGCCCCCGCCCGGTGCGGCGAAGCCGAGGTTCTCCAGCCACATGGGTTCGTACCAGGAGAACGGCACGTAGATCTCGGCGGCGTCGATCTCCCGGCGCGGGTCGGTGATCCCGGCCTGCCGGTAGACGTCGGCGGCGCAGTCCCGGCCGGCCCGCGGGGAGACGAAGTCCTTGCCCGCGAACAAGGTGGGTTCGCTGCGCATGGCGCCGCCGAGCAGCCAGGCGGGCGGGCGGGGGGGCGCGGGCGGCTCCGGCGCGGTCGGCGCGGACGGCGTGGTCACCGTCCTGGGCCGGGGCTCGCAGTGCATCAACACCGGGGGCGAGAAGGTGTACCCGGAGGAGGTCGAGCAGGCGCTGAAGGCGCACCCGGACGTGCACGACGCGCTGGTGGCCGGTGTGCCGGACGCCCGGTGGGGCAACCACGTGGCGGCCGTGGTGCAGCTGCGCGCGGGCGCGCCGCGCCCCTCGCCGGCCGACATCCAGCGTCACTGCCGTACCCGTCTGGCCGGTTACAAGGTGCCGCGCCAGCTGGTGGTCACGGATGCCGTCCGGCGTTCGCCGAGCGGCAAGGCCGACTACCGGTGGGCGCGGGAGGTGGCGGTGGCGGCGGAGCGGTCGTAGGCCCGGGAGCCGGTCCGGGCCGGCGCCGGGCCGGTGGGCGTCACCGGTCGAGGAAGGAGAGGACGCCGTCCAGGAAGCGCTCCGGATCGTCCAGCCAGGGGTAGTGGGCGGCGCCCGGCTGGACGGTGACCTCGCCCCGCCCGAACGCCTCGGCGGTGCGCCGGGCCAGGGCCGGGCGCGGGTTGTTGTCGGCTTCGCCCGCGTGGACGAGGACCGGCGCGTCCAGGGCGGCGAGCGCGGCCCGGGTCTCGCGGGGTGTGAAGGCGCCCTCAGCGAGGTAGCGCTCCCCCGCCTCCTCGTTGGTCTGCTCCGGCTCGGCGTCGGCGTGCGCCCGCGCGGTGTCGTCCCAACGGCCGTAGAAGAACGGCAGGAACACGTCGTCGAAGTCGGCCTCGCCCGTCAGCCAGCCGTGGAAGGCGGGGAACGCCCGCGGGAACCAGGGTTCGTCCGCGCGCAGCCGGGCGGCGGCCAGCCGTTCCCCGGGCGTGGCCCGGATGCCCAGGGCGGACGGGTTCGGGGTGACCAGCACCAGCCGCCGTATCCGGTGGGGGTAGCGGGCCGCGTAGAGCATCGCCAGGGCGGCGCCCGCCGAGTGGGCGAGCAGATCGATATGTTCCAGGCCCATGTGGGCCCGCCATACCTCCACGTCCTCGACCATGCGGTCGCAGCGGTACGTCGCCGGGTCCGCCGGGTCCGCCGAGTCACCGGTGCCGCGCAGGTCGAGCAGGGCCAGCCGGCGGTGTGCGGTCAGCCCGCCGAGGTCCCCGAGGTAGACGGAGGCGCGCATGGGGCCGCCGGGCAGGACGGCGAGGGGCTCCCCGGTCCCGCGCAGGTGGTAGGCGAGCCGGGTCCCGTCGGTCGCGGTGAAGAGCGGCATGCGGTGATCATCGCGGGCCGTTCCGCCCGGCCGCAACGCCTTTCGGCGCGGTCGGCGCGGGAAACGGGAAAATCCCGGCCGACCCCTTGCCCCCAGGCCCGGCGGCCTGCATTACTGACCCCAGCACATCGACCGAATGATCGGTCGTCCGAAATGTACGGCTGCAAGGGAGACCTCCCGATGGCGGATGTGAGGGACCTGCTCGACGCGGGCGAGCGGCTGGGGGCCGAGGAGCTGCGGACGCTCCAGCTGGAGCGGCTGCGCGCCTCGCTGCGGCACGCCTACGAGCACGTGCCGTTCTACCGGGAGTCCTTCGACCGGGCCGGCGTCCGTCCGGAGGACTGCCGCACGCTCGCCGACCTGGCCCGCTTCCCCTTCACGACCAAGGCCGACCTCCGGGCGAACTATCCGTACGGCATGTTCGCCGTGCCCCGGGAGCGGATCCGCCGGCTGCACGCGTCCAGCGGCACCACGGGACGCCCCACGGTGGTCGGCTATACGGACAACGACCTCGACATGTGGGCCGACATGGTGGCGCGGTCGATACGCGCGGCCGGCGGCCGACCTGGCGATGTCGTCCATGTGGCGTACGGCTATGGACTCTTCACCGGTGGTCTGGGCGCCCACTACGGTGCCGAGCGCCTGGGCTGTACGGTCGTGCCGGCGTCCGGCGGCATGACGGCGCGGCAGGTGCAGCTGATCCAGGACCTGCGACCGTCCGTCATCATGGTGACGCCGTCCTACATGCTCACGCTGCTGGACGAGTTCGAGCGGCAGGGGGTGGACCCGCGGAGCACCTCGCTGCGGGTGGGTGTCTTCGGCGCCGAGCCCTGGACCGAGCGGATGCGGCGGGAGATCGAGGAGCGGTTCGCGATCGACGCCGTCGACATCTACGGGCTGTCGGAGGTGATCGGTCCCGGTGTGGCCCAGGAGTGCGCGGAGACCAAGGACGGCCTCCATGTGTGGGAGGACCACTTCTATCCGGAGGTCGTCGACCCGCTCACGGGTGAGGTGCTGCCGGACGGTGAGCGCGGCGAGCTGGTGTTCACCTCGCTGACCAAGGAGGCGATGCCGATCGTCCGGTACCGGACCCGGGACCTGACGAGGCTGCTGCCGGGTACCGCCCGGGTGTTCCGGCGGATGGAGAAGATCACCGGGCGCAGCGACGACATGGTGATCCTGCGCGGGGTCAACCTCTTCCCGACCCAGATCGAGGAGATCGTCCTGCGCACGCCGGGCGTGGCGCCGCACTTCCAGCTGCGCCTCACCCGGCAGGGCCGGATGGACGCCCTGACCGTCCGGGCGGAGGCCCGCCCGGACGCGCCGCCGCGGGTGCGCGAGGAGGCGGCCCGGGCCATCGTCACGGGGGTGAAGGACGGCATCGGGGTGTCGGTCGACGTGGAGATCGTGGAACCGGAGTCGCTGGAGCGGTCGGTGGGCAAGATCCGGCGGATCGTGGACCTCCGGCCACGGGCGGACGGGTAGGCGCGCGGGAGGAAGGGGGCGGGCGTCACACCGGCCGGCTCGACGTGGCGGGTCCCTCGGCCGACGTGGCCGGCCCCTCGGCGGGCGTGGCCGGCCCCTCGGCGGGCGTGGCCGGCCCCTCGGCGGGCGTCGCCGGCCCCTCGACCGGCATGGCGGGCCCCTCGGCCGACGCGGCCGGCCCCCCGGGAGGCGTCGCCGGGGTGCGGTGCCTGGTCAGGTGCCGGGTCAGCGCGAGCGCCGCGGTCAGGGCGACCAGGCCCGTCACGCCCGGCCAGCCCAGCCGGCCGTACGCCCGCACCCCCAGCCAGGACCCGGCGCTGCCCCCGAGGAACGCGCACGTCATGTAGGCGGTGTTGACCCGGGCGCGCGCGTCCGGCCGGAGCGCGAAGTTGCGGGCCTGGTTGGCGACCTGCCCGCACTGCACGGCCACGTCGAGGAGCAGCATGCCGCCGGCCAGCACGACCAGCCCGGTGGTGCCGCCCGTGCCGCCGAGGACCAGGGCGCCCGCCGAGCCGATCACCCCGAGCAGGGACCACAGGGTGACGGTGTCCGGTCCCCGGCGGTCGGCCGCGCGTCCGGCGAGCGGGGTGCAGAACATGCTCGCCGCACCCACGAGTCCCAGCACGCCCACGGCTTGGGCACCCATGTCGTACGCCGGTCCGGTCACGAGGAGCGTGAGCGCGGTCCAGGCGGCGCTGAAGCCGGCGAAGACACAAGCCTGGTAGAGGCAGGAGCGGCGCAGGTCGGGCTCCTCCCGCAGGAGGCGCAGCGGGGCGGATATGAGTTCCGGGTACGACTGTCGGGATGTGGGTGTGGTGTCCGGCACCACACGGGCGAGCAGCAGCGCGAGGCCAAGCACGAGCACCGCGGCGGCGAGGTAGGGGGCACGCCAGCCCAGCCACTCGCCGAGCGTGCCGCCGAAGGTGCGGGCGAGCAGGATGCCACCGATGAGTCCGCTGAGCAGGGCGCCGGTGACGGCGCCGCGGCGGACGGCGGGCACGAGTCCGGCGGTCATCGGGATGATGATCTGCGGGACGACCGTGGTGACGCCGGTGGCCGCGCTGGCGGCGACGAGGACGGGCAGCGTCGGTGCGGCGCCGGCGGCGAGCAGGCCCGCCGCGGTCAGCGCGAGCAGGGTGACGATCAGTGTGCGGTGCGGCAGCCGGTCGCCGAGCGGGACGAGCAGGAAGATGCCGCCCGCGTAGCCGAACTGGGCCGCGGTGACGACGAGGGCCGCGGATCCCGCCGTGACGTGCAGGTCGGCGGCGATCAGCGAACTGATCGCCTGCGGGAAGTAGATGGTGGCGACGCTCACTCCGCAGGCGAGCGCCAGCACGAGGATCACCCGGCGGGGCGGGGTGGGCGGTGCGGGGGACGCGGACACGCGGGCACCTCTCCGGGGACCGGTTCGAACGGTTGCCGCACGGTACCAGTCAAACCGGTTCCGGCTGTAGGGTCACGGGGTGCCGACGACCACCCGTTTCCGCCAGGGCGCGGGACGCCTGTGCCTGGACTTCACCCGGACCCTGCGCCTGAGGGGGACGGCCGGGGCCGTGGAGGAGCTGACCGACGCCGCGGCCCTGGCCGCCTGGGTGCGGCAGTGCGGGCCCTGCCCGGCCGGGCCCTCGGACGCGCCGCCCGGTCTGGTGGACGCGGCGCGGGACCTGCGCGAGGCGGTGCACCGGCTGATCGGCGCGGTCCGCTCCGGCCGGACGGCGGACGCGGGGGCGCGCGTCCTGGTCAACGAGGCCGCGGCGCACGCCGTGCCCGTGCCCGTCCTCGCCGCGTCGGGTCGGCTGACCTGGCGGGCCGGGGACCCGGTGCGTGCCACGCTCGCCCTCGTCGCCCGGGACGCGCTGGATCTGGTCGCCTCCCCGGCCGTGGACCGGGTGCGCGACTGCGCGGGAGCCGTGTGCGGAGCGCTCTTCCTGGACACCTCGCGCCCGGGCACCCGGCGCTGGTGCTCGATGGGCACCTGTGGCAACCGCGCGAAGAAGGAGGCACTGCGCCGCCGGACCGCCGTCGGCTGACGCCGCCGTCCGCCCCGCTTCGGAGTCCGGACCGGCAGCGACGGCTCCCTTCGTGCGGACCGTCTCGCGGACCAGAGATCCGGGGAAACGGCCCGACCGGATCAGCCCGGGCACGTCAGCCCGCGCCTGCACCAGACCGGTGATCCCGGCCATGGCCTCGGCGCGACGAGCCCGGCCTCACCCTGCTCGTCCGCACCGCCGAACCCGGCTCACCCTCCGCCTGGCCGCCGAAGCGGTCGCGCAGCTCGCGTTTGAGGATCTTGCCGCTGGCGTTGCGCGGCAGTTCGGTGACGAACAGCACCCGTTTCGGGGCCTTGAACGGGGCGAGTCGGTCCCGGACGTGCGCGATGAGCTGGTCCTCCGTCACCTCGCCGCGCGGGACGACGACCGCCGTGACGGCCTCGATCCACCGCTCGTCGGGCAGGCCGATCACGGCGGCCTCGGCGACCGCCTCGTGGGTGTAGAGGGCGTCCTCGACCTGGCGCGACGCCACGAGGACACCGCCGGAGTTGATGACGTCCTTCACCCGGTCCACGATCGTGAGGTAGCCCTCGGCGTCCCGCACCGCGAGGTCCCCGGAGTGGAACCAGCCGCCGCGGAACGCCTCGGCGGTCTCCTCCGGCTTGTCCCAGTAGCCCTCGCACAACTGCGGTGAGCGGTAGACGACTTCGCCGGGGGTGCCGGCGGGGACGTCCCGGCCGTCCTCGTCGACCACCCGGGCCTCGACGAACAGGACGGGGCGTCCGCAGGAGTCCAGCCGGCCCTCGTGCTCGTCGGGGCCGAGGACCGTGGCCAGCGGGCCGATCTCGCTCTGGCCGAAGCAGTTGTAGAAGGCGAGCCCCGGCAGCCGTGCGCGCAGCCGCTCCAGTACCGGGACCGGCATGACCGACGCGCCGTAGTAGGCCTTGCGCAGTCCGGACAGGTCCCGGGTGGCGAAGTCCGGGCGGCCGGCCAGCGCGATCCAGACCGTCGGCGGGGCGAACAGGCTGTCCACGCGGCCGGCTTCGATCAGGTCGAACAGCCGGTCCCCGTCCGGCGCGTCCAGGATGAGGTTGGTGGCGCCGACCGCCAGGCAGGGCAGCAGGAAGACGTGCAGCTGCGCGGAGTGGTACAGCGGCAGGGAGTGCGCGGGGCGGTCGTCCGCGCTCAGGCCGAGCGCCGTGATCGCGCTCAGGTACTCGTGCACCAGGGCCCGGTGGGTCATCATCGCGCCCTTGGGCAGGGCGGTCGTACCGGAGGTGTAGAGCAGTTGTGCCAGGTCCTCGGCGCGCGGCTCGGCACCGTCGTACGGGGGCGCCCCCGGGAGCCGGGCGAGCAGGGAGCCGTCGTCGTCGCGCAGCGGCAGCGTCCGTACGCCGTCCGGCAGCCGTCCGGCGAGGCCGGGGTCGGCGAGGACCAGGGAGCTGCCCGACTGGCCGACGAGGTACGCCAGGTCGTCGCCGGTGAGGTGGTGGTTGAGCGGCACGTGGACCAGGCCCGCGCGGGCGCAGGCGAGGAAGGCGATGAGATAGGCGTCGGAGTTGTGGCCGTAGGCGGCGACCCGGTCGCCGGGCGAGAGTCCCTCGGCGAGCAGCAGCGTGGCCGCGCGGGAGACGGCGTCGTCCAGTTCCCCGTACGTCCAGCCGCGCGTGCCGTACTCCACCGCCACGCGCGACGGGGTGCGGCGGGCGCTGCGCCGCAGCACCCCGTCGACCGTGCTGCCCTGTCCCTGCGTCATGGGAGCCGATCCTCGGGCCCGCCGGACCGACCGGTCAAGCACCCCGGCGCCGCCCCGGCCGGTGACGTGCCGGACGGGGGGCGGTCACACCGGGCGCGGGCGCTCCTCCCAGTACGGCTGTCGCAGCCGCCGTTTGTACAGCTTGCCGTTGGGGTCGCGGGGCATCTCGGTGATGAAGTCGATGCTCCTGGGCCGCTTGTAGCCGGCCAGCCGGCCGGTGCAGTGGGCGAGCAGCGCGGCGGCCAGCCCCGGTCCCGGTTCGTGTCCCGGGGCCGGTTCGACCACGGCCTTGACCTCCTCGCCCCAGTCGTCGTGGGGGATGCCGAAGACGGCGGCGTCGGCGACGGCGGGGTGGGCGAGCAGGGCGGACTCGATCTCGGCCGGGTAGATGTTGACCCCGCCGGAGATGATCATGTCGATCTTGCGGTCGCGGAGGAAGGGGTATGCCGCAGCCGGGCGGACGACGGAAGGCTTTTTCTGATGCTCCGTCAGATTCTCCGACAGGCCCGTGCCCCGTTGACACACCCTCCTTCTGACAGGAAAGTTTCACCGGCGGGACATGTCCCGAAAGATACTTTCAGGCGGGAGGCCGTGCGATGACGGACGACCTGGCGGACGGACGGGCGAACGGGCCGACCCGCCGCCGGCTGGTGGCGGGCACCCTGGCCGCGGGCGGCGCGCTGGCCCTCGGCCCGCTCCCGGCGGAGGCGCTCCCGGCGGACCGGGCCGGCGCGCTCCCGGCGGTGACGGCCGCCGGGAGCGGAGGCCCCACCCTGCGCCACGGCCCGGCCGAACGCGCCGGGCTGCACCCCGCCCAGCTGCGGCGCCTCGTCACGGACGCCGAGGCGTACCTCGGCCCCTCCCCCGAGCACCCGTGGTACGCGGGCGCCGTCCTGCTCGCCGGGCGCGGCGGCACCGTGGCACTGCACGAGCCGATCGGCATGGCGGTGCGCTACAGCGCCTACGACGAGAAGACCGGCGCCGGGGTCGAGCTCCCACCCGGCCGGCAGCTGCCGATGACCCGGGACACCGTGTTCGACCTGGCCTCGGTCTCGAAGCTGTTCACCTCGATCCTCGCCGTGCAGCAGATCGAGCGGGGCGCGCTGGACCTCGCCGGGACGGTCGTCTCCCACCTCCCCGAGTTCGGGCGCGCGGGCAAGCGGGAGGTGACGGTCCGCCAGCTCCTCACCCACACCTCGGGGCTGCGCTCCTGGCTGCCGCTGTACGAGGAACCGACGTACGACCGGAAACTGGAGCGGATCTGGAACGAGCCGCCCCTGCACCCGCCCGGCACCGCCTACCTGTACTCGGACCTGAACCTGATCACCCTCCAGCTCGTCCTGGAGAAGATCACCGGCCGCCCGCTGGACGCGCTGCTGCGCGAGGAGATCACCGGTCCGCTCGGTCTGGACAGCACCCGCTACAACCCGCCCGCCTCCTGGAAGCCGCGGATCGCGGCCACCGAGGACGCGCGCCGGCCATGGTCCGGGCTGGACCGCGGGCTGGTGTGGGGCGAGGTGCACGACGAGAACGCCTACGGGCTGGGCGGCGTCGCGGGGCACGCCGGGGTGTTCTCCTGCGCCTGGGACCTCGCGGTGCTCGGCCGGACCCTGCTCAACGGCGGCTCCTACAGCCGGGCCCGGATCCTGCGGCCGGCGTCGGTGGACCTGATGTTCACCGACTTCAACACGGCGTTCCCGGGCCACGAGCACGGTCTCGGCTTCGAGCTGTACCAGCACTGGTACATGGGGGCGATGGCCACCCCGCGCACGGCCGGCCACACCGGTTTCACCGGGACCTCGCTGGTGCTCGACCCCTCGACCGACTCCTTCCTGATCGTGCTCGGCAACTCGGTGCACCCGGTGCGCACCTGGCGGTCCGGTTCAGCGCCCCGGGTCGCGGCCGGCGACCGGCTGGCCCGCGCGGTGCCGGTCCGCCCGGCGCGGGGCCGCACGGCCTGGTTCGCGGGCATGGCGAACGCCACGGCCGCCACGCTCACACTGCCCGCGCTGGACACCTCCCCGGGCGAGGCCCGGCTGCACTGTGCCCTGTGGTGGGACACCGAGCCGGGGGCCGACCTGGTGGCCCTGGAGTCCACGGCCGACGGCGGCGCCACCTGGCTCCCGGTCCCCTTCACCACCGCCCGGCACGGCACGGAGCCGGAGGAGCACCCGGCGGGCACGGTGACCGGCTGGTCGGGGCGGGTCTGGCACCGGGTGACCGCGGAGCTGCCGGCCGGTCCCCGGCTGGGGCTGCGCTGGCGCTACACCACCGGTCCGCTGTACGTCGGACGCGGCGTGTACGTGGACGCCCTGCGCGTGGAGGCGGGCGGGGCGGTGCTGTTCGACGGAGCACGCCCGGCGGACACGGCGCGGATCGCGGCGGTGGGGTGGGAGGGCTCGGCCGACTGAGCCGGCCGGGGACGGATCACGGCGGTGGGCCGGCAGGGCTCGGCCGGCTTGGGCCGGCCAGGGGTGGCGGGGGTCGGTCCCGCTCCAGTGCCGCCATCGCCGCGTTGTGCCCCGGCACCCCGCTCACCCCGCCGCCGCGCACCGCGCCCGCCCCGCACAGCAGGACGTTGGGGTGCCGCGTCTCCACGCCCCAGCGTCCGCCGCCGTCCTCGGCGTACGGCCAGGACAGGGCCTGGTGGAAGATGTGGCCGCCGGGCAGCCGCAGTTCCCGTTCGAGGTCGAGCGGGGTCTTCGCCTCGACGCAGGGGCGGCCGTCGGCGTCGGTGGCCAGGCAGTCGGCGAGGGGTTCGGCGAGGTGGGCGTCGAGCTGGGCGAGGGTGGACTCCAGCAGTTCCCCGCGCGCCGCGTCGTTGTCCCGGCCGAAGAGCCGGGCGGGGGTGTGCAGACCGAAGAGGGTGAGGGTCTGGTAGCCGCGCCCGGCCAGGTCGGGGCCGAGGATGGTGGGGTCGGTCAGGGAGTGGCAGTAGATCTCGGCGGGCGGGGCGGCGGGCAGGGAGCCGGCGGCGGCCTGGGCGTGGGCGGTGGCCAGTTGCCGGTAGCCCTCGGCGATGTGGAAGGTGCCGGCGAACGCCTCGCGGGGGTCGGTGCCGGGGTCGCGCAGCCGTGGCAGGCGGGTGAGCAGCATGTTGACCTTGAGCTGGGCGCCCTCGGCGGGTTCGGGCGCCGGGTCGCCGGTGAGCGCGGCCAGTTCGTGCGGGGAGGCGTTCACCAGGACGTGCCGGGCGGCGGCGGTGCCCTCGCCGTCGGCGGTGCGGTAGGCGACCTCGGCCGTCCGCCCGTCGGTGGCGATCCGGACCGCCTCGTGCCCGGTGGCGATGACCGCGCCCGCCGACCGGGCCGCCGCGGCGAGCGCGTCGGTCAGCGCGCCCATGCCGCCCACGGGCACGTCCCAGGCTCCGGTGCCGCCGCCGATGACGTGGTAGAGGAAGCAGCGGTTCTGGACGAGGGTGGGGTCGTGGGCGTCGGCGAAGGTGCCGATGAGCGCGTCGGTGAGGACGACGCCCCGGACCAGGTCGTCGGCGAACGTCTCCTCGACGGTGACGCCGAGCGGCTCCTCGAACAGGGCCCGCCAGGCGGCCTCGTCGCCGATCCGGCGGCGCAGTTCGTCGCGGCCGGGCAGCGGTTCGGTGAGCGTCGGGAAGACGCGCCGGGCGACATGGCCGGTCATGCCGTAGAAGCGCCGCCAGGCGGTGTACTCGCGGTCGTCGCCGGTCAGCCGGGCGAACGCCTCCCGGGTGCGCTGCTCGCCGCCGCCGATCAGCAGACCGGTGGGCCGTCCGGCCCGCTCGACCGGGGTGTACGAGGAGATGCCGCGGGGGCGGAGCCGGATGTCCAGCCCGAGGTCGCGCACGATCTTCGGCGGCAGCAGGCTGACCAGGTAGGAGTAGCGGGACAGCCGGGCGTCGAGGCCGGCGAACGGGCGGGAGGAGACGGCCGCGCCGCCGGTGTGCTCCAGCCGCTCCAGCACCAGCACGGAGCGGCCGGCCCGGGCCAGGTAGGCGGCGGCGACCAGGCCGTTGTGGCCGCCGCCCACGATCACGGCGTCGTACGCCCGGGTTCCCTCGTTCACGGACATGGTTCTTGGTAGCACGCGCCGTTCGCCCGGGGAAGCCGTGGCACGGGCGGCTGGGGTGGCAGGCGCACGAGCGGTCTGGGAGACAGGGGCACGAGCAGCCTGGAAATCCGGCGCACGAGCAGCCTGGGAAACCGGGGCACGGGCGGGCGGGAGACCGGCGCGGACGGGCGGGAGACCGGCGCGGACGGGCGGGAGACCGGCGCGGGTGGCCGGTCACCGGGGTCCGTGCCGGTCACCGGGGTCCGTGCCGGGCCGGGCGCGCGCCGGGGCCGAGCCGCGCCATCGCGCGCAGGATGTGCCGCGGCGGCAGCCGCCAGCGCAGCGACGCCGGGATCGCGCGCAGTACGGCACCCGTGGCGCGCAGTCCGCGGGTGACGGTGGCGGGCGCGGGGGCCGGTCTGCCGTACAGCTCGTGGGCGTACGGGGGAAGGGAGGCGTACGCCAGCCGGGCCACGTGCCGCCACAGCAGTTCGCGCGCCGGTGCGAGGAGCGGGTGCACGGGCGGGCGGCGCAGGAAGTCGTCCACCTCGCGCGCCTCGGGGCCAGCGGCGAGGTCCGGCCGCACCCGCGCGAAGTACGTAGCCATCTCGGCGCGGCTGCCGGGTACGGCGTCCGGGTCGAGGCCCACCAGGCGGGCACTGACCCGGTGTTCGCCCAGGTACCGGTCGGCCTGGGCGTCGGTGAGCGGGAAGCCGGAGCGGCGCAGGACGTGCAGATAAGAGTCGATCTCCGCGCAGTGCACCCAGAGCAGCAGCGCGGGGTCGTCCAGGGCGTACCGCTCCCCGCTCACCGGGTCGGTGGCGGTGAGCGTCCTGTGTATCCTCCGCACCCGGGCCCCGGCCCGTTCGGCCGCCTCGGTGGTGCCGTACGTGGTCGTTCCGACGAAGCTCGCGGTCCGCATCAGCCGTCCCCAGGCGTCGCGCCGGAAGTCGGAGTTCTGGGTGACGCCGCGGACCGCGCGCGGGTGCAGGGCCTGGAGGTAGAGCGCGCGGACACCGGCGACCCACATCATGGGGTCGCCGTGCATCTGCCAGGTCACGGACGCGGGGGTGAACAGCCCCGGGTCGCCCGTGCCCGCGGGTGTGACCTCGGCCATCGGATGCCACCTCTCGTCGCCGCCGGTGGGCGCGGCGGCGCGGTCGGGTTCCGCGCCGCCTCCGTCCCGAAACAGCATGCCTCCGGTGGCGCGCCGGTGGGGAGCCCGCGAAGGGCTCCCGCCGGCGGTGGCCCGCGGGAGCCCTTCGGGTGCCTGCCGTGAAGGGTGAGAAGACGATCACGAGCAGGACATCGGTGTGACTACGGCGTCACGGCTTGAGGAGCAGGCTGTCGCCGCGCTCCTTGGCGGCGGCGTAGCGCCGGGCCACGTCCTGCCAGTTGACGACCTGCCACATGGCCTCGATGAAGTCGACCTTCTGGTTCTTGTACTGGAGGTAGAAGGCGTGCTCCCAGGCATCGAAGACAAGGACCGGGGTCGAGCCCTGGCCGACGTTGCCCTGGTGGTCGTAGACCTGCTCGACGATCAGGCGGCCGCTGAGCGGCTCGTAGGCCAGCACGCCCCAGCCGGAGCCCTGGGTGGTGGCCGCCGCCTTGGAGAGCTGGGCCTTGAAACCGGCGAAGGAGCCGAAGGACTCGGTGATCGCGTCCGCCAGGTCACCGACGCCGTCCTGGGCCAGCGGCTCGCCGCCGCCGTCCTTCGGGCCGGTCATGTTCTGCCAGTAGATGCTGTGCAGGATGTGGCCGGAGAGGTGGAAGGCGAGGTTCTTCTCCAGGCCGTTGACCGAGCCCCACGACTCCTTGTCCCGCGCCTCGGCGAGCTGCTCCAGGGTGTCGTTCGCGCCCTTCACGTACGCCGCGTGGTGCTTGTCGTGGTGCAGCTCGATGATCTCCGGGCTGATGACCGGGGCGAGCGCCGCGTAGTCGTACGGGAGCTCCGGGAGCGTGTAAAGCGCCATGTCCAACGTCCTCCGACGTCCTTGCGGATCGATCCTTGTTGCAAGCAATGTGCAGCTGCACGCTAGCAGCAAGAACTCTATCCCGCGATCAGGCTTCGGACCTAGGACCCCTCCCCCGGAGGCGGGGCGAGGGAGGGCGAACGGCCCGGCGGGAAGGGGCGAACGGCCCGGCGGGGACGGGAGGAAGACGCCCGGTGGGGGGCGGACGGCCCGGCGGGGGGCGGCTCGGTATGCTCGACCGCCGTGCCCCCGCCCGCAGCGACGAAGAGAGCAGCGTGACCCCCCACGTCTACGAGAAGGACGGCGCGGCGATCTACCGCCAGTCCTTCGCCACCATCCGCGCGGAAGCCGACCTCGCGGGACTGCCCTCCGACGTCGGCCAGGTCGCGGTGCGCATGATCCACGCCTGCGGGATGGTCGACCTCGTACGCGACCTGGCCTACTCGCCCGCGGTGGTGGCCCGGGCCCGCGAGGCCCTGCGTGCCGGCGCCCCGATCCTCTGCGACGTCCACATGGTGGCCAGCGGCGTCACCCGCAAGCGGCTGCCCGCCGGCAACGACGTGCTCTGCACCCTGTCCGACCCGGCCGTCCCGGAACTGGCCGCGAAGCTGGGCACCACACGCAGCGCCGCCGCGCTGGAACTCTGGCGCGACCGCCTGGACGGCGCGGTCGTCGCCGTCGGCAACGCGCCCACCGCCCTGTTCCGCCTCCTGGAGATGATCGAGGAGGGTGCCGCCCGGCCCGCCGCCGTCATCGGCGTCCCGGTCGGCTTCGTCGGCGCCGCCGAGTCCAAGGACGCCCTGGCCGCACACCCGTCCGGCCTGGAGTACCTGGTGGTACGCGGCCGACGGGGCGGCAGCGCCATCGCCGCCGCCGCGCTCAACGCCCTGGCCAGCGAGGAGGAGTGACCGGCGAGCCGTAGCCGCTGCGGCTCGGCCCGGTGAGCCGGCGCCGGGGCACCGGTGCTCCGGCTCGCGAGGGGACCGCCCGGGCGCCGCGCCGGCCTGCGCGCCGGTCCGCGCGGGGGGCGGGCGGGTGATGCGTGGGTCCACCGGGCGTGGGGCCACCGGGTGTGAGGCCGTGCGGCCCGGGCCGTGCCGGGTTTCCCGGGCCCTACGTAATGCCGGTCATCCCGTCCAGGCCGTGCCGCGGGTTTCGGTCAGCGGTCCGGGGAAGGCCCCCGGGCGAGGCGTTCGCGGACCCAGCGGGCGGCGCTCCCGGCGTCCGGCACGACGGGTACGCCCTCGGGAGCCGGTGGTCTGCGGACCAGGACGACGGGCAGCCCGGCCTCCCGGGCGGCGGCCAGCTTCGGCGCGGTGGCCGCCCCGCCGCTGTCCTTGGTGACGACGACGTCGACGCGGTGGCGCCGCAGCAGCTCCCGTTCCCCGTCGAGGGTGAAGGGGCCGCGGTCGAGCAGCACCTCCATGCGCGCCGGGTGCGGGGGCCCGGGGGCGTCGACGGAGCGCACGAGGAACCAGAGGTCGTCCAGCGCGGCGAAAGCGGCCAGTCCCATGCGTCCGGTGGTGAGGAAGACGCGCCGGCCGAGCGCGGGCAGCGCCGCGGCCGCCTCCTCCAGCGAGCCCACCTCGTGCCAGCGGTCGCCCTCGACGGGGAGCCAGCCGGGACGGCGCAGCACGAGCAGGGGGACGCGGACGGCGGCAGCGGCCCGGAGCGCGTGGTGACCGATCGTGCCGGCGAAGGGGTGGGTGGCGTCGACGACCGCGCCGGTTCCGTGCTCACGCAGCCACGCGGCCAGTCCCGCCGCCCCGCCGAAGCCGCCGATCCGGGTGCCGCCCGGGGGCAGCCGGGGGTCGGCGACACGTCCGGCGAGGGAGCTGGTCAGCTCCAGTCCGGGGGTGCCGTGGAGGAGTTCGGCGAGGCGGCGGGCCTCCGTGGTGCCGCCGAGGATCAGTACGCGCATGGGTCCGGGTCCGTTCACGAGGCGCGGTGCGGGAGCACGGGAGCGGTGGGCGGCGGCCGGGCGGGACGCGGCCCGCTCCGGTGGGCCGCCGGGTCACCGGCCGGCCGGCACGGTCCGCAGGTAGGCGCCGAGCCGGGCGATCGCCGACGGGTTGCGGGGGCTCTCGACCAGGTCGGCGTAGTCGAGGACGAGGATCCGGCGGTGCCTGACGGCGGAGACGTCGCGCAGCGGGGCGTAGGAGAGCAGGAACTTCCGCTTCTGCTCGGCGCTGACGTCTCCGTAGTCGCAGATGACGATGGTGTCCGGGTTCCGCTCGACGACGCTCTCCCAGCCGACCGTGGTCCAGGAGTCCGCCAGGTCGTGCATGACGTTGACGCCGCCGGCCTCGGTGATGATCTGCTCCGGGGCGGCGTAGCGGCCTGCGGTGAACGGCGCGTCCCTGCCGCTGTCGTAGAGGAAGACCGAAGGGCGGTCGGAGCCCTTGGGCGCCTTCGCCCGCACGTCCGCGATCCGCTTCCGGAATCCGGCGATCAGCGTGGCGGCGCGGTCCTCGACGCCGAAGAGCCTGCCGAGGTTGGTGAGGTCGGCGTACAGGGCGTCCAGGGGCGGCATGATGCCGCGCGAGGACTTCGTACGGCCGTTGTGGCAGGACTCGGTGAGGATGTACGAGGGGATGCCGAGCTTCTCCAGCGCGTCGGGGGTGAACCCGCCGTCCTCGCGGAAGCCGTAGTTCCAGCCGGCGAAGACGAGATCGGCGTGGGCGTCGAGGACGTTCTCCTTGGTGAGCTGGTCCTTGGACAGCCACTTGACCTTGTCGTAGCCGTCCTTCCACGGCACGCCGTGCAGGTCGCCCTTGTCGTCCGGCATGGCGAAGCCCGCCATGCGGTCCTCCAGGCCCAGGGCGAACATCAGCTCCGTGATGCCGACGTCGTTGGTCACCACCCGCTCGGGGACCTTGTCGTACGTCACCTTCCGGCCGCAGTTGGTGAGGGTGACCGCCCGGGACTTCGCCTCCCGGGGCGCCTCCACCGTGGCGCCGCATCCGGTGGTGGTCACGGCGAGGCAGAGGGCTGCGGCGAATAGCTGCTTGCGCATGGGCGTCCTTCAGGTGGTGGGCGGGAGCAGGTCGAACAGGAGCTGGACGGCGTTCGTCCCGGGGTGCCGGACGACATGGGCGCGGACCCCGAACACCTCGGCCAGCAGCGCCGGTCCGAGGACGTCGTGCGGGGGTCCGGAGGCGACGATCCGGCCGCCGTCGATGACGTACAGCACGTCGCAGTGGGCCGCGGCGAGGTTGAGGTCGTGCAGTGCCGCCAGCACGGTCGGGCCGCTGTCGCGGACCAGGGCGAGGACGTCCAGCTGGTGGGCGATGTCGAGGTGGTTGGTGGGCTCGTCGAGGACGAGCACCCGCGGCTGCTGGGCGAGGGCGCGGGCGATGAGGACGCGCTGCTTCTCGCCGCCGGACAGGCCGGGGAACCCACGGCCGGCGAGGTGGGCGACGCCCGTGCGCTCCATCGCCCGGGCGCAGATCTCGCGGTCCGCCGCGGCCGTGCGGTCGCGGTGCGGCAGCCGCCCCATGGCGACCACCTCGGCGACGGTGAAGTCGAACTCGGCCGAGGACTCCTGCGGCAGCGCGGCCAGCGACCGGGCGGTGGCGCGCGGGTCCATGGCGTGCAGGTCGTCGCCGTCCAGCCGGACCACCCCGCCGGACGGCCGCAGGGCCCGGTACACGGAGCGCAGCAGGGTCGACTTGCCGCTGCCGTTGGGGCCGACGAGTCCGACGAAGGCTCCGCTGTCCACGGTGAGGTCGATGTGCTCGACCAGGCGGGCCCCGGCGGTCTCGATCGTGACGTCGTCGATGTCGAGGCGCATGCTCAACGCCCTCCGAACGCGTAGCCGCCCCGCCGCATCAGCAGCAGGAACGCGGGCACCCCGACCACCGCGGTGATCACTCCGACCGGCAGTTCGGCCGGCGCGAACAGCAGCCGGGAGAGTACGTCCGCCCAGACCAGCAGCACGGCTCCGGCGAGCGGGGCGACGGCGAGCACCCGCCGGTGGTCGGCGCCGACCAGCATCCGTACGACGTGCGGCACCATCAGGCCGACGAAGCCGATGGCCCCGCTGACCGCCACCACCGTCCCGGTGACGGCCGCGGTGACCAGGAACAGCTCCCGGCGCAGCCGGTCCGGTCGCACACCGAGCGCGGCCGAGGTCTCGTCGCCCATGGCGAGCGCGTTCAGGGATTCGGCCCGCCACCGCAGCCAGACCCATCCCGCCAGCACGGTGACCGCGGCGAGCGGCACCTGGGCCCAGGTCGCGCCGCCCAGGCTGCCCAGCAGCCACATCATCGCCGACCGGGCCGCCTCGCCGCGGACCGCGCCGAACACCATCACCGTCGTGACGGCCTCGAAGCCGTACGCCAGCGCCGTACCGGTGAGGATCAGCCGCAGCGGGGTCAGCCCGTGGGGCGTGCGGGCCACGGCGTAGACGAGCGCCATGGCGGCCAGTGCCGAGGCGAACGCCGAGACGGACAGCGCCCACACGCCGAGCCCGGCGAACGCGCCGAGGAGGATCACGGCGTTGGCGCCGACCGCCGCACCGGAGGAGACGCCCAGGACGAACGGGTCGGCCAGGGCGTTGCGCACCATCGCCTGCACGGCCACGCCCACGGCCGCGAGACCCGCTCCGACCACGGCGCCGAGCAGCACCCTGGGCAGCCGGATCTCCCAGACGATGGTGTAGGCGGCGGCGTCGCGCGCGGGCAGGGTGGCGCCGGTGAGCCCGGCCCACAGGGAGCGCAGCACGTCCGCCCAGCCGACCCCGGCGGCTCCGAGCCCGACTCCGCAGGTGAGTGACGCCAGAAGCAGCAGCGCAAGGGCGATGCCGAGCGGCAGCACGGGTATGCGGCCGGGAGTCGTACTTCGACGCAACGAGGGGCCGTCCTTCACACGGGCCGCCTGCTGGACCTCCAACGGGAGACAGCCCGTACGGCCGTGCCCGGCCGCCCGGACCCCTCTCGCAGTCCTCGGCGAGCAGTCAACGGGTCGGTGCTCCCTTGTGGGCGATCGGGCTCGCACGAGGGCCATCGGGACCGGCCACCGTGCACACCGTTGCGGGACAGCGCCGGATTCTCACCGGACTTCCCCCACGAGAGGCAAGGGGAGCCTAACAAACAGTCTCCGGGTGCGGTCCGGCACGGGCGGGAGGGAACCGGCCGGGCGGAACCGAGTTCGGTCCGGCACGGGCGGACGGAACCGGCAACCGGCGGAGCACCCGGCCGGCTGACCCGACGGACCGTCACCTCGCCGTGGGGGGCGAGGGGCCGTTCGCGATCACAGCCATCGGCTGTCACCTTCCCACGCCCGCCCGGACCGCCGAGCCTGTCATGGGCCGGTGAGGCCGACGCGAGGGACGGATGGGCCCTCTCGGCGGGCGAAGGTGCTCGGGGCGTGTCCGGCAGACCGCCCGAGGGCGCGAGCGGAGTTCGTACGGCCCTGGCCGCGGGGCCGTTCGTCCCCTGCCGCGGGCCCGGCGCGGCGGGATGTGATGGACGGGGGGTACGCCTTCGGCAGCGATGCCTGACCGACAGAGGTGGACATGAACCGCTCAGCCCTGATCACACGACGCCTTTCTCCGGCCGGGGCGGTCGCGTCGGCGCGGTCGGAGTCCGCCCTCCTGGCAGTCACGGCGGCGGCCTTGGCGGCGGGGGGTGCCGCCTGGCTCGCCGGTGACGAGGGGCTCGCCGATCTGCTGTGGGGCCTGGGCACCCTCGCCGCGGTCCTGCCGGCGGTGGGCTGGGTGCTCGCCGCGCTTCGTCACGGCCGTGCGGGCGTCGACCTGATCGCGGTTCTCGCTCTCGGTGGCACCCTCGCCGTCCATGAGTACCTGGCCGGTGCGCTGATCGCGCTGATGCTGGCCACCGGCCGGACCCTGGAGGCCGCAGCCCGGCGGCGGGCCTCGCACGATCTGCGTACGCTCCTGGAGCACGCGCCCCGCTCGGCGCGCCGCCGCACGGCGCACGGCGTCGCCACGGTTCCGCTGGCCGAGGTCGCCGCAGGTGACCTGCTGGTCGTGGGCCCGGGGGAGGTAGTCCCGGTCGACGGGCGGGTGGAGGGCGCCGTGGCGAGCCTCGACGAGTCCGTGCTCACCGGCGAGTCCTCGAACGTGGAACGGGCGGCGGGTGACACGGTCCGCAGCGGGGTGGTCAACGCGGGCGGCGCCTTCGAGCTGCGGGCCACGGCAGCCGAGCAGGACAGTACCTACGCCGGGATCGTGCGGCTGGCCAGGCAGGCCGGGGCCGAGTCCGCGCCCGTGGTCCGGCTGGCCGACCGGTACGCGGCGTGGTTCCTTCCCCTCGCCCTCGCGGTGGCGGGACTGGCCTGGCTGTTCAGCGGCTCGGCGGTCCGAGCGGTCGCGGTGCTGGTGGTCGCCACACCCTGTCCGCTGCTGCTGGCCGCACCGGTGGCCATCGTTTCCGGGATCTCCCGCGCCTCACGCCTGGGAGTCGTCATGCGCGACGGCGGCGCCCTGGAGAACCTGGGCCGGGCCCGGACCCTGCTGCTCGACAGGACCGGCACCCTCACCCGCGGCCGTCCCCGCGTCCTCGACGTGGTCGCCGCGCCGAAGTGGCGGTCCGCGGAGGTGCTGAGGTTCGCCGCGTCGCTGGACCAGTACTCCCCGCATGTCCTGGCCGAGGCGATCGTCGGCGCCGCGCGGGAGCGGAAGCTGGTCCTGTCGGTGCCGTCCGACGTCACGGAGGAGCCCGGCCGGGGTGCTTCAGGCGCTGTGGACGGGCACCGGGTGTCGGTGGGCCGCGTCGACGCGTCCGGCGCCCGCCCGGCCTGGGCGAGAGCGGTGGACAACCGGGCACTTCTCGACGGCGCGGCAGTCGCCTGGCTGACCGTCGATGGATGTCCGGCGGGCGCGGTGCTGCTTCGCGACCCCCTCCGCCCCGATGCCCCGCGCGCCCTGCGTCACCTGCGGGCCGCGGGCGTCGGGCGGCTGCTGATGCTGACGGGCGACCGCGCGGAGCCGGCGGCGGAGGTGGGCGCCGTCCTCGGCCTGGACGACGTCCGCTCCGGGCTCGACCCCGCCGGCAAGGTCGCCGTCGTACGGGCCGAACGGGAACGCGCGGTCACCGTCATGGTGGGCGACGGCGTGAACGACGCGCCGGCGCTGGCCGCCGCGGACATCGGTGTGGCGATGGGGGCCCGTGGTTCCACCGCCTCCTCGGAGGCCGCCGACATCGTGCTGACCACCGATCGCGTGGACCGGCTCGCCGACGCCGTCCTCATCGCCGTACGGGCCCGGCGGATCGCCGTGCAGAGTGCTCTGGGCGGAATGGCGATGTCCTTGGCCGCGATGGCCGCCGCCGCCTTCGGCTTCCTGCCACCCGCCGGCGGCGCCCTCCTCCAGGAGGCCATCGACGTGGCGGTCATCCTGAACGCCCTGCGCGCGCTGCGCACGGACCAGGCCACACGGCCGGCGCTGGCACCGGCCGCCGAGGCGCTGGTCCAGCGCTTCGCCGCGGAACACGACGACCTCCAGGACGTGCTCGAAGCGGTGCGCGGTGCGGCCGACCGCCTCTCCGACCGTCCCTGCCCGCGGGCTCTGGCGGCCGTCGAGGAGGCGCACCGGCTGCTCACCGATCGGCTGCTGCCGCACGAGTACGCCGAGGAGCACGAGCTCTATCCCGCCCTCGCCCCCGCGCTCGGCGGCCCGGAGGCCACGGCCACCATGAGCCGGGCCCATACCGAGATCGAACGCCTCTCCCGCCGCGTCGCCACCCACCTGAAGCTGGCCCGCGCCGGCGGCGGGCTGTCCCCCGGCCAGCTCGACGACCTGCGTTCCTGCCTGTACGGGCTGTACGGCGTCCTGCGCCTGCACTTCACGCAGGAAGAGGAGAACTATTTCTCGCTGGCCCGGTGAGCCCGGGCAGAGGTGTTCGCCGGGGCGCCTTCGTCCCCCTGAGGGCCGTTCGGCCCGCCCGGTGCCCGGTCAGCCCCTGTACGGCCCACCGGCACCGCCGGACGCTGGAGGCGGGGTCGCCCGGAGGGAGACCTCGTGATGACCGGCCTCCAGGCAGCCACGATGAACGCCCTCGGGGCCGACGGCCTCTCCTGGATGACCGCGGGCCTTCCCCGGCGGCGGACTCGGCCCCGGGCCGGCCGGGACATGCGGCGTCACCGCCGCCGACGCGCGCCGACGGCTGGTTCCGCGCCGCCCCCGCGACCCGTGCCCGCCGACCGGGCCACGGCCGCCGAGAAGGAGGACAGCCATGGAACGCACGAGGATCGGCGAGGTCATGAGTGGCGACGTCGTCACCGCCCGGTACGGCACCCCGTTCAAGGACGTCGTACGCCTCTTGCGCGACCGCGGCGTCAGCGGGCTGACCGTGGTCGACGAGGACGACAAGGTCATCGGGGTCGTCTCGGAGACCGACCTGGTGCAGCGGCAGGCGCGGTCGAGCGGAACCGGTGGCCGTCTCACCGTCTGGGGCAAGCTCCGCCGCCGTACCCGCCTGAGTTCCGCCCGGAGCCGGGCTCGCACGGCCGGCGGAATCATGTCGGCACCCGCGGTGACGGTCCGGGCCGGTTCCTGCTTGCCGGAGGCCGCCCGGCTGATGACGCGGCACGGCGTCGAGCGTCTGCCGGTGGTCGACGAGGAGGACCGTCTCGTCGGCATCGTCACCCGCCGCGATCTGCTCCAGGTCTTCCTGCGTACCGACGACGAGATCCGGCGCGCCATGCGGCGCGAGGTGCTGGTCGACGCGCTCTGGCTCGACCCGCACACCTTCAGGCTGCGCCGGCGACCGGACACGGGACATGGGCCGAGCGGCCCGTGCCTGGGCCTCCTCGGCCTTCGCTCCCTCAACGCCGGTCCGCCGGACCCCTCCGCCCCCGCGCAGGGGGGTGTCCGCTCTCCCACCTGCCGGGCAGGGGCACCCGCCAGCGCAGTACGGCACCGCCCCCCTCGGGGGCGGACACGTCGAGGTGCCCGCCCAGCCGCTCCGCGCGCTCGGCGATGTCGCGCAGTCCGCCGCGCCGGCCGTCGGGGGAGGTTCCTACACCGTTGTCCGCGACCGTGAGGGAGACTTCCCGGCCGTCGGTCGTCAGGGCGACCAGCACCCGGTCCAGATGGGCGTTGTGGGCGACCTCGGTGAGGACCTCGGAGAGGACTGCCACGACGTGGTCGGCGATCTCCGTGGGGACCTCGGTGTCGACCAGGCCCTCGATACGCACGCCGGGCGTGAGGCCCAGCAGCGGGGTCTTCTCACCGACGACGTCCACCACCCGGGCCCGCAGCCCGGTGTCGACGGCACTCACACGGGCGCGCAGCCCGAAGATGGCCGAGCGGAGGATCTTGATGGTCTCGTCCAGGTCGTCCACGGCCCGCAGCACACGCTCGGCGGCCTCGGGGTGGTCGATGAGACGGCTCGCACTCTGTAGCGTCATGCCGGTCGCGAAGAGTCGCTGGACGGCCAGGTCGTGCAGGTCCCGGGCGATCCGGTCACGGTCGTGGAGCACCGCGATCCGTTCGGCCTCCTTGCGCCGCCCGGCCAGCTCCATCGCGATGGCGGCCTGCGCGGCGAAGCCCTGGAGCTTCTCGGTCTCCTCGCCCGAGAACACCGGTGCACCGGCCTCGCGGGCCACCAGCACCACGCCGCGCACGCCGCCTTCCCCGGTGCCGATGGGGACGGCCACGGCGGGGCCGAGACCCCGAAAGCGCGGCGGCTCAGGGGAGATCCTCTCGTCCCACCGCACGTCGTCGCTGGTGACCGGCGCGGCAGCGGAGAAGGCGAGGCCCATGAGCGTGCTCGCCAGGGGCAGCACCAGCCCCCGGTGCGCCTCCGCGTCCACGCCCACGGCGATCTCGACGGTGAGGGACTCGGCGGCCTCCATGGGGATCGCCACCGCCGCCAGGGCCGACCGCAGGATCTCGCGTGCCCGTTCGGCGATCAGTTCCAGGGGCTCGGCGTCCTCGCTGCCGGACATCAGGCTGTAGGTGATGTCGGCGTTCGCCAGCAGCCAGCGTTCGCGCAGCCGGGACTCCTCGTACAGCCGGGCGTTGTCGATCGTCATGCCGGCCGCCACGGCCAGCGTGGACAGCACCGACTCGTCCTCCTCGTCGAACTGCCGGCCACCGCGCTTCTCGGTCAGGTACAGATTGCCGTACACCTCGCCGCGGACCCGGATGGGAACGCCCAGGAAGCTGTTCATCGGCGGGTGGTGAGGCGGGAAGCCGTACGAGGCGGGGTGCTGGGAGATCTTCTCCAGCCGGAGCGGCTCCGGGTTCCGGATGACCTCTCCGAGGATGCCGTGGCCCTTGGGGAAGGGGCCGATCGCGGCGATCTGCTCCTCGGTCACCCCGACAGTGTGGAAGGCCGGGAGGAAATCGCCGCCGGGCCCGATGACACCGAGGGCGGCGTACTCGGCGTCGACCAGCACGGCGGCCGCCTACGTGATGGAGTCCAGGGCCTGTTCGAGGTCCAGTTCGCGGCCGACGGAGAGCACCGCCTCCAGCAGGCTGCGCACCCGGTCCTGGGTACCGCGGGCCGCGTCGATCCGCGCTTGGAGCTCCTCCAGCAGTTCGTCGAGCTTCAGCCGGGGCAGGTGTACCGGATGATCGTCCGCACTGGCCATGACGCTCCTCCACACCAGTCAACCAGCCTCTGCCGGTGAACGCAGCGCGGCGGGTCCGGCGGCCCGGGACGGTCCCCCGGCATCGCGGCGACACTCCCGCCCGGCAGTCAGGGCCGGTCGGCCCACCTCCTGGGACGGAGGGCACCTGCCCCGGTGCGCCGCCCCCTTCCAGGCTGGGAGGTACCGGGAACTCGGAGCCGAGGGGTGGCGTCATGGTCCGCTACGTGTACGACTTCCAGGACGGTGGCCGCGAACTGGCCGGCCTGCTGGGCGGCAAGGGCGCGAACCTGGGCGAGATGACCCGGCTGGGGCTGCCGGTACCGCCGGGATTCATCGTCTCCACCGAGGCCTGCCGCGTCTTCCTGGCCACCGGCGGGGAACCGGACGGCCTGTCCGCGGAGGTCTCCCGGCACCTCTCGGCGCTGGAGACGGGTGCCGGGCGGCTGCTCGGGCAGGGGGACGACCCGCTGCTGGTCTCCGTCCGTTCCGGGGCGCGCTACTCGATGCCCGGCATGATGGAGACGGTGCTCGACATCGGCCTCAACGACGACTCCGTGCTCGGTCTGGCCAAGGCATCCGGCAACGAGCGCTTCGCCTGGGACTCCTACCGCCGGCTCGTCCGGATGTACGGCAGCACGGTGTCGGGGGTCGATCCGGCCCTCTTCGACGAGGCCATGGCCCTGCTGAAGGACGCCCGCGGGGCTCCCGACGACCTGCGTCTCGACGCGAGCGATCTCGCGTGGCTGGTGGAGACGTACAAGACCCTGATCCGGAACGAGACCGGCCGCGACTTCCGCCAGTCCCCCTCCCAGCAGCTCCGGCAGGCGATCCTCGCCGTGTTCCGGTCCTGGAACGCCGAACGCGCCGTGCTGTACCGGCGCCGCGAGCGCATCCCGGACGACCTGGGAACGGCCGTCACCGTGCAGCGCATGGTGTTCGGCAACCTGGGCCCGGACTCCGGCAGCGGCGTCGCCTTCACCCGTGATCCGGCCACCGGCCGCCCCGGCCTGTACGGCGACTACCTGCCGAACGCCCAGGGCGAGGACGTCGTATCGGGTGGACGGGACGCCTTGCCGCTGGCCGTGCTGGAACGGCTCGACCCCCGCTCGTACCGGCGGCTGCGCGATCACGCGCGGACGTTGGAGCGGCACTACCGAGACCTGTGCGACATCGAGTTCACCATCGAACGCGGAACGCTGTGGCTGTTGCAGACCCGGGTGGGCAAGCGCACCGCGGAGGCCGCCTTCACCCTCGCCACCGCGCTGGAGCGGGAAGGTCTCATCAGTTCCGACGAGGCCCTGGCGCGGGTCAGCGGTGACGGGCTGGCCCGGCTGATGTTCCCGCGCTTCGACACCACCGCCACCGGTGGGACGCTCACCCGTGGTGTGCCGGCCTCGCCCGGCGCCGCGGTGGGCGCGGCCGTGTTCGACTCCGCGGAGGCCGTACGGCGTGCCGCGGCCGACGAGGGCGTGGTGCTCGTCCGCGAGGAGACGACGCCCGAAGACCTGCCCGGGATGGTGGCCGCGCAGGCGGTGCTGACCGGCCGCGGCGGCAAGACCAGCCACGCGGCCGTCGTCGCCCGGGGCATGGGCAGGGTGTGCGTGTGCGGGGCACGGGACATCACCGTCGACGCGGAGGCCCGGCGTTTCACCACCCGTGACGGCACCGTCGTCGAGGAGGGCACCGTCATCTCGGTCGACGGCTCCACGGGTGACGTGTACCTCGGGCCGGTTCCCCTGGCCGCGTCCGCGACCATGCGCTACCTGGAGAGCGGTGAGCGGACCGGCAGCGTGGTCGCGGCGGTGGCCCAAGTGCTGGACCACGCCGACTCGGTACGGCGGCTGGAGGTGCGCGCCAACGCCGACACTCCCGAAGACGCCGCCCGGGCACGGAGATTCGGAGCCCGGGGCGTCGGGCTGTGCCGCACCGAGCACATGTTCCTCGGCGAGCGGCGCAAACTGGTCGAGGAGATGATCCTGGCCCGTACGGACACCGATCGCGACCGCGCGCTGGGGGCCCTGCTGCCGCTCCAGCGGCGGGACTTCACGGGCATCCTGGAGGCGATGGACGGTCTCCCGGTCACCATCCGGCTGCTCGACCCGCCGTTGCACGAGTTCCTGCCCGACCGCACCGATCTGGCCGTCCGCATCGCCGCCGCCGAGGCCACGGGGCGACCCCCCGACGCGCACCAGGTGGAGCTGCTGGCGGCGGTGAACCGGATGCACGAGGAGAACCCGATGCTCGGCCTGCGGGGCGTGCGGCTCGGCCTGGTGGTTCCGGGTCTGGTCGCGATGCAGGTCCGGGCGATCGCCGAAGCGGTCGTCGAGCGGACGCGGGCGGGTGGCTCCCCGTATGCGGAGATCATGGTGCCGCTCGTCGGCGCCGTCGAGGAGCTGCGGCTCGCCCGCGAAGAGGTGGTGGGTGTCCTCGGCGAGGTCGCCGAGGAGACCGGTACCCCCGTCCACTGCCCTGTCGGCACCATGATCGAACTGCCCCGGGCGGCGCTCACGGCCGGCCGGATCGCCGAGCAGGCCGAGTTCTTCTCCTTCGGTACCAACGACCTCACCCAGACCACGTGGGGTTTCTCCAGGGACGACGTGGAGGCCGCGTTCTTCCCGGCCTACCTGGACAAGGGCGTCTTCACCGCCTCGCCCTTCGAGACGCTCGACCGGGAGGGCGTGGGCCGGCTGGTCCGGATCGCCGTCGAGGAAGGTCGTGCGGCGCGCCCGGAGCTGGAGACCGGCGTCTGCGGGGAGCACGGGGGCGACCCGGAGTCGATCCGCTTCTTCCACGAGGTCGGCGTGGACTACGTCTCGTGCTCCCCGTTCCGGGTGCCGGTGGCCCGTCTTGAGGCGGGCAGGGCGGCGCTGGCGGACACGTGCACGAGTGACAGCAGGTGAGGGCGGCGCACGGTCCCCTCAGCGCACGGGCCGGGCCGGCGGCGGAAGGAGGCACGTCATGGCAGCCAAGGAGACGCGACCACAGCGGCGCACCGGTCTCGGCCGCGCCGAGGCCCTGCGGCTGCTGGGCAGCGTGTCGCTGGGCAGAGTCGTCTTCACCCGGCAGGCACTGCCCACGGTCCGCCCGGTCCACCACGTCCTGGACGGCGGGGATGTCGTCATCCGCACCCACGAGGGGGCCGCGCTGACGTCGCACGCACAGCCGACCGACAACGCGGGCGTCATCGTCGCGTACGAGGCCGACGCCATCGATCCGGACACCCACCTCGGCTGGAGCGTGGTCGTCACGGGATATGCCCGAGTGGTGACCGACCCGGACGAACTGGAGCGTGTCCACGAACTGCTGCCCGGGGCGCCGACGGAATCCGCGGACCAGGTGGTGCGCATCCGCCCCGAGCTGGTCACCGGTGTCCTCCTCGCCGAGACGGGGAGCACGGAGACCACAACCGGCTGACGGCTCGGGCGTGGTCGCGAGCGCGGTTCGCCGCGGCGGGGCGGCACCCGTGCCGCGACGGGACGCGGCCGAGCCGCGCACTTGCGCACCGGTCCTCGGGAGCGGTCGCGGGAGCCCGGCAGGGACCAAGGGACCCCGCCGGCGCCCGATCGGGGTCCGGGCGGCCTCTCCCCGGGTCTCGTCGGCCCCTGTGGCCGGGGCCCCGCCGGAGCGACCCTCGAAGAAGGCACGACGAGGAGGTGTTCCGCGATGGGCACCACGAAGTGGCTGTGGCGGTGGCGGAGCAATCCGCTGCGGCGGCACGAGGACGTCGTCGAGGCATGGGTCGTCCTGGCCGTCTGCGTGATCGTCGCCTTCGCCGGTGCCGTGGTCGCCCTGCTGACGGCCCGCGGCGCCGAGCACGCGTTCGCTCAGGAGCGCGCCCACGGGCACGCCGTCCGAGCGGTCCTCCTCGCCGACGCGCCACACGGTGTCACCGCGCGCTGGTCGGCCGACGACCGTGTCGAGGTCCCGGTGCGCTGGACGGCTCCCGACGGGACCTCCCGTAGCGGACGGACGCCGGTGGACGGTGGCCTGAAGGCCGGAGCCCCGGTGACGGTCTGGCAGGACGACCGGGGCCGGCTCACGCTCTCACGGCCGACGGGCCGCACCGAGGGCCACGTCGAGGCCGCTCTCTTCGGTGCCGCTGCGGCCCTCGCCGTCGCGGCTCCGGTCCTCGGCGCGGGCGCTGTCGCGCGAGCACGGCTCGACCGGCGTCGCATGGCCCGCTGGGAACAGGAATGGGACGCGGTGGGCCCGCTGTGGGGCCCGAAGACGGGATGAACCGTCCCCCGCACCGGCACGGCCGTCCCCGGCGGGCGAGCCGGCGGGCCTTGGCAGGCGGGCCGGAGGATGGAGGCGAGGTGCATTGAACGAGACGCTGTCCCTCGGCCGGATCGCCGGCGTACGGGTCGGCCTGCACTGGAGCGTCCTGGTCATCGTCGCCCTGGTGACGGTCGTCCTCGCGCGGGGTGAGTTCCCCGCCGCCCATCCGGGCCACTCCGCCGTGCGGTACTGGGCTCTCGCTCTGCTGACCGCTGTCGTCTTCCTCGTCTCGCTGCTGGCGCACGAGCTGGCGCACGCCGTGGTCGCCCGCCGCAACGGCGTGCAGGTCGACGGCATCACCCTGTGGATGCTGGGCGGCGCCGCGCGCCTGCACAGCGAGGCCGCGACCCCGGCCGCGGAGCTGCGCATCGCCGTCGTGGGTCCGCTCACCAGTCTGCTGGCCGGTGGTGTCCTCGCGGGTGTCGCCGCCGCGCTGGGCGCGCTGCACACCTCCGGGCTGGTGGTCGAGGCGGTCGCCTGGCTCTCCGCGATCAACATCCTGCTGGCGGTGTTCAACGCGCTGCCCGCCGCCCCGCTCGACGGCGGACGGCTGCTGCGCGCGTACCTGTGGCATCGCACCGGCGACCGGCTGCGGGCCACCCGAGGCGCCTCCGCGGCGGGCCGGGCGCTGGGCTGGTTCATGGTGCTGACCGGCTTCGCGGCCGTGCTGTTCGGTCACCACCTGTCCGGTCTGTGGCCCGCTCTGATCGGCTGGTTCCTCATCGGCGCGGCCACCGCGGAAGCCCGCCAGGCCGAGACGCGGAGCGTGCTGGGCGGTGTCCCGGTCAGTCGTGTCATGACTCCGCACCCGGTCACGGTTGCGGAGACGGCGACCCTCGGCGGCTTCCTGGCCGAGGGTCCCTTCGGGCATTACCGCCACTCGGCCTTCCCCGTGCTGGCCGCGGACGGCTCGGTGGTCGGGCTGCTCACCGTGCGGCGTGTCGAGGCGACGCCGGCCCAGGCGCGGGCGAGTACGACGGTCGGCGAGGTGATGCGTCCTCTCGACGAGGTCGTCGTCGCCGCGCCCGGGGAGCCGGTGCTCGACCTCCTGCCCCGGCTGGAGGCGAGTCCCGTGCGTCGCGCGGTGGTCCTGGACGAGGGACGCCTCGTCGGCATCCTCACCGTCGCCGACGTCACCCGGGCTCTCGCATGGCCGGCCGGGCCCTCGCGGACCCGGCCGGGGAGCACCGGCCCGCCGCCCTGACGTGCGGGCGGGTCCGGCGGACTCCGGTACGACGGCCACGGCGGGCCGTGTGGCGCGGTGCCCCGTGGGCGACCGGCCGAGCCCGGGCCCGAGGCGGCCCTGGCGGCGCCGGGCCCCGACGACGACCGGCAGGTCGGCTGCGCGGTACACCACCGGCAGGGCGTCGCGGGTGAAGCGCTCGATCGTACGGCGTTGCACCCGCGAGCCGGCCGGGGTGTCCCGCACCGCCCCCTCCGTGGCTTCCGCGGCTCGCCGCTCCCGTCTCACGGACGGACCGGTACCCCGGTGATCAGCGGAAGCGGTCCCGCAACGGTGCGACCGGGGCGCTCCCCGTCGGCGGTGACGACGGCTCCGAGGTCCGCGGGTCCGCCGAAGACCCGTGCGGCTGATGCCTTCACGGGGTGCCTCTGCTGGGGGCGGCGGCTCAGCCGTGCGCGACGACCGCGACGGGGGCGGTGATGTGGTGCAGGGCCGAGTGCGTGACATGGCCGATGTGGGCACCGAGGAAGCCCGTGCGGATACGCCGGCCGACGACCACGAGGGAGGCGTCCCGGGACTCGTTGACGAGGACCTGGGCCGCGCTGCCGCACCGGCTCGCCTCGATCACCTCGACGTCCGGGAACTTCTGCCGCCAGGGACGCAGCACCTTGCCCAGGAGGGAGACCTGTCCGCGCTCGAGGGTGTCGTGGAGTTCGGCGTCCCCGGGGAAGCGGTAGAAGGGCCTGGGGGGCTCGGGCCAGGCGTGGACCGCCCGCAGAGCGGCCTTCCGGCGGGCGGCGGCGTCGAAGGCGAATTCCAGCAGCGTGTCGTCCGGGTCCTCGATGTCGAGGCCCAGCACGACGGGGCGGTACGGCGTCACGGCGGAGGGCGCGCCCGCCGGGTCGGCCCTGTGCTCGTCGGCGGCCCGTTCCCGCGCCCGGACGAGCACTACGGGACGCTCGGCACGGGCCACGACCCCCAGACTCACGGACCCGACCAGGAAACCGCCGAGCCCGCCGAGGTTCCGCGAGCCCAGGACCAGCAGTTCGGCGAAGCCCGCCGCCTCGCACAGGACGTCGGCCACGGTCCCCGTGAGCTGCTCGGTGGTCACTTCGAGGCCCGGATGACGAAGTCGGAGGCCGTCGGCGGACTCGTGCGTCAACCGCCGCGCCCATCGCCGGTAACTCTCCAGGTCCAGCAACGGGGTGCGGGCCACGTACCGGGGCGTCGGCTCCTGGACGTGCACGATCTTCAGGGGCAGGCCGCGCAGCAGCGCTTCGCGAGCCGCCCACTCGGCCGCGGCCCGGCTGTCGGGCGAGTCGTCGAGGCCGACGGTGACGGTGCGGGACATGGTGTTCACCTCCCGGTGTGAGGGTTCCGCCATCAGCGTGGCGCCGCGACGCCGACCGTGTCAGGGGCCACCCGGCCCGTCCGGGGACCGACCGACCCCCTGCGGCGCCGTGACCCGACGGGCCCCGGAGGCCGGGCGGGCGCCTGCCCGGGCCTGGGCTCCGCCCTCGCGCACGGCAAGGGGACCCGGTGGCCGCGGGGGACACGGCCGCCGGGTGGCCGGGGCCGGTCGGCCCCGGCGCGGCCGCACCACTGGGTGACCACCGGTGACCAGGGCATGCGGCGGTGTGCCGGCGTCGCCGGATCGAGGTCGCCGTGCCCCGGACGCACAGCTGCACCGGGCGTGACCTCGTCCGGGTGCTCCCGCTCGACGGCCGACGGGCCGTACGGCGCGGCCTGACCGGACTCCTCGGTTCCGAACGGGACATCGGCCGTGGTCGGCGACGCGTGCGTCGGACTCGCACGGGGCCACGCCCCGCGGCCGCACATGGCCGTGCTCGGCGTCCGCCTGCCCGACGGTGACGGTGCTCGGCGACGGGCGGATCGAGGGCTCCGACCCTTGTCGGCGGTACGCACCGTCACCTGCGGGCAGTCGGACCCGGGCCCGGCGACGACCGTCCGGCTCACGCTCTCCCCGTGCGCCGGACCGCCGCCGTCCCGGTCCGCACCGCTCCGACCGGGCCCGTGGACCACTTCTCCCGCCGAGACACCTCTCCCACCGGAAGCAGACGGGATCAGGCCGGGGTGAGCAGGTTCTTCACCTCGACGACATCCGTGATCCCCGCCACCTCCGCCACCAGCCGGTCCAGTGACGCCGGAGGCATCCGCCCGGTCAGCTCGACGATGCCGTCGTGCACGGTCACCACGACGTCCTCCCTGTCCCCCGGGGGGCAGCACGCCGCGATCCTCTCCTCGACCTCCGTCCGGATGCCGGCGTCGTCCCTGATGAGCGAGTCCAGCAGCGCGTCGCGGCGCACCATGCCCACCAGGCGGCCATCGCGGTCGGTGACAGGCATCCGCTTCAGCCGGGACAGGGCGGCGAGCCAGGCCGCCTCGGCAACCGTCGCACCCGGCAGCACGGTGATCGCGGGACTCGTCATCAGGTCTGCGGCCAGGTCGCCACGGGCCTTGCCTTGGATGCGACGCTCACGCAGCCTGCCGATCCGGCCGGGCCGGTGACCGGACGCCTCGAAGGCGGCCTTGGCCAGCAGGTCGGACTCCGAGACCACACCGATCACATGGCCCTCGGCATCCACCACGGGGAGCACGCTCGTGTGCTCGCGGGCCAGCGAACGGGCGATGTCGCGGTACGGCAGGTCCTCGCGCAGGGACGCGGCGGGTACGTCCATCACGTCCCTCACCAGACGCGGTCCCGGCTCGGTCGGGGAAGCGGCGGGGGAGGCGGATGGCGCCGTGCGCGGAGCGGAAGAAGGCGCGGAGCGGCCCGCGGTACTGGGTGGGGCCGTCGCGACCCGCGGCTCCGCGCCCGCGTGCCTGGCGGCGGCGGTGGCGGCGGCACCCAGGTAGCGGAGCAGCGTGTCCTGCCGTGCTGTCTCACCGGGGCTCGGGGGGCGGGAAGGGGCGTCCCGCCGCGCCTCAGCCTCCGCGGAGAAGTTGTCGTGCCCGTTCACGGCGGCCTCCTTGACTGCGTCGCGTCTCCTGCGTCCACGTTGCCTGCGTCCCAGTCTTCCGCCCCTGCCGCCCGTGCCAAGAGCCGAACGGCCCTGCCGGAAAGGCGTGAGGGCCCTATCCGGTGCGGACCTGGACAGCAACCGTGAAACTGGAGGAAGAGCCGACCGGCAGGAGGCCGCGGATGAGTTTGCGGGACTTTCTGGAGCGGTTCCGCCCGGCCGGTACGCCGGGAGCGTCCGCGTCCGGCGTACCGGCCGACCGTGCGGCGGAACGGGCCGCGGAACTGGAGCCCGCCCTCGCCGGCCTGGCTGACGTGCAGCGGGAGGCGGCACGGATCCGGGCCGTCGCCGAGCAGGAGGCCGGGGCCCTGCGACGCGACACCGCGCGAGAGGCGGCACGGATCGTCGATGCCGCCCGGGAGCGCGTCCCCGAGGTTCGCCGATGGGCCGCGGAGCCCCTCCTGCGGGCGGCGCGGCAGGAGGCGGACGCCCTCCGCGCGGCCGGGGACCGCACCGCCACGGCGATCCTTGGGCGGGCCCTCGACAACATGCCGCGCCTGGTGGATCTCGTCGTGGCCGACGCCCTGCGCCCGGTGGGCGGGAAGGGGAAGGGGCCATGAGTGCCGGGTGGGTCGCCGGGGCGGTGCGCGCCAAGGCCCTCGTCAGCCGGTGTCCGGGGATCGACGGGGCACGGGAGATCGCGCGTGGCCCGACACTCGACGACGCCCTGCGACGTCTGGCGACCACGCCCTACGCCGGATACACGCGGCCGGCGGCGGATCTGCGCCATGCCCAGCGGGCGGTGTCGGCCACCCTGCTCTGGCACCTGAGGGTGCTGGCCGGCTGGCTGCCCGGCGGCGGTGCCCGCCTGCTGGTTCCGCTCGCCGCCGGGTTCGAGATCGCCAACGTGGCCGCCCGGCTCACCACTCCCGGCGGTGGCCGCGCGGAGGCCCCGGACCCCTACCGGCTCGGCGCACTGGAGACCGCCTGGCGAAGTCTCGAGCGCGCCCGTACACCCGCCGGGATCCGGGCAACGCTCGCGGCCTCGCCCTGGGGCGACCCGGGCGCCGACACGCCGTGGGCCCTGGTCACCGGCATGCGGATGAGCGCCGCGCGCCGCACCGCCGTCGCCGTACGGCCCGCGGGTCGCTGGGCCCGCGGACGCGCCGTCCTCCTGGCGGCCCGGGAGGTGTTCGTGCACCACCGCTCCCTCCCGGAGCCCGTCCTGCGCGACGCGACGCGGCTGCTCGGGAGCCGGGCGACGGCCGCCGTCACGTACCGGGAGTTCCGCGAGCGGCTGCCCTCGTCGGCGAGCTGGGCCCTGGAGGGCGCCGACGAGCCGGGCGAGCTGTGGCGGGCGGAGGCCCGCTGGTGGCGGACGGTCGGGTCGGACGGCGCGGCACTGCTGCGTGAGGGACGGTACGGTCCCCGGGTGGTCGTCGGGGCGGTGGCGCTGCTGTCCGTGGACGCCTGGCGGGTTCGGGCGGCGCTGGGATCGGCGGCGCGCGGCGGACGGCCCGGGGACGTGTTCGATGCCCTGGTCTGAGGTGGTGGCTCCGGTCCGGATGCGCCGTGTGGCGGTGGTCGTCCCGCAGGCCGCCCTGCGGGATGCCCTGGTACGGATCGCCGAGGAGGGTTGCGTGGAGCTGGACCGCGCCGAAGAGGCGGCTCCCGGGGCGGCGGCCGTACGGCTGCGGCGGTTGCGGGGAGCCGGTGCTGCGGGCGGGCCCGACAGCCCCGCGACAGCGGTCCTGGCCGTTGCCGCGCCCGACCTCGACCTGCTCGAACGCCGCGCGGACGCCGCGCAGCTGGCGGGTGAGGCCCAGTTGGAGGAGCGTGCGGGAGGGGCGGTACGACGGGGAGAGGTGGCCGCGCTGGCCGGGTGGTGTCCGGCCGCCGAGGTACCCCGCGTCGCAGGCCGCCTGGCCGCCGCGGGAGGCGCGCTGCTGCCGCTGCCGTACCCGCCCGGGACCGATCCGCCGACGCTGCTGCGGCCGGGCCGGGCCGCCTCCTTCACCCCGTTGGTGACGACATACGGGACGCCCGCCTACAGGGACATCGATCCCACGTGGCCCGCGGGCCTCGCCTACCTCGCGATGTTCGGGGTCATGTTCGGCGACGTGGGGCACGGGGCGTTGCTGGTGCTCGGCGCGGTCGCGGTGCGCTCCGGGTGGCCGCGCCGGTGGGCCGGGCCGGGCCGGTGGTGGCCGTTCCTGGCGGCCGCGGGCGTCGCCTCCATGCTGGCGGGCGCCGCGTACGGCGAGTTCTTCGGGCCGACGGGGCTGCTGCCGGTGCTGTGGCTGAGCCCGCTGGCAAGTCCCACCCGTCTGCTGGCGGCCGCCGTGGTGTCCGGTGCCGTTCTGCTCGCCCTCGCACACGCCGCCGGGGCGGTGAACCGGGTGCGTGAGGGCGGCTGGGGCGCGGGGCTGTACGCGGCGTCCGGCTGTGCCGGGCTGCTGTTCTACCTGGGTCTCGCTCTGGCCGCGGCGGGCCTTGTCCTGCATCGGCGGGCTCCGGCCTCCGCCGGAGCGGCACTTGCCGTGACCGGGCTGGCACTGGTGGCGTTCGGCCTGTTCCGGGCAACCGACGGCGGCGGTCCGGGACTCGCCGAGACGGCGGTGAGACTGTTCGACGTCGTCGTACGGACCGGCACCAACACCCTGTCGTTCGCCCGGCTGGCCGCCTTCGGCCTGACCCATGCCGCCCTCGCGGATCTCGTGTGGCGCGGGACCACCGGCCTGGCCGGGCGCGGCGCCGCCGGGGTCGTGGGCGCCGCCCTGCTGTTCACCGTGGGCACCGCCGTCTCCTTCGGTCTGGAAGCGCTGGTGGCCGGTGTGCAGGCACTGCGGCTGGAGTTCTACGAACTCTTCTCCCGGCTGTTCGGGACGGAGGGCCGCCCGTTCTGTCCCTGGCACGTTCCCCCGGCGGAGGAGCCCGCCGATCCCGCTGTGAAGGTGATCCCATGCTCACCTGGCTGATCGTCCTGCCGGTCCTGGCCGTGGTCGTCGGCGCCGCCCGGTTGCTGCGCCGGCGCCGGGCCGGACACGCCTTCCGCTGGCTCCTGGCAGTGGACCTCGCCCTGCTGGGCGGTGCCCTCGTCGTCCTCGCCACGGCGCTGACGGGGCCGGCCCATGCATCGGCGCGGGCCGCCGCGTCCGGTGGGGTCAACGGGTCCGCCCTGATCGGGGCGGCCGTCGCGGTGGCCGGCGCGTCCATAGGAGCCGCGATCGCCGTCGCCTACACGGGCGCCGCGGCGCTGGCCGCGCTGAGCGAACGACCGGAGATGTTCGGCCGGGCGATGGTGATCGTCGGTCTGGCGGAGGGCATCGCGGTGTACGGACTGGTGGTCGCGGTGCTGCTGATCGGAAAGGCATGACGGTGGGCACCGTGGCCGCCATCGGCACCTGGACCGAGGTGTCCGGTCTGGCTCTCGCCGGGGTCGACGTCCTCGTCGCGGAGGATCCGGACGCCGTCCGCGACGCCTGGCGGACACTGCCCGGGACGGTCGGTCTGGTGATCCTCACGGTCGAGGCCGCCGAGGCGCTGGGCGGCGCGGACACGGCGCCGGCTCCGGCCCGGCCGCTGACGGTGGTGATGCCCGGATGACCACGTCGGGGGACGCGCTGCGCCCCGTCCGTACCGAACTGCTGCGCGCGGCACGGGCCTCGGCCGACGCGGTCCGGGCGGGTGCGCGCACCGACGCGGAGGAGACCTTGCGCTCGGCCCGCGCCACGGCCGAGGCCGAGCTGTGCCGAGCCCGGGAGCTCGGCAGGGCCGACGGCGCCGCCGAGGCGGCGCGGGAACGGGTGCGGGCGGTCCAGGACGCCTGGGCGGCGGAACTCGCGGCCCGTGCCGAGGCCCACGCGGCCTTGAGGGACGCGGTCCGGGCGAGGGTGCGGGCGGAGTTCGCGCAGGACGCGTCCCTGCGGTCGCGCTGCGCGGAGCTGGCACGGGAGCTGCTGGGCCCGCGGGCGACGGTCACGGCCTCCGCGGGTGGAGGGGTGGCGGCCGAGGTGCCCGGGCGACGGGTCGACCTGTCGGCGGTCGCCCTGGCCGATCGTGCCCTGGACCGGCTGGGCGTCCGTGCCGAGGCGCTGTGGGATCCGGCATGAACCCTTCCCCGGAGCCCACGCCGGACGGGCCGGTCACGCCGGACGGGCCGGTCACGCCGGACGCGCCGGACGGGTCGCAGGAGCCAGTCCCGCCCGACGGGCCGGATGCGCCCGACGGGCGTACGCTCGCGCGGATCGCGCCCGGCACCGGGCCGGACTGCCCGGACCGTCCACGGATCCTCCGTGTCGCCGGCCCCCTCGTGGAGATCGTCTGCCCGCCCACGGTGGCCATGCACGACCTGGTCGTGCTGGGTGCCGCCCGGCTGCCGGGCGAGGTGGTCGCCATCCGGGGCGACACCGCCACCGTCGAGGCCTACGAGTACACCGGGGGGCTGGCCCCCGGGCACCCCGCTGAGCCCCAGGGCCGTCCCCTGTCGGTGCGGCTGGCACCGGATCTGCTCGGCGGCGTGTTCGACGGGCTGCTGCGGCCGCTGGCCGGCGTCGGCGACCTGCTCACGGCAGGCGGATCGACGACGGGTGAACCGGACCGTCGCACCCGGCCGTTCAGACCGTGCGTGGCCGAGGGGGCGCGGGTCGGGGCCGGTGACGTCCTCGGGGAGATCGGCGCGGGGGTCCCGCTGCGGCTCCTGGTGCCTCCGGACGTGTGGGGTGAGGTGAGCTGGGTCGCGGCGGCGGGCGATCACCCCTCGGAGGTCGTGCTCGCCGTGGTGGGCGGCCGGGAGGTGCGGATGGAGCAGTCCTGGCCGGTGCGCAGACCGCGACCCGTCGCACGGCGGTTGCCGGCGGACGCGCCCCTGAACACCGGACAGCGGGCCGTGGACCTGCTCTTCCCGGTGGCACGCGGTAGCACCGTCGCCGTGCCCGGCGGTTTCGGCACCGGCAAGACCATGCTGTTGCAACAGATCGCCAAGTGGTGTGACGCCGACGTCATCGTCTACGTCGGCTGCGGTGAGCGTGGCAACGAGATGGCGGATGTGATCGAGGAGTTGGAGCGGCTGACCGATCCGCGTACCGGGGGCCGTCTGGCCGAACGCACCGTGACGATAGCGAACACCTCCAACATGCCGATGATGGCCCGCGAGGCCGGCGTGCACACGGGCGCGACGGTCGCCGAGTACTTCCGCGACATGGGCCTCGACGTCGTTCTGATCGCCGACTCGACCTCCCGCTGGGCGGAGGCGCTGCGGGAGTTCGCCTCCCGCATGGGCGAACTACCCGCCGAGGAGGGCTATCCGGCGGGTCTCGCCTCACAACTGGCCGCGTTCTACGAGCGGGCCGCCGCCGTGCGCACCCTCGGCGGCGCGACCGGCTCGGTCACGGTGATCGGCGCGGTGTCCCCACCGGGCGGTGACCGCACCGAGCCCGTCACCGCGCACACCGAGCGCTTCGTGCGCTGCCTGTGGAGCCTGGACCGTGATCTCGCCTACGCACGCCACTATCCCGCGGTGTCCTGGTCGGAGTCCTTCTCCCGGGACGCCGCCGCGCTGGCCGCCGCCCATGCGCGGGCCGGTGACGCGGGGTGGGCAAAGCGGCGTGGACGTGTGGCGCGGCAGCTGGCGGAGGCGGACCGGCTGGCCGACCTCGTCGAGCTGGTCGGCATCACGGCGCTGCCGCCGCGGGAACGGATCAACGTGCTCGCCGGGCGGCTGCTGCGCGAGGCCGCGATCCAGCAGAACGCGCTGTCCCCGGCGGACGCCTTCAGCGCCCCCGAGAAGACGGCGGCCCTCGTGCAGGCCGTGGTGACGGTCGTCGACCGCTGCCTGGAACTGGTGGACTCCGGCATCCCCGCGGACGCCGTCGAAGCGGTCGACTTCGGCCCGCTGCTGCGGGCGCGCGAGAGAGCGGGGCCCGCCGAGACCGCTCCGGTCACCGCGGCCCGCGACGCCGTGCTGGCCCGCCTCAGGGAGGCGGCATGACCGGCGCCGTGGGCATCGAGTACACGAGGGTCCGGGATCTGCGCGGTCCGCTCCTGTTCGTGGAGGGGGTGAGCGGGGTGGGGTGGGACGAGTTCGCCACGATCGTCCTCGACTCCGGCGGGCGACGGCACGGCCTGGTCCTGGAAGTGGACCGCGACGTGGCGGTGGTGCAGGTCCTGGAGGACACGGCCGGCATGAACCGTAGCGGCACCCGCGTCGCCTTCTCGGGGACCCCGCTGCGGATCCCGGTCGGTGCCGGGTGGCTGGGGCGGGTGTGCAACGGGCGCGGCGCACCGACCGACGGGGGGCCGCCGGTGCTGGGCGGGTCGTACGCGGAGGTCGGTGGCGCGCCGATCAACCCGCTGCGCCGCGAACCGCCGAACGAGGCCGTACTCACCGGTGTGGGCGCCGTGGACGTGCTCACCACGCTGGTGCGGGGCCAGAAGCTGCCGGTGTTCTCGGCGGCCGGGCTGCCGCACCTGGAGCTGGCCGTGCAGACAGCGGCCCAGGCGACGTGCGGAGGGGTGCCGTTCGCCGTCGTGTTCGCCGGCATGGGGCTCACCCATGCGGACGCGGCGTTCGTCCGCGAAGGACTGGCGGCCCGCTCGGCCGCGAGGGAACTGGTCCTGTTCCTGAACACGGCGGACGACCCGGTGATCGAACGGCTGCTCACCCCGCGACTCGGCCTGACCGTCGCCGAACACCTGGCGTTCACCGAGGGCCGTCACATCCTGGTGATCATGACGGACATGACGGCTTACGCGGAGGCACTGCGCGAGGTGTCCGCCGCTCGTGGCGAGATCCCGGCCCGCCGGGCCTACCCCGGATACCTCTACAGCGACCTCGCGTCCCTCTACGAGCGCTGTGGCCGCATCAGAGGCCGGCCGGGCTCGGTGACCATCCTTCCCGTCCTCACCATGCCCGCGGGCGACATCACCCACCCCGTCCCGGACCTCACCGGCTACATCACGGAAGGCCAGATCGTGCTGTCCGCCGAAGTGCAGTCAGCAGGTGTCTATCCGCCCGTGGATCCGCTGGCCTCGCTGTCGCGGCTGATGCGCAAGGGAACCGGAGCGGGACGCACCCGCGCGGACCATCCCGCCGTCGCGGCGCAGCTGATCGCCGCGCTGGCCCGGTCCCGGCAGGTGCGGGAGCTGGCCGACCTGATCGGACGCTCGGCGCTCGGCCCGGCCGATCTGCGCCATCTGGACCTGGAGGACGCCTTCCGGCACCGGTTCCTCGCGCAGGGCGCCGATGAGAACCGGTCGCTCGACGACTCCCTGGACCGGGCCTGGGAGGTGCTGCTGACCCTGCCGCGCAGCCAGCTCGGCATGCTGCCGGCCGACCTGCTCGACGCCCACGCCCCACCGCCGGACCGGGAGGCGGGATGAGCGCGAGGGCGCGCCGGGTACCGGCCGGACGCGCCGGACGCCTGCGGATGCGGCGCAGTCTCGCCACGGCCGTGCGCGGAGCCGACCTCCTGGAACGCAAGCTCCGGCTCCTGCTGGACCGGGAGCACAGGGCACGGCGGGCGGCCGAGGACGCGGACCGGGTGTGGCGGCGGACGCTCGCCGAGGCGGAGACATGGCTGGTGCGAGGCGTGCTGCTCGGCGGCGAAGGCGCACTGGCCGGGGCAGCGCCGGCGGAACGGGCACGCGTCGACGTCCGGTGGAGCGTGCTGATGGGCGTGCGCCACCCCGCAGTGGTGAGCTGGACGGACCCCGCCCGCTCCGCGTGGGAACGGACACCGTCCAACACCGCGCTCGCCCACGCCGAGACGGCCTATCGTGCCGCGGCCCGTGCCGCGGCGGAACTCGCCGTCCACCGGGCGGCCGCGGAGCTGCTGGCCGCCGAGGCCGTACGGACCCGGCAGCGCGTCCGCGCCCTGCGCCGGCACTGGATCCCGCGGCTACGGGAAGACCTGGCCGTGGCGGAGCTGGCGCTGGAGGAGGCGGAACACGAGGAGGCGGTACGGCGCCGCTGGGCCGCCGGCCACGGCGCTCGTCGAACACGTCGGTGACCGCACGCCGATGGCGGGCCCCGGGGCCCGCCATCGGCCGCCGGTCCGGTATCAGTTGCCGTGCCGGATCTCCACGTGCCTGGCCTCCGCCTTCTCGGCCCCGAGGCCCACGCTGACGGTCAGCATGCCGTCGGTGTACTCGGCCTTGACGTCGTCCTCGTCGGCTTGCGGTGGCAGTGTGACGCTGCGACTCATCGCGCCGTACCGGATCTCGCCGTGGTTCTTCGTGACGTCCTTCTCGGTGCGTTCGGCCTCGACCGTGAGGATGCCGTCGCCGATGAGGACATCGATGTTCTCGGGCGACATGCCTGGCAGCTCCGCTCGCATCACATAGCGGCCGTCCTCCGTGTAGTCCTCGATGCGGAGCGTGTACAGGTCACCCATCGTGGGCATCGCGAACCGGGCCGGAAGGTTCTCGAACCAGTCCGACATCTCCGGGAACGCGAACCTCTGCTTACGGGACAGCGTGGTCATCGCCGTACCTCCTCGGCTGTCGTGCCACTGCCGACACCCCCAGTCCAGCGCGCACGGGCCCCTGCCGCTGAGGCCGAACAGTCCATGCTCCGGGACCTGAGGTCCCTTTCGTCCCGGGCGGAGGTAGGACATGACCATGGTCACTTCGCAGAGGCCCGGCCGGGGGTTCCTGGCCGCCGCGGGCCTGGAGCCCGCCCAGGACTTCCTGGCCCGCTACCGCGTGGAGCCCACCCCGGCCCCGTGACCTTCCTCGTCGACACCTACGACACCGACGAGGGCGTACGCGTCGCCGCCCGGGTCCTGGCCGGGCTCCGCCGTGGACCTGTCCTCGGCGAAGGTCACGGCCCCGGTCCGCGAGCAGGTCTCCCGCCGCGCCGGGCGGCCCGACGTGATCGCCCTGGCGGGGGAGGGTGCCCCCGGACCCCGCTCGGCCACTGTTGCGGACGGTCATGCGCGGCGGGCGGCGGACGCGGTCGCCGGACCACTGGCGGGACGCCCGTGAGCGGTTCCGCGAGGACCTCGAGACCCTGCCCGGCCCGGCACTCCGCTTCGAAGACCCCGAACCGCTCCTGCCGGTGTGGTCCGAGGCCCTCGCGCGGCTCACCGCCTCGGTGCGAGCCTGCTTCGGGACCCGGCTGCGCCCGGCGGGGCGCGTCACGCCCCCGGACACGGCGGTCTCCCACCCGGTCCCGCTCTCGGCGCACACGCGCTGACCGGTCCCCGCGCGGGCGGGAGGGCCGACAGGGACGGCGCGGGGACCAACGGCCCCTGGCAGGGCGACGATGCCGGGGTCTTCCATGGAATCGGCGGCGACGCCTCGACGGCACCACCGCAGCAAGGAGGCGAGGACGATGTCCGCTCCCGCACCACGGCAGGGGAACGCCCAGGCCGTCGACCCCGAGGTGACCGGCGCCCCGGCGCGCGCCCGCGTCGGTGACGAGATCATCGTACGGGGCACCTCGGCCGGAGGCATCGAGCGCGACGGCGAGATCGTCGGCCTCCACCACCCGGACGGCAGCCCGCCCCTCGACGTGCGCGAGGCCGACGGCGGACGGGTGACCCCGTACTTCCCGGGACCTGATGCCCGCATCCGTCATCTGCTGACCGGGGGTGGCCATGTCCCGGCCCGTTGATCGCCGGCCGATCGTGGTGGGCCTCGATCCTGACCCCGGCCATCGGATGGCGCCGGCCTGGGCGGCCGACGAGGCCGCCCGTCGGCGGTTGCCCCTGCGCCTGGTCCATGTCGAGGGCGTACCCACCCGGGGTTACCGCGGACGGGAGGTCCCACCGTCGTGGGAGCAGTGGAACGAGGCGCTGCACGAAGCCGGCGAGCGGGTGCTGGAGGAGGCCGCGGGCTTCGTCGCGGCCCGGCACCCCCGGCTCGAGGTGGACGTCCTGCTCGCGGAGGGGGACCCGGTGTGGGTGCTGAGCGAGCAGAGTCGCGGCGCCGCCGCCGTGGTGCTGGGATCCCGGCATCTCAGCCGCAGGCAGGAGCTGTTCGGCTCACACTCGGTGGCCCTGCCGGTCATGGCCCGTACCCGTTGCCCCGTGGTGGTCGTTCCCGAACCGGAGCACGTCACCCAGGACCCGGCGTACTTCGTCGTCGGCGTCGACGGCAGCGAACACTCCGCCACCGCGGTCGACGTGGCGTTCGAGGAGGCGGCCCTGCATGGCGCCGAGCTGCGGGCCCTGCTCGTCCGGGAGCCCGGACCGTTGCGGTTCCTCGACGAGCACGAGCCGCAGCAGGAGTGCCGCCGCCTGCTCTCCGAGATCGTGGCGGGCCGCCACGCCCGCTTCCCCGAGGTCGACCTGCGTCACGAAGTGGTCCTCGGGCATCCCGTCGAAGTCCTCACCGACGCCTCGGCACATGCGCTGGGTCTCGTGGTGGGAACCCGGGGCCGCGGGGGCTTCGCCCGCATGATGCTGGGTTCGGTCAGCCAAGGCGTTCTGCACCACGCCGCCTGCCCTGTCATCGCCGTCCCGGCACCGGGGTGAGACCTCTGTCCGGTCGAAGGGAAGCCGCCGTGACCGCACAACCTCCCGACGTGAACACCGTCACCGCACTCGTGGCGGACGCCGCCGCGGCGCCCTCGCTGCACAACACGCAGCCGTGGACCTTCCGCTACCTGCGGGACATCGGCGTCCTCCGCCTCTACGCCGACCCCAAACGCACCCTGCCGCGGACGGATCCGGAGAACCGGGGCCTGCACATCGGTTGTGGCGCCGCCCTGCTGAACCTGCGCGTGGCCGCCGCCGCGGCGGGCCTGGCGCCGCTCGTCCGCCTGCTGCCCGACCCGGCCTTCCCGGAGTTCCTCGCCGAGGCGCACCTGTGCGGCACCGGACCACCCGACGCCGCGCTCGCCCGGCTGGGTCCCACGGTCCGGCGCCGCCACTCCAGCCGGCTGCCCTTCCGCGAGGAGGACATCCCCGGCGCGGTGCGGGAGGAGCTGTCCGGAGCGGCCCGCGACGAGGGGGCCCAGCTGTTGTTTCCCGGGGCGTGGCACGTGCAATCGATCCTGGAACTGGTCCGGGACGCGGAGGACAGGGAGGCCCTCGCACCGGGCGTGCGCGAGGAAACGGCGCGCTGGACGCACACGGAGCTGCCCCATGCCGCCGGGGTGGCCGACGGCGTCCCCGGCGAGGCGTTCGGTCCCCGGCAGCGCGGCACCTCGGTTCCCGTGCGTGACTTCGCCGCCGGCCGTCCGATGCCCGGACGTGGCTGGGCACCCTTCGAGAGACACCCGAACATCGCCCTGCTGGGAACGGCCCGCGACGAGCCCGTGGACTGGCTCGTGGCCGGTCAGGCACTGGAGCGGGTACTGCTCCTGGCCACCGCGAGCGGGCTGGTCGCCTCGATCACTTCCCAGCCTCTGGAATGGCCGGAGACACGGTGGGCCGTCCGCGACCCCGTCTCGGCGATGGCGCACGTCCAGATGGTGATCCGGCTCGGTTACGGCCCCGAGGGCCCCGCGAGCCCACGGCGGCCGGTGGCCGATCTGCTCGACGTTCTCTGAACAGCCCCCATCGGACCGCATCGGGCACCGGGGAGTGGTCGTATGAAGGTATCCGAGGTGATGACCGCTCCTCCCGTGTGCGTCGGACTCCACGTCCCCCTGGTCGAGGTGACCCGGCGGATGGCCGAGCGCGCCGTCGGGTCCGTCCTCGTGGTCGAGGACGGGGTGCTGCGCGGCATCGTCACCGACCGCGACCTCGCCGTGCGCGGCATGGGCGGCGGCCTGGAACCGAAGGTATCGGTGGACGCGGTCATGTCGCCCCGGGTCGTCACGGTGGAAGCCACCGACGACCTGGAGGTGGCCTACCGGACGTTCCGCCGCGCGGGGGTCCGCCGTCTCCCGGTCCTGGACGCGGGCCGGGTGGTGGGCGTGCTGACGATCGACGACCTGTTCCTCGACGTCTTCCGGCGCCTGTCCGACCTCCTGGGTCCGGTGGCCTGGAGCGTCTCGCAGGAGCCGCCAGGCCCCCCCTGCCGACACCGGGGCACCGGATGAGCCCTGAACCCGGACGGCGGGGGACGGCCGTTCTCCGTGCGGGCGGACCTCCGGCGGGCGTCAGGACGGCGGCGCCGCCGCACCGGCGAGATGCCCCCACCTCGTCCGTCCTCACTCTGCCCGCGGCGGACGCCCTCGTCGCCCTGGGAAGCTCCCCCCGCGGTCTCACATCGGCCGAGACAGTCGCGCGGCGGGACCGCTTCGGCCTCAACGAGCTGCCCGGCGTGGGCCGAGGTCAGGCGTGGCGTCGGCTGGTCGCGCAGTTCACCGACCTCTTCGCCGTGGTCCTGCTCGTCTCCTCGGCGATCACGTTGCTCGCGTACTGGCTGGGGCGGCCCCGGGACCCGGCCACCCTCCAACTGGCCCTGGCGATTCTCGGCGTGGTGCTGTTGAACGCGGGCATCGGTTTCGCGCAGGAGTACTCCGCCGAACGCACCGCCGAGTCCCTGAAGGCGATGGTGCCGCACACCTGCCGCGTGCTGCGCGACGGAGAGCGACGCGAGCTGTCCGCGCGGGAGCTGGTGCCGGGCGACGTGGTGATCCTCGACGCCGGGGACGCGGTGCCTGCCGACTGCCGGTTGATCGAGGCCCAGGAAGCCGCGGTCAACAACGCCGCGCTCACCGGTGAGAGCGATCCCGTCGCCCGCGTTGCCGAACCCGTACCGCCGGGGCCTTTGCCGGAGGCCCGCAACTGCGTCTTCATGGGCACCGACCTGGTCGCCGGCACGGTCAAGGCCGTCGTGTTCGCCACGGGGACGTCCACCGAGTTCGGTCGGATCTTCCGACTGGCCGCCGCCGCGCCGAGGCAGAGGACCCCGTTGCAACGGCAGGTCGCCGTCATGGCCCGCCGGGTGGCGGGCGTGGCGCTTGCGACCGGCGCCGTCCTGTTCGTGGTGCGCGTGCCCAGCGGTCAGCCGTTCGTCGACACGTTCGTCTTCTCCCTCGGTGTGATGGTCGCCCTGGTCCCGGAGGGGCTGCCGGCCACGCTCTCCGTCTCGCTCGCGATCGGTGTCCGCCGCATGGCGCGTCGGCACGCGCTGGTCAAGCAACTGCTCGCGGTGGAGGCACTCGGCTCGACCAGCGTGATCTGCACCGACAAGACCGGCACCCTCACCCAGGCCGAGATGACCGTCGTGCGGCTGTGGGCGGACGGGGTGTCCCACACCGTGACCGGCGTGGGGTACGCGCCTGACGGCGGGATCACCGACGCGGGGCCCGTGCGAGAGCTGCTGCGGGCGGCGGCTCTGTGCGGCAACGCACGGCTGGTACCGCCGAGTGGGCGGGACGCGTGGCGGGTGCTCGGAGACACCACCGAGGGGGCCCTGCTGGTGGCCGCCCGGAAGGCCGGCCTGGATCCGGCGCAGGAGGAGATACGCACCCCCCGGGTGGCGGAGCATCCCTTCGACTCCGCGCGCAAGCTCATGAGCACCGTGCACCGCGGCGGCGACGGCAGGTTCTTCGCCTACGTCAAAGGCGCACCGCTCGAACTGCTCGCCCGCTGCGATGCCATCGACCGCGGGGGCGCGACGACACCGCTGTCCGACGCGGCCCGCGCCGAGGTGGCGGCGGCCGCGGACGGTATGGCCGCACAGGGCCTGCGCGTACTCGCCGTCGCCCGGCGGCAGGTGGCCGTCCCCCGGCCGCCGCTCGGAGAGGTCGAGTCGGACCTGACGCTGCTGGGTCTCGCCGGGATGTACGACCCTCCCAGGCCCGAGGTGCGCGACGCGGTGGACGCGTGCCGGCGGGCCGGGATCCGCATCGTCATGGTCACCGGAGACCATCCCCTCACCGCGGAGGCCGTCGCCCGCCGCGTCGGCATCGTGCGCGATCCGGCCCCGACCGTGGCGACGGGCACCCGGTTGGACGCACTGGACGACAGCGGTCTGGACACCCTGCTGACCGGCTCCGGCGAACTACTGCTCTGCCGGGTCAGTCCCGAGCACAAGATGCGGGTGGTCACCGCGTTGCAGCGGCACGGCGAGGTCGTCGCCGTCACCGGCGACGGGGCCAACGACGCCCCGGCCCTCAAACACGCCGACATCGGCGTCGCCATGGGCGCCTCCGGCACCGACGTCGCCCGCGAGGCCGCGGTGATGGTGCTGCTCGACGACTCCTTCGCCTCCATCACCACCGCTGTCGGGCTGGGCCGCTCGGTGTACCGCAACATCCGCAAGTTCCTGATCTACCTCTTCAGCCACAACATCGCCGAACTCGTACCGATCCTCGCCGCGACCTTCGCCGGGTTCCCGCTGGTGCCGATCACGGCCGTGCAGATCCTCGCCATCGACCTCGGCTCGGACGTACTGCCCGCCCTGGCGCTCGGTGCGGAACCGATGGAGCCCGACGTCATGGACAGCCCGCCGAGGCCCCGCCACGAGCGACTCTTCTCGACGTCCGTCATGGGCCGCATCCTCTTCCTCGGCGGCATCCAGGCCCTCGGCGTGTGCGCCGTCTTCTTCTGGCACATCCATGCCTCGGGCATCCCCTACGCCGACTTCACCAAGGACGATCCCGTCTACCGCGAGGCGATCACCATGGTTCAGGCCGGCATCGTCGTCAGTCAGTTCTTCAACGCGCTCGCCGTGCGCACCGACCGGCAGAGCGTGTTCCGGGCCGGTCTGCTGACCAACCCCTGGCTACTGGCCGCCGGCTGCTTCGGCATCGGATTGATGGCCGCCGTCAGCTACACGCCACCGCTCCAGGCGGTCTTCCACACCGCGCCGCTGGCCCCCGCCGACTGGGCGGTCCTGGCCGCGTTCGGAGCGCTGCTGCTGGCCGCCGAGGAGCTCAGGAAAGGGGTGCTGCGGCACCGGAGAACACAACCGAAGGGAGGAAGCCGATGAAGGTGATCATCGCGGGCTGCGGCCGAGTCGGGGCCACCCTGGCCACGCGGCTCGTCGCCGAAGGCCACGACGTGCGGCTCGTCGACCGCCAGCCGAAAGCGCGGCGGATGTTGTCACCGGGCTTCCCTGGCGCTTTCCACGTGGGCAACGGTTTCAGCCGCTCCGTGCTGGAGACGGCCGGAATCACCCACGCGGACGTCTTCGTCGCGGTCACGTCCGGGGACAACAGCAACATCGTCAGCGCGCGGACCGCGAAGGAGACGTACCGGGTCCCCATCGTCCTTGCCCGCATCCACGACCCGCGCAGGGCCGACATCTACCGGGAACTGGGCATCCCGACGATCTCCAGCGTCCGCTGGGCCGTCAACCGCATCCACCAGATGCTGCTGCACCGCCACCTCACCCCCGAACTCACCTTCGGCAACGGCGAGACGCTCCTCGTGCGCTCCCAGCTGCCTTCCTACCTCAGCGGACGACAGACCACCGAGTTCGATGTCGACGGCGAGATCCGCGTCGTGGAGATCACCCGTGCCGGTCGTTCACTGCTGCCCGCCCACGGTGTCCTGGCCGAGCCCGGCGACCTGGTCACCTTCAGCGTCGCGGCCACGGCGCTGGGCCGGCTGAGCGGCTTTCTGGACAAGGAGCTGGGAACGTGAAGGTCCTGATCGCCGGCGCAGGCCGACTCGGCACCCAGATCGCCCAGGTGTTGTCCGTCGCTCGCAACGAGGTCACCCTCGTCGAGTACGACGACGACCGTGTGGCCGAACTCGGCGATCTGCCGCATGTGCGCGTCGTGGCCGGGGACGCCTGCGAGCCGGCGCTCCTGGAGCACGCGGGAGCACTCGCCTGCGACCTCGTGATCGCCGCCACCGGCCGCGACGAGGACAACCTCGTCATCAGCCTCCTGGCCAAGCGGCAGTTCGGAGTGGGGCGGGTGGCCGCGCGCGTCAACGAGGAGGAGAACACCTGGCTCTTCGACGAGCGGTGGGGCGTGGACGTGGCCGTGCCGACGGCCACCCCGCTGATCTCCCTCATCGTGGAGGCCACCGGCGCCACGGACACGGTGGCGCTGCTCCGGCTGAGCAAGGCGGGCGTCGAGGTCATCGAGACCGCGATCACGGACGAATCCCGGGCGGTGGGGCACAGGCTCGGTGAGATCGAGCTGCCCGCCGGCACCGTGGTCGCCACCGTCGTGCGCGCGGGCCGGCCCACGGTCCCGGGCCCCGAGGTGCGGCTGCTCCCCGGCGACGAGCTCCTGCTCGTGTCGCACGAGGCGACCGAGCGGGAGATCCACGCGGCATTCCAGTGAGCGGCTCCACTCGGTCCGGGGCCCCGGGTCACCGCTCAGCGGAACGCACGATCACCACCGGGCAGCTCGCGTGCTGCGACACGTGCTGACTGACAGAGCCGAGCAGGGCACGCGCGAACCCGCCCCTGCCCCGGCTGCCCACCACCAGGACCTCGGCTCCTTCGGCGGCCCGCAACAGGACATCGGCGGCGTTGCCGTGCACCACCTGCGTCCGCACCGAGCCCGCGGCCTCCGCGCCGAGCACCTCGGCCAGCTCCTGGGTCATCTTCCGACGGGTCTCGTCCTCGTCGACCTGCATGTCGACGGCGGGACCGGACCAGCCGTACAGGCCCGGCAGCTCCCACACCGCGACGGCCTCCACCCTGCCCCCGACCTGGTCGGCGTAGCGCACGGCCCAGCGCAGGGCTTCGTACGAGGAGTGCGATCCGTCGACGCCGACCACCACCCGTGGCTTCGAGACCTCCGTGTCCATGCGTCCCACTCTCCTCCGGTGTCCGTCCCCACGCAGCCGGTGCGCCCTCGTTCTCCACGCTGTACGTCCATGGCGGTCGGGCGCCTCGTCGGCCGGTCGTCCTCGTTCCGCCGGGCAAGCCGGGCCTGCCTCGAACGCGCTCACCGCCGTCCGGGTACGACCGCGACGGGGCACTGCGCGTGGTGGAGGAGGACATGGCTCACCCAGCCGAGCTGGAACGCGAGGTGCCCCGTTCCGCGCCGTGCTCCGACGATCACCAGATCCGCGGCCGCCGACCGGTCCACGAGGATCCTGCCGGCCGGTCCCTCAAGGGCTGCCGGCCGCGTTCGGACATGCGGGTGCTCGGCGCTCGCCGCCTTGAGCAGCGCATCGATCAGGGCGGAGGCGTTCTCCTCGCAGGTGTCCGCCGGTCCGCCGGGGCGCAACCGGTCGCCGTCCCTGTCGTAGGCGGGCCTGCGCCAGGCCCGCACGACGTCGAGGACGCATCCGCGCACCTCGGCCTCACGGAAGGCGAAACGCACGGCCTCCGTGCTGGTGCCGGCGTCGCCCAGGCCGAGCAGGATCCGCTCGTGCGCACCCTCCAGGCCCGCACGATCGCCCCGGACCACGACGACCGGACAGTGCGCCCGGGCGGCTACGCCGAGTCCGACCGATCCCAGCAACAGGCCCTTGATCTCACCACGACCGCGCGAACCGGTCACCAGAGCGAACGCCTCGTCGCCCGCGCGCACCAGAGCGTCCACCGCGTCCTTGGGCACGATGCCGGTGGTGACCTTCACATCCGGGTTGCGCCCTTCGGCACGTTCGGCCGCCGCGGCCACGATGTGCTCGGCCAGTACCTGTTCGGAGGGCCGCCTCCAATCCCCCGGGGGAAGGCCCGCCTCGTAGCGCACCCACAAGGAGGCGTACACCAGCCTGAGCGGGACACCATGGCGGGCGGCTTCGTCCACGGCCCAGTCGACCGCCGGCAGGGACGAGTCCGATCCGTCCACGCCCACCACCAGAGGAAGTGCCATCGTCCCCACCGCCTTCCAAGGGACCACCGCAAGCGTGCGCCTGGGGTGTGCACTTCACCGTCGCACTCCGTGTCGGCGGTCGCGAGGGCGCTACGGCCCGCACGGGAGGACCTTCGGCCCCCTACCCCTCGTGCTCCGGTCCGCAGGCCCGCCGGACGGAAGCGGCGACCTGGTCGATCAGGGCAGGGAGCGCCGACCGCGCCGCTTCGCTCAGGGGCGCGCCGAGGGCGACGTCCGCCACCTCCATGGCGTGCACCACGAGCCCCTGCGGCAGCCGCCCGAGTGCCTCTGCCAGGGCGAGGCACTCGCCGAGGCCGAGCGCATGGGTACTCGCCGTGGCCGCTGTCCGGTCGGCCGCTTCCGTCGCCGTCAGGGTGTGCAGCGCCCCCGGCCGGGCCGGCCGGGGGCGGAGGGCTTCCACCACGACGACCGTGTCCGCGCCGCGCCACAGGTCGAGCATGCGTGCGGGTTCGCCGTCGCTGACCGCCAGGACGGTTCCGCCCGGGAGGCGGCCCCGCAGCGCCTCCACCGCCGCCGGACCGACCCCGTCGTCACCGCGCAGCGGATTGCCCACACCGATCACCACGACCCGGCCGTTCACAGACGCTCCACGGTCACGTCGAGGAAGTGGGTGGCGCAGGAGATGCAGGGGTCGTGGTTGCGGATGGCCCGTTCACACAGACGGGTGAGTTCCTCGTCGTCGGCGGCGGGCCCGGCCGTTGCCAGTCGTGCCTGGACCGCCCCGCGCACGTCCTCCTCGACGGCCCCCTGGTTCTGGGCCGTGGGCGGGATGATGCGGGCCTCGGCGATCGAGCCGTCCCCCGTGAGGGCGTAGCGGTGGTACAGCAGCCCACGGGGCGCCTCGGTGGCTCCGGTGCCGGTCCCTCGGCGCGGTGGGACGTCGACGGCCGGGCGGGAAGGCCGTTCATAGCCGTCGATGATCCGCAGGGCTTCCTCGACGGCCTGGACCACTTCGACGGCGCGCACGACGATGCTGCGGAAGGGGTTGTCGCACACGGCGCCGCGCTCCGGGTCGCCCAGCCCGGCGTGCCGCGCCGCCTCGGCGGCCACGGGGTGGAGCCAACGGCCGTTGATCGCGTAACGAGCCAGCGGACCGGTCAGGTGGCGGCGGCCGTCGAGAGTGGCCGTCAGGGCGGTGGAGTGCGGCACCTGCGCTTCCTCGACGTGCTGTTCGAAGTCGGCCAGGGGGAACCCGCGCGGCGCCGGGCCAGGGCCCTGGGCGGACACGACGGCCGGTGTTCCGGAGTCGATGGCGTAGCGGCCGGGGTCGCGCAGTGCGAGCAGGTCGTGGTCGTACATGGTGTCGGGGAAGTCGAACGCCGCCACCCAGCGGACGGTCTCCAGCGCGTCATCACGGGCTTGACGCAGCCGTTCCGCCAGCGGGCGCAGTTCCTCCGGCGCCGGTGTCCGGTAGAAGCCGCCGATCCGGACGTTGACCGGATGGATGGGACGGCCGCCGAGCTGTTCGAGGATCGCGTTGCCGGTCTGTTTGATGCGCAGGCCACGTTCGACGGCGGCGCGCTGGTGGCGGGCGAGTTCCACGACGTCCGCGTACCCGAGGAAGTCCGGTGCGTGCAGCAGGTGGATGTGCAGGGTGTGGCTCTCGATCCACTCGCCGCAGTACAGCAGGCGGCGCAGGTCCGCCAGCGGGCCGTCCACCGTGACACCGCAGGCGTCCTCGATCGCCCGGCAGGCGCTCATCTGGTAGGCGACCGGGCAGATGCCGCAGATACGGGCGGTGATGTCCGGAGGCTCGGTATGGCCCCGGCCGGTCAGGAACGCCTCGAAGAAGCGGGGCGGTTCGTAGATGCGCAGCCGTGTCTCGGCGACCGTGTCTCCCTCGACGCGCAGGTGGAGGGCGGCCTCGCCTTCCACCCTGGCCAGCGCGTCCAGTCGCAGGACGCGGGTTCCGCGATGGTTCATGCGAGCCTTTCCGGGCGGGGTCCGTCAGGCCGGTGGGCTCTGCTGCTCCTCGGCCGCGAGGTCGGGTACGGGGGCATACTCCGGTGACGCGGCGTTGAAGGTGCGGAAGACACGCTGGATGTCCCGCTCGCTCATCCCGTCGCGGCGCAGCTGCGCGACCATGGAGCGCAGGTCGGGCTTGTTCGTCGGTCCGAAGCAGCCGTAGCAGCCGCGTCCGTAGGCGGGGCAGATGGCGCCGCAGCCGGCGTGCGTGACCGGGCCCAGACAGGGGGTGCCCCGGGCCACGGTGACGCAGGTGGTGCCGCGTCTCTTGCACTCGAAGCAGACACTGTGGCTGGAGATCCGGGGTCTGCGTCCGGCCAGGCAGGCGGTGATGACCTCGAGGAGCTGGCGGCGGTCGATGGGGCAGCCGCGCAGTTCGAAGTCGACCGGAACGTGGGCCGAGATCGGGGTCGAGGTCTCCAGCGTGGCGATGTAGTCCGGCCGGGCGTAGACCGCGGCGAGGAAATCGTCGATGTCGGCGAAGTCGCGCAGCGCCTGGATGCCACCCGCGGTGGCGCAGGCCCCGATGGTCACCAGACGGCGGGAGACGCGGCGGACGTGCTGGATGCGCTCGGCATCCTCCGCGGTGGTGATCGAGCCTTCGACCAGGGAGAGGTCGTACGGCCCCCGGCCCTCCAGCCGCGCGCGGCCCCCTTCGGCGCCCTCGGCCGGGGTCATCTCCAGGAAGTGCTCGATCCGTACGCGCTCGGTGAGGCCGAGGAGCTCGTCCTCGCAGTCCAGGAGGGTCAGCTGGCAGCCGTCGCAGGAGGCGAACTTCCACACGGCGAGCGTCGGCCGTGTGCGAATGACCGGGCCGAGTTCGGTGACCATGTCACAACTCCCGCACGAGGAGCAGGTCTGCCACACGGTCGTAGCCGACGACCGGGCCGTCCCGGCAGAGCAGGAGCGGGCCGAGCTGGCAGTGGCCGCAGTGGCCGGTGGCGCAGCGCATGTTGCGTTCCAGGGACACCTGGACGCGGTGCGGGGCCAGGCCCCGTGTCACGAGGTCGCGCGCGGTGTGCCGCATCATCACCTCGGGTCCGCACACCAGCGCGCAGGTCCGCTCGGGGCGCAGGTCGAGGCGGTCCAGGAGCGTGGTGACCACGCCCACCGCGCCCCGCCAGCCCGGGCCGGGGCGGTCGACGGTCACCTCCACCCGGGCCGGCCCGCGCCAGCTCTCGATCTCGTCCGGGTAGACGAGGTCGGCAGGGGTGCGGGCACCCACCAGGACGGCGAGCCGGCCGTACTCGGCCGGGCGGTCCAGGACCGTGTGCACGACCGGCCGCAACGGGGCCAGCCCGATGCCGCCGGCGACCACCACCACGTCACGGTCGGCCGCCGCTTCGAGGTCCCAGCCGGTGCCGTACGGCCCGCCGAGTCCGACGCTGTCACCGGGGCGCAGCCGGTACAGCGCGGTCGAGACCGCGCCCACCGCGCGCACGGTGTGCACGAGACCCCCGTGGCGGCCACGCGGGGCACTGACCGAGACGGGCACCTCGCCGACCCCGAAGGCGTAGATCATCGCGAACTGCCCCGGCGAGAAGGGTGCGAGTGCCTCTTCGGCCGGTACCAGCTCGATCGACCGGGTGTCGGCGGTCTCGTCCCAGGCATCGGCGACGCGGTACGGCAGCGGGAGCGGCACGAGGTCATCCCCCCTTCGGCTCCGCCGCCGTCCCGCCCGGCTGTGTCCAGTCGTGCAGGGCGGCCGCTTCCTCGGTGATGTCGATACCGACCGGGCACCACACGATGCAGCGTCCGCAGCCCACGCAGCCCGACGAGCCGAACTGGTCGTACCAGGTGCCGAGTTTGTGGGTCATCCACTGCCGGTAGCGGCTGCGCGCGGAGGCGCGGACCGGGCCGCCGTGCAACTGGGAGAAGTCCAGGTCGAAACACGAGTCCCACAGCCGCCACCGTTCCGCGTGGTCACCGGTGAGGTCCGTGGTGTCCTCGGTGGTGGTGCAGAAGCAGGTGGGGCACACCATGGTGCAGTTGCCGCAGGTCAGGCACCGCCCGGCGACATCGTCCCAGCGTGGCGCGTCGAGCGTCCCGGCCATCAGCTCCCTCAGGTCGGCCTCGGGCATGGTCCGTCCCATGCGGTCCGCGGCGGCTGTGACGTCGGCGCGGGCCTTCTCCCGGGTTCCGGGGTCGGCCGGGCGTCCGGGCAGCTCGGCCAGGATCTCCGCGCCTTCCTCGCTGCCGCTGCGGACCCAGAACCGGTGCCCGTCCGCATCGACCACTTCCGTCATCACCAGGTCGTAACCGGGACCGGCGGCGGGCCCCGCACCCATCGAGACACAGAAGCACGTGGCGCCGGGCTCCGTGCACTCCACCACGATCAGCAGCGCCCCGGAGCGCCGTCCCGCGTAGCCGGGATCCCGGTACGCCCCACCGGTCAGCACCCGGTCCTGGATGGCGATGGCCCGCAGATCGCACGGACGCACACCGAGGAAGGCGTACCGGGGAGGCGCGGCTCGGTCGGGTGTGAGGACGAGTTCTCCCTCCACCCGGTCGGCGCTCCACTCCCGCACCCGCGGCGGATGCAGGAAGGACTTCCACGACTGGGGCCCCGCCGTGTTCGCGAAGGCCGCGCCGTCCGCCCGCTCCCGCAGCCGGTACCGCCCGGCCTCCAGCTCCACGCCCCATCCGTACGGCAACTCGTCGGCCGACCGCAGCTCCGCCAGCACGATGGCGCCGTCCCGGGCCGTGGGACCGATCACGGTGAAGCCGCGCCGGACCAGCACGTCGACGAACGCGGCCATGCCGTCCTTGCCCATCACCAGCCCGTCGGACGCGGGGGCCGGGACGGCGTTCACTCGGGTGTCGGCACTCATGACCGGCCTCCTTCGGCACGGCGGACGGCGCAGGGGGCCGTGCCGTCCCCTTCGGGCCCACAACGACAGCCTCACCGGTACGGCGCCGTGCCGGCAGAGCCACCCGGGCACGTTCTCTGGGTCCGTTGGGCCCCTTGACCTCAGACGAGTCCCTCCCACTCCCACTCCCCGTACCAGGCCACGGCCCGTCAAGCGGAGCCGTCCGGCCACGGACGGGGGCCGTTCGACCCAGTGCGGACCGAGCGGGCCGGACGGATGGTCGGAGAAGGCCCGGAGGAAGGAGGGGCCGCCATGCCATGGGAGACCGTCCGGAAGGACACCCCACCGCGCGTCACCCCCCATCTGCGCGACTACGACAAGGAGTGCGCGGACTTCTCGTGGGAAACGGCGCGGAGCAGGCTGCGGGGACTGCCCGGCGACCAGGGGCTGAACATCGCGCACGAGGCCGTGGACCGGCACGTGGCATCAGGCCGTGCGCATGCGGTCGCGCTGCGCTGTGTCGGGCGGGACGATTCCGTCACCTCCCTGACCTACGGGGATCTGGCCCGCTCGACGGCGCGGTTCGCCAACGTGCTCCGCGGCCTCGGGATCGGTCACCGGGACCGGGTGGTGACGCTGCTGGGGCGCTGCCCCGAGCTGTACACCGCGGTCCTCGGCACGCTGAAGACCACCGGTGTCCTGTGCCCGCTGTTCTCCGCCTTCGGACCCGACCCGGTTTTCCAGCGGATGACGCTGAGCGACGCGCAGGTACTGGTCACCACGGCGGACCTGTACCGCAGGAAGATCGCCGGGCAACGCGAGAGGCTCGCCGCCCTGCGTCATGTGCTGATCGTCGGCGAGGGATCGGACGACCTGCCCGGCACGCTGTCCCTCGCCGCGCTGATGGCCGACGCGGCCGACACCTTCACCATTCCGCCCACCTCCCCGCACGACATGGCCCTGCTGCACTTCACGAGCGGCACGACCGGCATTCCCAAGGGTGCGGTGCACGTGCACGAGGCGGCCGTCGCCCACTACACGACCGCGCTGTACGCCCTGGACCTCCACGAGGACGACGTCTTCTGGTGCACCGCCGACCCGGGCTGGGTCACCGGCATGTCCTACGGGATCATCGCCCCCCTCCTGCACGGCGTGACGGTCGTGGTGGACGAGGGCGAGTACGACGCCCGCCGCTGGTACCGCATCCTCGCCGGGCAACGGGTGAGCGTCTGGTACACGGCGCCGACGGCCCTGCGCATGCTGATGCGCGCGACGCCGAGGACCGGGCCGTACGACCTGCCCCGCTCGTTCGACCTGAGCGCGCTGCGGTTCATCGCGTCGGTCGGTGAGCCGCTCGATCCGGAGACCGTGGTGTGGGGACGGGACGTGCTCGGACTGCCGGTGCACGACAACTGGTGGCAGACCGAGACCGGCGCCATCATGATCGCCAACTTCGCCGCCTGCGACATCCGCCCCGGCTCGATGGGGCGCCCGCTGCCGGGTGTGGAGGCGGCGGTGCTGCGGCGCGGCGAGGACGGCCGGGCCGAGGTCGCCGACGGACGCGTCACCGTGCTGAAGGAGCCCGGGGTGGTGGGCGAGCTGGCACTCCGTCCCGGCTGGCCGTCCCAGTTCCGCGGTTATCTGCACGACGAGCCGCGTAGCGCGGCGGCTTTCGCGGACGGCTGGTACCTCTCGGGTGACCTGGTACGGCGCGACGCCGACGGATGGTACTGGTTCGTCGGGCGAGCCGACGACGTCATCAAGTCGGCCGGACACCTCATCGGGCCGTTCGAGGTCGAGAGTGCCCTGATGGAGCATCCGGCGGTCGCCGAGTCCGGGGTCATCGGCCGGCCGGACCCCGTGGCGGGGAGCATGGTCAAGGCTTTCGTCACACTGCGGCCGGGCTTCGACGCGAGCAGCGCGACCCGGCGGGATCTGCTGGCCTTCGCCAGGCGCCGGCTGGGACCGGCCGTGGCGCCCCGGGAGATCGCCTTCGACCAGCACCTTCCGCACACTCGCAGCGGCAAGGTCATGCGCCGCCTGCTGCGCGCTCGTGAACTCGGGCTGCCCGAGGGCGACATCTCCGCCCTGGAGGACTCCACTACGGAGGCCAAGGACTCCACTACGGAGGCCACCTCCACGGCGAGGACGGAGCAGCCGGCATGACCGGCGGTCGCGCCCCCCGCGCACCACGGCCCGCCGCCCGGCCGAACCGGCAGGCCGCGCATCGTCTGGCCCTGCTGGAGTTCATGCTCCGTGTCCGCCGGTTCGAGGAACGCTGCGTCGAGCTGTACAGTGCGGCGCGCATCCGGGGTTTCATGCACGTGTACATCGGTGAGGAGGCCGTGGCCGTCGGCGTCTGCGAGGCGCTCACGGATGACGACGCGGTGGTGTCGACGTACCGGGAACACGGCCACGCGCTCGCCCGCGGGGTTCCGGCCGAGGCGATCATGGCGGAGATGTTCGGCAAGGTGACCGGTTGCAGCCGGGGCCGGGGCGGCTCGATGCACCTCTTCGACGCCGACCGCCGCTTCTACGGTGGCAGCGCGATCGTCGGCGGCGGGCTCCCGCTCGCGGCCGGCCTCGCGCTCGCCGACCGCATGACCGGCCGCACTCGTGTCACCTGCTGCTTCTTCGGCGACGGCGCCTTCGCCGAGGGCGAGTTCCACGAGACCGCCAACCTCGCCGCGCTGTGGGGGCTGCCGCTGCTGCTGGTCTGCGAGAACAACCTGTACGCGATGGGCACCGCCCTGGCCCGGCACCAGGCACAGACCGACCTCGCGCTGCGCGCCGCCGGCTACGGCATGGTGTCCTGGGCCGTCAACGGCCCAGGACGTCTTCGCCGTGGAGGACGCCGCCCGGCGGGCGGCCGAAGGGGTGCGCGCCGGTACCGGACCGCACTTCCTCGAGATGCGCACGTACCGCTTCCGCGCTCACTCCATGTACGACCCCGATCGCTACCGCGACAAGACGGAGATCGAACACTGGAAGGAACGCGACCCGGTCGAAGGGCTCGCCCGGCGGCTGTGGGAGGCGGAGGAGCTGACCGACAAGGCCCGCACCGCCCTGGAGGACCGTCTGGCCGCCGAGATCGACCGCGCCGTCGAGGCGGCCGATCAGGCTCCCGAGGAACCGGTCGAGGATCTGCTGAAGTACGTCACCAGCCCGGAGGCGAGCCGGCCATGACCGCCACCCGCACGCGTACCGCCGCGTCCGCCGAGCCCGACGGCCGGAAGACGACCTATCGGGAGGCGATGCGCGAGGCCCTGCGTGAAGCGCTGCGCTCGGACGAGCGAGTGTTCCTCATGGGTGAGGACGTGGGCCGGTACGGCGGCTGCTTCGGCGTCAGCCTCGGCCTGCTGGAGGAGTTCGGGCCCGAACGGATTCGCGACGCCCCGCTGTCCGAGTCGGCTTTCGTGGGAGCCGGCATCGGCGCGGCCCTGGCGGGCATGCGGCCGGTCGTCGAGATCATGACGGTCAACTTCAGCCTGCTGGCCCTGGATCAGATCCTCAACAACGCGGCGACCCTGCTGCACATGTCCGGCGGCCAGCTGCCCGTGCCGATCGTGATCCGGATGACCACGGGCGCGGGGCGACAGCTCGCGGCCCAGCACTCGCACAGCCTGGAGGGCTGGTACGCGCACATCCCCGGCCTGCGGGTGCTCGCCCCGGCCACCCTCGCCGACGCGCGGTACATGCTGGCCCCCGCGCTCGCCGACCCGGACCCGGTACTGATCTTCGAACACGGCAGCCTGTACAACGTCTCGGGCGGGCTGCCGGCCGACGCGGGGCCGGTCGACATCGACCACGCGGCCGTCCGCCGGCCCGGTGGGGACGTCTCACTGATCACCTACGGCGGCTCACTGCCGAAGGCCCTGGCCGCCGCCGACGACCTCGCGAGCGGCGGCATCGGCGCGGAGGTCGTCGACCTGCGCACCCTGCGTCCCCTGGACGACGCCACGATCGGAGAGTCGGTGGCGCGCACCCACCGTGCCGTCGTGGTCGACGAGGGGTGGCGCACCGGCAGCCTCGCCGCGGAGATCTCCGCGCGCCTCATGGAACAGCACTTCTACGACCTCGACGCCCCCGTCGAACGGGTGTGCAGCGCCGAGGTGCCCGTGCCGTACGCGCGCAGGATGGAGGAGGCCGCGCTGCCGCAGGTGGGCGGAGTCGTCGCCGCCGCGCGGCGCGCCGTGGGCGAACCGGCGCCGAGCGGAGCCGACACGGCGGAACGGCCGCCGGTCAGCGGAAGGCCGGGCTGAGATGACCGCGTTCACCATGCCCTCACTGGGCGCGGACATGACGGACGGGCTCCTCCGGGAGTGGCTCGTGAGCCCCGGTGACCAGGTACGCAAGGGCGACGTCGTGGCGGTCGTGGAGACGGACAAGGCCGCCATCGAGGTCGAAAGGAGTCGATCACGCGGATCATCCCCGACGCCGACTTCACTCTGGTCCGGCCGGACGACAAGTTCCGCGACGTCCTCGAACTGGATTCGCTCGATTTCCTCAGCCTGGTCGAGCTGCTGTCCGAGCGCACCGGAGTCCGGATCGACGAGGAGGACTATCCGGAACTGACCACGCTGTCCGCCGCGTCGCGGTTCCTGGTCGACAGGACTGCCGCCCGGCCATGACCGCGCCTCGCCATGGACGACGGCGACGGGAGCGGTGCGCATGGTGCGATGGGGAGGCAGAGCACGTTTTCGGCAAGCAGCGGAGGGCGTCGTTCCACGGCGGCACCCGTCCGTACGAGATGGGAGCGGCGCAGGTTCTCGAACCGCTGCCTCAGCGCCGCGTCCCGTCGCCGTCGCCACTCGGATGTGACCGCCCTGGCGGGAGGGCAGCCCGGCTCCCGGGGCCGGTCGCCGGTCCTCCAGGGACTTCCGGCCCCTGTGGCCGAGGAGCGCCGTCGTCCGATCGTGGAAGGACCCGGGGGCTGCCCGGTGGTCGGCCGGATGCCGGCGCGCCGCACACAGGCAAGGAGAGAACGATGTCACACACCGGACAGTGGAGCGTGCGTCTCCACCTCTTCGAGGACGACGACGGGACGACGAAGGCGCACATCACGCTGGACACCGGCACCACGACGCTCACCGGGAGCGGGACCGCGCACTGCAATCCGTCGGACACGATGGTGCCGGAGATCGGCGACGAACTGGCGGCAGGAAGGGCCATGCACGACCTCGCCCACCAGCTGCTGGACGTCGCCGGACGCGACGTCCAGGGCATGGCGGCGTCCCGTCCCGGCATCCCTCGGGCCGCTGTACGGCCCGCGTGACCGCCGGAGGGGTCAGCCGTCGCCGGACGGGTCCCGCGAGTCGTCCGTCCGGTAGGAGAGATTCCCGGACACCGACACCACGCCGTCGACACCCCGGCACAACTGCTCGATGACGGGAATCAGGGCCCTGTACTCGACGGTGCCGGCGAGCGTCACCCGTCCGTCGCGCACCTCCGCGGTCACGTCCCGCGGGTCGAGTCCGAGGGTCCGCCGCAGCAGCTCACCGGTGATCTCCTCCCGGAGGGCCTCGTCACGGCGGAGGAAGACCCGCAGCAGATCACCGCGGCTGACGATGCCCAGGAGCCGGTCCGCGTCGTCCACCACCGGCAGTCGTTTGACGTTCTGGACCTCCATGAGACGGGCGGCCTCGACCACGGTCCACTCCGGCCGTGCGCACACGGCGGGAGCGGACATCAGTTCCTCGGCGCGGGAGCCCTCGGCCTTGGCCCGTTCCCATGCCTCCAGGTGCGGGATGGGCGTCCTGCCCGTGGGGTCGGCCTGGTCGGCGCTCTTGCGGAGCAGGTCGGCCTCGGACACCACACCCAGCGGACGGTCCAGCTCGTCCACCACGGGCACGGCGGTGACGCCGTTCTCCTCCAGCAGTCTGACCAGCTCCTTGAACGGCGTGTCACGCCGCGCCCGGACGACGTCCCGGCTCATGAGTTCCTCGACCGTTCGGTGGTGCATGTCGCCTCCCGGGAACTGTCGCCCACCTCGCGGAGACGGGGCAGCCGCCCCGTGCGCCGGTGCGGCCCGCGTGGCAGGTTGGATACAGCACCATTCTGCGGAGAGGGCGGCGATCATGCGAGCTCATCTCGGCGATCAACTCGTCGTCGAAGCTCCGGCGACCGGCACCGCCAGGCGCGACGGCGAGATCGTCGGACTGCACCACGAGGACGGAACACCTCCCTACGATGTGCGCTGGTCGGACACGGGCGAAGTGACACTCGTGTTCCCCGGGCCCGACGCCCACATCCGCCGTCTCGAACATGGAGAGCCGGCAGCCGCCCGCGCGCCCGTGCCGGACACCCACGAGGCGGAGACCGTGATCACCGTGCCGCGGTCGGCCGGAGCGGCCGATCCCGGAGCCATCGGACGGCGCGTGGGGATCGAACGCCGGCGGCAAGGGCTGAGCCTGGTGGAAGCGGCGCGCCGTGCCGTGATGTCGCCCGACCACCTCGCCTGCCTGGAGGACCAGCCCGCCGACCCGAGTCCCGCGACGCTCGTGCGGCTGGCCGACGCCCTGGGCACCACGGTCGCCGCCCTCCGTGGCGGAGACATGGATCGTCCTCCCGGTCAGGGCCACGCACTGCTGCACCCCCGGTTGCGGGCCCTGGCCCCGGAGGAGTGCCGCTCCCTGCTGTCCACGCACGGCGTGGGTCGCGTCGCGGTGTCGGCGTCCGACGGCCGCCCGGCGGTCGTCCCGGTCAACTACGAGATCGTCGACGACGCCATCGTCTTCCGGACCGCGCCCGGCTCCGTGGCCGCGGCGGCGGTTGGGACGGAGGTCGCTTTCGAGGTCGACCACGTGGACGACGCCATGAGCGAGGGCTGGAGCGTGCTTGCCGTCGGCCCCGCGAGCGTGGTGACGGAGCCGGAGGCAGTGCGCGGGCTCACCCGGCACGCGCACACCACCCCCTGGGCCGGTGGTGAGCGCGAGATGTGGGTATCGGTCCGGCCCACAAGCCTCACGGGCCGCCGGATATCTCCGGCGGATCAGTAGACAGCCTCCGTCCACCCGCCCTGCGAGACACCGGAGCCAAGCGTTGACGGTCGGTGATCCCGGTGCCGGCCATCCCCCTTCGTGGCAGCGGAAGAGGGTGGTCGCAGCCGCCTACCGCCGCACCCGGGGCATCTTCAGGCCGAGCCAGGAGATGATCTCGCGCTGGATCTCGTTGTTGCCGCCGCCGAAGGTGAAGATGACCTCCGAGCGGTAGCCACGCTCCAGTTCGCCGTACAGGACGGCGCCGGCCGAGCCCTCCTTCAGCGGGCCCGCCGCGCCGACCACCTCCATCAGCCAGGCGTAGGCGTCCCGGCGGGCCTCGGAGCCGTAGACCTTGACGGCCGAGGCGTCCTGCGGACAGCAGCATCGTGATGCCCCGGTGCGGCGGGGCTTGGGGGTCGGTGCGCACGGCGAGCCAGACCCAGTCGGCGGTGTCGCCGTTGGTCGTCCAGATCTTCTGGCCGTTGACCACGTAGGTGTCGCCGTCGCGTACGGCACGGGTCGTGAGCGAGGCGAGGTCGGTGCCGGCGCCGGGCTCTCTGTAGCCGATCGCGAAGTCGATCTCGCCGGACAGGACGCGGGGCAGGAAGTACTCCTTCTGCTCGTCGGTGCCGTACCGCATGATCGTCGGGCCGACCGTGTTCAGCGCCATCAGCGGCAGCGGAACGCCCGCCTGCGCGGCCTCGACGAAGAAGATGAACTGCTCCATGGCGGTCATGCCGCGCCCGCCGTACTCCTCGGGCCAGCCGACGCCGAGCCAGCCGTCCGCGCCGAGCCGGCGGATGGTGGCGCGGTAGAACCGCTTCTGCGCGGCCGGGTCGGCGTAGCGGGCGTAGGCGTTGTCCGGGACCAGTTCGGCGAAGTAGGCGCGCAGTTCGGTGCGCAGCCGCTGCTGCTCGGGCGTGTGGTCGAGGTGCACGGCGCCTCCAGGCTCCCCGCGGGCGGTCCTGTCGGCGCACACCGTAGAACGCGTTCCAGTAATTGGGAATGCCGGGGCCCTGGCGAGTTCGGAGAGTTCTCGAGGAGGGGGCGGCCGTCGTCCGGCTCACGGACCCGGGGGCCGCGGTACGTGACTCACCTGAGCAGCGTCAGGAAGTCCGCGCAGGCGTCGGCACAGGCACGGCAGGACGCCGCGGCCGATTCGGCGCCGGGGTGCGAGTCGAAGACACGGGCGCACTCCAGGCAGACCGAGCGGCACCAGTCCACCCGGACCCGGATCGCCTGCTCGTCCTGCTGACTCTCCTCGCACAGAGTCCGGCAGGTGGCGTCGCACGCCTCGGCGCACATGATGCCCAGCCGGCGTACGCGCTCCTGGTGCTCGGTGCCGTCGGGCTCGACGAGGCTCGCGCGCACGGCACAGGCCCGGGCGCACTCGGTGCACGCCTGCGCACAGGTGAAACGATCCTCCAGGAACCGGTACAGCTGCTGCTGCGAAGTCGTCGGTGTCACTCCGTGCGGGTAGCCGGGGCGGGCGGCCACAAACGCGCCCAATCCGCGCTGTCCCGCGCCGCTGTGCGCCGCTCCGTGCGGTCCGTGCGGACCTCGCCGTTCCTCGCCGTTTCGAGTCACTCCTCGCGGTTTCGCGTCGTTTCACGTCGGCCGGGCTCGCCGGGGTGGTGCGGTCGCCCGCCGGGCGGTCGCACACTCCGCATCACCACCGCTTACCCATAGTGTCCTGGTTCGCCCGATTATGGGTGGGGTATTCCTTTCCTATGAACACCGCATCCACGCAGCTGGCCGCGGCGAGCGGCCTGATGAGCCTCGTCCTGTTCCTCGTGGCCGTGGCCCTCCTCGCACTGCTCGCCGGCGGTTTCTGGATGACCTCCCGCGTCAAGTACCGCGAGCCCCCGCGGCCCCGTCCCGAGGAACAGCCGAAGATGCCACCTGGCGGGCCGGTACATGAGGTACGGGAGAACAGGGACTCCGCGGAGGTTCCCCAGATCCCCAAGGGCGAGCGCCCGCTCACCCCTTACGAGCTGTCCAACATGGACACCAAGACGAGTGAGTCGCAGGACCGCCCGCGCTGGAGCCGTGGCTCCAGCGGCTCGTTCGGCGGCGGCGGCCTCGGCGCCCACTGAACCCCGGGCTCCTCGCCAGGCGCCCGCCCTCCGAGACGCTCAATCGCCGTGCTCGGGCACGCTCAATCGCCGTGCTCCGGCCCCCCGGCCCGCGCCGGACCGCCGGGCGCCCCCCGTAGATCCTCCCGGGCGGCGTCCAGACGGCCGACGCGGGCCACGTTCTGCCGGTCCTCCGGGTCCTGGCTGGGCTCGGCCGCGAACCATGCGTCGAGGATCTCCCCCAGTACCGGCGCGGAGGTGAGCCTGAGGCTCAGCGCGAGGACGTTGGCGTCGTTCCAGCGCCGTGCGCCGTCGGCCGTGGCGGCGTCCGTGCACAGCGCCGCGCGGACGCCGGGCACCTTGTTGGCCGCGATGGACGCGCCGGTACCGGTCCAACAGCAGACCACCGCCTGGTCGGCCGCCCCCGCGGCCACCTCCCGGGCGGCGGCCTCCGAACAGACCGCCCACCGCGCGTCCGCCCCGGGGCGCAGCGCGCCGTGCTCCCGGACGTCGTGACCTCGCTGCCGCAGCTCCGCCACCAGGAGGCGGGCCACGGGTTCGTCCATGTCGGAGGAGACGGATATCCGCATACCCGGAGGGTAGCGCCCACACCCGGGGGCGTCCGGACGTGCCGGACGGCCCCTCGCGGGGGCCGTCCGGCAGGGCGTGCTGCAAGGTCGGGGTGGGCGAAGGCGGTCAGGGGTGGTCGGGCTGCTGTGCCGGGGGCACACCGCCGCCCTCTCCCCCGCCCTTGGCTCCCTTGTCGGGGCCGTGCGGGCGGACGCCGGGGCCGCCGCCGTCGGACTGGCGGGCCTTCAGCTCACCGCTGTCCTGCGGGGTGGCGCCTCCCTTGTCACTGCGCCGCTGTTCGGGCTGCTGCGGATTGGACATGCGCCGGACTCCCTCCGGGTGGTACGTGCTCCGTGCGGGGTCCGGGTTCCCCGCGCGGCACGGGTGACGCACACCGTCGGGGATCGACCGACGGCACGGGCCGAACGACGGCACGGGGCCGATCGAGGCACGGGGGCACGGGTGCGGGGCGGGACGTCGGTACGGGGCCGGAGCGCGGGCAGCCCGCGGCGAGGCGGGGTACGCCGGTCGGCGACGGCTCGGCGAACGACTGGCCGCCGCCCGGCCAGCGCCCGGCCAGCGGCGTCAGCATCCCGGCGGACCTGCTCCGGCCGGCCGATCGCAGACGCCGGCAAACCGGCTCCGAGCCGGCTTCGGCTCCGGCTCCGACTCCGGCGGGTTGGTTCGGCTCCGGTGGATCAGCACCGGTCAGGTCCGGCTTCCGGCTTCCGGCTTCCGGCTGTGGACGGCTCGCCCGGCGGCGGGCGACCCACGCCCCGTGTGTCGCGCACCGCCTGCCGGACGATCCGAGTCACGCGCACCGCCTGCCCTATGGCGGCCGTTGCGCGCGCGTCCAGGCGGACCTGGGCCCCGGGGGCACGCACGCCGACGGCCGACCACCGGCCCACGGCGCGGCGAGGGCGCCGTCCCGCAGCGGGTCGCGCGGGCAGGGTGGTGTTCGGTTCACCGGGTGGTGCGGGCCAGGGCGCGGTGCAGGTGTTCCAGGGCGTCCAGGAGGACCGAGCGGTGGTACCAGCTCAGCCAGGCCGAGGTGTCCGAGGCGAGCAGGGCCAGTGCCTCGGTCTGCGCGGCGGTCGGCCGGTGGCCGGCGTCGGGCCAGTGCAGGCCGATCACGCCCGTGCACGAGCCGGCCGAGGAGAGCACCGGGACGCTGTGCACCGCACGGGCCCCGCCCGCCAGCAGCACGCACCGGCACTCGTCGGACAGCAGCACGTCCGTGGCGGCGTCCGGGACGCTCACCTGGCGGCCCCGGGTGCGGGCCACCGCGTCGGCGGTGCCCTCGCCCCGGCCGCGGACGAGGTGGTCGAGGAACGCCTCCGCGCAGCCGTGGTGCGTCTCCAGCGTCAGGGCGTGCACGGCCGGGTCGACGAGCTGGACGTGTCCGCCGGGCGCCCGGCCGATGGCCAGTGCCTCGTGCAGCACGGCGTCGAGCACCCGCCGCCGGTAGCGGGGGTCACGGCCGCCGCGGGCCAGGATCCGCAGCTGCGGCACGGGCAGCGGACGGCGGCCCGGGAACCACACCTCGCCGCTCGGTGCCCGGGCCACCACCACGGCCGAGACGAGGACGCGCAGCGGCACGTTGAACCGCTGCGACGCCTCGCGCAGCGCCCGGAAGGCGGCGCCGGAGTCCGGCAGACCGTACCGGACCATGAGCACGCCCTGCGCCATGCCGATCACCGGAGCCGTGCGCACCCGGGCGCGCAGCGCGCGGACCTCCTTGTGCAGATCCTCGTAGGAGGGCCGCGCCGGGTCCGCCACCTGCGACCGCCAGGCCGGCAGCTCCTCCACCCGGGAGGCGGCGCGGGCCAGCTCGCGCAGCGCCTCCTCGAGGGTGGCGTACAGCCGGACGCCGGTCAGACGGGCCAGGTGGACCGCCTCGCGCACCCCGGGCCGGGCACGGACGATGACCAGGTCCGGGCGGCCGGTGCGCGACCGGGTCGTCTCGCTGAGCGTGCGCAGCACGGCAGCACCGCCGAGCTGCACGTGGGCCATGTCGAGCACGGGACGCAGCCCGGCGCGGTCGGCCCGGTCCAGGTGGGCGCGCAGTTCCTCGGCCCAGACCTCGGCGCCGTGCGCGTCGAGGCTGCCGGACATCCTCAGCAGCAGGGCGCCTTCGGCGGGCAGTCCCTCGACGACGGAGGACTCTATGACGAGGGCAGCCGGTGCGGCCGGCCGGCCGGAAGAGGATTTCATCGCATCACCCCGACAGGGCGTACCGGAGACCTCGCTCGGCCTCTGCCTGACCTTTGCCCCACCTTGCACGGTAGGTCCCGGACCCTCAACCCGGCCGCCCGTCGCACCGGCCCTCGGCGGCGGGACCGCTCACCGGGGCCGCCGGTCTCCGCCCGCGCCAGCCCGGCAGTCGCGAGGGCGTGCAGGGCGGCCTCCGGGGTGGCGTGCACGCGGATTCCCGGCAGGGCGGGCCGCGGTCAGGGTCTCCCGGACGTGCGGCCGGGGCTGTACGACGTGGAGGACGCGGCCGGAGCCGGCGAGGGCGGCGGTCGCGCCGTCCAGCGCCCGGACCGCGTCGGCGCAGGCCAGGAACGCCTCGGTGAGGTCCGGCAGGGGGTGTTCCCCGGTCCGCCCGGAGTGGGCGAGGCGTTCGGCGAGGGCCTCGCCGAACCGTCCGGCGTTGTGCGTGTCGACCGCGCCGCGGGCGGTCAGGACACTGATTCCGCCGAGTTCCGCGCGGTGCTCGCGGACGGTGCGCAGGAGGAGCGGGGCGGGTCCGCCCGGGCGGACGCGGGCAGGGGGCGGCTGGCCGATTTCCATGGCGAACGGGCTTCCTGGGCGGGGCGGAACGGCGGGCGGAGGGATCGGCCGGCCGCCGCTCGACCGGGAGTTTCACTGTGCCCCCGGCCGGATGCCGGACGCGACGACGTGTCGGGGGCGTGTCCTACCGCGCGCCGCTCAGCCGACGTACCGCCGTGCGGGTGAGTCGCGGCGGGCGCGCTCCAGCGCGGCGAGCCGCTGTTCCAGGTGCGGTGGTACGGGGTCGCGCTGGCGCAGCACCCACGGGAGTCCGGCGGTGGCGTGGGCGAACGCGCGGGCGGAGGCGGCGTCCCGGGGCACGGTCCGCAGGAGGTGCCCGGTGCGGCGCAGGGCGGGCAGCAGGGGGCGGCGCAGCCAGGTGAACCAGAGGGTGTTGCGGATGCCGAGGACGCGGCGGGCGGTGCTGTCGCGCAGCCGGGAGGCGTGGTGGTGGACGGTGAGTTCCCCGGCGTAGGCGAGCCACCAGCCCTGGCGCAGCAGGTCGCAGGCGAGCAGTTCCTCCTCGCCGCCGAGCCACAGCCCGGGGTGGAAGCCGCCGCCGGCCCGGAAGGCCGCGGTGCGCAGCACGGTGGCGGCGGCGAGGAAGGAGCCGAGCGCGGGTCCGGGCAGCCAGTCGGGGCCGGCCAGCGGGGATTCGCACAGCTCGCGGACGACCGGGTCCTCGGTGCCGCCCGGTTCGACGAGGATCCGCGCGGTGACGGCGGCCAGCCGGGGCCGGGTGTCCAGCAGGTCGGCGGCCCGGCGCAGACTCCCGGGTTCCCACCAGGTGTCGTCGTCGCAGAAGGCGACGTACGGCGTGTGGACCCGCTGGACGGCCAGGTTGCGGCCGATGGCGCCCAGGTTCCGGCCGGGGCGCAGCAGGGTCATCTCGGGGAAGTCCCGGGCGACGGCTTCGGCGGTGCCGTCGCGGGAGCCGTTGTCGGTGACGATCACGGGCGGCCGTTCCGGCAGCCGGCGCAGCAGGGCGAGGGTGCGCAGCAGTTCGTCACGGCGGTTGTGGGTGATCAGGACGACGGTCGTGCGGTCGTCGGGGCCGGGGGCGGGGTCGGTACGGGTCATGGCGGGGTGCCTTCCGGTGGGCGTCCGGCCGGCGCCTTCCGGTCGAGCAGGCGGGCGGCGCGCTCGACGTGCGGGGGCAGGGCGCGGCGGCGGGCGAGCGCGGCCGGGAGCCGGACGGCGGTCTCCCGCAGGGCGCGGCGCGCCCCGGGGCGGCCGGTCGCGGCGGCCAGCGCGAGGTCGGTGCCGGCGCGCAGGACGACCGGCCAGGGGCGGCGCAGGCAGGTGGTGAGGACGTGGTTGCGCCGGACGAGGGCGGAGCGGCCGGTGCGGCCGTGGTCCTCGGGGTGGTGGCGGGCGCACAGGGCGGGGTCGTAGGCGACGCCCCAGCCCGCGGCGGCCAGGTCGTAGGCGAGCAGGGTCTCCTCGCCGCCGAAGAAGAGCAGCGGGTGGTAGCCGCCGACGCCGAGGAAGGCGTCCCGGCGGACCACGCAGGCGCAGCCGAGGAAGCCGAGCACCGGGCGGCCGGGCAGGTCCGGCTCGGACGGCAGCGGGGAGGCGGCGAGCTGGGCGTTGAGCGGGTCCTCGGCGGCCTCGTCGCCGACCAGCGTGCGGGCGGCGAGCAGGCCGAGCCGGGGGTGCCGGTCGAGGAGGCCGGCGGCGCGGGCGAGGCTGCCCGGCTCCCACCAGGAGTCGTCGTCGCTGAAGGCGACGTAGGGGGTGCGGGCGTGCCGTGCGGCCAGGTTGCGGCCGAGGGCGCCGGTGTTGCGGGCGGGCCGCAGCAGACGGGTGATCGCCGGGTGGCCGGCCACGGTCCGGCGGGTGGTGTCGTCACGGGAGTTGTCGACGACGACGACCGGCGGCCGTTCGGGCAGCGCGGCGAGCGCGTCCAGGGTGCGCAGCAGGCTGGCGGCACGGTCGCGGGTGATGACGGCGACCGTCACCCGTGGACCGCCCGTGCGGGCCGGGTCCCGGGTGCGGTCCACGGCGTGCTCAGCCGGCATGCGCCACCTCCGGTCCCGGCCGCCGGCTCCGGCCGCGGACCTCCCGCAACAGCGTCAGGCAGACCGCGGCGACCTCACCGGTGCCGATGCGCAGCAGACGGGTGTCGGGGGTGCGGCCGTGCGGGTCGCCGGGCGGGCCGGGTTTCCACAGGGCCAGGTGGTCCGGGCTCGGGGGTGGTCCCCACAGGCGCGGTGAGACGGGGCCGAACAGGGTGACGGAGCGGGTGCCGTGGGCCACCGCGAGGTGGGCGAGGCCGGTGTCGCCGCTGAGCACCAGGGACGCCTCGGCGACCAGTGCGGACAGCCGCCCGTACGGCAGACCACCGGTGAGCACGTCGCCGCCGGGCAGGCCGCCGCGTTCGGCGACCGCGTGGACCAGGGCGTCCTCGCCGGGGCCGCCGGTGAGGACGACGTGGTGCCCGGCGGCGCGCAGGCACCGTACGACGGCGGCGAACCGCTCCGCGGGCCAGCGGCGGGAGCCCGAGGCCGCGCCGGGGTGCACGACGACCGCGCCCGGGGCCGGGGACCGTGTGGCGGGCGGGGGCAGCCGCAGGTCCGCGGGGTCGGCCGGGATGCCGTAGCCGCGCAGGAAGGCGCACCAGCGGTCCCGTTCGTTGGCGTGGTCCGGCCGGGGCGGTCCGTCGGGGCAGGCGTGGGCGAGCAGCCGGCGCGGGTGCAGCGCGGCCAGGGCGTCGCGGCTCTCGGGGCCGTTGCCGTGCAGGTCGACGGCGATGTCGGGGGGCGGGCCGGGCCAGTGGGTGAGGACCGGCACCGCGCGGCCGGGCGCCTCGGCCGGGAACACGGCGTCGACCGCCCCGGTGGCCAGGGCGAGTTCGGTGAGGCCGGGCGGCTGGGCGAGGACGACCCGGTGGCCGGGGAAGGCACGGCGGATGCCGCGCAGCGCGGGCACGCCGGCCAGCAGGTCGCCGAGGCCCAGGGCGCGCAGCACCAGGAGGCACGGGGTGCTCGGGGGGTGCTCAGTGGTCACCGGGGGATCCTCCTGTGGGTGGGGGCCGCTCACCGCGGGGCCGTTCGTCCCGGAGGCGTTCGTCGCGGAGGCGTTCGTCCCGGAGTCTGCGGGCGGGGGGTGAGCGGAGGTGGGCCGTTCCGGTGGGTGGGGGCGTGGGCGCGTGCGAGCGGTCACCTCTTCCGCCACACGGCCCGGAACCGCCGCCGGGACGGCCAGCTCGTCCACCACACGACCCGGGACCGTCGCGGGGGCGGTCATTTCGTGTGGCCCGGGGCGGGGGTGGGGGCCAGGGCCGCGCGGCGGGCCAGGCCGGTGGTGGAGCGGCCGTCGAGGTAGGGCAGCAGCAGGACCTGTCCGCCCCAGCTCTCCACCAGGGGCTGTTCGGGCAGCCGGGTGCGGGCGTAGTCGCCGCCCTTGGCCCAGATGTGCGGGCGGAGTTCGCCGAGGATGCGTTCGGGGGTGTCCTCGTCGAAGACGGCGACGGCGTCCACGCACTCCAGGGCGCGCAGCACCCGCACCCGGTCGGCGGCCGGGACGACGGGCCGGCCGTCGCCCTTGCGGCGGCGCACGGAGGCGTCGGAGTTCACGCAGACGACGAGGCAGTCGCCGGCCCGGCGGGCGGCCTGGAGCAGGGCGACGTGCCCGGCGTGCAGCAGGTCGAAGCAGCCGCCGGCGGCGACGACGGTGCCGCCCGCCGCCCGGACCCGGGCGGCGGTGCGCACGGCGTCCGCGGTGGTGTCGCCGTCGGCCACCGGCTCGGCGGCCGTCTCCTGCCGGTCCGCGACGGCGACCGCGCGGGCGCCGCCCTCGGCGACGTAGCGGGTGGCGGCGTGCACGGCGCCCTGGACGGCGGCCTCGGTGAGGGTGCCGTCGGCGAGCAGGCCGGCCGCGGCGGCGGCGAACCGGTCGCCCGCGCCGCAGGGATCGCCCGTGGCGGCGGCCGGGGTGGGCACGAGCAGCGGGCTCTCGCCGTACGAGAGCAGGGCGCCGCGCTCGCCGAGGGTCACCGAGACGGCCTGGGCCCGCCAGGCCCGGACGAGGGTGCGGGCGTCCCGGGCGGCGGTGCGCAGTCCGGCCGTGTCGCCGGCCGCCTCGTCGTCCGCGTCCAGCTGCCGGGCGAAGGCGCGGGCCTCCTGGGCCGAGGGGGTGGCCAGGCGGACGCCGGGGACCGGGGGCCGCCCGCGCACGTGCGGGTCCCAGACGACGGGGGCCGCCGTGTGGGCCAGCGCCTCGCGCAGCACGTCGGCGGTGCCCCGCCCGTAGTCCGCGACGAGTACGCCCCGGGCGTCCGCGATCGCGGCCACCGCCCCGGGAGTCGCCTCGCGGGCGCGGCCCTCGCCGTCGTCGAGGCGCAGCAGCGGCCGGTCCCCGGCCAGCACCCGGGTCTTGCTGCTCAGGGTGCCCTCCAGGGGCACCTCGACCAGGGCGACCCGGTCGGCCAGCAGCTCCCGGAGGGTGTCGCTGGCGGTGTCGGCGCCGAGGGCGGTGACCAGGGTGACGGGGCGGCCGTCGGCGGCGGCGAGGCAGGCGGCGAGGGCCGCGCCGCCGGGGCGGGAGCTGCGCCGGGTGCCGTGCACGACGGGGACCGGCGCGTCCGGGGCGAGCCGTTCTGCCCGGCCGCACAGGTCGTGGTCGAGCAGGGCGTCGCCGACGACGACGAGGGGCGTTGGCGAGCCGGTCATGCGTGTCCCTCCCCGGGCGTCACGGGGGCACCAGCTGAGCCCGGTGCGCCGGATGCGCCGGATGGGCCGGGCGGGGTCCGGCCGACGGTGCGAGCGCGGCCCACCAGCCGGCCGACCACACCCGGTCTGCCGCCCGCGCCGGGCCTGCCGTCCGCACCAGGCCTGCCGTCGGCAGCCGGTTCGCCGGAGCCTGCCGCGCCGTCGGCGGGCCGGTCGGCCGTGCCGCGCGCCACGGCCTGGTCGAAGGCCTCGCAGAGCATGTGCACGGCGACCAGGTGGAGTTCCTGGACGGTGGCGGCGACGGGGGCGTCGACGCACACCGCCTCGTCCGCGCCGAGCTGGAGCGGGTTCGGGGACCGTCCGGTCAGCGCCCACACGGTCATGCCCAGCCGGTGCGCGCGCTCGGCGGCGGCCAGCAGATTGGCGCTGGCGCCGCTGGTGGACAGCAGCAGGAGCACGTCCCCGGGGCGGCCGTGGGCGGCGGTCTGCCGGGCGAACACCTCCTGGACGCCGTAGTCGTTGGCGATCGCGGTGGTGGAGGAGGTGTCGGCGTGCAGGGCGACCGCGGAGAACGGCGGCCGGTCGTCGCGGTAGCGGCCGACGAGTTCGGCGGTGAGGTGCTGGGCCTGGGCGGCGCTGCCGCCGTTGCCCGCGACGAGCAGCCGGGCGCCCGAGCCCAGCCGCCGGGCGAGGCCGGTGCCCCAGCGCTCGATGAGGGGGGCGTGGTCGCGGAACGCCTCCAGGGCCTTGGCCAGGTCGTCGCAGTGCGTGGTGTCGGTGACGGTCTTCATCGGACGACTCCCCGGAGCGAGCGGATCGAGGACACGGCGCCGTACACCCCGGCGAGGCCGTCGGCGACCCGGTCCCAGGTGTAGTGGGCGAGCACCCGGTCGCGGCCGGCGGCGCCGTACCGGGCGAGCCGGCCGGGGTCGGCGAGGAGAGCACGGACGGCCGCGCCGAGGTCGTAGTCGTCGTCGGCGGGGACCAGCAGGCCCGTGGTGCCGTCCACGACCGTGTCGAGCTGGCCGCCGACCGCGGTGGCGACGACCGGCGTGGCGCAGGCCATGGCCTCCAGCGGGACGATGCCGAAGGGTTCGTACAGGGGCAGTGACAGCACCAGGTCGGCGCTGGACATCAGCCGGGGCATCCGGGCCCGGCCGACCCCGCCGAGCAGGGTGACCCGGTCGGCGACCCCGTACTCGCCGGCGACGGCGCGGAGGCGGGCGGCTTCGGGCTCGGAGCCGAGCAGGTCGGCCTCGGGGCCGCCGACGACGAGGAGTTCCGCGTCGGGGACGCCGGCGAGGGCGCGGATGGCGCGGTCGAAGCCCTTGCGGGGCACGAGCCGGCCGACGGCCAGCAGCCGCCTGCGGGCACCGGGCCGGGGCGGGCGGGTGAGCGGCGCGAACTGGTCGGGGTCGACACCGCAGGGCACGACGCTGATCCGGTCCTCCGGCAGCCCCATGGCCTTCAGTTCGGCCACCTCGTCGCTGCACGTGGCGATGATCCGGGCGCACTCGTGGCCGATGGCCTCCTCGACGGCGAGGCGCTGCGGCGGGCTGGTGTCGGCGGCGCCCTGGTAGCGCTTCTTGACGGTGCCGAGCGCGTGGTAGGTCTGCACGACGGGGATGCCGAGGCCGCGGGCGCCGGCCAGGGCGGCCAGACCGGACATCCAGAAGTGGGCGTGCACCACGTCGGGTGGGGCGGCGGCCCACTGCCGGGCCAGGAAGCGCCCGAACTCGGCCATGTGCGGCAGGAGTTCGTCCTTGGGGACGGGCTCGGCCGGCCCGGCGGGCACGTGCACCACCTGTACGCCGTCGATGAGGGTCACCCGGTCCGGCAGGCCCGCCGAGTCCCGCCGGGTGTACACCGTGACCCGGTATCCCTTCCTGGCGAGCTGCCGGGCGGTCTGCGCCACGTACACGTTCTGGCCGCCCGCGTCCGGCCCGCCGAGCGCGGCCAGCGGGCTGGCGTGCTCGGAGACCATGGCGACGCTCCCGGCCGTGTGCGGAATGCGGCTCATCGGGTGACCTCCTTGATCAGGCGTTCCCAGTCGTCCAGGAAGCGCCGTTCTCCGTAGCGGGCCTGGGCCGCGGCCCGGGCCGCCGCGCCGGTGCGGCGGGCCAGCCCGAGGTCGGCGAGGAAGGCGCGTACGGCGTCCTCCAGTACGTCGAGTCGGTTCGAGACCACTCCGGCGCCCTCGGGTACGGCCTCCCGGACCTCCGTGGTGTCCAGGGCGACCACGGGCATGCCGAGGAACATGGCCTCCAGCAGCGACAGGCCGAGCGAGGTCCAGCGCACGGGGTGCAGGTAGAGGCGGCACCGGGCCATCTCGCGGTGCAGCGCGTGCTGCGGCAGGTCCCGGGCACGGCAGCGTTCGGGTGGCAGGCCGAGATGGGCGGCGAGTCCCGCGGTGCGCATCCCGAAGACGTCCAGGGGCGCGGACCGGGCGAACCGGGGCAGCAGGTCGGTGCCGGTCGTACGGCCCCTGCGCACGGGCTCGTTGACGACGACGGCCGCGCGCCGCTCGGTGCCGGTCCACCGGTGGCCGGGGTCGGGGATGCCGTGCTCCACGACCTCGGTCGGGGCCCGGCCGTTGTCCCACATCAGCCGGTTGAAGTGGGTGACGTGCACGACCGGGATGCGGGACTGGCCGGCCAGCGGGTGGAGTTGCCGCTCGGGTGTCTCGTCGGGGCTGTTGTGCTCGACGTACACGGCGGGCACGTCGACGCCGGGGCGGCGGCCGGTCCAGCGCCGGGCGAGGTCGAGTTCGCGCGGTCGCTGGAGGACCATCAGGCCGATGTCGGCGTCCCGCAGTTGCTCCGGTGTGCGTTCCCGCACGGAGGGCGGCCAGTCCCAGGTCACCGCCCGGCCGAGGCCGTCGGGTCCGCGGTCCTCGGTGACCGGGACGAGGTAGGTGTGCGGGCCCTGCACGAAGGCGGTGAGCCAGGACCCGTGCACGTGCCAGACGAGGATGTTCATGAGTGCCGCTCCTGGATGAGCTTGTGGACCGCGCGCACCACGTCCTGTCCGGTGACCTCGTCCAGGCAGGGGTGGCCGGGCACCGGGCAGACGAGGGCCCTGGTGTCCGCGCACGGCGCCGACCGGTCGCCGAGCAGGATGACGGGGACGCCGTACGGTGCCCAGCGCTCGGCCGGTACGACCGGTGCGAACAGGGACACGACCGGGGTCCCGACGGCGGCGGCGAGGTGGGCGGGGCCGGTGTTGGCGCTGATCACGACGTCGGCCATGCGCAGTACGCCGGCGAGGGTGCGCGGGCTGGTCCGGCCGCCGAGGTCCACGGCGACGTCGCCGCCGACCCGCCGGGTGAGGGCGGTCTCGCCGGGGCCGCCGGTGACGACCACGCGGTGCCCCGCGTCGGCGAGCAGCGTGACGGCTTCGGCGCAGCGGTGGGGGCTCCAGGCGCGGGCGGGGGCACTGGCGCCGGGGTGCAGGACGACGTAGGGGCCGCGGCCGGTGAGGTGGCCGGTGTCGGGGGGCGGGAGCACGCGCAGGCGTCCGTCGTCGCCGGGCGGGGGCGGGAAGCCCAGGGCGGCGGCGGTGTCCAGGGCCGCCTCCGCCTCGTGCCGGCCGTCCCTCCGGCGGTGGCGTACGTCGAGGAGCCGGCCGGGGTGGTCGGCGCTGTCGGCACCGATCCGGCCGACGCCGGCCAGCCGCAGCAGCAGCGCGGTGGGCAGCGGGCTCTGGTGGAAGGAGGTGAGGATCAGCGCGGTGTCGTGGGCACCGGCGCGCAACCGCCCGAGCAGGGCCTCGATGTCCGCCGGGCTGACCGGGGGCGGGTCGAAGCCCTCCCAGGGCGCCTCCCACACCAGTACCTCGTCGACGCCGGGGAGCAGCCGGGCGGCGTCCGCGCCGCGCGGGCCGCACAGCAGGGTGACGTGCGTACTGCGGGCGGCGACGGCGCGTACGGCGGGGCCGGCGAGCAGCACGTCGCCGAAGCTGTCGAGGCGGACGACGAGGGACCTCACCGCGACCACCTCCCCGCGGGACCGCTCGCGCCCTCCCGGCCGGCCCCCGCCACGGCGGAAGCCGACGCGCCCGGCCCGCACGGCGCAACCCGGTCCCCCGCCACGGCCGGCCGGAGCGTCCGCGACCGGGTGGGGACCGCCGCGCCCGGCGACGACGGCGGGACCCGGTCCCCCGCAGCGCCCGGCGACGACGCGGGAGCCCGGCCCGCCCTCGCGCCACGCCCGGGGGCTCCCCCCGTACCGGCCCGCCCCGCCGCATCGGGCGCGCAGGGCACGCCCGGCGGGGGCGGCACGTCCGGCGGGGACGGCGGAACCCGGTCCGACGGCGCCTCGCCGTCCGAGGAAACCCACTCGCCGTAGGAGGAAACCCGCTCTCCGTACGACGAGACCCACTCGCCGTCCGGAGGACCCGGTTCCGTCGGGATCAGGGCCGTGCGGACCGCGCTGAGCAGGTCGGGGGCGCTCTGGCCGGCGAAGCGGGCGACCTCCGCCGGTGCCGTGGCGGCGTTGGGCACCAGTACGGCCCGGGCGCCGGCCGCCCGGGCGGCCAGTACGTCGGCGGCGATGTCGCCGATCACCAGGCACGCGGCGGGCGGTACGCCCAGCCGGGCGGCGGCGGTGCGGATCAGGCCGGGACCGGGCTTGCGGCAGGGGCAGCCGGTTTCGGGGGCGTGCGGGCAGAACACCCAGGTGTCCAGGCCGCCCAGCAGCGCATCGGCCCGGGCGTTGACGGCGCGCACCTGCTCGGCGGTGAGCAGTCCGCGCCCGATGCCGGACTGGTTGCTGACCACGCCGGTGGCCAGGCCGTGGGACCGGGCCAGCGCGACGGCCTCCGCGGCGCCCGGCAGCAGCCGCACCCGGTCGGGGTCGCCGTTGTACGGCACGTCCGCCACGAGGGTGCCGTCGCGGTCGAACAGGACGGCGGACACGGTCGTCACGCGGCACCTCCCAGGGGTTCGGCGTGCCGGTGGCGGACGGCGCCGCGCATCCAGTGCCGTACGGCGAGGGGTGGAATGAGCACGCTGGTGCCGAGCATCCCGGCGATCTCCCGGACGGTGCGCGGGCCGGGCAGGATGCGGGCGAGGGCGAACTCGGCGGTGCCGAGCGCCCACAGGGCCGCGCAGGCGGTCGCGGCCCGGCGCCGCCCGGACAGGGCGCAGGAGGCGGCGGCCAGTGCGGCGCCGGTGACCGCCAGGTGGCGGGGCAGCCGGCCGCGGGGTGCCTGGGCGCGGTCCCACCAGTCCCGGCCGTGCAGCCGGTTCATCAGCGCGTCGTCGGCGTTGCCGCGCTGCGCGGGCAGCGAGGCCCACCAGTGGGCCGGGCGGACCGGGTGCCGGGTGACCCGCTCGCCGCGGACCAGGGCCCAGCCGGCCCGCCGCACGCGCAGGGCGAGGTCGGCGTCCTCGCGGAAGGCCCGCGGGAAGCGTTCGTCGAAGCCGCCGGTGCGCTTCAGCACCTCGGTGCGGTAGGCCATGTCGGCGGTGGCCCAGGCGGCGTTCTCCAGGCCCTTGGTGGTGCGTTCCCAGTCGGTGGGCCGGCGGTCCGGGGGCAGGGGGACCCGCAACCGCCCCTGGACACCGCCGACGTCGGGCCCGGCCGCGCGCAGGTCCGCGGCGAGCCGCCGGGACCAGTCCGGCAGCACCTGGACGTCGTCGTCCAGGAAGACCGTCCAGGGCGTACGGACGGTCCGCCAGCCGGCGTTGCGGGCGGCGGCCGGGCCCCGGCCCCCGGTGCGCAGGGTGCGCACCCGGTCGAGCAGTTGCCCGGCCGTCTCCAGCGCCAGGCCGCCGTCGGGCGCGGGCCGGTCGTCCACGACGACCACCTCGTGCGGCGGGTGGTCCGCCGCCGCGACGAGCGCGCGCAGGCACTCGGCGAGACAGGGCCGGCCGATCGTCGGGACGACGACGGTGTAGGCGGGTGCGTCGCTCATGCGAACGCCTTCCCGCGGCGGATCGCGAACGGGCCGAGCACCAGCAGGTCGACGGGGGCCGAGCCGAAGCACTCCAGGGCGTCGCGGGGATCGTCGACCATGGGCCGCCCGGCGGTGTTCAGGCTGGTGTTGACCACCACCGGCAGGCCGGTGCGCCGTTCGAAGCCCTCGATCATCCGGGCCACCAGGGGTTCCCGGGCGCGGTCCACGGTCTGGATGCGGGCCGTGCCGTCGACGTGCACCACGGCCGGGATGCGCGCCTTCCAGTCGGCGGCCACGTCGTGCACGAACAGCATGTGGGGGCTGGGCAGCGGCCCGTCGAAGATCTCGGCGGCGCGCTCGGCGAGCACCATGGGCGCGACGGGCCGGAACTCCTCCCGGCCCTTGACCGCGTTGAGCCGTTCCAGGTTCGCCGCGCGGCCGGGGTGGGCGAGCAGGGACCGGTGTCCGAGGGCGCGCGGTCCGTACTCGCTGCGCCCCTGGAACCAGGCGACGATCCCGTCGGCGGCCAGGGCCTCGGCGGCTGTCTCGGCGACGTCGGCGGGCTCCTCGTACGGTACGGCCGCCCGCTCCAGCCACGCCCGCAGCTCGGCGTCGCTCCAGCCGCGTCCCAGGGCGGCCGTCGGCATCGGTTCCAGGGTGTCCTTCTCCCCGGCGACGTGCGCGGCGGCGCCCAGGGCGGTACCGGCATCGCCCGCGGCGGGCTGCACCCACACGTGCGCGAATCCGCTCTCGCGCCAGAGCCGGGTGTTGGCCACGCAGTTCAGGGCGACGCCGCCGGCCAGCGCGAGCGCGTCCTCACCGGTGCGCGCGCGCAGCCAGCGGGCGAGGGCCAGCACGGTCTCCTCCAGACAGAGCTGGGCGCTGGCGGCGAGATCGGCGTGGTCCTGGTTCCAGGCGCCGCCGGCCGGGCGCGGCGGGACGAGTTCGGCCCAGGGCACCGGGCGGGCCGTGAAGCCGCCCCGGTCGTCGGCGTGGACGTGGGCGCGCAGCCGTTCGGCGAAGCGCGGGGTGCCGTAGGAGGCGAGCGCCATGACCTTGAACTCGTCGCTGCTGCGCAGGAATCCGAGGTGCTGGGTGAGGTCCTCGTAGAACAGGCCGAGGGAGTCGGGGAGTTGCTGGGCGGTGAGGACGGTCAGTTCGCGGTTGACGTACCGGCCGGCCAGGTGGGAGCCGCACTCGCCGCGGCCGTCGAGGACGAGCACGGCGCAGTCCGGGTACGGCGAGACGGGCCCGGCGGAGGCCGCGTGCGCGATGTGGTGCGGGACGAACCGCACCTTGGCCGGGTCGAGTCCGGGCAGGGCCTCGGCGAGGAAGCCGGGGGCCTCGCGGGCGTACTGCTGGCGCAGGTGGTCCCAGGGGTCGTCCAGGCCCAGCCGCTCGGCGGGGCGGGCGAGCCCGGGGTCGTAGGAGTAGGCGACGGCGTCTAGGTCGGACGGGGTGAGGCCGGCCTGCCGCAGGCACCAGCGGGCCGACTGCTCGGGCAGCTCCCAGGCGGAGAAGGGCAGGGGCCGCTTGCCGTGCTTGCGGCGGGAGAACCGCTCCTCCTCCGCCGCCGCCACGACCGTGCCGTCGGTGATCAGGGCGGCGGCGGGGTCGTGGAAGAGTGCGTTGATACCGAGGACGTGCATGCGCTGTCTCCAGGGCCGGGGACGGGCGGGGGGTCAGGAGTGCGGGGCGGGATCCGGTGCGCGCGGGGCCGGTTCCGGGGGCAGGGCCGCGAAGTAGGCGATGGTCTGCTTCAGGCCCTCCTCCCAGGGGACCTGCGGCGACCAGCCGAGCAGTTCGCGGGCGAGGGTGGTGTCGGGGCGACGCCTGCCGGGGTCGTCGACGGGCCGGTCGACGAACGCGATCGGGGAGCGGGAGCCGGTGAGGGCGACCACCCGGCGGGCCAGCTCGGCGACGGTGATCTCGTCGCTGCCGCCGATGTTCACCGGCCGCACGGATCTGCTCCCGGCGACCCGCAGGACGCCGTCCACGGTGTCGTCGACGTAGCACAGCGAGCGGGTCTGGCTGCCGTCACCGGTGACCGTCAGCGGCTCGCCGGCCAGGGCCTGGCAGATGAAGGTGGGCACGGCCCGGCCGTCGTGCGTGCGCATGCGCGGGCCGTAGGTGTTGAACAGCCGGACTATCCCGGCGTTCGTCCCCCTGGTGCCGGCGTGCGCGGTCACCAGGGCCTCGGCGAACCGTTTGGACTCGTCGTACACGCTGCGCGGACCGACCGGGTTGACGTTGCCCCAGTAGCCCTCGTGCTGCGGGTGCACCTGCGGATCGCCGTAGACCTCGGAGGTGGAGGCGAGCAGCAGGCGGGCGCCGTCGCGTTCGGCGATCGCCAGCGCGTTGCGGGTGCCTGAGCTGCCCACGGCCAGGGTCTCCAGGGGCATGCGCAGGTAGTCGGCGGGCGAGGCCGGGCAGGCGAAGTGCAGGACGAGGTCGTACGGACCGGGGAGCAGCCCCGCGCAGTCGGCCGCGGAGACGTCGCAGTGCGCGTAGCGGAAGCCGGGCCGGTCCTCCAGGTGCGCGACGTTCTCTTGCCGGCCGCAGGCCAGGTTGTCGGCACAGTCGACTTCGACGCCCGAATCCAGCAGCCGTTCGCACAGGTGGGAGCCGAGGAAGCCGGCGCCGCCGGTCACGAGGGCGCGCCGCCAAGGGAACGGTGTGTCACCAGTCATGGGGGCTACTCCTTCGTCGTCCTTCGTCGTCCGTTGTCGTACGCCGTCCGTCGTCCGTCGTCCGCGTCCCCGGAAGCGCCGGATCGGTGCCTTACGGCGCGTGGCGGCGGCGAACCCGGGCGGAGAACCCGGTCGGAGAGGTGGAAGGGGTCGGAAAGGTGGAAGGGACCGGGCGGGTCCACGGATACGTGCGGGAGACCGGACGCGACGGTCCGCGCGCCGGAACGCACGTAGGGGTCCGGCGCGTGCCGCGCCACCGGGACCGACGTCGTCGGCCCGCCGGGAAGGGGGAGGACAGGGCCTCGGGTCCCGCGATCGTCCGGGACCGCCCTGGTCTGCCGCCGCTGGCTGGACGGCACTGGCACCCTGGGTTCCCGTGCCAGTTGGTTTCACACGTTGGACTCTTATTGTCCGGAACCATGGGTACTCGCGCGACTCCGGCCATCCCGTACAGCACGCTGGAGACCCCATGCACCACGATGTCCCGGCAGCCGTGCTGCGCGCCCTGATAGCCCCCGGCCGGCCCCCGGCGCGGCTGCTGCTCACCGGCTGGTTCAGTTTCCGGGACGGGGAGGCGACGGCCGGGGACGTGCTCGCCCAGCAGCACATGTCCGCCGAGCTGGCCCGGGCCGGCATCCCGCACGACACGGCGTGGAGCCCCGGCTTCCGGCCCGGGGCGCTGTCGCTGGAGACAGCCGACCCGGGCGCGTACGACACGCTGCTGTTCGTGTGCGGTCCGGTGCACGGGCGGCAGGTGGCCGACCTGCATGTCAGATTCAGGTCCTTGAGACGACTGGCGGCCGGGGTCTCGGTGGTCGACCCGGCCCATCCCGCGGCCACGGGCTTCCACGCGGTCGTCGCCCGGGACGGCACCCCCGCTCCCGCCCGCCGGGATCTCGCGGCCGGCGCCCCGGTGGGCCCGGTGCCGCCGGTGGCCGGGGTGGTGCTCTCGGCCGGGCAGGGCGAGTACGGGTCGCGCCGCCGGCACCCGGAGGTGAACGAGCGGATCACCGGCTGGCTGGCCGGCAAGGACTGCGCCCCGGTACCGGCCGAGACCCGGCTGGCCACCGACGACTGGCGGCTGTGCGCCACCGCCGAGCAGTTCCTCGCCCTCGTCGCCCGCTTCGACGTGGTCGTCACCACGCGCCTGCACGGTCTGGTGCTCGGGCTGCGCACCGGCACCCCGGTGATCGCCGTCGACCCGGTCGCGGGCGGCGCGAAGGTCAGCGCGCAGGCCAGGGCCGCCGGCTGGCCGGCGCTGGTGGCGGCCGAGGCGCTGTCCGCGCGGATGCTGGACCACTGGTGGGAGTGGGCGCTGTCCGGGGCGGGCCGGTCGGCCGCCGCCCGCCACTCGATCCGCTGACTCCGTGCGGCGGACCGTGTAGCGCGCCGTGCCCGGGGCACTCGGCCGGCCGACGGCTGGCCGTTCCCGGGCCGCCGCGTTCCATCGCAGGAGGTAACGACCATGGGTCACGGCGGAAACGTCATCCAGGAGCTGACCACCGACCACCGTGAGGTCGAGGAGATCTTCGGCCGCATCGAGGCACTGCCGCCCGGCTCAGCGGAGCGCAAGGACCTCTGCGACCAGGTCACGATCGAGCTGGTCCGGCACTCGGTCGCGGAGGAGGCGTATCTGTACCCGGCGGTGCGCGAGCACGTGCCGGGCGGAGCCGCCCTGGCCGACAAGGAGCTGGAGGACCATGCCCAGGCCGAGCAGATCATGAAGGATCTGGAGGGGTGCCAGGCGGACGATCCCCGGTTCGACACGCTGATGACGCGGCTGATGAGCGAGATCCGGTCCCATGTGACCGACGAGGAGCAGAACCTCTTTCCCCGGCTGGAGTCGGTGTGTCCGGCGGACGCGCTGATGGACCTGGGCGACAAGGTCCGCCGGGCGAAGTCGATGGCGCCGACCCGTCCGCACCCGATGGCGCCGGACAAGCCCCCGGCCAACAAGCTGCTGGCTCCGGGCGCCGGCCTGGTCGACCGGATGCGCGACGCCCTGTCGGGCCGGGGCAAGGAGAGCTGACCGGGGCAGGGTGGGGCTGACGGGGCCGTCCCCCGCCCCCGCCCTTGTGATGCCGGCTACGCCCTTGTGGTGTCGGCTCTCCCGGCACGCCCCCACAGCACGATGCCGTCCGGGCCGTACGCGTACGGGCCGGACGGCATCGTGCTGTCCGGGCTCCGGTCCACGGCGGAAGGGTTCAGCGCCCTGGGACAGGAGCCCGGGGGCAGAGCCGGGAGGTCAAAGCCAAGGGGTGACCCGGGCACCGCGCTGCGGCCGGGGGCGGGGGCGGGCCGCCCGGCACAGCAGCCGGAACGCCTGGAAGAGGGTCAGCGGCCACAGCACCGCGAAACACCACAGCAGCGCGGGCTGGGAGGTGCGGATGCCCATGACGGCGACGAACACCGACGCGAGTCCCAGCAGCAGCACCGCCGCCGGGAGCAGGCCCGGGCGGCGGGCGGCACCCATGCGGCGCGCGAACCGCCGGTCCTGCCGTAGGTTCGCCTCGATCTGCAACAGCGCGAGCCGCTCGCGCGCTGACATCCGTACCTCGTCGTGCTGCCACATCTTCCGCTCGTCCACGGCGTCGGCACCTCCTCCGGTCGGGAGCCGGGGGGCTCCGGGCGACCGGGTTCCCCCGACGCCCCGGCTGATGCGGCGCCGGCCGCCGGGAGAACCGGGCGCGGTTCACGATGGAGGACACCGGGTCACGTCGTCCGCCCGTGCGGAGGCACCGTGCCCGAGCCGCTGCTGCCGGTGTGACCGGCCGGCGTCGGCCATCCCGCGGTGACGCGGTCCACCGCCCGGCGGGTCAGCGCGCGGTCGTGCGGTACGTCGTCGAGGGCCCGGTGCAGGGTCATCCCCTCGATCAGCGCGTCCAGTTGGCGCGCGGGGTCGGGGGTCTCGGCCCGGCCGAGGCGCCGCTCGAAGACGGCCACGATGTGGTCGGCGAAGCGGGTGAAGGCCTGGCGCAGCAGGTCGTCCATGCCGGTGAAGTGATAGGTCGTCGACCCGAGGGGCACGTCGGCGCGGGTGGCGACCTTGCGGTGCGAGACCCCCACGACCCCCTCCTCGGCGATCAGCTCGAGCGCGGCGGCGAGGATCCGCTCGCGCCGCCGCGGGTCGGTGTGCCCGGTGGCCATGAGCGCGGTGCCCTCAGAGGGTCCGGACGGGGCGGGCCGGGTTGCCGACGGCGACGACGCCGGCGGGCACGTCCCTGGTGACCACTGCTCCGGCGCCGATGACGGCGTCGTCGCCGATCGTGACCCCGGGGCAGACGATGACCCCGCCGCCGAGCCAGACGTTGTCGCCGATGATGATCGGGCGTGCGGCCTCCAGCTGAACGTACGCTCCTGGCGGGTCGCGTGCGGGTGCTCCGCCGCGGGGACGGATCGCGCCGGGCGGCGGTACGCACGCGGACGGGCGGGGACGGCCGGGGTGACCGCCCGAACCCGCCCGTTGGACCGCCGGGTTCAGTTGGCGGCGAGGAGTTCGAGGGAGTCGACCACGCGGTGGGAGAATCCCCACTCGTTGTCGTACCAGGCGACCACCTTGATGTGGCGGCCGTCGACCCGGGTGAGCTGCGCGTCGAAGATCGAGGAGGCCGGGTTGCCGGTGATGTCGGAGGAGACGAGGTCGTCCTCGGAGTACTCCAGGATGCCCGCGAGCGGGCCCTCGGCCGCGGCGCGGTAGGCCGCCAGCACCTCGTCCCGCGTCACGTCCCGGGCGACGCTGGTGTTGAGCTCGACGATCGAGCCGACCGGCACCGGGACGCGGATCGAGTCGCCCGACAGCTTGCCGTCGAGGTTGGGCAGCACATGGCCGATCGCCTTGGCGGCGCCGGTGGTGGTCGGGACGATGTTGACGGCGGCGGCGCGGGCGCGGCGGGCGTCACGGTGCGGGCCGTCCTGGAGGTTCTGCTCCTGGGTGTAGGCGTGCACCGTCGTCATGAAGCCGTGTTCGATGCCCGCGAGTTCGTCGAGGACCGAGGCCAGCGGCGCCAGCGCGTTGGTCGTGCAGGACGCGTTCGAGACGATCGTGTGCGCGGCCGGGTCGTAGGCGTCGGTGTTGACGCCGTACGCGAGGGTGACGTCGGCGCCGTCCGACGGGGCGCCGACCAGCACCTTCTTGGCGCCCGCGTCGATGTGGGCGCGGGCGGCCTTCGCCGCGGTGAAGCGGCCGGTGGCCTCCAGGACGATGTCGACGCCCAGCTCGCCCCACGGCAGCCGCGCCGGCTCGCGTTCGGCGAGCACCTTGATGCGGCGGCCGTCGACCAGGAGTTCGTCGCCCTCGACGGTCACCGGGCGGCCGAGCCGGCCGGCCGTGGTGTCGAAGGCAAGCAGCTTCGCCAGGGCCTTGGGGTCGGTCAGGTCGTTGACGGCGGCGACTTCGAGGGCGCTGTCGCGCTCGAGCAGCGCGCGCAGCACGTTGCGGCCGATGCGGCCGAATCCGTTGATGGCGATGCGAGTCATGAGTACTGTCCCTTCGGTTCCCTGCGAGGTTTCCACGGGCCCGGTACCCGTACCAGCGGCTGGATCGCCATCATCCGCAAGGATCGGGTCAGGGGGCCGGACGCCTCACGACCCCCGGGTGAACGTGCGCCGGTACTCGATCGGCGAGGTGCCGAGGATGCGCTGGAAGTGCCGTCGCAGATTGGCGCCGGTACCCAGGCCGACGTCGGCGGCGATCCTCTCGACCGCGCGTTCCGAGCGTTCGAGCAACTCGCGGGCCGTGTCGACGCGGGCGCGCATCACCCACTGCATGGGGGTGTATCCGGTCTCCTCGACGAAGCGCCGGGAGAAGGTGCGCGTCGAGACGCCCGCGTGCTGGGCGAGGAGTTCCAGGGTGAGCGGCTCGTCGAGCCGGCCGAGGGCCCACTCCCGGGTGGCGGCGAACCGCTCCCCGCGTGGCTCGGGCACACTGCGCGGCAGGTACTGCGCCTGGCCCCCGCTGCGGTAGGGGGCCGCGACCAGGCGCCGGGCGGCGTGGTTGGACGCGGCCACCCCGAGTGCGCCCCGCAGGATGTGCAGGCACAGGTCGATGCCGGAGGCGGCGCCGGCCGACGTCAGCACGTCGCCCTCGTCGACGAAGAGGACGTTCTCGTCGACCTTCACCCCGGGGTGCTTCGCCGCCAGCGCCCGGGCGTAGTGCCAGTGGGTGGTGGCGCGCTTGCCGTCGAGCAGGCCGGTGGCGGCGAGGGCGAAGGCGCCCGTGGAGATGGCGGCGAGCCGGGCGCCCCGGTGGTGGGCGGCGATCAGGGCGTCGAGGACGGGCCGCGGCGGGTCCTCGCGGTCCGGGAACCGGTAGCCGGGGACGAAGACCAGGTCGGCCCAGGCCAGCGCTTCGAGGCCGTGTTCGACGAGGTAGGACAGGCCGTCCCCGCCGCTGACCGGTCCGGGCGCCGCGCCGCACACCCGGACCTCGTAGGGCATGCTGGCGCGGGTCGTGAACACCTGCGCGGGGATGCCGACGTCGAGCGGCTTGGCCCCGGCCAGCACCAGGACCGCGACCCGGTGCGGGCGGGCCGCCTGGGTGTGACGCATGCTCAGCTCTCCTCCGCGTGAGCCTTCCCGAGCCCGGACGATCCGGAGATCCGCCGCCTCCGTGCGGGAGCACTCCGCGGTGGGGCGTCGACCGCGCGGACCCCTCCCATGATCGTGGACGCGCCCCGCCCGGCACAGCCGACTCCCCCCGTACCCCGAACAACCCTTGTCGTTGCGCCCCGGCCGGTGTCGCACGCGACATTCTGAGCGAGTGACGAACAAACCTTGTGACCGGTTCAGGACCATGGAACGCTGTTCACGATTCCCGCGGCGCCGGGGCGAGGGGCCAGGCGCCGCGGACCCGCGCCGTCGCGGTGGACGGCCGCGTGGAGAAGGGGGACTTCAGGCGTGAAGAAGCTGATCAACGACGTCCGTGACGTGGTGCCCGAGATGCTGGAAGGGCTCGTCCTCGGCAACCCCGAGGCCGTGCTCCTGGACGGCGAGGCGGTGGCCGTGCGGAAGACGCGGACGGCGGACGTGGCCGTCGTCTCCGGCGGTGGTGCCGGGCACGAACCGGCGCACGTCGGCTACGTGGGCGCGGGCATGCTCACGGCGGCGGTCAGCGGAGAGGTCTTCACCTCCCCCTCCGTCGACGCCGTCCTCTCGGCGATCCGCGCGGTGGGCGGGCCCGCGGGCGTCCTGCTCGTGGTCAAGAACTACACCGGCGACCGGCTGAACTTCGGGCTGGCGGCGGAGCTGGCGCGCGCCGAGGGCATCCCCGTGGACATGACGGTGGTGGCGGACGACGTCTCCCTGCCCGCCGACACCCACACGGGGCGGCGGGGCGTCGCGGGCACCGTGCTGGTCCACAAGATCGCGGGGGCCGTCGCCGCGTCCGGAGCGTCCCTGGCGGACGTGGCGCGGGAGGCCGCGCGGGCGGCCGCGGACATCGGCACCATGAGCGTCGGCCTGGACGGCTGCACGGTCCCCGCGGCCGGGCGGGCCGGCTTCGAGCTGGGGCCCTCCGAGATCGAACTCGGTCTGGGCATCCACGGCGAGGCGGGCGTGGAGCGCGGACCGGTCCGGCCGGCGGACGACCTCGTGGAGCACCTCCTCGAGCGGATCCTCGCGGATCTCGCACTGGTCCGGGGCGACCGGGTCGCGCTGCTGGTCAACGGACTGGGCGGCACCCCCGTGATGGAACTCGCCATCGTCTCCCGCAAGGCGGCCGCGTACCTGGCGGAGCACGGGCTGCGCCTGGAGCGCATGTGGTGCGGGAACTTCCTCACCGCCCTGGACATGCCCGGCTGCTCGCTGACGCTGATGAAGGTCGACGACGAGCGGCTGCGCCTGCTGGACGCGCCGACCCTCGCCCCCGCCTGGCCCGCCGCCCACCGGGACTCCGTGCCGGGCACCGCGCCCCGGCTGCCCCGGCCCGTGGCGCCCGGCCCCGAGCGGTCCGGCGCGGCGCTCCCCGCGTACCTGAGCGCCCCGATCCTGGCCGTGTGCGGGGCACTTGAGGAGGCCGAGCCGCGGCTCACCGCCCTCGACCGGCGCGTCGGCGACGGCGATCTCGGGATCAGCCTGGCGAGGGGGGCCAGGGCGGTGCGCGACGAGTGCCGGGACTACGGCGCCGCCCCGGGCACCGTCCTGCGGGCGCTGGCGGGCACCGTGCGGCGGGCGGTCGGCGGTTCGTCCGGCCCTCTGTACGCCGCGCTGCTGCTGCGCGCGGCGGCCGTCCTGGACCAGGCGGACGGCACCGGCGTCACCCCGGCCGTCTGGGCGGGGGCGCTGTCCGAAGGGGCGGACGCGGTCGCGGAGCTGGGGGGGGCCGCGGTCGGCGACCGCACCATGCTCGACGCGCTGGTCCCGGCGGCCCGGGCGGCCGAGAAGGCCGTCGCCGACGGCGCGACGGGGGCGGAGGCCCTGGCCCGGGCGGCCGAGGCGGCGCACCGGGGAGCGAACGCCACCGCCGATCTGGTCCCGCGCCGGGGCCGCTCCAGCTACCTGGGAGAACGCGCGGTGGGCTGCCCCGACCCGGGAGCCGTCGCCGTGGCCGTCTGGCTGACGGCCCTGGCGGACGCCGTGCGCACGCCGGACGACTCGGCGGTGCCGCCGGCCGGATGAGCCGGTACGGGCGGACGTACGCGATCCGGGGCGGGGGGGACCGGGTCGCCGCCGACCTCGCCCGGCGCGGGGGCGTGCCCGCGGGGCGGTGGCCGGCACCCCGGGGATCCGCGCCCTGCCGCGTCCGGGCGGCCGGCGGGTCGGCCGGCACCGGGGAGCGGGAGCGCGGTTCCCGAGGGGGCGCGCGGCACGCCGGACGTCTGAGTCATCGTGCCCGTGAAACGTTCTTTACTGCATTCAGATGACAGCGGGCCACCCGTCGGCAAGGATTTCCGTCCGCGCGTCGGCGGTAATGCTCTGAGCTGGTGTTTTCCGCGCTCGTGGGGATCTTCGACGGCGCCGACGGGTCCGCCCGGAACAAGGGGCGGCCACGCCCGCCGGGCCTCGCGGCGGCCTGCCGTACAGCGGCGCGAGGAGCGTCCGCCCGGTGGCCGCCCCCCGCCGGGAGCCGGACGGTCGCAGGTGACCTTCGCTGCCACTGGGTCGATACTGCCAATAGACGGGACGGGCGGCCACCTCCGTCGGGCGGCCGTCGGCCCCTGACGTCGCGTCACCGCGGCCGGCCACGAGACAGCAGCAGTCCCCGCACCGTGCACTCCGCCTCCGACGGCACGAAACCGCCGGGGCCAAGAACCGCCCGTTACGCCTCGGACCTGTGAAGGCGCAGGTCAAGGGCCCAAGGTTACGCTCACGAGGAGACCTCATGAGGATGCTGATCAACGTCCCGGAGACGGTCGTGGCGGACGCGCTGCGCGGTTTGGCGGCCGCGTACCCCGACCTGAACGTGGACGTGGAGAACCGGGTGATCGTCCGCCGGGACGCCCCCGTGGCCGGGCAGGTCGCGCTCGTGTCGGGCGGCGGCTCCGGGCACGAGCCGCTGCACGGCGGTTTCGTCGGCCCGGGCATGCTCGCCGCCGCCTGCCCCGGCGAGGTCTTCACCTCCCCGGTGCCGGACCAGATGGCGCGCGCCGCGGCGGCCGTGGACAGCGGGTCGGGGGTCCTGTTCGTCGTGAAGAACTACACGGGTGACGTGCTCAACTTCGACATGGCGGCCGAGCTGGCCGAGGACGAGGGCATACAGGTCGCCAAGGTGCTCGTCAACGACGACGTGGCGGTCACCGACAGCCTCTACACGGCCGGCCGGCGGGGTACGGGCGCGACGCTCTTCGTGGAGAAGATCGCCGGTGCCGCGGCGGCCGAGGGGCAGCCGCTGGAGCGCGTGGAGGCCGTCGGCCGCCGGGTCAACGAGAACTCCCGCAGCTTCGGCGTGGCCCTCAGTGCCTGTACGACCCCGGCGAAGGGCAGCCCGACCTTCGACCTACCGGAGGGCGAGCTGGAGTTGGGCATCGGCATCCACGGCGAGCCGGGCCGGGAGCGGCGGCCGATGATGACCTCCGGGGAGATCGCCGACTACGCGGTCGATGTCGTCCTGGAGGACATGCCGCCGCGCAGTCCGGTCCTGGTGCTGGTCAACGGCATGGGCGCGACCCCGCTGCTGGAGCTGTACGGGTTCAACGCCGAGGTCCAGCGGGTGTTGCGCGAACGCGGCGTGGCCGTGGCCCGCACCCTCGTCGGCAACTACGTCACCTCCCTGGACATGGCGGGTGCCTCGGTGACGCTGTGCCAGGCCGACGAGGAGCTGCTGCGGCTGTGGGACGCGCCGGTGAGGACCCCGGCCCTGCGCTGGGGCATGTGATCTTCGAGGAGCAGCCGGTCACCGGTCCGGCCGTACGGCCGACGGTCCTACCACGCGAGGAGATCCAGTGCTCGACGCCGACTTCTTCCGTCGTTGGATGACGACGGCCGCCGCGTCCGTCGACCGCGAGGCGGAGCGGCTCACCGCCCTCGACTCGGCCATCGGGGACGCCGACCACGGCAGCAACATGCAACGCGGGTTCACGGCCGTGGCGGCCGCCCTGGACAAGGAGGCGCCGGACACCCCGGGCGCCGTGCTGACCCTGGCCGGGCGGCAGCTGATCTCGACGGTGGGGGGTGCGTCCGGACCGCTCTACGGGACGCTGCTGCGCCGGGCGGGCAAGGAACTGGGGGACGCCCCCGAGGCCGGCCCGGAACAGCTGGCCGCCGCGCTGCGCGCGGGGGTGGACGCGGTGATGAAACTCGGCGGGGCGGCGCCCGGCGACAAGACCATGATCGACGCCCTGGTGCCCGCGGTGGACGCGCTCGGCACGGGGTTCGCCGCCGCGCGGGCCGCCGCTCAGGAGGGTGCGGCGGCCACCACACCGCTCAGGGCCCGCAAGGGGCGCGCGAGCTATCTGGGCGAGCGCAGCATCGGCCACCAGGACCCGGGGGCGACCTCGTCGGCGCTGCTGATCGCCGCGCTGGCCGACACGGCGGAGGCGGACGGTGAGTGAGGACAGGCTGGTCGGGATCGTGCTGGTGTCGCACAGCGCGCAGGTGGCCGCCTCGGTCGCCGAGCTGGCCAAGGGCCTGGCGGGCGGTTCGGCCCCGGTGCCGGTGGCCCCGGCGGGCGGCACCGAGGGCGGCGGGCTCGGTACCAGCGCCGGGCTGATCTCCGCCGCGGCGGCCTCGGTGGACCGGGGGGCCGGGGTGGCGGTCCTCACCGACCTGGGCAGCGCGGTGCTCACGGTGAAGGCGCTGCTGGCCGAGGGTGGCGAACTGCCGGACGGTTCGCGGCTGCTGGACGCGCCGTTCGTCGAGGGGGCGGTGGCCGCGGTGGTCACCGCCGCCACGGGCGCCGACCTGGACGCCGTCGAGGCCGCGGCGGCGGAGGCGTACGACTACCGGAAGGTGTGACGCGGTCCGTCGCCGGGACCGGTCAGTGGTCGCCGACGAAGAGTCTGGCCAGGCGCTTTCCCTCCGCCACCGTCGCCTCGCGGTCCTCGATGGCGCCGGCCCCGGAGTGCCGGAAGAGGATGTAGGTCACGCCGGAGGGGACCCCGCCGTCGCGCGGGTCGGGGCGGATGCCGAGGCCGCGCGCGGTGGCGTAGGAGGCCTCGCCGATGATGTCGTGCGGGCCGGTGTCGCCGACGACCGCGTACTGCACCCGGTCGCGGTAGACGACGGCGGCCACGGTGCCCCCGCGTACGCCGGAGGCGCCGAAGGCCCAGCGTCTGCCGGGTGCCGGGACCACGATGTAGGGGAGGGTCTCGGAGTTCAGCTGGCGGCCGTCGGACTGCTGGAAGGCGGTGGTGGCGGCGAACAGCGGGTCGGTGCGGCGGTTGCAGCGGCTGCCGGGCCGGCCGTCGCAGTCGATGTCCAGGTCGGCCTTCCAGAACACGGCGTCGCGGGTGCCGCAGACGCGGACGGTCGCGCGGCTGTCCGCGTCCGTGCGGTACCGGCCGCGGGAGATCTGCCTGCACCTGCCCGCCCGGGCCAGGAGGTCGGCGGCGGTGACCTCGCCCTCGCCACGGGCCGCGGGCCGCTGGGGGGGCGGGACGGCGGTGGCGGGGGCGGGCAGCGCCGCCGGGGCGAGCAGGGCGG
>NZ_JOCB01000009.1 GCF_000718775.1 Streptomyces sp. NRRL S-31
CGTCCGCGTGCGCCGCGCGGGCCTGGGCCGGCACCGTCGTCGCGGTGTCCCGCCGCCGGCCGGCCGGGTGCCGGCCCGGCGGATGCCGCGGCCCGTGCGCTCACCTGTGCCGGAGCGGGGTCAGCTGCTCGATGTCGTACTTGGCCCGCAGCGCCTCGATGGCCTCCTGGTCCGGAGGACCCCCCTCGCGCAGGATCTCCAGCAGCTCCTCGAAGTAGAGTTCGTGGTCCGGCGGCGGGCTCGCCTGGAAGAACATCCTGGCCGGCGTCTCGGTGGGATTGGCGAAGGCGTGCGGACAGCCCGGCGGTACGACGATCACCGTGCCGGGTGTCGCCCGGACCACCCGGCTGCCCGAACTCGACTCCCAGCGCTGCCAGTTGTCGGGCGTGCGGATGCGCGGCTCGAAGGCCAGCACGTCCAGCTCGCCGTCGAGGACGTAGAACAGCTCCTCGCTGCGCGTGTGCACATGGGCGCCCACGTCGAAACCCGGCGGCACCTCCACCTCGAAGGTGGAGGCCATCCGCGAGTGGGTGCCGGTCACCTTGAACGTCACCCGCTGGGCGGGCGTCTCGACCACGCGCCCGTGTCCCGGCGGTACGAGCAGTCCCTCGGTCGTCATCGGCCGCTCACCACGTCACCGGCAGCGCCTGCGGACCCCGGATCAGGGCCCCCTTGCGGAACGGGACCTGATCCGGCGGTACGGCCAGCCTCAGGCCCGGTACCCGGTCCAGCAGGGTGTCCGTCAGGAGTTCCTCCTCCAGCCGGGCCAGCATCCCGCCGGGGCAGTAGTGCGGGCCGAAGCCGAACGCCGCGTGCGGGTTCGGGCTGCGGGAGAAGTCGATCGTCTCCGGGGCGGGGAAGACGTCCGGGTCGCGGTTGGCGGCCAGGTAGGAGACGTAGACCGGGTCGCCCGCGCGGACCCGGACCCCCCGGATCTCCACGTCCTCCAGGGCGATGCGGGACAGACCGACCGCGTTGCGGTGCGGGATGTAGCGCAGCAGCTCGTCGATCGCCCGGGGGCGGATGCCCGGCTCCGCGCGCAGCCGCTCCGCCAGACCGGGGCGGGTCAGCAGCAGGTAGAACATCTGCCCGCTGTTGGCGGTGACCGCCTCGCCGCCGATCTGGAGGAGGACGGCGAGGCCGACGGCCTCCTCCAGCGTGATCTCGCCCCGGCCGACCGCGGCCCCCAGCAGCGAGGTGACGTCCTCGCCGGTGCTGTTCCGGCGCGCGCCGACCAGGTCGGAGAAGTACGCCGCCATCTCCCGTTTGGCCCGCTCGCTCGGCTCCTTGCCGTGCGAGGAGGACAGGATCAGCTCGGTCCAGGCGTGCAGGGCGTGCCGGTCGCCGGCCGGGACGCCCATCAGCTCGCAGATCACCGCGATCGGGAACGGCCCGAGGACCGCCGCCGTGAGATCCGCGGGCGGGCCGCCCCGCAGCAGGTCGTCGACCAGCTCGTCCAGCAGCGTGCGGGCCTTGTCCCGCACCCGTTCCACGCCCTTCGCGGTGAACGCGGCGGCCACCGCGCGGCGCAGCCGGGTGTGGTCGGGCGGATCGAGGAAGCCGACCGCCCCCGGTGCCGGGATGAAGTGCGGGGCCAGCCGGGTGACCTGCCGGTCCATCACCGCCTCCCGGCTGAAGCGGGGGTCGTTGGCCACCCTGCGCACGTCCTCGTACCGGGTGACCAACCAGGCCCAGCCCTCCCCGTTGGGCAGCTGGACCCGGGTGACCGGGCCCTCCGCCATCAGGTCGGCCAGCACCGGGTCGAAGTCCGTCCCGGGGAGGTCGAGCGCCGGCCAGTGCCGGACCGGCGGCAGGGTCTCGGCGAGCGCCTCGGCGGTCACCGGCCGGCTCCGTCCCCGTTGACCCAGCGGCCCACCGTCATCTCGGCGGTGATGCCGGGACCGAACCCGGCGAGCAGCCCGCGCGCCCGCTCCTCGGCGCCGCCCTCGTCGAACAGCCGGCGCAGCGCGTCCAGGACGACGGCGCTGGCGATGTTGCCGTACTCGGTGAGCGTGGCCCGGCTGAACCGGAACGCGTGCGGGTCGACCTCGAGGAACTTGCTGAGGTCGTCGAGAATGCGGGGGCCGCCCGCGTGGATGATGTAGAAGTCCAGGTCGGACGCGTCCCAGCCGTGGGTGCCGGCCAGGTCCTTCAGCGCCGGGGCGAGCGGTTCCATGGTCGCGGGGACCCGCTTGTCCAGCAGGAAGTGGAATCCGGTCGCCCGGACGTCGTACGCGATCCAGTCCTCGGTCTTCGGGATCAGGTAGGAGCCGTTGCGCTCCAGTCGGACGCCCGTGCCGCCGTTCCCGCGCACCACGGCCGCGGCGACGCCGTCACCGAACAGGCCGTTGGAGAGCAGCGAGCCGACGCCGAGGTCGGTGGGCTGGTAGCACAGCGAGCAGAACTCGCAGGCCACGATGAGGGCGTTGGCGTTCGGGTACGCCGAGCAGAAGTCGTGCGCCCGGTTGATCGCCGCGCCGCCGGCCGCGCAGCCGAGCTGGGCGATCGGGAGCTGACGGGTGGTGCTGTCGAAGTCCATCTCGTTGATCAGCCAGGCCGTGAGCGAGGGCATCATGAAGCCCGTGCACGACACGTAGATGATCACGTCGATGTCCCTGGTGAGCAGTTCCGCGTCGTCCAGCGCGCGCTGGATCACCGCGGGGACCCGGGCCTTGGCCTCGGCCTCGTAGAGCTTGTTGCGCTCCTCGAAGCCCGGGTGCTTGAGGGTCTCCTCGATGGGCTGGACGATGTGTCGCGTCTTGACGCCAGTGTTCTCGATCAGTCTCAGGGCCAGCGGCAGTTGTGGGTGGTCCGCGTGGCGGGAGCGCGCCAGGTCCAGCGTCTCCTCCATGGTGATCACATACTCCGGGACCGACACCGTGGGCCTGCACAAAGTCGCCATGAACCGTCCCTGCTTTCCGCGTTCCGGAAGGCCTTCGCCCACCGGTCAGAAGGTGGGTCGCCTCTGTGGGCGCTCCACCCACCGTCACCCGGGAGGGCGACGATCTCGCGTTGGATTACTCCGAACCGGGGACCCGGGGGTCGGGCACGGAGGGCGTTTCGTCCCGCCGGACGAGGGAAAACCCGATCCCCTCGGTTAGGCCCGCACGGGCGGAGGGGACGGCGGCCGGCGACCGGGTGGCGGCGCGGGCGGCGGGGCCGGCCGGCCGGGGCCGGCTGGATCCGGCCGGGTGACGTCTGGTTGCTTTCGCAAGCACCGGCAGACGCGGGGGACGGCCGAAGGCGCGAGGGGCGGCGGGCGGGCGACGGCGGTCGAGGGAGCTTTCGGCGGCGGGGAAGGCCCCCACCGCCCGCGCGGCCTCCGATCCGCCCTCAGCGCCTCGTCCCCCCGCCCCGCCACCCGTCCGGCGTCCCGGCCGCTCCGGCCGTTCGGCACCGCCGCCGGACGGCCGCCGCCGGCCCTTGCCCGCGCTCGGTCCGGAGCCACACGGGGCGCCGGACGTCTACGGCGCCCCGCTGCTGTGCGCGATGCACGCGACGTCGATCCGGTCCGCCAGCTTGGCCAGCTCGATGGTCAGCGCGGCCACGGTGTCCTCGTCGAGCTCCTGCTCGCCCGCCTCGACAAGGTGCAGCCACCGCGCGCCCACGGTCCGCAACAACTTACTCACGTCGGCCGCGGCCACCTGCAAGGCACCGCGGTCGTCGACGATCAGAGGCAGGGTCACTTCGCGGTTCACAAAAGGGGATGGTAGCCGCGCGGGCGTCACGCACCCTGCCAAACCGTGGTGATGTTGCAGAACTCCCGGATTCCGTGCCCGGACAGCTCACGCCCGTACCCCGACCGCTTCACCCCGCCGAACGGGAACGCCGGATGGGAGGCGGTCATCCCGTTCACGTACACCGAACCGGCCTCCAGGTCCCGGGCGAACCGCTCCACCTCGGCATCGTCCCGTGTCCACACGTTGGAACTCAGCCCGAAAGGCGTGTCGTTGGCGATGAGCACGGCCTCGTCCAGGTCGTCCGCCCGGTACAGCGTGGCGACCGGTCCGAACGCCTCCTCGCGGTGGACGCGCATCTCCCGGGTGATGCCGGCGAGGACGGTCGGCGGGTAGTACCAGCCGGGCCCGTCCGGCCGCCGGCCGCCGCACAGCACCTCGGCCCCGGCCCGCCGGGCGTCGTCGACCAGCTCCTCCAGGTCGGCCCGCCCCCGCTCGCTGGCGAGCGGCCCGACGTCCGTCTCCTCGTCCGTCGGGTCGCCCGTCCGCAGCGCCCTCATGCCCGCCACGAACTTCTCCGCGAAGGCGTCGTAGACGTCTGAGTGCACGATGAACCGCTTGGCGGCGATGCAGGACTGCCCGGTGTTCTGCGTCCGCGCGGTCACCGCGACCTCGGCCGCCCGGTCGAGGTCCGCGGACGGCATGACGACGTAGGGGTCGCTGCCGCCCAGCTCCAGCACCGTCTTCTTGATCATTTCGCCGGCGGTGGCGGCGACCGCCCGCCCGGCCGGCTCGCTGCCGGTCAGCGTCGCCGCCTTCACCCGCTCGTCGCGCAGCACGTCGTCCACCGCGGCGGAACCGATCAGCAGCGTCTGGAAACAGCCCTCCGGGAAGCCCGCGCGGTGGAACAGGTCCTCCAGGTACAGGGCGGTCTGGGGCACGTTGGAGGCGTGTTTGAGCAGACCGACGTTGCCGGCCATCAGGGCGGGCGCGGCGAACCGGATCACCTGCCACAGGGGGAAGTTCCAGGGCATCACCGCGAGGACCGGGCCCAGCGGGCGGTACCGCACCCGTACCCGGGAGGCCCCGGAGTCGCGCACGTCCGGCTCGGCGGGCTCCTCGTCGGCCAGCAGCCCCTCCGCGCGCTCCGCGTACCAGCGCATCGCCTTGGCGCACTTCGCCGCCTCCGCACGGGCCTGCCTGATCGGCTTGCCCATCTCGGTGGTCATGACGCGGGCGATCTCCCGCTGGTCCTCGTCCAGCAGATCGGCGGCCTTGTTCATCAGCCGGGCACGGTCGCCGAACGAGCTGGTCCGGTAGGTCCGGAAGGTGGCCTCGGCGAGCTGGAGCCGGCGTTCCAGCTCCTCCTCGCCCATGGGCTCGTACGTCTTGAGCGTCTCGCCGTTCGCCGGGTTCACCGTCGCGATGGGCATGGCTGACCTCCCTGGGAGCGGGCTTGTCTCGACCTTCGCGCGCGGCCGGGTCCGGCGCAACGCGGAAGTCCCCTGCTCAGCCCGAGTGCTCCGCCAGCCGGTCGAGAAACGCGGCCTGCGCCGTGATGATCAGCGCACGGGCCCGGCGCAGACCGAACCACGCCACCCGGTCCAGCTCCGGGAACTCCCGTGTCCGGCCGGAGCGCGGCGGCCACTCCATGGTGAACGTGCCCGGCACGATCGTCTCCGGGTCGAGATCCGCCTCCACCGCCCACGCCGTGACGATCTTGCCGCCTGTCTGCGCGACCTCGCCCAGCGGTACGGCCGCCCCGTCCGGCGGCGCCAGCCCCAGCTCCTCTTGGAACTCCCGCCGGGCCGCCTCCCAGGCCGGCTCCGAGGGGTCGTACTCGCCCTTGGGCACGGTCCACGCGCCCGCGTCCTTCTTGGCGAAGAAGGGTCCGCCCATATGGCCGAGCAATACCTCCAACCCCTCATCCGTGTGCCGGAACAACAGCAGTCCCGCACTGCGTCGCGTCGTCCGCACCGTCACGGCCTGACCTCCGGGTGGGCTGCCAGCAGGGCCTCCACCGTATCGGCCTCCTCCGGCCGCTTGTCCTCGCGGTAGCGGACCACGCGGGCGAAGCGGAGGGTGACCCCGGCCGGGTAGCGGGAGGAGCGCTGGAGGCCGTCGTAGGCGATCTCGACGACCAGTTCGGGCCGCACCCTGATGCCCCAGCCCCGCTCCTCGACCGCCAGCCGCCCCAGCCGTTCGGTCTGCCAGGAGAGCATCGCGTCCGTCATGCCCTTGAAGGTCTTGCCGAGCATGGTGAAGGAGCCGTCCGGGCCGCGGGCACCGAGATGGAGGTTGGACAGCTTCCCCGTGCGCCGTCCATGGCCCCACTCGGCGGCCAGCACCACCAGGTCGAGGGTGTGCACGGGCTTCACCTTCAGCCAGGACGCGCCGCGCCGCCCGGCGCTGTAGGACGCGTCGAGGGCCTTGACCACCACCCCCTCGTGACCGCGGGCCAGGGTGTCGGCGAGGAACCGCTCCGCCTCCGGGATGTCCCCGGAGCCCGAGATCACGGTGCGCCGCACCCGCGCCGGCTCGGGCACCAGCCGGGCCAGCTCCGCGTGCCGCTCGGTGAACGGCAGGTCGAGCAGGTCACGGCCGTCGACCGAGAGGGCGTCGAAGAAGACGGGGGAGACCGGAGTCTCCTCGGCGGCCCTCGCCACGTCGGTGCGCGAGCCGACCCGGCCCGCCGTCTCCTGGAAGGACCGGGGCCGGCCCGTGCCGTCGAAGGAGATCACCTCGCCGTCCAGGATGAACCGCTCGCCCGCCAACCCCAGTGCGGCGGCGGTCACTTCGGGCAGTCGGTCGGTGATGTCGTCCAGTGTGCGGGTGTGCACCCGGACCACGTCGCCGTCCCGGTGGACCTGGACCCGGATGCCGTCCAGCTTCTCCTCCACCGCGCAGGCGCCCAGCTTCTCCACCGCCTCGGCGACCGAGGACGCGCTGTGCGCCAGCATCGGCAGCACCGGGCGGCCCACGGTGAGCCGGAACCGCTCCAGCGCCGCGGGGCCCTCGCCGAGCAGCGCCCGGGCCACCGTCTGGAGCGACCCCGCGAGCATCACGGCCCGCCGCACGTCCGCCGGGTCCGCGCCGGTCGCCCGGGCCAGGCCCTCCACCGCGACCGCGTCCAGCGCGCCCTGGCGCACCTCGCCGGTGAGCAGGCCGAGCAGGAAGCGCTGTTCCTCCTCGGTGGCCGCGCCCATCAGCTCGCCGACGAGCCGGGTCCGCTCCGCCTGCGAGCCGGGCCCGGACACCTTGCCCAGCTCGGTGAGCCGGGCGTCGACCTCCCGCACCGTGAGCCGGGGCTCGGCGGCCGGCTCCACCGGGCGGCCCAGCACCTTCCAGCCGACGCCCAGCCGGCCCTGCGGCAGCCGCCCGGCCAGGTAGGGGATGACGATCGGCACGTCGTCCGGCCCGGCGTCCCGGAACAGCTCGGCGAGCAGCGCGGTCTTGCGGGACCGGGCCGCCGTCGCGGCCACCTCCCGGGACACCTGGGCCAACCGGGTCAGCAGCATGCCATCAGGGTGCACCCGGGAAGCGGGGTTCACACACCCGCGCGGCCCGGTCCGGGCCGGAGCGGGGAGCGGTGCCCTACAGCCCCGCGGCCGCGTCCAGGTCGGCCATCAGCAGCTCCCCGTTGATCGCCGCGCCCGCCCGGTAGCCGCGGCTGGCCGCGTTCACCACCTGCTCGGCGAAGCCGCTCGCGTTGCCCGCCGCCCACAGCCCGGGCACGCTCGTCAGGCCCCGTTCGTCGATCACCGGGCAGTCGCCGAGCGGCGTCCGCCGCAGCTCCGCGCCCAGCGCGACGAGCAGGTCGTTGTCCGGGACGGCACGCGGGGCGGCGTACAGCACCTCGAGTCCGCGGACCGTCCCTCCGCCGGAGGGGGCGCCCCCGGCGAGCCGGACACCGGTGAGCCGGTCGTCGGCGATCACGAGTTCCGCGACCGCGCCGGGCACGACGGCGACCCCGGCGGCGGCCGGCCGGCGCAGGTCCTGGTCCGTCAGCTCCGACTCGCCCACCTCGTGCAGGAAGAGCCGCACGTCCTTCGTCCACCGGGTGACCATCAGCGCCTGGTGCACGCTGAGCGCCGACGTGGCGAGGACACCGGTCGGCAGATCGCGCACCTCCCAGCCGTGGCAGTACGGGCAGTGGACCACGTCCCGGCCGAACCGCTCCGCGAGCCCCGGGACCGGCGGCAGCTCGTCCCGCAGACCGGTGGCGACCACCGGTTGCCGGGCCCGTACGGTACGGCCGCCGGCCAGGGGCACGGTGAAGCCGGCGTCCGCGTCCCGGCTCGCGTCCACCACCCGGTCCCGGACCAGCTCCACCCCGTACCGGGCGATCTCCTCGCGCCCGACGGCCAGGAACGCGGCCGGGGACATGCCGTCCCGGGAGAGATAACCCCGCATGTGCGCGGAGGGCGCGTTGCGCGGCTCGCCCGCGTCGACGACCAGGGTGCGGCGCCGGGCCCGGCCCAGGACCGAAGCGGCGGACAGGCCGGCGGCTCCGCCCCGACGACGACTGCTTCATACCCGCTGTTCTCGGTCATGACGCGACCGTCGTCCGGCGGTCGCGCGATTGACAAACGGATTTGCCGTTCCTGCAATGGTCACCATGACCACCGAAGACGTACTGGCGGGCGTGGGGCCGAGGCTGCGCCGCCTCCGCAAGGAGCGGGAGGTGACCCTGGCCGCGCTGTCCGAGGCCACCGGCATCTCCGTGAGCACGCTCTCCCGGCTGGAGTCCGGCCTGCGCAAGCCCAGCCTGGAACTGCTGCTGCCGATCGCCCAGGCCCACCAGGTGCCGCTGGACCGGCTGGTCGGGGCGGAGCCGGTGGGGGACCCGCGGGTGCGGGCCGAGCCGATCGTCCGGGGCGGACGCACGCACTGGCCGCTGACCCGCCAGCCCGGCGGCCTCCAGGCATTCAAGGTCCTCGAGCCGCAGCGCAGACAGGAGCCGGACCCGCGCACCCACGAGGGGTACGAGTGGCTCTACGTCCTCTCCGGCCGGCTGCGGCTGGTCCTCGGCGAGCACGACGTCGTGCTGTCGGCGGGCGAGGCGGCCGAGTTCGACACGCGCGTGCCGCACTGGTTCGGCTCGACGGGGGAGGGGCCGGTGGAGTTCCTGAGCCTCTTCGGGCCGCAGGGGGAGCGGATGCACGTGCGGGCCCGGCCGACCTCGCGGAGCTGAGACCGGCGGGCTGTTCCCTGATCGGCAAGCGACCGCTTAGTATGCGGTCGGACCCGGTCGGACGAGGCAGTCGCGTGGAGGCCCCGCATGCAGGCATGGCAAGTGCACGAGAACGGCGAGCCGGGCGAGGTGATGCGCCTGACGGAGGTGGAGCGCCCCACGCCCGGTCACGGACAGGTGCTGCTGCGGGTGCGCGCCGCCAACGTCAACTTCCCGGACGCGCTGCTGTGCCGGGGCCAGTACCAGGTGCGCCCGCCGCTGCCTTTCACGCCCGGCGTGGAGATCTGCGGCGAGACCGAGGACGGCCGCCGGGTCATCGCCAACCCGGCGCTGCCGCACGGCGGATTCGCCGAGTACGCCGTCGCCGACGCCCGCGCCCTGCTGCCCGCGCCCGGGTCGCTGGACGACGCCGAGGCCGCCGCGCTGCACATCGGCTACCAGACCGGCTGGTTCGGCCTGCACCGCCGTGCCCGTCTCCAGGCGGGGGAGACCCTGCTCGTGCACGCCGCCGCCGGTGGCGTGGGCAGCGCCGCCGTACAGCTCGGCAAGGCGGCCGGCGCCACCGTGATCGGTGTCGTCGGCGGCCCGGACAAGGCCGCCGTCGCCCGGAAGCTGGGCTGTGACGTGGTGGTCGACCGGCGTGCCGAGGACGTCGTCGCCGCCGTGAAGGAGGCCACCGGCGGCCGGGGCGCCGACGTGATCTACGACCCGGTCGGCGGCGAGGCCTACGCGCAGTCCGCCAAGCTGGTCGCCTTCGAGGGCCGGATCGTCGTCGTCGGCTTCGCCGGCGGCACCGTCCCGAGCCCCGCCCTCAACCACGCCCTGGTGAAGAACTACTCGATCCTCGGCCTGCACTGGGGCCTGTACAACACCAAGAACCCGGAGCTGGTCCGGCACTGCCACGAGCAGCTCACCGAGCTGGCCGACCGGGGCGCGATCAGGCCCCTGGTGAGCGAGCGGGTGCCGTTCGCCGCGGCGGCCGACGCCGTGCAGCGGGTCGCCGACGGGGTGACCACGGGCCGGCTGGCCGTCGTACCGGAGAACGGAGCCACCGCATGACCGACGCCGCGGAACTGCGCAGCCGCACCGCGGAGCTGCTGGCCGCCCACCCGCCCGCCACGACCGACCGCCTGGAGTTCCTCCGGGCCCGGTTCGACGCCGGCCTCGCCTGGGTGCACTACCCGCCGGGCCTCGGCGGACTCGGTGCCCCGCGCTCCCTCCAGGGCGTCGTGGACGCCGCACTGGAGGCCGCCGGCGCCCCCGACAACGACCCCCGGCGCATCGGCATCGGCCTCGGCATGGCCGCGCCGACCATCCTCAAGTACGGCACCGAGGAGCAGAAGCGGCGCTTCCTGCGGCCCCTGTGGACCGGCGAGGAGGTCTGGTGCCAGCTCTTCAGCGAGCCCGGCGCCGGCTCCGACCTGGCCGCGCTCGGCACCCGGGCGGTACGCGAGGACGACCACTGGGTCGTCGACGGCCAGAAGGTGTGGACCTCCAGCGCCCACCTCGCCCGCTGGGCCATCCTCATCGCCCGCACCGACCCGGACGTGCCCAAGCACCAGGGCATCACCTACTTCGTCTGCGACATGACCGACCCGGGCGTCGAGGTCCGGCCGCTGCGCCAGGTCACCGGCGAGGCCGAGTTCAACGAGGTCTTCCTCACCGGCGTCCGCATCCCCGACGACCACCGCCTCGGCGAGGTCGGCGACGGCTGGCGGGTCGCGCAGACCACGCTCAACAACGAACGCGTCGCCATCGGCGGCATGGCCCTGCCCCGCGAGGGCGGCATGATCGGCCCGGTCGCGAAGACCTGGCGCGAACGTCCCGCACTGCGCACCCACGAGCTGCGTCAGCGGCTGCTGAAGCTGTGGGTCGAGGCCGAGGTGGCCCGGTTCACCGGCGAACGCCTGCGCCAGCAGCTCGTCGCCGGCCAGCCCGGACCCGAGGGCGCCGGCATGAAGCTCGCCTTCGCCCGCCTCAACCAGGAGATCAGCGGCCTGGAGGTGGAACTCCGCGGCGAGGAGGGTCTGTTGTACGACGACTGGACCATGCGCCGGCCCGAACTCGTCGACTTCACCGGCCGGGACGCCGGATACCGCTATCTGCGCGCCAAGGGCAACAGCATCGAGGGCGGTACCAGCGAGGTGCTGCTGAACATCGTCGCCGAGCGCGTCCTTGGCCTGCCCGCCGAGCCGCGCACCGACAAGGACGTCGCCTGGAAGGACCTCGCCCGATGACCGATCTGCTGTACTCCGAGGAGGAGGAGGCGCTGCGGGCCGCCGTCCGCGACCTGCTCACGGACCACTGCGCGGCGGCCGACGTCATCACCCGCACCGAGTCGGACGCACCGCACGACCGCGCCCTGTGGAAGTCCCTCACCGAGGGCATGGGCCTGGCCGGCCTCCTGGTGCCCGAGGAGCGGGGCGGCCAGGGCGCCTCCCACCGGGAGACGGCCGTGGTGCTGGAGGAGCTGGGGCGGGCCGTCGCACCCGTGCCGTACCTCACCAGCGCGGTCGTGGCCACCGAGGCGCTGCTCGCCTGCGGCGACGACGAACTGCTGGGACAGCTCGCCTCCGGGCGGACCATCGGCGCCCTGGCGGTCGGCCTGCACAAGGGCCCGGGCGCGGACCTCGGGACCGTACGCGTCGAGAACGGCACCCTGCACGGCGAGCTGACCGGCGTCGCGGACGCGGCCGTGGCCGACGTGCTGCTCGTCCCGGCCGCCGACGGAGGGCTGTACGCCGTCACCGCCGACGCCGCGACGGTCACCCCGCAGACCTCGCTGGACCTGACCCGCCCCGTGGCGACCGTACGGCTGGACGGCGCTCCCGGCCGCCGCCTGGGCGACGCGGAGCCCGCCGTACGACGTGCCCTGCGCGCCGCCGCCGGACTGCTCGCCTCCGAGCAACTCGGCGTAGCCGACTGGGCGTTGACCGAGACGGTGCGCTATCTGAAGGAGCGCAGGCAGTTCGACCGGCCGGTCGGCGGCTTCCAGGCGCTCAAGCACCGGCTCGCCCAGCTGTGGCTGGAGGTGGTGAACCTGCGGGCCGCCGCCCGCGCCGCCGCCGACGCGCTCGCCACGGGTGAGGACACCGACATCACGGTGGCGGTCGCCCAGGCCTACGCCGCCCCCGTCGCCGTGCACGCCACCGAGGAGGCGCTGCAACTGCACGGCGGGACCGGCATGACCTGGGAGCACCCGGTCCACCTGTACCTGAAGCGGGCCAAGGCCGACTCGATCGCCTACGGCATGGCCGGGGCGCACCGCGAGGCGCTGGCCCAACTGGTCGACCTCCAGGCACCCTGAGCACCCCGCGGCACCGCCCCCACCAGCCGTCGCGGAACCCGGGGGAGACGGCTGCCCGCCGCCGGGGCCGACCACCTCGGCACCGACGACCTCGCGGACCTGGGGACCTTCCTCGACGCCCGCCCTCGCGCGGAAGACCACACGTTCGGAGGACGTGTCAGCTACCCGGACGAACCCTCCGCTACGCCACACTTGCGGCCGAACGCCGCACACGGGGCGTGGCGGAGGAGGTTCCCGATGGCCATTTCCATCTCTGTGGTGCTGCTGCTTCTGATCCTTGCGGTGATCTTCATTCGCAACTGCTCGCTGAAGGTCTCCCATGCCCTGGTCTGCATGATGCTGGGCTTCTACCTCTCCCACACGAGCATGGCGCCCACCATCCACAGCGGGCTCACCGCGACCACCGACCTGGTGAGCAGCCTGCGGCCCTGACGCGACCGGAGCCCGGGGGCGGCCGGCGCGTCAGGCGTGCCGGCCGCTCACCCGGTGGTGAAGACGCCGATGCCGTTGGCCACGGGGCGTTCGGCGCCCCCGCTGGGGTGGTTGCGCACGGTCACGGCGGCGGCGCCGGTGTCGCGGGACACCATCTCCGTCGAGCCGCCGCCGTCGAGGTTGAACGCGTCCGAGGCGCCCAGCGACCGCATGGTGTCCGCCTCCTCCGCGACGGTCAGGCCGGTGCGGTACCGCGCGGCCCCGTCCAGCGCCAGGAGCAGCAACTGCCGTCCGCCGCCCTTGACGCCCACGACCGTGCGCACCGCCGACGTACCGTCGTCCAGGCCGGACAGCGGAGCGCCGCCGCGCAGGACCGGGAAGCCGCCGATCGCGAACGCGTACGGCACCCCGGAGGAGGCCGCCGCCAACGTGTACGTGACGTCCACCCGGTCGCCGGCCGACAGCGCGCGCAGCGCCCGCGCCCCCTCCTCCCGGCCCACCAGGACCGTGGTGTCCGCGGGGATCGCGCCGCTGCCCGGGGCGCCCGCGACGGAGACCACCCGGCCGCCGCGCACCTTCACCTCGTAGGTGTCGTCGCTGCACGGCGCCGACCTCCGGGTGTCGGTGCCGCAGACGGCGCGCATCCGGGAGGCGCTGCCCCAGCGCGCGGTGAAGGCACCGACCGAGTTCACCGGCAGCGCGTACTGGTTGAGGCCCTTGAGGGGGAGCTTCCCCGTCGGCGTGCCGACCGAGCCCGTGAGGGTGAGGCGGTCCAGGCGGGCCCGCTTGTCGGTGCCCACGCCGAACACCTCCCGGGTGTCGGTGCCCGGGGGCAGCGCCGGCCCGAACCGCTGACCCTTGGGCACCGCCGCCTTCAGCACCCGCCCGTCCGCCACGGCCGGTCCGACGGCCGCGCCCGTGGCCTCCACGCCCGGGTGCTGGGTCTCGGTGATGTGGAAGAAGTCACCGTTCACCCCGGCGACCGCCCCGGCCGAGTCGGCCAGCCGGGAGACGGTCGCCCGGGCCGCCACCGCACCCGGGTACAGCAGGCCGACGCGGACGTGCGGGTCGGCCAGATCCACCGTGAGCAGGTGGGCGTGGGCCGTCCCGGCCGCCGCTCGCACGTCGAACTGCCGGTAGGTGACGCCCGGCGCGATCCGCCGGCCCGCCGGCGCGGCGCCGGCCGGTGAAGCGCCCGCCAGGGCCGCACCGGCCAGCACACCGAACGCCGTGACGACCGTGAGAACCGTTCTGCCCGCTGCCGAACGCCGGCGACGACCTGCCATCGTGCCCCCTGATGTCTCGTCAACTGCCCTTGTGTGCGTGGGCAGTGCAGCAGACTCGGACGGCCGGCGGGCCGACTAGGCGTCGACGACGCGAGAACGGGTGAGAAAACGCACCCCCTCGGGTGCCTCCAGCGAGAAACCGCTGCCCCGCCCCGGGACGACGTCCACGATCAGCCGGGTGTGGCTCCACGCCTGGTACTGGCTGCGGGACATCCAGAACGTGACGGCCTCCGGTACGCCCTCCACCGCCAGCTCGGCCAGCAGCACGTCCGAGCCGCCGGTGCGGAACTCGCCGTCGGGGTAGCACATGGGGGCACTGCCGTCGCAGCAGCCGCCGGACTGGTGGAACATCAGCGGACCGTGCTCGCCGCGCAGCCGGCGCACCAGTTCAGCGGCGCGCGGGGTGAGTTCGACGCGGGGGATCTCCTCTTCCATGTCACCGTCCCGGACCGTGGGCCTCGTGTCCCCGCCAGTCTCACGGATGCTCAGGGAAGCGTCCAGAAGGCGTCGTTCCCCGTTTCCGGCGCCTCGGTGGCCGGGTACGCCGGCGCGCCGGCACGGCCCTCGGCCTCCCGGACGCACGCCGTGCCGGCGGACCTCGGCCCGATGCCCCGGCCCGGGGCCGTCCACGTCCGGGTGCGAAGATGCGCTCATGCATCCGTGGTTCGACCAGCCCGAGCCGCGCTCCGTCGCGGCGGGCGAACATCCCTGGTGGGACGAGGCGCTGGCACTGGTCAACCGTGACCTGGCCGCGACCCTGCCCGAACAGCGTCCGCTGCGCCTGATCGCCTGGCCGGCCGGCGCCGAGGACGAGGACGAAGCGGAACGGGTCTACGTCGCGCTCGACAACGGCGACGCGCACGGCGACTCCCTGGGCCCGGCCCCCTCCTCGCCGACCGCGGCCCTGCGGGCGGTCGCCGAGGCCGCCCAGGACACCGTGATGGAGTGCCTGTGGCAGGCGTGGCCGGTGTGCACCCTGCACAACCTCGGGATGCACCTGGGCGAGGGCGAGGGCGAGGGCGAGGGCGAGGGCGAGGGCGAGGGCGAGGGCGAGGGCGAGGGCGAGGGCGAGGGCGCCGGAGGTGTGGTGTGGTGGTGCGCCGGCTCCGGGCGTCCGGACGACCCGGAACACCCGCGCGCCGCCGTCGGTGAGCTGGACACCGTGCACCGCCCCCGCCGCCCGAACCGCAAGCGCCGCGAGCCCCGCGAGAGCCGCGAGCGTCGTGAGGAGCGCAGGCCGCGCTGACCTCCTCGGGCGGGAGTGCCGAGAGGGGCCTCGGGAGAGCGGGCTCAGCCGGTGGCGAAGAGGTGCCGCGTCGGTACCGCGTACACCCCGGAGGCCACCACCAGCCCGGCCCGCAGGGTGAGGTCGACACCGCCGAGGGCGGCGGCCACCGGGCCGGTGTACACGGAGCCGACGCACAGCGCGGAGGCCGTCACACCCGCGTCCGGCGCCGGTGCGCCGGACCGGTTGACGCCGCCGGTGCAGCAGAACGGCCCGCCGGGCCTCTCGTCGGCGAGGGCGGGGCCGTCGTGGCGGTTGCGGCGCGGCACGATGTCCGTGGCGTAGACGGCCGTACCGGGGCCGAGCGGCAGCATGGTCAGCTGGAGCACGTCGCCGACGGCCGCCGGGAAGTCGGAGACGAGCAGCGCGTACAGGGTGAGCGAGACGGACACGGCGCCGTCCGGGTGTCCCCGGTCAGGAGGAGGCACGGCGACCGGACGACGGACCGGTCACCACTTGGCCGGGTCCCTATCGGTCCCCAGCCGCCGGGCGTCGGTCCCGCCGCTCCGCCGGTGAGCCGGCCCGGTCCGCGATGCGAGCCGTGGTGAGACCGGCGAGGACGCTGTCCACGGTCTGGGCAGGTGTCTGGTGCGTCGTGTCCAGCCACAGCCCACGGCGCGCGGTGGCACCGCGCAGGGTGTCGTCGAGGAGGTCGACCGTCCAGGGACCGCCGTAGCCGTCCTTGCGACGACCGGCCTCGCGCCGTGCCACCTCTTCCCGCGCGGGGGCGAGAACCACCAGGTACAGCGGTCTGGTCGTCATGGAGTCGAGGTAGGCGTCGAGGTGCTCGCCGAGGATGACGTCCTGGACCACCACGGTCCACCCCGCCCGTGCGTACAGGTCCGCGACCGCGGCCGAAGCCCGGTGGCGCAGACGCAGTTGCGCACGCGCCTCGGCGGTCGGCTCAGGCGTGAACTCCTCGCGACCGGACACGATCATCCGCCGGAAGGCGTCACCACGCAGGTGCATGGCGCGAGGGAGTCTTTCGGCCAGCCGTTGGGCGACGGTGGACTTCCCGGACGCCATGACGCCGGTGACGACCACCACCGCCGAATCGAGCTCCCGCACTGGCGGCTCCCGTCCTGGTCCGGGCTTCGCCTCGCTCGCCCACCGATCACCCATCGTGCCACGCCGGACCCTCTGCGGGGCCGGTCGAGCCGGGGCACCTGTGAGGGGGATCACGCGCAGTCCGTGACATCCCTTTGGCTGGTTCTCGAGTCAGATCAGCGAACGGATTTGCTTAAGGAGTAGTAAAAAGATGACCAATCGCACTCTTCTGGCCACGGCAGCCTTGTGCGTGACGGCCGTGGTGACGCTCACCGCGTGCGGGGACGACAAGAAGGCCGACAGCAAGGACGCGGGTGACTCCGCCTCGTCGTCGCACACGAAGGCGGCGGACCCGTTCGAGGGACTGACCCCGGCCCAGATCTCCGAGAAGGCCCGGGTCTCCATGACGAAGCTGGAGTCGTTCAAGGTCAAGGGCAACATGACCTCCGACGGTGAGCACATCACCTTCGACTTCGCCGTCGCCCGGAAGGGGTACTGCCAGGGAACCCTCACCACCGGGGGCGCGTCCGCCGACATCCGCCAGGTCAACGGCGCCGTCTACATGAAGGGTGACGAGAAGTTCTGGCAGAAGACCGGCAGTGACGAGGGCTCGTCGGCCGAGGAGACGGATGCCCTCATCGAACTCCTCAAGGGGCGCTGGTTCAAGATGCCGTCGGCGCAGGCCGACGCCGACAGCAAGTTCCCCTTCTGCGACATCGGCAAGATGTTCGAGAAGGACGAGAAGGAAGGCCCGCTCACCAGGGGTGCGGACACCGAGGTCAACGGCACGCCCGCCGTGACCCTCAAGGGCAAGGACGGCGCCCAGAAGCAGACCCTCTTCGTGTCCGCCAAGGACGAGCCCTACGCGCTCCGGATGACCGCCGAGGGCGGCAAGGAGCCCGGCTCGTTCGAGTTCTCGGCCTTCAACGAGCCCGTGACCGTCACGCCCCCGCCGCCTGGCGAGGTCATGGACCCCGAGAAGCTCAAGGGCTGACACCCCGGCAGGCGGCACAGCCGGAGCCGGAGGAGGGCGCTTGACCGGCCGGGCATCCGCCCGGTGAGGCGCCCTCTCCGGCACCTGCGGGATGAGCCGGTCGTGCTTGACGGTCCGGACACGTTCCGGCACCGTCGAATGCCCCATCCCCTCCCTGGGAGGCGCCATGCTCAGACGTGCGCTCCGCACCCTCCTCTCGCTTGTCATGCTCACTTCGTTCGCTGGTCTCGGTGTCACGCTCACCACCGGCACCGCCCACGCGGACGACTGCTACACCTTCCCGCGCACGCTGAGTCAGGGCAGCAGCGGCGAGGACGTGCGGCAGTTGCAGATCCGGGTGGCCGGCTACCCCGGGTACGGGGCCGTCCTGGCGATCGACGGACAGTTCGGGCCCGGCACCAAGGACGCCGTCACCAGATTCCAGCGTGCGTACGGGCTCGCAGCGGACGGCATCGCGGGTCCGGCGACCTTCAGCAAGATCTACGCCTTGCAGGACGGTGACTGCACGCCGGCCCACTTCACCTACGCGGAGATGAACCGCTGCAACTCCGACTGGTCCGGCGGGGCCGTCTCCGCCGCGACGGCCCGCGCCAACGCGCTACAGCAGATGTGGAAGCTGGAGGCGCTGCGGCACGCGCTCGGCGACCGGCCCCTGACCACCAGCAGCGGTTTCCGTTCCTACTCCTGCAACAACGCCGTCGGCGGGGCCGCCACCAGCAACCACCTGTACGGGCGCGGCATCGACCTGGTGGGCTCGCCGACCTACTGCGAGATCGTCACACAAGCCCGCAACCACGGCTTCAACGAGATCCTCGGCCCGGGTTACCCGGGCCACAGCACCCATGCCCACCTGGGCAGCCAGAGCTCCCGCTTCTGGTCCGCCTCCTCCTGCGGCATCTGAGCCGCTCCGGGCGGGGGCGCCGGGGCCGAGTCGGACAGCGGCCGCACCTGATGTGGGCGGGAGGGGCCGGCCCGGCCGGGCCGTGCCGGTCCCTCACGTCGCGCGGCTGAGGTGGGCGCTCAGAGGAAGCTGAGAACTTCCTGTGCCAGGCTGGCGCGCCTTCGACACACCGTGCGTGACCAACCTGCTGGAGGAACTCCCATGGGCCTGATCAACGGCCTGCCCGCACACATTCTGCTCGTGCATTTCGTCGTCGTGCTCGTTCCCCTGACCGCGCTGGCACTCGCGGTCTGCTCGGTCAGGCCGAGCGCGGCGCAGCGCATGGGCGTGGTGCTGCCGCTGCTGGCTTTGATCACGCTCGTGAGCGTTCCGCTGGCCACGGGGGCCGGGGAGTGGCTTGAGGAGCACGTCGACAGCGACGCGCTGGTGCGCCGGCACGCCGCCCTCGGTGACGGCCTGCTGCCCTGGGCCGGGGGCCTGTTCGTCCTGGCGCTCTTCGTGTGGTGGGCAGCCCGCCGCACCGCCTCGTCCGGGTCCGGTACCCCGCGCGGCACACGCCGGTCCGCGGTTGCGCTGCGTGTCACGGTTGCGGTTCTGTCGCTCGTCGTTGCCGTGGGAGCTGCCGTGGACGTCTACCGCATAGGCGATTCGGGTGCGAAGGCCGCGTGGCACGACGGCTTCTCCAAGACAGCCGTGAACGGTGACGGGGACGCCGGCTGAGCCACGTTGGGCGGTGCCGGCCGGCAGTGGACGCATGCCGGTACCCACTGCCGCAGCGCATCGAGCGCCTCCTCGCGGGTGGCCGGGCGGTACCGGCCCGCCCCTGGCCCCCGCCCAGCGGTCGCCGGTTTGCGCGGTGTCGCGGTCGGTGCGGTTGAGGCAGTGCTGGATCAGGCAGTCCACGGCGGCCGGCCGCCGTGCTTGGCCCCGCTGTTGTTCCGTCTCGCGTCGTCCCTCGTCGGCGATCCACCGGTCGATGAGGGCCGACTGCCGCACGGTCTGCTCTGCGACGACGCGCCGGGCGAAGCGCAGCGCGTCCGGACGCGAGATGTCCGTTGAGGAGGCAGGGGCCGGCGCGTGAGGCCCGCAGTTCGCCCGTCGTCGTGTCCCGCTGAGGGTCAACCAGCAGTCGTCGACGACGACATACCGGTAGCCGGCGTCCCGCATGCCGGAGGACACCATCGCGTCGGCGGCCTGGCGCACCTGGGTCTCGGTGATCCCGCACCCGAAGCTGTTCCAGCTGTTCCAGCCCAGCGGCGGGGTGAGCGCCGGACTGCCCGGTGCGGCCGAGGCGGTGGACTGGGTTGAGACCGTCGCGGAGGCGACCACTGGCCGTGAGGAGGCGGAGCAGCCGTCCGCCTGATCGTCTGGGCAGCAGAGACTCCTTCGGCACGCAAGGACGTGGAGGGGAAGTTCGAAATTTCGAGGACCATTCGGAAACTCTGTGCCCGACGGATCCTAGAGGTGCGACTGAACATGTCAACACTCTGCGGAGTCGACTCCGCCGCGCGCGGCGATGCCGCGAAGACGGCTCGAGTCCTCGAATGTTTCGAGAAGCCAAGCGAATCCTGCGACAGGGGTTGACGGTGCGCGTGGGCCTCCTATCATCCAAATTGCTCGACAGGCTGCCCTGTATTCGAGACATCTCGAACGTGCGAGCCGTTCCACACTCCGCAAAGTCGAGGAGCCCCCCACGTGGAATTGTCATGTCTTCATCAATAACGCTGCTCGCCGGGCACACCCGTCCCGCGGTCGTACGACCTGGTGGACTGGAAGAAGGCCGGCCTCTCGTACCCGTGCTCGGTTCCGGTGCCAAGCGCGACCTGAACGGCGCCCGTGGCCAGCGCTCCGGTGAAAGTACTTCCAGGAGCGGCTGTCCCACCGCACTTCCCTCAGCGCGTCACATGCTCGGGACGAGAGCGTGCGACGCATCCCTCACCAGGAGAACGAGGTTCAGCCATGCGCCGCAGACTCCGTGCCCTGGCCGCAGCGCTCTTCGCCCTGCCGCTGGCGTTCGCCGCCGCACCGTCCGCCCACGCCGCCGACCCGACCACCATGACCAATGGGTTCTACGTGGACCCCGACTCCAGCGCGAAGAGGTGGGTGGCCGCCAACCCCGGTGACGGCCGGGCCGCCGCGATCAACGCCTCGATCGCCAACACGCCGATGGCCCGCTGGTTCGGCTCCTGGAGCGGCACCATCGGCACCGCCACGGGTGCCTACGTCGGGGCGGCGGACTACCAGGACAAACTGCCCGTCCTCGTCGCCTACAACATCTACAACCGCGACTACTGCGGCGGCCACTCCGCCGGCGGAGCCGCTTCGCCATCCGCTTACGCCAACTGGATCGCCCAGTTCGCCGGCGGGATCGCAGGCCGCCCGGCCGTCGTCATCCTCGAGCCGGACTCCCTGGGGGACTACGGCTGCATGACCCAGGCGCAGATCGACGAACGCGAGGCCATGCTCACCGGCGCCCTCGCCGAGTTCAACCGCCAGGCCCCCAACACCTGGGTCTACTTGGACGCCGGCAACCCGCGCTGGGCCGACGCGGCGACCATGGCCCGGCGCCTCCACGAGGCCGGCCTCCGTCAGGCCCACGGCTTCTCGCTCAACGTCTCCAACTACTTCACCACCGCCGAGAACACCGCCTACGGCAACGCCGTCAACAGCGAACTCAGCGCCCGCTACGGCTACACCAAGCCGTTCGTCGTGGATACCAGCCGCAACGGCAACGGCTCCAATGGACAGTGGTGCAACCCCTCGGGCCGCCGCATCGGCACGCCCACCCGGACGGGCGGAGGTGCCGAGATGCTGTTGTGGATCAAGACCCCGGGCGAGTCGGACGGCAACTGCGGCGTGGGAGCCGGCTCCACGGCCGGACAGTTCCTTCCCGAGGTCGCCTACAAAATGGTCTACGGCTACTGAGCCAGGACTCCCGCCGCCCGCCAGGCAGCCCGCGGCACCGCGCGGCCGCCGTCGTCGGTGAACCTCTGTGAACCTCTCCCACTCCAGCCGGGTGATCGCCTGCTGCCCGGGTTCCGGCCCGCACCGTCCGTCGGCCGAATGGGAGCGGACGACTCGTTTCCCCGCGCTCCAATCCTTCCGTGATTTCCGTGATGTCTACCCTGGAGGCACAGTCATGGGCTTGTATGCCCTTCCCGGACCCGTGGTCCGGAAGATCCGCGGCCTGCTGCTGGCGCTGGTCGTCGGCGTCCTCGGTGCGGCCGCCGCACTGGTCGCCCCGCCGGCCGCACACGCCGCCGAGAGCACGCTCGGCGCCGCGGCGGCGCAGAGCGGCCGCTACTTCGGCACCGCCATCGCCTCGGGCAGGCTGGGCGACTCGGCGTACACGACGATCGCGGGCCGTGAGTTCAACATGGTGACGGCCGAGAACGAGATGAAGATCGACGCCACCGAACCGCAGCGGGGCCAGTTCACCTTCTCCGCCGCCGACCGCGTCTACAACTGGGCGGTCCAGAACGGCAAGCAGGTGCGCGGTCACACCCTGGCCTGGCACTCCCAGCAGCCCGGCTGGATGCAGAGCCTCAGCGGCAGCGCACTGCGCCAGGCGATGATCGACCACATCAACGGCGTGATGGGCCACTACAAGGGCAAGATCGCCCAGTGGGACGTCGTGAACGAGGCATTCGCCGACGGCAGCTCGGGAGCCCGGCGGGACTCCAACCTGCAACGCACCGGCAACGACTGGATCGAGGTCGCCTTCCGGACCGCACGCGCCGCCGACCCGGCGGCCAAGCTCTGCTACAACGACTACAACGTCGAGGACTGGACCTGGGCCAAGACCCAGGCGATGTACGCCATGGTCCGGGACTTCAAGCAGCGCGGTGTGCCGATCGACTGCGTCGGCTTCCAGTCGCACTTCAACAGCGGCAGCCCCTACAACAGCAACTTCCGCACCACCCTTCAGAACTTCGCCGCCCTCGGCGTCGACGTGGCCATCACCGAACTCGACATCCAGGGCGCCTCGGCCACGACCTACGCCAACGTGGTCAACGACTGCCTGGCCGTCTCGCGCTGCCTGGGCATCACCGTCTGGGGGGTGCGCGACACCGACTCCTGGCGATCGGGGGACACGCCGCTGCTGTTCAACGGCGACGGCAGCAAGAAGCCTGCCTACACCTCGGTCCTCAACGCACTCAACGGCGGTACCTCCACGCCCCCTTCGGGTGGCGGGCAGATCAAGGGCGTCGGTTCGGGCCGTTGCCTGGACGTGTCGGGCGCCGGTACCGCCGACGGCACCCAGCTCCAGCTGTGGGACTGCCACAGCGGCACCAACCAGCAGTGGACGTACACCGCCGCCGGTGAACTCCAGGTCTACGGCAACAAGTGCCTCGACGCCGCCGGCACCGGCAACGGCGCCGCGGTCCAGATTTACAGCTGCTGGGGCGGCGACAACCAGAAATGGCGCATCAACTCCGACGGTTCCATCGTCGGCGTCCAGTCCGGCCTCTGCCTCGACGCCGTCGGAGGCGGCACCGACAACGGCACCCTGATCCAGCTCTACTCCTGCTCGAACGGCAGCAACCAGCGCTGGACCCGCACCTGACAAGACCTGCCACGAAGTGAAGGGGCGCTTCACTGACGGCCTGCGATACGGCCTGCCTCGCCCCCTCAGGAAGACATCGCTGGTAGTCCCGGGTCGCCGCTGTGATGGCGGCGACCCTCGCGATCGGCACGCTCGCCGCGGCGCAGCTCCTGCCGGATACCCGGTGCGACGGGCCGCGTCCAACACAGGAAGGTCCGGCTGTCGTTCCTCGGCCGAGCGGTGGGCACGGGAGGCCCGGACGGCGTGTCCCGTGCTAACGTTGCGCTTTTGCCATGTCGCTGTGTCGGTGCTCCGCTGGATGTCTCTGCTCGGCGGCCACGTCCCTGCCGCGCCTTCCTCGGTACGGTCCCTTCGGAGGAAGGCTCTCTGTGAGCGAATCAACACGTGCCGATGCCCGGCCGCAGGACGCTGTGTCCGAGGCGTCGGGCGCCCCTTCGGCAATGCCCACGGCGGCGTCCTTCGCCCAGCTGGGGTTGCCGGCCGAGGTTCTGCGGGCGCTCGACGAGCAGGGGGTGACTGTGCCCTTTCCCATCCAGGCGGCGGCGCTGCCGAACACGCTCGCGGGACGGGACGTCCTGGGCCGGGGCCGCACAGGATCCGGCAAGACGCTCGCCTTCGGCCTGGGGATGCTCGCCCGGACGGCCGGACAGCGCGCGCAGCCGAAAGAGCCGCTGGCGCTCGTACTGGTGCCCACCAGGGAGCTGGCACAGCAGATCGGTGAGGCGCTCACCCCGTACGTCGAGGCGCTGCGGCTGCGGCTCGCGACCGTGGTGGGCGGCGTATCCATCGGACGGCAGGCCGCCGTGCTGCGGGATGGCGCCGAAATCGTCGTCGCCACGCCCGGTCGGCTGCACGACCTCGTCGAGCGCAAGGACTGCCGACTGGGACGGGTGCGCATCGCGGTCCTGGACGAGGCCGACCAGATGTGTGACATGGGGTTCCTGCCGCAGGTCACCGGGATCCTGGACCAGGTGCGCCCCGACGGGCAGAGGATGCTGTTCTCCGCCACCCTCGACGGCGACGTCGACCAGCTGGTGCAGCGCTACCTGCGCGACCCGGTCGTCCACTCGGTGGACCCTTCGTCCAGCGCCGTCTCCGCGATCGAGCACCACGTCTTCGTCGTGCACGGCCCGGACCGGTACGTCGTGACCACGGAGATCGCCGCTCGGGACGGCCGCGTCCTGCTGTTCCTGGACACCAAGCACGGTGTCGACCAGCTCACGCGGCATCTGCGGGCCAGCGGCGTGGCCGCCGCCGCCCTGCACAGCGGGAAGTCCCAGCCGCAGCGCACCCGGACCCTGGCCCAGTTCAAGAACGGGCAGATCACCGCACTGGTGGCGACGAACGTCGCCGCACGCGGCCTGCACGTCGACGACCTCGATCTCGTGGTCAACGTCGACCCGGCCACCGATCCGAAGGACTATCTGCACCGCGCGGGCCGCACGGCCCGGGCCGGCCGCTCCGGCACCGTCGTGACACTCGTCCTGTCGGGACAGCGCCGCGAGACGAGCCAGGTCATGGCGGACGCCGACGTCGCTCCCAAGGTCACCAAAGTGCGGTCCGGCGAGGCGGAGCTGAGCCGGATCACCGGCGCCAAGGCCCCCTCCGGAAATCCTCTCGACGGCGGGCCGGCCGTACCGCGCCCCAAGAACCACAACGTCCCGTTCGGCGGCCTGGGCAGCACCAAGGACGCGAAGAGCGGTTCCGGTGGCAGGTCGTCGTCCCGCAAGAGCAATGAGGCCCGCAAGCTCGCGGAGGCCCGCAAGGCGGCCCGGGTGCGACGCGGCGGCTGAGACCGGCTTCCCGGACGGCCGGGCGGTGTCTTCGCCCACGCTGCCGGGCCGTCGCGGTCAAAGTGGCCCGCTCCGAACCGGCGGCCGACCCGCACCTCCGTGAACGGTTCCGCCCCATGAAGGCAGAGCAACTGAGGTCTCCCGGGGCAGCGCCGGCCGAGGCGCTCCACACCGTCCACGCCTGCGGGCTCGTACACCGGGATCTGAAGCCGGGCAACATCATCACGGCCGACGACGGCCCACGCGTCCTCGATTTCGGCATCGCGCGCCGGACGGACTCGGACCCGAACAGCACACTCGCTCTCGCCACCCCCGACCGGCCGCGCGTCGCACCGCCGATCCCGAATCGGGCCTCCCGCCGATCCCGGCCGCGTCGACGAACCTCTCCGGCACACCCCGACCGGACCCTCGTAGTGACGTGGCGGATTGGGGCCTGGGCGAGCGATTCCCGGGAGCCGTGCGGGAGCGCCTGCCCGAGCGGCCGACCCGTCGTACGAAGGCATTCCCCGGTGCGAAATACTCTCCCGATGAGTTCACGCCCTTTTCCGAGCAGTCAGCCGATCACCATACGGAGGGCCGTCGAGCGGGATGCCAGACGGCTCACGCGGCTCGTGCGTGGCTCAGGTGCCTACGAGGGTAAGTACGCAGCCGCAGTCGCGGGCTACCGGGTCGGTCCTGATTACATCGAGGCCCACCGCGTCTTTGTGGCCGTCGACGCCGACGAGCATGGAGGCCGGGTCCTCGGGTTCTACTCGCTCGTCCTCGCTCCACCGGAGCTCGACCTGTTGTTCGTCGCCGACGAAGCGCAGGGACGGGGTATCGGACGGCTGCTCGTGGCACACATGCAGTCCGAGGCCCGTGCCGCCGGGCTCGACCGTCTCAAGGTCGTGTCGCATCTTCCCGCCGAGGGCTTCTACCACCGCGTTGGTGCGGTGCGGACCGGGACCGCGTTCGCGAACCCGCCCGCCGTGCCGTGGGACCGTCCCGAATTCGAGTTTCGCATTCCTTCCTCGGCTCCGGCACTCCCGGAGGGTTGAGCTCGTCCACCAGCCTCTTCCGCTCAGGTGGCCGAAAACCCGCAACATGCGCATCGCGACCGAGGAAACCTCGGCCCGGTGGTCACAGTCACCACGTTCTCCTCGGAGAACGAGGCCGTCGAGATGTGGAGTGCGTTGCCACCCCGGCCCGCATGGGGTGGCTGCTTACTCCCGTGCCCGGCGTCGATGCCGGCCAGGCCCCGGCCGGAACCGGGACCGTGCTGCCGGGCTGTGGTTCAGGCGTCGATGATGACGGGGATGATGAGGGGCTTGCGGCGGTGGGTGCGGAACGCCCAGTTCGCGACGGCGCGGGCGACGAGTTGTTCGAGTTGGCGCGCGTCCCCGACACCTTCCTCGGCCGCGGTGGCCAGGGTCTTCTCGATGACGGGGATGACCGGCTCGAAGGTGGTGTCGTCATGGACGAAGCCCCGGGCCAGGAAGTCGGGGGCCTCGGTGAGGGCGCCGGTGTCCGCGTCGACGATCGCCACCACCGTGACCACGCCTTCGGCGGCGAGGGTGAGGCGGTCCTTGAGGGACGCCTCGGTGGCGCCGCCGACTTCCATGCCGTCCACGTAGACGTTGCCGGCGGGGACCTTGCCGGTGATGGACGCGCGCCCGTCGACCAGGTCGACGACGACGCCGTCCTCGGCGATGACGACCTGGTCGGGGTCGACACCGGTACGGATGGCGAGGTCGCCGTTGGCCCGCAGGTGGCGCCATTCGCCGTGCACGGGCATGACGTTGCGGGGCTTGACGATGTTGTAGCAGTAGACGAGTTCGCCCGCGCTGGCGTGCCCGGAGACGTGCACCTTGGCGTTGCCCTTGTGGACCACGTGGGCGCCCCATCGGGTGAGTCCGTTGATCACCCGGTAGATGGCGTTCTCGTTGCCGGGGATGAGGGAGCTGGCGAGCAGGACGGTGTCGCCCTTGCCGATACGGATCATGTGGTCGCGGTTGGCCATCCGTGACAACGCGGCCATGGGTTCGCCCTGGGAGCCGGTGCACACCAGAGTGATCTTGTGGTCCGGGAGCTTCTCCAGCTCCTTCGTGCTCACGACCAGACCGGAGGGGACCTTCAGATAGCCCAGGTCCCGGGCGATGCCCATGTTGCGGACCATCGACCGGCCGACGAAGGCGACCTTGCGGCCGTGCTGGTGGGCGGCGTCCAGGACCTGCTGGATGCGGTGCACGTGGCTGGCGAAGCTGGAGACGATGACCCGGCGCGGCGCGGTGCGCATCACCTGCTCGATCGCCGGGTTCAGCTCACGCTCGGACGTGGTGAAGCCGGGTACTTCGGCGTTGGTGGAGTCGGTGAGGAACAGGTCCACGCCCTCCTCGCCGAGGCGGGCGAAGGCGCGCAGATCGGTGATGCGGTCGTCGAGAGGGAACTGGTCCATCTTGAAGTCGCCGGTGTGCAGCACCATCCCGGCCCGGGTGCGGATCGCGACCGCGAGACTGTCGGGGATGGAGTGGTTGACCGCCACGAACTCGCAGTCGAAGGGCCCGAAGCTCCGCCGGTCGCCCTCGCGTACCCGCACCGTGCGCGGCCGGATGCCGTGTTCCTTGAGCTTGGCCTCCAGGAAGGCCAGCGTCAGCTTGGAACCGACGACGGGAATGTCGGACCGCTCGCGCAGCAGGTACGGCACGCCGCCGATGTGGTCCTCGTGGCCGTGGGTGAGGACCACGGCCACGATGTCGTCCAGGCGGTTCCGGATCGAGGTGAAGTCCGGCAGGATCACGTCCACGCCGGGCTGGGTCTCCTCGGGGAACAGCACGCCGCAGTCGACGATGAGCAGCTTGCCCGCGTGCTCGAAGACGGTCATGTTGCGGCCGACCTCACCCAGGCCGCCCAGGGCGATGACCCGCAGCCCTCCTTCGGGAAGGGGCGGGGCGGCTTTCAGCTCGGGGTGTGGATGACTCATACCCTGACGGTACCCGGAGAGCGGGTCGGAGTGATCCATTGCCTGTGCGATCTCCCTTTCCCGACGGAGCGGGATACCCGCGGCGGGTACCTCGGCGCGATCGGATCACGCCGGCGGCCGGCACCGGCAGGGTGAAAGCCGTACCACCTCCCCTGGCCGAACCGTTCGCCCGGTGCCGGAGAGGATCTCGTGCACCCTGTCGTGTTTTCCGGCGTGCGCCACCTCCCGGTGGGCCTCGGCACTGGACCACTCGAAGTGGTCGAGACGCGGGTGCCGTCGGCGCTCAGAAGCAAGTGGGCCGAGAGCGCCCCGAGGCAGCTTCCCACGCCACCCGGACGTCGTGCGGGTGGCGTGGGACTGCGGCGCAACCGCAGCGATACGCGAAGCCCCCGCCCGTGATCACACACCAGGTCAGGCGCCCTTCGCAGCTGTCTAGAAGAAGCCCAGCTTCTTCGGCGAGTACGACACCAGCAGGTTCTTCGTCTGCTGATAGTGATCCAGCATCATCCTGTGCGTCTCGCGCCCGATACCGGACTGCTTGTAGCCGCCGAACGCGGCGTGCGCGGGGTAGGCGTGGTAGCAGTTGGTCCACACCCGGCCCGCCTGGATCGCGCGGCCGGCGCGGTACGCGGTGTTCATGTCCCGGGTCCACACGCCGGCGCCCAGACCGTACAGCGTGTCGTTGGCGATCTTGATCGCGTCGTCGAAGTCGTCGAAGGAGGCCACCGAGACGACCGGACCGAAGATCTCCTCCTGGAAGATCCGCATGCGGTTGTCGCCCTCGAAGATGGTCGGCTGGACGTAGTAACCGCCCTTCAGCTCGCCCGCGTACTCGACGCGCTCGCCGCCCGTGAGGACCTTCGCGCCTTCCTGGCGGCCGATGTCCAGGTAGGAGAGGATCTTCTCCAGCTGGTCGTTGGAGGCCTGCGCGCCGATCATGGTGTCGGTGTCCAGCGGGTGGCCCGGCTTGATGAGCCGGGTGCGTTCGACCGCCGCCTCCAGGAACTCCGCGTAATGGCCGCGCTGGATCAGTGCCCGGGACGGGCACGTGCAGACCTCGCCCTGGTTGAGCGCGAACATGGTGAAGCCTTCGAGCGCCTTGTCGCGGAAGTCGTCGTCGTGCGCCCACACGTCGTCGAAGAAGATGTTCGGCGACTTCCCGCCCAGCTCCAGGGTGACCGGCTTGATGTTCTCCGAGGCGTACTGCATGATCAGCCGCCCGGTCGTGGTCTCCCCGGTGAACGCGACCTTCGCCACCCGTGGGCTCGACGCGAGCGGCTTGCCCGCCTCCACACCGAAGCCGTTGACGATGTTCAGCACGCCCGGCGGCAGCAGGTCCGCGATCAGGCTCAGCCAGTAGTGGATGGAGGCCGGGGTCTGCTCGGCCGGCTTGAGCACGACAGCGTTCCCCGCGGCCAGCGCAGGCGCGAGCTTCCAGGCCGCCATGAGGATCGGGAAGTTCCACGGGATGATCTGCGCGACTACACCGAGCGGCTCGTGGAAGTGGTACGCCACCGTGTCGTCGTCGATCTCGCCCAGCGAACCCTCCTGCGCCCGGATCGCCCCCGCGAAGTACCGGAAGTGGTCGATCGCCAGTGGGATGTCCGCCGCCAGCGTCTCCCGCACCGGCTTGCCGTTCTCCCAGCTCTCGGCCACCGCCAGCGGCTCCAGATGCGCCTCCATCCGTTCGGCGATCTTCAGCAGGATTCCGGAGCGCTCCGTCACCGATGTGCGGGCCCACCCGGGCGCCGCCTCGTGCGCGGCGTCCAGCGCCCGCTCTACGTCCTCCGAGGTACCGCGCGCGACCTCGGTGAACGGCTGCCCGTTGACCGGCGACGGGTTCTCGAAGTACCGCCCACGCGCCGGCGGCACATAGGCGCCACCGATGAAGTGGTCGTATCGCGCCTGGTAGGAGACGATCGAGCCCTCGGCGCCCGGCGCCGCGTAACGAGTCATCTGGTCTGCCTCCCGTGCAGCGCTGCCCGCCGTTGGACAGCTCTTCGAACGAGACTAGGCAAGCGGACGTTGCGAGTACGTTGCGCCGTGAACCCGTGCCGCTGCCCGGTGGGCCGGTGCCGCCAGTTCCGTCTCCAGCGCGGCGAGCCTGGCGCGTACGGGTGCCGTGGGGCGTACCGCGGAGAGCGCCCGCCACACCTCCAGATCGTCCTCGCCCCACGGCGCGTGCGCCCAGTCCGCCAGCAGGTCCGGGTCGCCGTGCGTGATCAGCGCGGTGCGCAGCCCGCCGGCGAGCCGCTCCCTCAGCCGGACGATCGCCGGGGCCTGAGAGCCGGGCAGCAGGGGCCCGGTGTACCCTTCCGTCGCCGCGGTGAGCGCACCCGTCTCCAGCCGTCGCTCGACGACGGTGGCGTCCGACTCCACCACGGTCGTCAGCCGGTACGGCCGTGAGGCCAGCAACCCCGGCCCCAACAGCCTGCGCAGTCGAGCGAGTTCCGCGCGTAGCGTCACCGGAGTGACCGACTCTTCCGCGTAGAGCGCGCAGAGCAGTTCGTCACCGCTCAGCCCCTCGGGATGCCGGGACAGCAGCACCAGGATCTCGCTGTGCCGACGGCTCAGTCTGATCCGCCGACCGTCCAGGGAGAGTTCGGCCTCGTCCCGGCCGAGAGCGTTCAGCGAGGGCACCTCTTCGGGGCGGGGCGGGGGAAGCAGGGCGAGCTGTGCCTCGGCAGCACGTGCCACCGCCCGCACGAATCCCAGGCTGTGCGGATGCGCGAGCCCGTCCCCGCCGGTGATGTCCACCGCTCCCAGGATGCGCCCGGTGCGTGGATCGTGCACGGGGGCGGCGGCACAGGTCCACGGCTGCACCTGCCGTATGAAATGCTCGGCGGCGAACACCTGCACGGGCCGGTCCACGGCGACGGCGGTGCCCGGTGCGTTGGTGCCGACCGCACTCTCCGACCAGCGTGCCCCGGGCACGAAGTTCATCCGGTCGGCGCGACGCCGGGTCGCCGCGTGTCCCTCCACCCACAGCAGCCTGCCGTGCGCGTCGCACACTGCCAGCAGATGCTCGCCGTCGGCCGCGAACGTGCCCAGGAGCTCCCGGAACAACGGCATCACCCGGGCCAGTGGATGCTCCGCGCGGTAGGCACCGAGGTCACCGTCGGTGAGTTCCACGCTGGCGGTGCCGTCCGGCCCCACCCCCGCCCGCGCACTGCGCCGCCACGAGTCCGCCACCACCGACCGCACCGGGCGTGGCACCGTGCCCGCCACGGTGAACGTCTCGTGCGCCCGGCGCAGCACCCGGACGTGCTCGGCGGGGTCCGCCCCTGGTTTGAGGGCAACCCATGGATCGGTCAACTCGGCCTCCCCGGACGGTGAATCGGCGGTGGTGCGATGCGGTGCCGTGCGGTGCGAAGACAGTGGTGCGGTGCGGAAGCGGTGGTGCGGGGCGATAGGGCGGCGGTGGTCGGAGGAAGTACCGAAGGCGGTGATGCGGGTGGGGCGGAGCGGGTGGTGATGCGGTCGGCCCGGCAGTGCCGTGTCGGCTGGGGTCATCGTCGTCCCGGGGACGCGCGCGGGCAACCGCTGTGGTGCCGCTCCGCCCGGCGGTCAGTAGAAGTTGACCAATCTGAGGTAGCGCACCCAGTCCCAGCCCGGCCCCGGGTCGGTGTGGTCGGTGCCCGGCACCTGGGAATGGCCGATGATGTGCTCCCTGTCCCGGGGAATGCCGTACTTGGCGCAGACTGCCGCCGTCAGCCTCGCCGACTGCTCGTAGAGGGCGTTGGTGAAGTATTCGGGCCGGTCCACCCAGCCCTCGTGCTCGATGCCGATACTGCGTGTGTTGTAGCTCCAGTTGCCCGCGTGCCAGGCGATGTCGGTTTCGTGCACGCACTGGGCGACGTGCCCGTCCGCCGAGCGGACCAGATAGTGCGCGGAGACCTTCTTCTGCGGATTGCTGAAGATCGCCAGCGTGTCGCTGTACGTCTCCTGCGTGACGTGGATGATCACCCGGTCGACGGTGTAGTCGCCGGGACGGTCGGCCGCCGTGTAGTTCGAGGTGCTCGCCGGCTGCCACTCGGCGGGCGGGTAGTCGACGGCCAGGGGCTGCGCGCCGGCACGGGCGTCCGGAAGCAGCGCGAACGGGACGACGGCGAGTGCCGCGCCCTTCAGCAGCCGTCGCCGGCTGAACGGGTGCTCGACTCGCTCCATGTCGATGTCCATGGCGGAATGCCTTTCAGGGGGCAGGGATTTCGGGGAGTTCGGAATGCTTGGTGATGCTGGGGAATGCCTGGGAACGGCCCGTTCGCTTCGGGGGTGGTGACGTGAGCGCTGCGGTCGGTGAGTGCGGGACGCGGGAAGGTGCTCCGAAAGCCCCGGGGACGGAGGAGAAGCGGGCGGCAGCTCGGAGTACGCGAATGGCTCTTCGGTGCCCGGCGGTCCGGGTTCGGGGCTCTGGGGGCGCAAAGATTCCGAGCTGAGGGGATGAGGGGCTGAAGGGCTGAAGGACAGCGGCGTCAGTGGCGCAGGGCCCGGGAGGTCTCGCTCAGCCGTGCGTGCACGCCGTGGTACGTCTCGCGCGCGGGCAGCCATTCCTTGCGGAGTTTGGCCACGCACGTGTAGTTGGTGTCGCACACGTTCGCCAGTGGCGCTTCGACCGTCTGGGTCGCGAACTGGTACGCGTCCAGCTCGCTGAATCCGTAGTCGCGCACCAGCCACCGCACCATGTCGAGCTGCGATATCCGGAACGCGTCCTCCAGCGGGCGGGCCGAGCCGGTCGAGATGATGTGGGTGTCCGACTCCAGCCGGGGCCACGGCGTGACGACACCCTTGAGGAGGTCCACGACCACCACCGTGTTCATGGCGCATTCCACGGCCACACCGCAGGTCTCGCCCTCGCCTTGCCGCGCGTGCCCGTCACCGAGGCTCAGCAGGGCACCCTCCACATTGACGCCCAGGTAGCAGGTGACGCCGGCGCGCATCTCGGGGGTGTCCATGTTCCCGCCGTGTGCGTCGGGCACCAGGGCCGAGCGGACCTCCAGGTTGGCGGGTGCCACGCCGACCGTCCCGTGCATCGGGTCCATCGGCAATTCCGCCCGGATGTCGCTGTCCCGTGCCTGGAAGAGGGCGGTCCGCCGCGCCCGGTCGAGCTGCCAGATCCAGACCCGCTCCGGCAGCGGTGGTTGCAGTGTGGCGGTGGTGTGCGTGGAGGTGAGCGCGCCGAAGAGCGGGACCGCGGTGGATGCCGCCCAGTCGCGGGCCGGTTCGATCGACACGAAGTGCACGGCCACGGTGTCACCGGGCTCCGCGCCCTCGATGTGGAAGGGTCCGGTCTGCGGATTGAGGAAAGGGAACTCGCAGACCTCGGACACGAGGTCCTTCTCGGAGCGGACCCGGCCGGCGAAACAGTCCTCCGTGTACAGGTCGAGAACCGTGCCGGGTGCGATGCGCGCCAGGGGCGCCGCCCCGCCGAACGTCCAGGCGTACTGATCCGGTTCCGGACGCACCGTGAGGATACGGGGGTCGGTCATGGTCGTGTGGCTCCCTTCTGAGGGCGATCGTCACGTCAGGGGGATCGGGCAGGCGAGGCACTTCGGGCCTCTGGCGTGACGGGGCTGGTCAGGGGACCACGGACCCGTCCCGCGAGCCGGTGCCGGGGTCGTAGGCGTCGAGGTGCACCCGTGCGGTCTCGGCTATCCGGTCGGGGTGTCGGCGCATCAGTACGAGCAGCACCACCACACCCACCGCCAGCCAGGCGCCGACGACCGGTCCGGCGTAGGACACCGGAGGCGTCAACCCCGTCACGAAGTCGAAAACCGGCAGGCCGGCAGCGGTCAGCAGGGCCGGGATGAACGCGGCGCTGCCGAGCACCGGGAACAGCAGGTGCCGTACCGGCTTCAGGGACGCGCGACCGGACCGCAGGAAGTACCCGGCGCAGGAGAGGTTCACGATGATGTACACACCGACGGCGACCGTGACGATCACCGTGGCGAGCAGCAGGTAAGCGGTCACCGGGTCGTAGGCGAGGCCGAGGCCCAGCACCGCGCCGATCGCCACGGCGGTCTGCGCGGCGATGCCCGCCACGGGGGAGCGGTGCCGCGGGTGGAGCGTGGCGAGCACGCCGGGCAGGACCCGGACGCGGGCCAGGGCGAAGGCGGTGCGGGTGGAGACGTTCGCGCAGGCATTGGCGTTCGCGATCGCGGAGTTCACCACCGCGAGGAACACCAGTACCCAGAAGAGGCCGAACGAGGCCCGAGCGACGCCTTCCCAGGACGCCTCACCCGAAGCGCCGAACCTCGCGAAGCGGTCGGGGCCGAAGTAGACGGTGATCGCATACGTCGTGAGCACGTAGAACAGGCCGATGCCCAGGGCGGCTCCGAGGACCGCGCGGTGCATCGTCCGCCGGGGGTCTCGGGTCTCCTCGGCGAGCGGCGCCGCCGCCTCGAACCCGGCGAACGCCAGCACCGTGTACACGGACCCGGCGAACACCCCCGCCGTCCCCGCGTACCCGTCGGCGGTGTGGGAGGTGCCGAACACCGACAGGGTGTTCGCACGGCCGGCTCCGCCGATGAGCAGGACCGCGAACACCAGCAGAACGAGAACCTCGAAGATGCCGAGGACGGTGCCGAAGCGGGCCGAGGCGCGGACGCCCCGGTAACCGGCGACCGCGATCACCACGGCTCCCGCCAGCGCCCACGGCCACCACAGGCCCGCCGGATACGCGGACCACTCCGCGTGCAGCGTGCCCGCCACGGTGAAGCCCAGTTGGAGCAGGAGCAGCGGTGGCACCAGCATCTCCACGAAGACGTAGGCCCAGCCGACGAGGAAGCCGACGGCCGGGTGCAGACCGCGCGCCGTGTAGGTCGCCACCGAGCCCGCCGCGGGCAGTTCCCGGGCCAGCTCGGCCACGCAGCAGGCGGTGAACAGGCAGGCGACCAGGGCGATCAGCACCGACAGCGGCAGGCTGCCGCCCGCGAAGGCGGCACCGGACGGGATCGACGCGGCCACCGCGGCGGCCGGCGCCATCGCCGTGATGCTCTGGAACAGGACCTCGCGCAATCCGATCGCGTCACGCCGCAGCGCCCCGGCCGTCTCTCCGTGCATGTGTCCCTCCCCGGTGCTGTCGGTCCCTCGCCGTCCGCGCCTCGGCATGCCGCCCGTTCCGCGGTGCCGACCGGAGGTGACGGTCCGTCGGCTTCGGCTCGCGTGAATCACGGTACGGCGCTGGCTGGTTGGGCAGAAGGGTGCGCCACGGTTCCGTGGACAACCCGTGGCCTGTGGACAACTCGGCCACTCGATCGGGGGATGTCGGGCTGCCCGGAAGGCGGAATCCACCGCTCATCACGGGGGCGCGGTCATGGCTGAACGTTTCACCGGCCATCGCGCCGAGGTACCGCGATCGGTGTGCGGCCCTGCGCCGTAGGCACTCTGGTGCGCCGGTGTGCCATCGGGAGCCGGCATGCCCTCAGTCCTTCACCGGCCCCGGTCGCTCACCCGGCCGTGCGGGCTCGCAGCCAGTGCGGTCGGCCACGGCAGGTGGCACGTCGGCGGTCGGCCAAGGCAGGCGGCACGTCGGTGGTGGGCGCAGCAATTCGCCGGCCGGTCCCGTGTCCGTCCCCGAGGGACGCGTGGTGTCAGACCCGGTCCGACACCACCGCCGGATCGTCCAGCACCGCGCGGACGACCGAGTGCGCGGCACCCAGCAACGGGCCTTGGGGACCGAGCGAGGACACCGTCACCGGGCAGGCCGGGCCCGTCGTACGGCCCGTCAGTTCCGCCTCCAGCGTCGGCAGCAACCAGGGCGAGAGACCGGCCAGCGCCCCGCCCAGGACCACTGTCTCGGGGTCGAGCAGGTTCACCGCACCGGTCAGGGCGATGCCCAGCGCCGTACCGGCGTCCCGCAGAGCGGCCCGGACCCCCTCGTCGCCCGTCTGGGCGCGCTCCGCGAGCAGGCCCACCAGGTCCTCCCGCGGCTCCAGCCCGGCCGCGCGGAGGACGGCCTCCTCGCCCGCGTACTGCTCCAGGCAGCCACGGCTGCCGCAGGGACAGGGAGGGCCGTCGGGCCACACCGGCACATGGCCCAGTTCACCGGCGAAACCCCGGTTGCCGCGCAGCAGCCGGCCGTCCACGACGACCGCGGCGCCGATGCCGATCTCGGCCGACACGTGGAGGAAGTCCCCGGGTGTGCCCGCACCGAGCCACAGCTCGGCCAGAGCGCCGAAGTTGGCCTCGTTGTCGACGGTCAGCGGCCAGTCGGGCAGCAGAGCGCCGAGGTCGGTGTCGTGCCAGTCGAGGTTCGGGGCCCGGACGACCGTTCGTCCGTCCCTGGCCACCAGTCCGGGCACGGCGACCGCGAGCCCGGCGGGCCACAGCTCTGCCCGCTCCGCCTCCGCGACGACCTGGCGGATCAGCCGCGTCAGCTCCGCGATGACGGGCCGGGCCGCCCGGCCCCGGTTGGCACCGTGCCGTACGGCCCGCGCACGGACCTCGCCGCGCAGGTCGACCGCGCACACCGCGAGGTGGTCGACGCCGATCTCCGCGCCGATCCCGGCCGGGCCCCGGCCGCTCACCGCGAGCGCCGATCCGGGCCGGCCCACCCGGCCGGGCCGCTCGGGTCCCAGTTCCTCCAGCAGTCTCCACCGGATCAGCTCGTCCACCAGCGTGGACACCGCTGCCCTGGTCAGTCCGATCCGCGAGGCGACCGCCGCCCGTGACAGCGAACCCTCCGCGCTGACGGCGTGCATCACCCGGGCGAGATTGCGCCGGCGCATGCCCTGCTGGGTGTCCGGCAGGGAACGCCCGGTGCCCGATGAGCGCGCCTCGTGCGGCGGTGCGGTCATGGCTGCGTCAATCCTCGGTGTCTGCCGCCCGGCTCGGGGGCGGGCGGCCTGGTCACTGGCTCACGGCCTCCCGCTCCAGCAGCGGGGCCGCGTCGGAGAGTACCCCGGTGATCCGGTCCAGCGTCGACCCGTCCCGTTCCACGGCCTCCAGCACCGGGCCCGCGGCCGTGTTCCAGCGACGGGCCACCGCTGCGGGATCCTCGCCGGTCAGCAGCCCGGCGGCCTGTGCCGCCGCGCCCAGGGCGACAAGCTCCCCGGCCTCCGGGACCTGGACGGGCCGCCCGGAGAGCCGGCGCACGGTCTCCTGCCAGGCCGTTCCCCGGGCCCCGCCGCCGATCAGGAGCAGCGGGGTGCTGCGGTCCGCGTCCGCGTCGAGGACCAGGTCGAGGGCGCCCAGCAGCGCGTGCACGGCGCCGTCGTACGCGGCCTGGAGCAGCTGGCCCGCGGTGGTGTCGTGGCGCAGCCCGTGCAGAATTCCGGAAGCGTGCGGCAGGTTCGGGGTGCGCTCGCCGTCCAGATACGGCAGCAGGGTCACCGAGCCGCCCGATTCCACCGCCTCGCGGTCCAGCCCCAGCAGGGCCGCGACCCGGTCCACCGCCAGGGTGCAGTTCAGGGTGCAGGCCAGCGGCAGCCAGTCCCCGCGCGCGTCGGCGAAGCCCGCCACCGTGCCGGTGGGGTCGGCGGGACGGCGCTCGGAGACGGCGTAGACCGTGCCGGAGGTGCCGAGGCTCAGCACCGGAGTGCCGGGCCGCAGGCCGAGGCCCAGTGCCGCCGCCGCGTTGTCGCCGGTTCCGGCAGCCACCAGAGTGCCCCGGGAGAAGGGGAGGCCGTGGCCGTCGCGCACGGTGCCGACCACCTCGCCGGGGCGTGCCACCCGGGGCAGCAGCGCCGGGTCGAGGCCGAGGTGCGCGAGGGTCTCCTCGTCGTACACCTCGGTGGCGGACGCCCACCAGCCGGTGCCGGAGGCGTCGCCGCGGTCGGTCGTGCCCTGCCCGGTCAGGCGCTCGGTGAGGTAGTCGTGGGGGAGGCGGACCGCCCTGGTCGCGCGGACCGCCTCCGGCTCGTGCTCGGCGAGCCACGCCCACTTGGCGGCCGTGAAGGACGCGCCGGGGACGCTGCCGGTGCGTTCCGCCCAGGCCTTCGGCCCGCCCAGTTCCTCCACGAGACGGCCGGCCTGCGGCGCGGAGCGGACGTCGTTCCACAGCAGTGCCGGGCGTACCGGCTCGCCGTGCTCGTCCAGCGTGACCAGGCCGTGCTGCTGGCCGCCGATCGACACGGCCGCCGCCTCGTGCGCCGCCTCACCGCACTGGTCCAGCGCCGTGCACAGCGCCTCCCACCACTGGCGCGGGTCGCTTTCCCGGCCCGCTCCGGTGGTGACGGTGTGCGGCGCCTGGCCGCTGGCCACTACTTGGCCGGTCGCCGCGTCGACGACCAGTGCCTTCGTGGACTGGGTGGACGTGTCCACCCCGACGACGAGCGGACCCTCGGCTGCTGACATCGGGCTCTCCCTCTTCCGCGGCTCCGCGGGATGTCCGGTGGGTTGTTCGAAGACACACCGTGTGGTGGAAGACATCTTGTCTCTTCCCAGCGGTGCTTCGGCATACTAATTTGTAAACCGCCATGACGAAATAGTCGTACGCAGCAAGGAGCCGCGGCATGAACTACCAGCCCACCCCCGAGGACAGGTTCACCTTCGGCCTGTGGACCGTCGGCTGGCAGGGGAGGGACCCGTTCGGCGACGCCACCCGCCGCGCCCTCGACCCGGTCGAGACGGTGCGGCGCCTGGCGGAACTCGGCGCCCACGGAGTGACCTTCCACGACGACGACCTGATCCCCTTCGGCTCCTCGGATGCCGAGCGGGAGTCGCACATCAAGCGGTTCCGCCAGGCCCTGGACGCCACCGGCATGACCGTCCCGATGGCCACCACGAACCTCTTCACCCACCCCGTCTTCAAGGACGGCGCGTTCACCGCCAACGACCGCGACGTGCGCCGTTACGCCCTGCGCAAGACGATCCGCAACATCGACCTGGCGGCCGAACTGGGCGCGAAGACGTACGTCGCCTGGGGCGGTCGCGAGGGCTCCGAGTCCGGAGCCGCCAAGGACGTGCGCGCCGCCCTGGACCGCATGAAGGAGGCGTTCGACCTCCTCGGCGAGTACGTCACCTCCCAGGGCTACGACCTCCGCTTCGCGATCGAGCCCAAGCCGAACGAGCCCCGCGGCGACATCCTGCTGCCCACCGTCGGCCACGCGCTGGCCTTCATCGAGCGCCTGGAGCGGCCCGAGCTGTACGGCGTCAACCCGGAGGTCGGCCACGAGCAGATGGCCGGCCTGAACTTCCCGCACGGCATCGCGCAGGCGCTGTGGGCGGGCAAGCTCTTCCACATCGACCTCAACGGCCAGTCCGGCATCAAGTACGACCAGGACCTGAGGTTCGGCGCCGGTGACCTGCGGGCCGCCTTCTGGCTCGTCGACCTCCTGGAGAGCGCCGGTTACGAAGGGCCGCGCCACTTCGACTTCAAGCCGCCGCGGACCGAGGACCTCGACGGCGTGTGGGAGTCGGCCGCGGGCTGCATGCGCAACTACCTCATCCTGAAGGAGCGTGCCGCCGCCTTCCGCGCCGACCCGGAGGTGCGTGAGGCGCTGCGCGCCTCACGGCTGGACCAGCTGGCCCAGCCGACGGCGGCCGACGGCCTCCAGGACTTGCTCGCCGACCGTACGGCGTTCGAGGAGTTCGACGTGGAGGCGGCCGCCGCGCGCGGCATGGCCTTCGAGCGGCTCGACCAGCTGGCGATGGACCACCTGCTGGGGGCGCGCAGCTGACCGCCACGCGCGCGTAGCGGCGATCGCCTCCTCCTGGAGGAGCGGTCGTGGGATGTCACGGGCCGCCCGCGTCCTCGCGGGCGGCCCGTTCCCGCGCCCTCCCATGCCCTCCCGCGCCCTCCCTCGGCAGACCGGGGGCGCAGCGGCTCGGGCGCCGCGAACGCCGGGCCGCCGGTCGCCGGCGGGGCGGCGGGGGAACGTGGGAGCACGTCGGCGACTGCGTCGAGGAAGTGTCGCGCAGCAGCCGTCCGGGGCGGCCAGCAGCAGCGGCCCGTCCGTCGCGAGCGGCACGGCGTGCGCCTTCGGTGGCATCGAGGCGGCCACTTCCCGCAGCGGCTCCGCGTCACCCGTGGACAATGGCCTTACCCGCCAGGTGTCGTGATCGCCGGGGGGACAGCCCAGGCAGGAGCAGGCCGCGCGCCAGGAAGCCCGACGCCAGTTCGTACGCGGTACGCCAGAAGGCGGCGGCCCGGTGTTCCTCCGGCAGCCCGCGCGCGTGCGAGCAGCGGAGGGGCGCTGCCGACCGGCAGCAGGAGGACGGGCGTCGATGCGCTCGACACCGCCGTCCGCAGAGGGTAGCGCCGGCTCCAGATCCGCCAGGGAGCCCTTCGCGAGCAAGGGCGGAGCCTCGCCGTCCGGTTGCCGGAACCCGATCCGGCCTGCCCGTGCAGGATCGGGACGGCAGGGACACGACGCAGCAGTGGGCCAGTTCGCGTGGGTCGGAGGGTGGTGCTGTGGGGATGGTCTGCACAGCTTCGCCTTCGCCTCACTCCTCAAGTTTGACTACCCGGCGGAGTCGCCGAAGGTACAGCAGGGTGAGGCGATACCCGGCATGCTGATTCCGGCGGGATGCCGCGCCGAGGGTCGTTGCCGCCTGGGTGCCAGGCGAGCCGTCCGCACCGGGCAGGCCCTAAGGGGTACGCCTCAGGGATGTCTCGGGGGCAGGGCACGGAACCGCCGGGAGTGGGGAGCCGTTCTCAGATCAGAGAGCGGCAGCGGCCGCGAAGGAGGCGACGCCCATGTCCAAGAACGCGAAGATCGCCGCAGGAGGCGCGGCGGTCGGGCTGATCCTGCTGATATGGCTGCCCTGGTGGGTGGCGTTCCTGATCGTGGTGGGAGTGCCGGTGGCCGCGTATCTAGCCCTGGACCCCTCCCAGCGGCGCAGACTGCGCCGGGTCACGCGCAAGGAGTTGGGCCGCTGAGGCGACGGCGCGCGGCAGGCGGTCCGCGGAAGCCGGCCGCGGGCCGAGGGGGACCGGGCCGCTCCGGCCGGCCGGAGCGGCCGGAGGCCGTACCGGCGCACGAGGTGCGGCTCCCCGGGAGGGCGCAGGCCAGCAGACGCCGTCCCGGCACCCCGTCTCACAGCGGCCGTACGGCCATCTTGTCGAGCGCCTCCAGCAGCCCCGGCAGTTCGGGGCCCCGGCCCACCGGCAGGATCTCGCCGGGCTCTTCGTCCAGCAGCACGAACGCGATGTCGTCGGTGCGGGCCACGATCGACCAGCCGGGGCCGTCGGCACGCAGCGTACGGGCCTGTCCGGGGGCGAACGACGAGCGCACCCGGCCGAGCGGCGGCGGAACGGCGACATAGGCACGCGCCTCCGCGAGCACCCGGCGGACACCGGCGTGACCGCCGCCGGTGGCGGGCTCCGCGCCGGCCTCGCCGACGTTCGCGGACTCCGCTGCCTCCGCCCGCTCGCCGGGCGCGGGGAATTCGGCGTCGTTGATCTGTCCCCGCCAGGCGGCCCACTGGAGCGCGATCTCGTCGGCCCCGAGACGGCGCTGGGCCGGTCCCCAGGAAGCGGTGTCCGGCGGCGTCAGCGCCGGCCGTCCCGCCGTCTCGGCAGGCGGGTCGTGCGGCGCGGGCACGCCGGGGGCGGCGACGGCGACGGCCAGAGGCCACCCGGGCAGGGCGGTCACGACCGCGCGTTCGTCCGGCGACAGGTCGTACTCCATGCCGCAGTCCCAGGACGCGATCGCCACGGCGACCAGTGAGACGTCGTCGATGACGACCGTCCAGCGGGCGCCGTCCCCGTCCTGGCCCAGCACCAGGCCGTACCCGTCGGGGAGTGGCGGGAGATCCAGCGCCGCGCACGCCTCCGGGTAGTCGTCGCCCAGCACGCTCGGGAACTGCGCCGGCGTCAGCAGTACCGCCGTCAGCACATACAGCGCATCGTCCGTGGCGGCGACGGCCGCATCATTCGTCCCGGCCATCCCTGCCTCCCAGTGGTTCGTCCATCGGCGCGCACCCTAGTGCGAGCGGAAGCCGCTTGTCACGAGTCCGTGCTTCACGCGCGGTTGCCGGTATCCGCCTGGACAGGGGCGAAACGGCCGCCCGTGGAGAAGGAGGTTTCCGTTCAGGACGTGGAGAGTCCGAGAAGGTCGCGGGTCACCGCGTCAGGCGACTCGTCACGCTCCCGGGCCAGCGCGACGACCGCCCGGCAGGCCAGCTCGCTCACCCCGAAGGACAGCGCCTCCGGAGACACCCAGGCCGCCGCCTCCTCGATCCGGTCCTGGTCGTCCTCCGCGCGGGCCGCCACGTAGACCGCGGCCGCTTCGAACAGGTTGTGCGCGCGCTTCACCCGGGCTCCCGTCGGCGGCGCGGGCGCGGAGGTGCGGAGCCTGCCGGCGTACCTGCGGATCTTGTCGAACACGCGGACCATCCCTTCCTGGACGGGGTTGGTGTCGATCGCCCATCTGCTGCTTGACAACGTAGAGTTGGAGCCCCGGTGGCAGAAGGGGGACGACACGGTGAAGCGGTTCGACAACCTCGCGCGGATCCGTCGGCTTGACCCGGTGGCGGACGCACCGGAGATCTACCGGATCAGTGCGTCCCTGGAGTTCCCCTGGGACTACACGCGCGCCTTGGAACTGGCCCTGTACCGCACCTACGCGGTGCCGAGCATCGGGAGGCTGCTCGCGCGGACGGCGGAGCTGACCGAGCACACGCAGAAGCGGTACGACGACACGGTGCTGCTCCTCGACGCCATCGTGGAACATGGCTTCGCCGAGGAGCGGGGGCGCACGGCGATCCGACGCATCAACCGGATGCACCGCAGCTACGACATCAGCGACGACGACATGCGGTACGTGCTCAGTACCTTCGTGGTGGTGCCCACGCGCTGGATCGACGCCTACGGCTGGCGGCGGCTGTCCCGGCACGAGATCGTGGCCGCCACCGAGTACTACCGCACCCTCGGCCGACACATGGGCATCCCGGAGATCCCCCGCACCTATGAGGAGTTCGAGGCCCTCCTCGACGCCTACGAAGAGGCGCACTTCGGCTGGGACGAGGGTGCCCGGCGTGTCTCCGACGCCACGCTCGATCTGATGGCGTCCTGGTATCCCCGGCCCATGGCTCCCTTGCTGCGCTCGGCGACACTCGCCCTCCTGGACGAGCCCCTGTTGCGCGCGTTCCGCTACCCGAAGCCCAAAGCGGCCACCAAGGCGCTGGTGCGCCGCGCCGTACGAGCGCGCGGCCGGCTGGTCCGGCTCCTGCCGCCCCGTCGCAGCCCGCACTTCGCGCGCCAGAACCGGGAGGTCAAGGGCTACCCGGGCGGTTACCGCGTGGCCGACCTGGGGACCCATCCGGTTCCGGGGCTGCGCGGCTGCCCGGTGCGGCACCTGGACGTCTCAGCGGCCGACCCCGTCGAGTGACGCCAGGGTCTCCCGCAGCCAGGACAGTTCCGCCCGGCTCATGGCGCGCGCGATGCCGAGGGCACCCCGCCGGAACGGGTCGTCCAGTTCCTCGGCGCTCAGCGGTCGGTCGCCGTCGTAGAAGAAGCTAGTCGGCTCCTCCAGGAAGGCCAGCCGGCGCCGCAGCACGGCCGCCTGCGCGGCGGGGTCGGCCAAGTCCCACGCGCACATCGCGGCCCGCCCGGAGCTCGCGGGTCGGCGGAGCCCGTTCGTGGACCTGCCCGGGCACGGAACGAGCGACCGGCCGCAGGGATTCGGATACACGTTGGACGACCGTGCCGACGCGCTCGCGGTCGCGTTGGACGCTGCCGGAGCCGCGGGCGCCGAACTGATCGCGCACAGCACGGGTGGTGCCGTGGCCATTGTCCTCGCTCACCGGCGGCCCGATCTCGTCTCCCGGCTGGTGCTGACGGAGGCCCGCCTGGACGCCTTCCCACCGACGACCACAGCCGGCAGCGCAATCACCGCGCATGGGGAGGGCGAGTTCGTCGAGAAGCAGTACGCGCGCGTGCTGGACGCCGTTGGACCACTATGGGCGGCCACCATGCGGCGGCCGACCCGCGCGCCCTGCATCGCAGTGCCGTCGGCCTCCGCCGGGGGTCGAGCCCGGTGATGCGTACGCTCCTGGAGGGACTGCCTGTGGACCGTGTCTTCCTCCAGGGCGAGCACAGCGGTGAACTCGCGGGCCGACGGCGCCTGGTAGCCGCCAGGGTGCGCGTGCTGACGGTGCCCGGCGCCGAGCACGACGTCATGTACGACAACCCCGACGCCTTCGCGGCAGCAGCCGCCGGAGCCGACTGATCCACGGCGTTCGTCAGTTCTCGCGCACCGCCAGAGCGAGGAAACGCGCGTCCTCGTCCACGTACGACGTCATGCGCCAGCCCGAACGGGTCAAGAGCGGCCGGAGGTTGGCCTCGGCCCGCAGGTCGTCGGGCGTGATCCGACGGCCCTGACGCGCGGCCAGGGCCGCACGCCCGATCGGATGGAAGAGGGCGAGTACGCCGCCCAGCCGCACGACGCGGGCCAGTTCTCGCAGGTTGTCCTCCGGACGCGGCAGGTGGGCGATGAGACCGGCCGCGAACACGGCGTCCAGACAGCCCGGGCGCAGCGGCAGCGCGACGACGTCCGCGAGGAGCAGCCGTCCGTCGCGGTGCCGGCCGGCCCGCACGGCCTCCTGGAGCATCGCCGGGGTCAGGTCCGCGCCCAGTACCACCCCTGACGGGCCCACGGCGGCCCGCAGCGGCGGCAGGGCCCGCCCCGTGCCGCAGCCCGCGTCCAGTACACGGTCCCCCTCGCGCAGCCCGAGGCGGGTCACGGCATCCGCGTACGCCGGGCCGTCGTCAGGGAACCGGCTGTCCCAGTCGGCGGCCCGGGCGGTGAAGAACTCCTGGACGTGCGTGTGATCGTCGCTCATGCACCGCATGATTCCCCACGCGAGGAGGGATGTGTACGCGCGCGAGTTCGAACGGGAGCGCGATCATTCCGTCGCGGACCTGGCACCAGCACGACATCCCGGCGGAACGCCGGGCGGACGCACCCGCCCGGCTCACGGACGCGCTGGGCCGAGCGCGGCACTCAGGCCGCGAGGTCCCGCACGGCCACCACCTTGTCGATCCGCACGCGCACGAGGAGTTCACCCGGTACGCCGTTGCGCGCGCCGTATTCCTCGGCCCGCTCCTCTCCCATGTAGCGGGCTGCGATCCGGGTCGCCCACAGACGCACCTCGGCCAGGTCCTCCGACACCTGGGCGCGGCCGTTCAGCACCACGAAGTGGTAGGGCGGACGGTCGTCGTCCACGCACAGGGCGACTCGGCCGTCACGCGCCAGATTGCGCCCCTTCACGGTGTCCTTGCCGGTGTTGAACACCAACTCGTCCCCGTCCAGGAGGAACCAGATCGGCGCCACGTGCGGGCTGCCGTCGGCACGAACCGTGGACAGCTTGCCGGTGCGAGTGCCGTCCGAGACGAACGCCCGCCATTCCTCATCGGTCATCTTCTCTGCCATGCCCCCATCCTGCTTGCCCGCACGCCGGTCGTGGGGAAGGCTGGCGGGGAGTTCCTCCAGCCAGGGGGAGACGTCGCACGGGGAGAGGGACATGGCGCAGAACCAGGGCCTCGGCTGGCTCTTGGACGATTTGACCGAACGAGTGGACCACGTCCGCCACGCGCTGGTCCTGTCGAACGACGGGTTGGTCACGGCTGCCAGTACGGGACTGCGCCGCGAGGACGCCGAGCACCTGGCCGCCGTGGCGTCCGGGCTGCACAGCCTGGCCAAGGGATCCGGACGTCACTTCGGCGCGGGCCGGGTCCGCCAGACGATGATCGAGTACGACGACGCCGTGCTGTTCGTGATGGCGGCCGGTACCGGCAGTTGTCTGTGCCTGCTGAGTGGCGCGGAGGCCGACATCGGTCAGATCGCCTATGAGATGACCCTGCTCGTCAACCGGGTCGGCGAACACCTCGGTGTCGACGTCAGGCAACCCGAACGAAGCCGGGAAGCGGACGCCTGACCTGCGTCTTTGCCTACCCCGGTTGAGTTATCCACAGGCCCGCCATGACATGTGACGAACCGGCTACGGTGGGTGCACGGCGAACGCACAGGGCGTGAGCCAAGAGCTCCACGGGGGAGTACGACCATGTCGGCCAACACCTTTGACCCACCCCGCCGCGACACCTGCGCGCCGAGCCGTGCCGCTCGTGAGCTGGGGCTCAAACGGGCTGAGCTGGACCTCGCCGTCCAACTCGGCCGCATCCGGACCGTGCCCGACGAGGGAGGCGGAGGGGGCCGTCGAGTGGAACACCTGGAGATCGACCGTCTCCGCGCACAGGACGGCTTCCCCGAGTCGCTCAAGGAGAGGGTGTGGGCCGTGGGCACGGCGGAGGGCGCCGCCCTCCTGGACATCCCGGTCGGCAGGTTCACCCGGCTCGCCCGTCTGGGCCTGCTCGTGCCCGTCGCCTTCTATCTCAACCGCTACCGCACGGTGGTCTGGCTCTATCTGGCAGAGGAACTGCGCCAGTTCGTCTCGGTCCCGGAGAACGCGCGACTGCTGAAGGGGCGCACCCCCGAGACGCTGCGGGGGCAACTGGCGGCCGGAGTGGACCTGCGGGCGCGCAACTGGCGCGGACGGCACATGGGATTCCTGCTGCGGCAGGCCGAGGACCCGTGGGCCCGCGCCGGAGCCGTGGCGGCTTTCCTGGCGCCCGTCGAGATCGCCGACGTCGTCAAGGACCCGTACGAACGCGCACACCTGAACCGGTTCCGGCCCGCGCCACCGGGGCACGGAGTCCCCGGTTCAGCCTCCGCACAGTTCGCCGAGCGGCTCATGACGGCGCGGGACGCGGACGAGATCGGCTGGCTGCGCAGCGACCTGGCGCGCTTGATCGAAGAGGCCCGCAGCACCGCACCCGCCCCTCGCCCTGGCGTCCGGCGCGTCGAGCCGCCGTTCCGCATGGTCGCACAGCCCATTCCCCCGATGGCCCGAACGGTCACCGGCCCCCGGGAAGAGCCGACAAGCCTCCCGGAACGGGCAGCGCGGGCCTCGGAGTCGGCGGTGCGGCCGACGACGTCACCGGTCGTCCGGAGCCACGGTCCGGCACGGCGCGCCCCCTCGCGGTCGGCGCGCGGTCTGCGGGCCTGGTTGCGGCGGAGAGGCCCGCGGCCCGCGGAGCCCGCGCGCGTGTGAGCGCTCGGTCGGGTTCGCGGCGGCAGACCCCTGGCGTCAGGCCCTCGGCGTCTGGCTGGTGAGGCCGGACCCTCGATTGCCGGGTGGCGAGGCGTCCGACCGGGGACTACAGGGCCCGGAACAGGCCCTCCTGGACGACCGAGACGAGTAGCCGTCCGTGCAGGTCGTAGATGCGCCCACGGGCCAGCCCACGCCCACCGGTGATGATCGGGGACTCCTGGTCGTACAGAAACCACTCGTCCGCGCGAAAGGGCCGGTGGAACCACATGGCGTGGTCCAGCGAGGCCATGTCGAAGTTGCGCGGACCCCACAGGGGCTCCACCGGGATGCGGACCGCGTCCAGGAGGGTCATGTCACTGGCGTAGGTCAGCGCGCACGTGTGCACCAGGGGGTCGTCCCCGAGCGGTCCGACCGCGCGCATCCACACGGCACTGCGCGGCTCGGCACCCTCGATCTCCTCGGCGGTCCAGCGCAATCGGTCGACGTAACGGATGTCGAAGGGCTGGCGGCGTGCCATCCGTTCCAACTGCTCCGGCACCGAACCCAGTTGCTTGCGGATCTCCTCGGAGACCGTCGGCAGTGAATCCGGGTCCGCCACCTCGCGGGCCGGCGGCAGCTGGTGCTCGAAAGGTCCTTCCTCAGGCTTGTGAAAGGAGGCGGTCAGATTGAAGATCGTGCGGCCCTGCTGCACGGCCGTGACCCGGCGCGTCGTGAAGGAGCGCCCGTCACGGACCCGTTCCACCTGGTACACGATCGGCACGCCCGGCCGGCCCGGCCGCAGGAAGTACGCGTGCAGCGAGTGCACGGGGCGCTCGCCGTCCGTGGTGCGGCCCGCGGCGACCAGCGCCTGTCCCGCCACCTGGCCACCGAAGACCCGCTGGAGGGACTCCTGCGGGCTGCGGCCACGGAAGATGTTGACCTCGATCTGTTCCAGGTCGAGCAGGTCGACCAGCCTCTCGGCCGGGTTCGTCATCGGCGGGATTCTCCTTGGCTCGCCACTGGTCGTGAACGGCTCACAGCTGTCCGACGTCGGTGACGCGGACGACCGCACGGCCCTCGGTGTCGGAGGCCGCCAGGTCGACCTCCGCGCTGATGCCCCAGTCGTGGTCGCCGTTCGGGTCGTCGAAGATCTGGCGGACGCGCCAGAGGCCGTTCTCCGGCTCCTCCTTGATGACCAGCAGCTTGGGGCCGCGGGCGTCGGGGCCGGTGCCGAGGTCCTCGTACTCGTCCCAGTACCTGTCCATCGCCTCGCCCCACGCGTCGGCGTCCCAGCCGGACTCGGCGTCCAGCTCGCCCAGTTCCTCGACCTGGTCCAGGGCGGCCAGCTCCACGCGGCGGAACATGGCGTTGCGCACGAGGACACGGAAGGCTCGGGCGTTGGTCGTGACCGGCTTCACCTCGTCCGCCTTCTCCTGGGCCTGCTCGGCGGTCATCTCCTCCGGGTTGGCGAGCTGCTCCCACTCGTCCAGCAGACTGGAGTCCACCTGGCGCACCATCTCGCCCAGCCACTCGATCAGGTCCTGGAGGTCCTCGGACTTCAGGTCGTCCGGGATGGTGTGGTCCAGGGTCTTGTAGGCGCTGGCGAGGTAGCGCAGCACGATGCCCTCGGTGCGGGCCAGCTCGTAGAAGGACACCAGCTCTGTGAAGGACAGCGCCCGCTCGTACATGTCCCGGACCACCGACTTCGGCGACAGCGGGTGGTCGCCGACCCACGGGTGGCTCTTGCGGTAGGTGTCGTAGGCGTGGAAGAGCAGCTCTTCCAGGGGCTTCGGGTACGTGATGTCCTGGAGGCGCTCCATGCGCTCCTCGTACTCGACCCCGTCCGCCTTCATCGCGGCCACGGCCTCGCCGCGCGCCTTGTTCTGCTGGGCGACGAGGATCTGCCGCGGGTCGTCCAGGGTGGACTCGACGACGGAGACCATGTCGAGGGCGTAGGACGGCGACTCCGGATCGAGGAGTTCGAACGAGGCCAGGGCGAACGTGGACAGCGGCTGGTTCAGGGCGAAGTCCTGCTGGAGGTCGACTGTGAGCCGGACGATACGGCCCTCGGCGTCCGGCTTGTCGAGTTTCTCCACGATCCCGCCGTCCAGCAGCGAACGGTAGATCGCGATGGCCCGGCGGATGTGCCTCAGCTGCTGCTTGCGCGGCTCGTGGTTGTCCTCCAGGAGGTGGCGCATCGCCTCGAACGCGTTGCCGGGGCGGGCGATCACCGACAGCAGCATCGTGTGCGTCACCCGGAAACGCGACGTCAGCGGCTCCGGCTCCGACTCGATCAGCTTCTGGAAGGTGTTCTCCGTCCAGCCGACGAAGCCCTCCGGCGCCTTCTTGCGCACCACCTTGCGACGCTTCTTGGGATCGTCGCCCGCCTTCGCCAGTGCCTTCTCGTTCTCGATGACGTGCTCCGGCGCCTGCGCGACCACGAGCCCCGCGGTGTCGAAACCGGCCCGTCCGGCCCGCCCCGCGATCTGGTGGAACTCACGGGCCCGCAGCGTACGCACCCGGCTGCCGTCGTACTTGGTGAGCGCCGTGAACATCACCGTGCGGATGGGCACGTTGACGCCCACGCCGAGCGTGTCCGTGCCGCAGATGACCTTCAGCAGCCCGGCCTGCGCCAGCTTCTCCACCAGGCGCCGGTACTTGGGCAGCATGCCGGCGTGGTGCACGCCGATGCCGTGCCGTACGTAACGGGAGAGGTTACGGCCGAACTTGGTGGTGAAGCGGAAGTTGCCGATCAGCTCGGCGATCCGGTCCTTCTCCTCGCGCGAACTCATGTTGATGCTCATCAGCGCCTGCGCCCGCTCCACGGCCTGCGCCTGCGTGAAGTGCACGATGTACACGGGGGCCTGCTTGGTCTCCAGCAGGTCGGTGAGCGTCTCGGTGAGCGGGGTCAGCTTGTACTCGTAGGACAGCGGCACCGGGCGGGTCGCCGAGCGGACCACCGAGGTCGGGCGGCCGGTGCGGCGAGTGAGATCCTTCTCGAAGAAGGACACATCGCCCAGAGTGGCCGACATCAGGATGAACTGCGCCTGGGGGAGCTCCAGCAGCGGGATCTGCCAGGCCCAGCCCCGGTCGCCCTCGGCATAGAAATGGAACTCGTCCATGACGACCTGTCCGACGTCCGCGTCTTTGCCGTCCCGCAGCGCGATCGACGCCAGCACCTCGGCGGTGCAGCAGATGACGGGCGCGTCGGCGTTCACGGAAGCGTCACCGGTGAGCATGCCGACGTTCTCGGTGCCGAAGAGCTTGCACAGCTCGAAGAACTTCTCCGACACCAGGGCCTTGATCGGAGCCGTGTAGAAGGTGACCTCGTCCCGGGCCAGCGCGGCGAAGTGCGCGCCTGCCGCGATCATGCTCTTGCCGGAACCGGTGGGCGTCGAGACGATCACGTTCGCGCCGGAGACCACCTCGATCAGCGCCTCCTCCTGGTGGGGATAGAGGGTGAGACCGCGCTCCTGCGCCCAGGACTCGAAGGCTTCGTAGAGGGCGTCGGGGTCGGCGGTCGGCGGCAGCTGATCGATGAGGGTCACGCCCCCATCTTGCCTGGCCCGCCGCCCGAGCGGGGAATCGGCTGCGGATACGAAGATCATGACGGCTACGCTGTGTCGCCGGCGCGACGTCGGCGCACCAGGTCAACTGGACAGCGGCACACGAGGAATGGGGCGGGAAGCGGCCATGATGGGACCAGCACACTCACTGTCGGGGGCCGCGGCCTGGCTGGGCGTCGGAGCGGCCGCGGCGGCAGCGGGGCATCCGATGCCCTGGCCGGTCCTCCTCTGCGGCGCCCTGATCTGCGCCGGCGCCGCACTCGCCCCGGACCTCGACCACAAGGCCGCCACCATCTCGCGGGCCTTCGGGCCGATCTCCCGCTGGATCTGCGAGATCGTGGACAAACTGTCGTACGCCGTCTACAAGGCGACCCGGAAGCAGGGCGACCCACGTCGCTCCGGCGGGCACCGCACGCTGACGCACACCTGGGTGTGGGCGGTCCTGATCGGCGCGGGTTGTTCCGCCGCCGCGATCACCGGGGGCCGCTGGGCGGTGCTGGGGATCCTCTTCGTGCACATGGTGCTCGCGATCGAAGGTCTGCTGTGGCGGGCGGCACGCGGTTCCAGCAGCGACGTCCTGGTCTGGCTGCTGGCGGCGACCAGCGCGTGGATCATCGCGGGAGTGCTGGACAAGCCGGGCCATGGGTCGGACTGGCTGTTCAGCGCGCCCGGGCAGGAGTATCTGTGGCTGGGGCTGCCGATCGTGCTGGGCGCGCTGGTGCACGACATCGGCGACGCGCTGACCGTGTCCGGTTGCCCGATCCTGTGGCCGATCCCGGTGGGCCGCAAGCGCTGGTACCCGCTGGGGCCGCCGAAGGCGATGCGGTTCCGGGCGGGCAGCTGGGTCGAGCTGAAGGTGCTGATGCCGGTGTTCATGCTGCTCGGCGGGGTGGGCTGCGCCGCGGCCCTCAACGTGATCTGACGGAGCCCTCCGGATCAGCCCGGCTCGCCGGCGTCCGCCCCGCCGTACCGGCGCTCGAAGCGGGCGATGCGGCCCTCGGTGTCGACCGTGCGGGCCTTGCCCGTGTAGAAGGGGTGGCTCTCCGAGGAGATCTCCACATCGATCACCGGGTAGGTCTGGCCGTCGTCCCACTCGATGGTCTGCTCGCTCCGCGCGGTGGACCTGGTCAGGAAGGCGTACCCGGCGGCACGGTCGCGGAAGACCACGGGGTGGTAGTCGGGGTGCTTGTCCTGCTGCATGGCGGCTCCTCGGGCCGGGGGATCGGAACAGCGGCATCCGGATGGCCCGGCTCAGCCGGGCAGGGAATCCTCGTCGACGACGTGCATCGCGGCCTCCTCGGCGGAGGCGGCGGCCCCGTCGATACCGACGTCGGTGGCGACGAGAGCGGCCTCCTCGTCCTCGTGCGCCCCCTCGTCGGGGGCCACCAGCCGGCCGGAGCGGAAGTTGCCGACCTCGTTGTCCAGAAGCTCGCCGTCCGTGCTGTCGCAGTCGCCGATACCGTCGCCGTCGGGCGGGGAGAGATCGGGCTGCTCCTCGGCGAGCCGCTGGTCGAGAGTCTCGCCCGCCTGCCGTTCGGCCGCCGTCACGCCGATGTGTTCCACCGCCCACGGTCGCTCCGGAGGGGACCAGCCGCGATCGAGCGGTTCGGCGACGCCGTCGAAGTCCAGTGTGTCCTCGACGTCGAGCACCCCCGTGTCCTCCGGGATCTCCGAGGGATCGGGCTGGTAGACGTCGTCCCCCCAGCCGTCGGCGCTGTCCACGACTACCTCCAGGTGGTGAGGGCGGCCGGGTGCCGCCCCAGCGGGCGGCGGGCCGTCGGCACGCGCACACGAGTCGCGCACCGTGAACCACCTGGTCCCCGGACGCGCCCCGAGCCGCTGCCGCTTTCCAGCCTTCCACCCTCGATCGGCACCGCGCAACGCCACGGGCCCGGGCGCGGGCGCGGAATGCCGCGACGAGCCCCGTCGGAACGCGCCGGGCACCGGCCGGTGGCAGACGGGCGGCCCCGCGCCTCGTTTCCCCGGGGCCCGGCGGCGGGTGCGCCTGCCGGACCGGTACCGGAACCCGCAGCCGGACGCGTGGGCGCCCGCGACCGGACGGTGCCGGCCACCGCGGGCGCGGCCACCGGCGCCCCCGGCCGACGGTCACCCGTGCCAGGACCGCCACAGTGCCGCGTAGGCCCCCTGTGCCGCGACCAGCTCGTCGTGGCTGCCCAGCTCGCTGATCCGGCCGTTCTCCACGACGGCGATCACGTCGGCGTCATGGGCGGTGTGCAGCCGGTGGGCGATGGCCACCACGGTGCGGCCGTCGAGCACACGTGCCAGGGAGCGCTCCAGATGGCGGGCCGCGCGCGGGTCGAGCAGCGAGGTCGCCTCGTCCAGCACCAGCGTGTGGGGATCGGCCAGCACCAGCCGGGCCAGCGCGATCTGCTGCGCCTGCGCCGGCGTCAGCGCGAGGCCGCCGGAGCCCACCTCGGTGTCCAGGCCGTCGTCCAGCGCCCGCGCCCACCCGTCCGCGTCGACCGCGCCCAGGGCCGCCCACAGCTCGGCGTCGTGACTGCCGACGGTGCTCTCCCCGTCCGGGTGCGACCGAGGACGGGGGAGGGCCAGCAGCAGGTTGTCGCGCAGCGAGCCCACGAAGACGTGGTGCTCCTGGTTGACGAGGGCGACGTGCGAGCGGACGCGTTCGGCGGGCATCCGGGACAGCTCCGCGCCGCCCAGCGTGATCCGGCCGTCCCGGGGCGCGTAGATTCCGGCGAGCAGCCGCCCCAGCGTGGACTTGCCCGCTCCGGAGGGGCCGACCAGGGCGAGCCGGGTGCCCGGAGCGACCTCCAGGGACACCCTGCGCAGCACGTCGACACCCTCGCGGTAGCCGAAGTGCACCCGGTCGGCGTGCACGACCCGGCCGTCGGGCGCCAGCGCCGCGTCCCCGGCGTCCGGCTCGATGTCCCGCACACCGACCAGGCGGGCCAGCGACACCTGGGCGACCTGTACCTCGTCGTACCAGCGCAGGATGAGGTTCACCGGATCGACGAGCATCTGGGCGATGAGCGCCCCGGTGGTCAGCTGACCCACCCCGATCCAGCCCCGCAGCACCAACACCCCGCCGACCATCAGGACCGAGCCGAGCACGAGGAGGTGGACGGTGTTGATGACCGGGAAGAGCACCGAGCGCAGCCACAATGTGTAGCGTTCCCATGCCGTCCATTCCGCGATCCGCCGCTCCGACAGGGCCACACGGCGCTCACCGAGGCGGTGCGCCTCGATGGTGTGGCCGGCGTCCACGGTCTCGGCGAGCGCTGCGGCGACGGCGGCGTACCCGGCGGCCTCCGAGCGGTAGCCGGACGGTGCCCGCTTGAAGTACCAGCGACAGCCGATCACCAGCACGGGCGAGGCGAGCAGTACGGCGGCGGCCAGCGGCGGGGCCGTCACGACCAGCCCGCCGAGCAGCAGCAGCGCCCACACGGCACCGATGGCCAGCTGCGGCACCGCCTCGCGCATGGCGTTGGCCAGCCGGTCGATGTCCGTGGTGATGCGGGAGAGCAGGTCGCCGGTGCCCGCTCGTTCCAGCACGCCCGGCGGCAGCCCGACGGATCGCACGAGGAAGTCCTCGCGCAGGTCGGCCAGCATCCGCTCACCGAGCACCGCGCCCCGCAGCCGCACCTGTCGTACGAACACGGCCTGCACGGTGAGCGCGAGGACGAACAGCCCGGCGGTCAGGCCCACGTGCAGCTCCGCCGCCCGGTCCGTCACCCGCTCGACCAGGCCGCCGAGCAGGTACGGACCCGCCATGGAGGCGACCACGGCCACCGTGTTGACGGTGATGAGCAGCAGGAAGGCCCGGCGGTGCCGGCGGAACAGCTCGGTGACGTAGGCACGCACGGTCGAGGCGGCGCCGACGGGCAGGGTGGTGGCGGTCGTCGGGGCCGCCGGGTCGTATGCCGGCGGCGCAACGCCGATCATGCGTTCTCCTCGATCTCGTCCAGCTCCTGGAGCGCGTCCAGCAGGATGCCTTCACCGGCGGCGGTCAGTTCCTCGTCGGTCTCACGGGTCACCACGGCCCGGTACCGCGGCTCGCGCTCGACCAGCTCGCGGTGCGTGCCGACGGCGACGACATCGCCCTCGTGCACCAGGGCGACCCGGTCCGCCCGGTCGAGGAGCAGCGGCGAGGAGGTGAACACCACCGTGGTCCGTCCCGACCGCAGCCGGCGCAGCCCGTCCGCGATGCGGGCCTCGGTGTGTGAGTCCACCGCGGAGGTCGGTTCGTCCAGCACCAGCACCTCCGGATCGGTGATCAGCGACCTGGCGAGCGCGAGCCGCTGGCGCTGGCCGCCGGACAGGGAGCGTCCCCGCTCGGTGATGCGGGCGTCCATCGGGTCGGCTGCGCCCAGCGAACCCTGCACCAGCGCGTCCAGCACGTCCGCGCACTGCGCCGCCGCCAACGCGTCCGCGGCCGGCACCGTGCCGGACGAGGGCACGTCGAGCAGCTCGCGCAGCGTGCCGGAGAGCAGCACCGGGTCCTTGTCCTGGACGAGGACGGCGGTCCGGGCGCTGTCGAGGGGCAGCTCGTCCAGCGGTACTCCGCCCAGCAGTACCGACCGGTCCGGCTCCGATGGGTGGCCGCCCAGCCGCTCGGCGAGCCGGCCCGCGGCGTCCGGGTCACCGCACACCACGGCGGTGAACCGGCCGGCGGGAGCGAGCAGACCGGTCACGGGGTCGTACAGGTCACCGCCCGGAACCTCGGCCCCGCGACCGCCGTCGGTGGCCGTGGACCGCTCCAGCGAGAGCACGCGCGCGGCGCGCTTGGCCGAGGGACGGGAGAAGGAGTAGGCCATGGCGATCTCCTCGAAGTGCCCGAGGGAAAGTAGTAGTCTGGTCAGGTGCTTCTGACTAGGGAGGGACGTTGAAGCGCGACGACTACGAAACCCTCAAGGCTCTTGGCCACCAGAACGGCTCATTGAAGCCTATCTAAGGCGCAGCAAGAAGCGGGAAGACCTTGCCACCATGCGCCAGCACCTTCGGGACATCGTCCGGCATCGCTGGCCGGAAGGCTGGCAGATTCGGCATGTCTGGTTCGAACAGTTGTCCGCATCCAAGTCGTACATCCGGCGCATTGAGTTCGAGAAAGCGACGGAAGCCGTTCTAACTGACGGACTGTCAAAAACGCTGGCATTCTGGAAGACGGACAGGTTTGACCGGCGCGGCATGGGCGCGGTTGGTCGGATGCTGGATGAGTTCGACCGGCGGAAGGCTGGCCTGGTCTCTACCACTGAGGGGCTTGACAGTCGCCAGCCGGGCGCACGCATAGTCTTCGCCATCCTGAGCGAGCGCGCCCGGGAAGAAGCCAAGGATATTGCCCTTCGGGTCAACACGGGCCACGAAGCTCATCGGCTTGAGGGCAGGAGGGGAACCGGGCTACCGCCGTATGGCCTCATGAGCCCCCGACTGGCAGATGGCAAGCCAAGTGGACTGGTGGCCCCTAACCCGCTGGAGTACCCGGGAGCGCGTCGGCTGGTTGATCTTATGGTCGGCAAGTACGAGACCGAAGACGGAAAGCCGGGAGAGAAGTTGAGTGGTACTGCGGCGGGAATAAAACTCAACCAAGAAGGATTCCGCACGCGTACGGGAGCCGAGTTCACCCCTGAGACCGTCAGCCGAATCGTGCAAAGTCCCCTCTTCGCCGGCATGGTCCCACGCACGGAACGGGTTCTAGACGAGTACGGCCAGCCCACGGGTAAATGGGTGAATACCCAGGAACCCCTATTGGATGAGAACAGTGACCCAGTTCGCTGTGGTGAGGGTGTAGCCACCGTATCTGAGTGGTACGAGATCAAGGCCGGATACGCTGAGCGTCGTTCTGCTGATGGCACCAGGGGTAGGCGTGACGCTGAATACCTTGGAACGGGCTTCGTGCACTGCCACATGTGCAGAGGGTGGATGCGCCACCACAGGGGCTATTACCGGTGCGTGAACCGTTCGAGCAAGGGCACATGCAAGGGCATCAGCACCAGGGCGCCACGGCTGGAACACGCCCTCAAGGAAGCATTCATCAGCCACGTTACAGCCCTCGACCCTACCGATCGCGTATTGCACGTCATCGCACGGCGCTGGCTGTCTCTCTCAGACCCGGAGCGCAAGGCACAGCGGGAACATGCCGAAGCATCACTCAAAGCCGCTCAGGCGCGCGTCAAGAAGCTGGAAGACGACTATTACGTGTACGGAAAGATGAGCGAAGAGCGATACGAGGAACTGAGTAACGCGCAGCGCCTGACCATCAAAACCATGACCACTAAGCTGGAAGAACTAGGGGAAGAAGAAGGGGACTTGACTGTCCTTATGGACCATGCAGCACTTAGGGAAGCATGGGACGATGCCACTATTGGCACAAGGCGCATGCTGCTGAAGAGTGCACTAAACGCGGTGTACGTCCTTCCAGCGAAGGGCAGGGGAGATCACACCCCGATTGAGGATCGGCTGACCGAATGGGACTGGGTGAGCGCAGCATGAGTGGCAGCAAGACGTGCACTAAGTGCCATCAGTCAAAGCCGCTAGCTGAATTCCCCCCGGATAATCGCCGGAAGGGAGGGCGACAGAGTCAGTGCCGAAAGTGCAAGGCAAAAGATCAGGCTGAGCGCCGGTCAGAGCAGACAGCCGAAGAGAAGGCGGAAGCGCAAGCCGCGTATCGGGCCGGCATGCGTGACTTCCGATGTGCCATCTGCGGCACGCCTATCTCGGATCAGCACGGCATCTGCGTCACCTGCCAGGAATGCGTAGACGTATTGGGAGGGCTCGAAGGGGTCAGGAAGGCGGTCCGGGCTGTGCGGTACCTGACGGAGCGCGCCGGCCGCTGAGGGCGAGAGGTAAGCCACCTGGGGCGTTCACTGGCTACGGCTGGTGGGCGCCCTTCGGCGTGTCAGCGGGCATGAGCGGGTGGAGTGCCCACACCCTGACCTGCCTAAATGTAGAAGTGTAGTTTCAGATACACCCCCCGTAATAGCTATGGGTTTCTAAGGGGATACCCGGCTCAGCCTGCCCATCTACACTTCTACACTCCAGCCCCAAAATCAGCGGCTTTCCACTCCGACGGGTCAGGCATTCGACTCACTAGATAAGGGGTGAAGCAAGATGATCCCGCGCACCTATCACAGACACGATGTCAGGCGGACCGTTGGCCTTGCTCAGCTCCCTGTTGCTCCCCTGCCTCTCTCCCAGGGTTGTAGTACAGGGCGCGCTTCGCGCTAGGACCAGCCACTTGCGGCGCGTCCCAGAATGCGCGAAGCGCCTGCCCCGTTCGTCTAGTGGTCTAAGGCGCCGCCTTGTCAAGGCGGATATCACCGGTTCGAATCCGGTACGGGGCGCGGCGTAGCCAAAGGGCCGGTGCAGGTGTGGAAGCCTGTTACTGTAAGCGGGATTGACTGCCCCGCACGCGCAGTGCCAGTCAAGCCCAGTGGGATGGGCGCCGGTCTCATAAGCCGGAAGTTCCTGGTTCGAATCCAGGGGTTGGCACTGGTCCCGACAATAGCGCCTGACCGCGCAACGATAGGGACAAGGGGTAAGCACTGTTTGTGCTCTGGCCCTAGTAGCTTCGTCTAGTCAGCGAAGCGAATCGGCCGGCGGATGGGTTGAATTCCCATTACCCCGTTTTGGCTTGTGGCGCAACGGCAGCGCATCCGGTTGTTACCCGGGGGGTTCCTGGTTCGAATCCAGGCAGGCCAGCAAGGCGCAAGTTCCCTGGGGGCGGGTTGGTGTCCGGGCGGTTCGATTCCGCACAGTCTTGCGCTTCACCACTTCCCTTTTCGGAGCATCGTGCGGGCTTCGCCATGTGTTTGCGCAGCATTGGTACCGGTTCGAAACCGGGAGAAGGGGCGCTAGGGACCCGCCAGACTGGCTATGGGATGGGCGCCGGATGGCTCCATGCGGGTGCACGGGCAATGCCCGTAGGCAAGGCCAGTAACTTAGGTCAGTAGCTCAATTGGTAAGAGCGCTGGACTCTTAATCCGGTGGCTGTGGGTTCAAGTCCCACCTGACCTACACATCTGGGATGGCAGGGCGGGTAGCGCTGCCCACTAGCGAAGCCCAGTGGCTTGGGGTGCATAGCTGTGCATTAGCCCGCGAAGCCGTTTGCTGCGCAACATACGTACGGAGTCCTGGTGTACGGCGTAACCAGGGTGCCCGCAAGGTACGGCCGCTGAGGTGGCATGGGTTCGAATCCCGACTACGTGCGCAGCACTCCCGTTGATGGTGGAATGGTATACACGGCAGGCTTAGACCCTGTTGCCCATTGGGCTTGGGGGTTCGAATCCCTCTCAGCGGACTACGCTGGCGCGCACAGGATAAGACCTGAGGTCCCTTCGGGGTGGTCAGGCAACTGGTGCGCTAGCGCCCATTGCGTGTTAGTGCAACGGCAGCACGTCCGGTTCTGGCCCGGGTAATCCTGGTTCGAATCCAGGGCGCGCAGCGTGGGTGTAGTGAAGTGGCATCACGCCTGGTTTGGGACCAGGTAACGCAGGTTCGATCCCTGCTACCCGCACCAGGCTACGCCGGTCAGGCCAGCCCTGATAAGCGACCAGTGTGAGACTCACGGGGCTACCCCGGTCCGCCTGTCCGGCGAAGCCCACATACGAAAATTCGGAGGTGGCCGCATGCCTAGCCGGCCACGTAAGCCGTGCACGATCCCGGGCTGTCCTGAGCTGACAGCCGTAGGCGGTCGCTGCACTGAGCATCGCTCCCAGGATCACCAACTAAGGCGTGAGCGTGGGGCGTTCAACTATGGCTCCAGTCGCTGGCAGCGCGTCAGGCGCGCGTACCTGTACACCCATCCATGGTGTGTGCTGTGTAGTGCCCCTGCCACGGTTGCTGACCATCACCCCCTGTCCCGCCGTGAACTGGTGGCCCGGGGGGTAGAGCCTGACAGTCCCACTCACCTTCGCCCACTGTGTGCTGTCTGCCATAACCGTGAGACCGCCAAGCATCAGCCTGGTGGATGGGCGGCAGAGCGTCGCAAGGTTAAGGAGTAGAAGCGTGGCTGTTGAGGTTCCCATTGTGACCTTCACGCGTTCAGGTAATGCAATGCCTGACGCTGTACCTGGTGACACGTTGCTTGGTCATACAGTGCCGAACGATGGACGTACGGGCCTGGTAGTCAAGAACACGGACACGGCGATGCCGCATGTGCTGACAATCAGCCTGACGCGCACGGTCGATGGTCAGGCCGTTGTGCCGCGAACCGTGACTGTGCCAGCCAGTGCTTCCCTTGCTCTTGGGCCGTTCAATCAGGCTGACTACGGCGCTGATGTGGGCGTGACTGTTGACTCAGCTTCGCTGACCCTGCTTGCTTTCCGTGTGGCGTAACCACCCTGGGGGGTGACCCCCTCCGGTGCCTGAGAGCACCCGGCAGGGAGGGAAATAGCTAGCGACGCAACCTGGACCATTTGCGCGGAGACATCAAGTGCCCCTAATTGTGTGGTTCCTGCTCTCTGAGCTGGTCGCCCTGGCCGTGTGTCTGGGTGTCCGTGCGTGGCTGTTGCGGGCATGAGAAAACCCCCGGGTTTCGCGCCCGGGGGCTTGTCTGGCCCTACTTGCTGGTGCAGTACGTGACCCACTGGCCGGCGTCATAGTCTGGCCGCTCCACTACGAAGGGCATGCGTTCGCTGTCCGTCAGGAGTGCCTTGACGCCAGCCTTACCCCCCTTCTTGGCAGCGTCGCAGATGCTCAGCTTGAGGTCTGCCGAGTACATGTCCCGGGCGGACTCCCATGACTCGCGCTGAGCAGCGTCACGGTCAAATGTGGGGGCCTTGCTGGTGGGTGCTGTACTGGTGGCCGGCGCCGCTGGCTTGTTGTCACCGGAAGAACAACCGGCGAGCGCCAGCGTGGCCCCAACTAGGGCCGGAATGATCAGTCTTCTCATGGCGAGAGTCTATCTTACGGAATGTCGTGTTCCGGTAACAAATTGTGACCGGCGCCGCTGTGCGTGTGGTACCTGAGCATGAGAAAGCCCCCCGGTTTCGCGCCGGGGGCTGACTGGTGGCTTTGTTGCTCAGATGGCCTCAGATGATCCGTCAGGCCACACGCGGTAGTTGCCGATGATGTCTGACTGCATGCCAGCCGGAACCAGGTACTTGCCGTCACGAACGAGAAGCCCACGGTGGCGCAGTGCCCTGACGCTGTGGCCGTTTACCCCAATGGCAGCGTAGGCGTTCAGCCACTCTCCCACCTTACCGGCTGCCTTGATCTTGGTGAGTGCGTCTTGCATCTTCGGGGTCAGCTTCTCTGTCGTCATGGCTGTAGCTAAGCACAGTGCAGAGCATCAAGGCAACCCACATACGATTTTTCGGAGGTGATCTCATGGCTGACCCGATGCGCAGCAAGCCACCACTACAGGTGGTGCGCGAAGGCAACCCGGGCAAGCGCCCCATCAATCCGGGGATCACCATCCCGCCAGCTGAGCTTGCAGAGCCTGACTGGTCTGTTGTGTTCCCCGGGTCTGCCGCTGGCGTCGCTCGCTGCCGTCAGGTGGCTTCGGGGGAGTGGAACCGGGTTATCCCGGTGCTCAAGTACACGGCCGGTATCGGGGCTGTAGACACGGTGGTCTTGACGGACTACTGCGTATGCGTCGCACGAATCGACCAGGGCGAACGGTCTCTGTCGCGTGACGGGGTTTTGATGCAAGGCGAACGCGGGTGGCAGAAGAACGGGTGGACCACCGTGCTTGGCCAGTACCGCTCACAGCTTGCCCGCTACATTGGCGAACTAGGTCTAAGTCCGTCTGCCCGTGGGCGCATTCAGCCGCCTGAGAACGGGGGAGACGATGACGGAGACGTGTTCGACTGAGGCGCTGCCAGTTCCGTATGACGCGCTCATTGAGCTAGGGCTGACGCCAGAAGAGATCGAACAGGCAGCACGTAGCCAGCCGCTGGTGCTGGGCATGCAGGCGGATAAGCAACCAGGCGCCCACTTCTCTGTGGATGCTGCACGTCGCGCCGTGAAGGCCGTTGAGTCCTTCAAGCACACCAAGGGGCGGTGGGGCGCAAGCCCCCTCAAGCTAGCTCCATGGCAAATCGTCTGGGTGATCGCCCCCGTTTTCGGGTGGCTCTGGTATGACCCAGAGATTGACAGGGAAGTGCGCGTTATCCGGTCTGTCTGGATTGAGGTCCCGCGTAAGAACGGCAAGTCAACCTTGTCATCGGGAATTGGCCTGACGCTGTTGCTGGCTGATCGGGAGCATGGTGCAGAAGTCTACGCGGCGGCTGGTTCACTGCCACAGGCTGAGCGTGTTTTTGATGACGCTAAGCGCATGGCGCTGACTTCCAATGCGGTCAAGGGCCGTGTTGAGGTGCTTCGGGGCGTTATCCGGGTTCCGCGTACAGGCGGTGTATTCCGGGCGCTTTCCAAGATTGCCGAAACGGCACACGGCCTGAACGTCAGCGGCGCCATTGTCGACGAAGTCCACGTTCACAAGAAGCGTGACCTAGTTGACGCCATCGAGACCGGAACGGGCGCGCGTGATCAGCCCCTAGTCGTGTTCATCACGACCGCCGACGAAGGCGAAGAGGGTTCGATCTATGACGAGAAGCACACTTACACGCGGCGCCTAGCCGAGAACGTGATTGATGACCCGGGTCATTACGGGGTCATCTGGGCTGCCGAAGAGTCGGACGATCCCTTTGATGAAGCCACTTGGTATAAGGCTAACCCGGGTCTAGGTCAGTCGCCTTCGCTAGCGTACATGCGCCGTGAAGCGGCTAAGGCGAAGTCGACTCCATCATACTTCCCAACGTTCTGCCGGCTGAGCCTGAATCGACGTATGCGCTCGTCCACCAGATGGCTACCCATGCCGCTGTGGGACTCCAACGCTGGTACGGTCGATGATCAGCGCATGCGCTACCGGCGCGCGTGGGGTGGCGTTGACCTTTCCGCTGTCTCTGACATGTCGGCATGGGTGATGGCCGTTGAGTCCCGGCAGCCTGGTGTTGAGCTTGAATTGATCGCACGATTCTGGCTTCCGGAAGAGCGCGTGGACGAGCTTGAACAGCAGCTACAGGTGCCGCTTAGGCTCTGGGTGCGCGAAGGCTGGATTCAGCTAACCGAAGGCGACGCAATCGACTACGGCGCCATTGAGAAGCGCATCATTGAGGACTGCCGCCGGCTGAATGTACAGCGCATCAGCTATGACCGCATGTTCGCAGGTCAGTTGGTGCAGCGCGTTGACCAGAAGACCCGGGGTGTGGACCTGGTGCCGATTGCTCAGACATACCTAGGCATGGGTCCCGGCTCGAAGGAACTTGAGCGCCTGTTGCGCGAAGGGAAGATCCGCCACGGCGGCAACCCGGTTCTTCGCTGGCACGCCTCTTGTGTCGAGATCATTGCGGATGGCAATGACAATTTCCGCCCCGTGAAGCCTGACCGGCAGAAGTCCTCAAGCCGCATCGACGGCATTGCGGCATCCGTCATGGCTATGGATGGCTACATTAGGCGACCCCTCAAGAAGGCGCGCGCCGTTTCCGCGTGACCAACATCCGAAAATCCGTAGGTGCCTAGAAGGGGGTTACCCATGGCGCTGACCCCACTAGACGACCTTAATCGGCTGTACGGAAAGCTCAAGCGTAGAGCCGGTAAGGCTGATGACTGGTCGAAGTATTACGATGGGGAAGTTCCCCTAAAGTTTGCATCCCCGGAGTTCAAGGGGCAGACAGGTGCCCTCTTTGAGGGCTTCTCGGACAACTGGTGTCAGGTGGTGCCTGACGCCACTGTTGAGCGCCTGGTGCCGATTGCTTTCCGCCTCAATGATGGTTCGCTGGATACGGCTGCATGGGATGCGTGGCGCCGTAATGAGTGCGATGTTGAGGTTGGCCTAGCCTTCCTTGAGGCTCTGATCAGCGGCCGATCTTATGGTCTGGTATGGAAGCCGGATGGGATCAATACGGAGATCACGTTTCACGACGTGCAACAGGCCATTGTTGAGTATGTGCCTGGTAAGCGTCGGGTGCGCCGTGCTGGGCTTTTGCTGTGGCGTGACGGGGATCAGGAGCGCGCTTCCCTGTTCTACCCGGACGCGGTCTATCTGTGGGTGCGTAGGGTTGATAGCCCGTATGGCTTTGCCCTGAAGTCTGATGCTGGGTGGGTGTCTGCCGGTATCCTGAGCAACCCGCTAGGGGTAGTGCCCCTGGTGGCGCTGGAGAATCGCGCGCGTCTGCGCGGGAAGCCTACCAGCGAGATTGCCAGTGTGGCGCCGCTACAGGACGCGGTTAACACCCTGTGGGCTCATCTGATGACAGCCGCAGACGAACGCGCTCTGCCGGCGCGTGCAGTGCTGGGCATGGATCGCCCCACCAAGGAGATACTTGACAGCGACGGGGAAGTCATTGGCGAAGAGGATTTGCCCATTGATGAGTTCCGTCGCAATCGTCTTCTCTGGCTAGAGCGTGAGGGTGCGTCGATTGCCGAGTTCAGCGGTGCCGATCTGACGAACTACACCACGGTTATTGAGACCGCTGTGAGGCATATAGCCGCGCAGACCAGAACCCCGCCAAGTTATCTGACTGGGGAAATGGTCAATATCAGCGCTGATGCTCTGGTGGCGTCTGAGGCCGGCCTAGTCGCCAAGGTGCAGGAAAGGCAGCGGTATTTCGGTGCTTCGCTTCGCGAACTCATGCGGCTTGAGGCGCTTGCCGCTGGGGATGCTGCACGCGCTGAGGCAATAAGCATGGGGTCTGTCGTCTGGCGTGATGCACAGTTCCGCAGCGAAGCCCAGTACGCGGACGCCCTGACGAAGTACAAGGCGATCAACGTTCCGGATGAAGCTCTATGGGAGCGGATGCCGGACACCACGCCGGAAGAGATTGAGCGCTGGAAGTCCATGCGGGATGACCAGGCTGCCGCCATTGTGGGTGGGAACATCGCTGGTTTGTTCGGCCCGAAGCCGGATGACACCACAGCGGAAGACCTAACCATAGCGGCGTAGTGAGGGGGCTCCGTGGCCGCGTCAGCCACTTTGGCTGCCACCCGGTACGAAGTGGTGCAGGGGATCACACAGAGCGTTGTAGGGGCCGTTCAGGCCCTTTGGCGTGACGTGCCCCCTGACCGCATCTTCGCTGCCTTACAGGGCGAAACTGGGCGGCAGATTCTCAATGCTGTGATTGCTGGCCAGTTGTCAGCGGCTCAGGGTGCTCAGGCATTCGTGACGGGCGCGATGCTCGCACAGGGTGCAGGAGTAGCGGCGGAAGCCACCTTGAACGCTGGTTCGCTGGCCGGCATCGCCATGGACGGAAGGTTGCTAGCAACCCTTCTGTACGTCCCGGCGGTAACCACGGCTCAGGCGCTATCCGTTGGCCTGCCGGCTGACGTGGCGCTGGCAAGGGGCATGGCTCAAATGGGCACCCTTGTTGCAACTACCATTGCCGACACGGCGCGCACGGCTACACAGGTCGCGATGGCCGCTGAGCCGAAGTGCGTTGCTTACGTGCGGGTGGTGAAGCTACCGGCATGCTCCAGGTGCATCGTCTTGGCCGGCAGACAGTACAGCTACTCAGAAGGTTTCAAGCGTCACCCGAAGTGTGATTGCGGTATGGAGCCCATGAGCGATCAGGAATGGCGCGAGAGCGCCAGCCCGGAAGACATATTCAGGCAGATGACTCCGGAAGAGCGTCGAAAGCGCTTCGGTGCTGCGGGGGCTGATGCCATCGAGAATGGCGCTGACATAGGTCAGGTGGTCAACGCGCGACGCGGAATGGCCACCGCCACTACAGGCAAGAAGGTCACCACCGAGGGGACCACCCGGCGCGGTATCGGCGGTAAGGCGCTTGACGCTGGCTTCGAGAAGACGCCAGGAAAGCGCTACACCCGTTCCCGGGAAGCGCGCCTGATGCCTGAACAGATCCTAAAGCAAGCGGATGACAACCGTGAGCTTCAAATCGCCTTGCTCAAGAAGCACGGCTTTATCACGTAGGGAGCGATTCCCCCATGCCTGAGACCCTCAACCCGAATGGCCCTGACGCTGGCGCTGACACCCCCAAGGATGGGGACCCTGGCAAGGCTGAGGGCACGCCCCCGAAGAACGGGCCGGCCGATGACGGTAAGGGCGACCAGAGCGACGCTGAGGCGGAGCTAGGCGACGCCGGTAAGAAGGCCATCAAGACGGAGCGCGATGCCCGTAAGGCGGCTGAGAAGGAACGCGATGAACTACAGGCGGAAGTCAAGCGCCTACAGCGTTCCAATGCAGCGGTCAAGGGCGCGGACCTTGACGCTATCAAGAGTGAGATCCGGGCGGAGTTTGCCACCCAGCTAGCCGAGACAGCCATCAAGGCTGAGGCCAAGGGGCGCCTACAGGACCCGGCTGACGCTCTGCTTTTCCTCAAGGCTTCCGACGTTGACACCAGCGACGAAGCCGCCGTGACGAAGGCCATTGATGACCTTCTCAAGGCACGTCCCTATCTGGCTGCCGCTGAGTCCGGAGTCAAGCCGTGGGGCTACGTTGGCGGGGGCAAGACGCCTTCCGCTGAGCCTGAGCCGAAGGACGCACTTGAGCGCATGGCGCGTGCGTATGGCAAGGGCAAGTAACCACCTCCGATTTTCGTAGGTGCCTTCTGACATTGGAGACTTTCCATGCCCCTAACTCTGACTGAGGCCGCGAAGCTGTCGCAGGATGACCTACAGCGCGGTGTACTTGAGACCTTCGTTCAGGAATCTCCGGTTCTGGACCGTATCCCGTTCTTGACCATTCAGGGCAACGCGTACGCCTACAACGAAGAGGCGACGCTACCGGGTGTTGCGTTCCGGTCGGTGAATGAGGCTTACCCGGAGTCCACGGGCACGGTTAACCCAAAGTCTGAGAAGCTGGTCATCATGGGTGGTGACGCTGATGTTGACCGCTTCATCGTCCAGACCCGGGGCAACCTGAACGATCAGCGCGCCATTCAGACCCGGATGAAGGTGAAGGCGGCTTCGTACTTTTTCCAGGACAATTTCATCAACGGTGACACCGCCGTCACGCCGAAGGGCTTTGATGGTCTCAAGAAGCGCCTGACCGGTGCTCAGGTCATCGCGACTGCCACCAACGGCATGGGTCCCGTGGCCGGCGGACACGACTTCTTCGACGCGCTAGACGCGCTGATCGCTCAGGTTCCCGGCATCAACGGCAGTAACGGCGCGCTATACACCAACAGCAAGATCATCGCAAAGGTCAAGTCCAGCGCACGGCGTCTTGGTGGGGTTGAGATGATCCGTGAGGCGCTGACCCAGAAGATGGTGGCCACGTACAACGGCATCCCGCTTCTAGACATCGGCCAGACGTCGGCTGGTGCGGACATCATCCCCCAGACGGAGACTCAGGGCACGTCCAGTGCGGCGGGCTCGATCTACGCCGTGAAGTTCGGTTCCGCTGAGGGTGACCAGGCCGTGACGGGTCTGACCAACGGTGGCGTTCAGGTCCGTGACCTGGGTGAGCTTGACGTGATGCCGGTCTACCGGACGCGCCTTGAGTTCTACACGGGTCTCGCGCTGTTCGGCGGTAAGGCGGCTGCCCGTCTGACCGGCGTTCTGGCTGCCTGATCGAAGGAGATTGAGCCTTGCCACCGAAGGCAAAGACTGCCACCCCTGATGTGCCGCACGAAGAGGCTTGCAAGGGTCCCCGGGTGGAGAGTTACACGGCTCTTCGCCCGGATGGCTCTGAGGCTTCCGTGACACGCTGTCAGGAGTGCGGAGCACAGACCACGAAGTAACGGAAGGGGTGCCCCATGGCACTGCCGCCGCTGGCCACGATTGATGATCTGGCAGCGCACATGCAGGTTGATCCGGGCACCCTTCCGGCCGGCGCAGTGTCCGCATTGGACCAGGTCTCTGCGATCATCCGGAAGGAAGCCCGCAACAACTTCCAGCGTCGGACCACCACGCTTACGCGGACTCCGCATCAGGGCGTGATCCGGCTGCCGCTCAGGCCCGTTGTTTCAGTGGACTCCGTGACGCGCGATGGTGCGCCGGTTGACTACCGCTGGGATGACGAGACAGAGCGGCTGTTTGTGGGCGCCTGTGCGCCCGTCACAGTGACTTTCACGCATGGGTACGCATCAGTGCCCGGGGACGTTGTGGCAGTCGCTCTGACAGCCGCTCAGCGCGTTCTGACGAACCCCAATGACCTACGGCAGGAAACCGTTGGTGCGGTCAGCGTCACATACGCGGCTGAGACCATCGGCGCAAGCCTCAGTCAGGCTGACAAGGACCTTCTAGGGCGCTACCGGCGAACGTTCGCTGTGGGCAGGCTTCTATGAGCACGCTGTATGGCGAAACCGTGAGGCTGGTTCGGGCGCCCTTCAAGGTCGACAAGTATGGCAACACCACCAGCGAACGTGACTGGTCGGCTGCCACCCGCACGGAATACACGGGCCTGATGGTTCAGCCGGACGCTTCCAGTGAAGCCACGGGGGACCGACCCACGGTCATCACGGGTTGGCGCCTGATCACTCCGAAGGGCCGTGACTTCCCGGCGCTGGCCACGGACCGCGTTGAGTGGGAGGGCTTGACGCTGCAAGTTGACGGCAAGGTTGGCCGGTTCAAGGTAGGCGGTCGCCTACATCATGTAGAAGCACGGCTCAAGGAGGTTACTGGATGAGCGGCCCACGAATTCGGTATAACTTTGATGCCATCCGGGCGCTGAATACGGCACCGCGTACGCATGCCTACCTTCTCAAGAAGGCGCATGATGTTGATGCCGCTCTTCGCAGCGTCGGTGTGCAGACCCGCGTTGATGCTCAGGCCGGTCCGAATCGTGCCCGCGCGGCTGTGATTGCCGGCTACGAAGACGGAGCCACGGCCGAGGGAACCAGGCGGAACCTCTTGCTAGCCCTAGATGCGGCGGCTGATCCGATTGAGTAAGCCAGTCATCGTCTTCCCTGATGCTGTGCTGGTCACCATCCTGTACCTACGCGAAGTCGTCCCGGGCCTTTCTGTCTACTCACGCGTTCCCGATCCACGGCCGGCGGAATTTGTTCGCGTCGAACGGCTAGGCGGCATGCGGCGTGCGCTGATTCTCGACCGTCCTCGAATGAATGTTGAGTGCTGGTCAGACAGTGAAGAGAATGCGGCAGACCTAAGCGCCCGGGTGCGTGCGTACGCGCTGGCGATGGCTGGCAAGCGTGGCGATACCACGGTCTACGACGTGGTCGAAGTGTCCGGCCCCATGTGGCTGCCTGATTCTGCGTCTGGGCAACCCCGATACTCATTTGCTGTTGAGTTCTCCACCAGGGGAACCAGATTGGAAACCCTATGAGCGGTAACGTCAACAATCCTCGACTATGGGAAGGTGCGGATCTGTGGACTGCACCTGTCGCCACGGCACTGCCACCTGAGCTTGATGACGCCATGGGCACTGTTCCGGCATGGAAGGCCGTTGGTCTTCTCTCCGAGGATGGTGCTTCTGAGGCCCGTGACGAGGATACCACGGACTTCTATGCGTGGGGTGGCAAGCTCATCCGCACGAAGCGCAGCAAGCACAAGCGCAGCATCACGGTTACGTGCCTTGAGGACAACCTAGTTGTCTTCGGGCTGGTGAACCCTGGCTCCACCGTTGAGACCACGGCTGGCGTGAACAAGCGCACGGTCAAGATTCCGAAGACCAACAAGCGTAGTTTCGTGCTTGAGCTGGTAGACGGAGACATTACCCGGCGCCGGCATATTCCTTCGGGAGAGGTTACGGCCATCGGGGAAGTCAAGCTGTCCGAGTCGGACATGCAGGCATTTGAGCTGACCATCACCATCTACCCGGACGCTGATGACGTGCTGTACGTCGACTACGACAACGACACGGCTAACGCTGCCACGGCGTAACTGGCCACCTCCGAAAATTCGTAGGTGCTCCGACTGGTGGGACCAGGATTCTGGGTGGAGTCCTGGTCTCGCCGCATTCCCACCCATCACCCGCTAGGAGACACACAATCATGGCTTCGAAGAACGATGCGCTGGGCACCTCGACTGTCATTGAGTACAACGGCGACACCTACAGCGTTCCACCGGCTGAGGACTGGGACCTTGATGTCCTTGAGGCCATTGACGATCAGCGGATGACCCATGCACTGAAGGCGCTTCTGGGTGATGACCAGTACGCCACGTTCCGCAAGTCCAATCGCAAGGTTGCCGATCTCGGCAAGTTCTTTGAGGTGGCCGGTAGGGCTGTAGGCGCGGGAAACTCTTAAGCCTTCTGAGGCTCATTCGGGAGCACGGGGACGCGATTGAGGCAGACCTAGCATTCCGGGGTGTTGACCTTCTCGACCTATGGCGCCGGAAGATCAGCCCCCGGAAGATGGCCGTTCTGATCTGGGGCCTACCGCCGGACAGCGCCACGCGTCAGGCCATCAATCAGGGCAAGCCACTGTGGTCGACCACTGACTACTTGCTGGCTGACTTGATTGACGTTACGCAGTACAACACATGGGCTGTGGCCAACAAGGACGTTCCGCGTATGGACCAGTCAAAGCCACCTCAGCCCTACCCGCGTCCCGGTATGAATGAGCCGAAGAAGGCGAAGATCACGGCGGCTGCCCTGTTGGACTTCAGGGAGCGCACGAAGGGAAGGTGACCCATGAGCGGCAGCGCTCCGGAGATTGCCGTAGCTTACGTGTCGATTGTCCCTGAAATTCAGGGCTTCGCGCGTCAGCTACGCCAGCAAATCATCGGGCCGGCGGGGAATGCAGGAGACCAGGCAGGCGATCAGGTCAGTGGCGGGCTTAAGGATAAGCTACTCAAGGGTGGGGCTGTTGCAGCGGCAGCCGCTGGGGCTGTAATCGCCAAGGGTCTAACTGACGCCATTGACCAGGCAAACGTGACCAAGAGGCTACAGGCGCAACTAGGGGCCACCAGTGCCGATGCTAAGAAGTACGGTGACGTAGCCGGCAAGCTCTACGCTAAGGGTGTCACGGACAACTTCGAGGCCGGCGCTGATGCCATCAAGGCCGTAGTCAAGGGTGGCCTGGTACCACCCGGCGCCACGAATGCTCAGCTTGAGTCCATAGCCACGAAGATGACAGACGTTGCAGCGACGTTCGGCACCGACATGGATATGCAGTCTCAGGCTGTTTCGGCACTGTTGAAGAACGGACTTGCTAAGAACGCCACCGAAGCACTTGATGTGGTGGCTACCGGCTTCCAGAAGCTAGGTCCGAACGCTGATGACCTTCTAGACACCTTCCAGGAATACCCGGTTCAGCTTCGCAAGCTGGGCCTTGACTCGAAGACTTCCCTAGGGCTTTTCTCCCAGGGTCTACAGGGCGGCGCCCGTAATACGGACATCATCGCTGACGCGCTCAAGGAATTCTCCATTCGTTCCATTGATATGAGTAAGACTTCCAGGGACGCCTATGCGTCACTGGGGCTCAATGCTCAGGAAATGGAACGGAAGATTGGCAAGGGCGGTAAGTCGGCGCAGGATGGTCTACAGCAAGTCCTAGACAAGTTGCGCGGAATGCATGACCCGGTCAAACGTGAAGCGGCTGCCGTTGGCCTGTTCGGTACTCAGGCTGAGGACATGGGTAAGAGCCTATACAGCTTGGACCCGAGTAAGGCTGTCAAGGCTGTAGGGGACGTTGGTGGCGCGTCCAAGAAGATGGGTGACACGCTGCGAAGCGGCCCCATGTACCAGATCCAGACCTTCAAGCGGACCATACAGCAAGACTTCACTGAGGCGATTGGGACGTATCTGATTCCCGCGCTGACTGATGTGCTCCGCTTCGGTAAGGACGCATTCGGCTGGATCAAGGATAATCAGGGCTGGCTACTGCCGTTCGCTGCGGGCGTTGGCGCCATTGCAGCGTCAGTGGCTATCGCCAACGGCGTGATGAAGGGCATAGCCCTAGTAACGCGCGGTTGGGCGATTGCTCAGGGCCTTCTTAACACGGTCATGGCTATGAACCCATTCGTCCTGGTGGCTCTACTAGTCATAGGGCTTGGCGCTGCGCTGGTCGTGGCTTACAAGAAGTCAGAGACCTTCCGCAGCATCGTTCAGGGCGCTTTCGATGCAGTCAGGGTGGTTGTCAGCGACGTAGTTGATTGGTTTCGGAATTCCTTTGTCCCGTTCTTCAGGGACACGCTTCCGGCAGCCTTTCGGGCGCTGGTCGACTGGGTCAAGCAGAATTGGCCGTGGATCTTGGGCGCACTAACAGGCCCTATAGGTCTGGCAGTCGTCTACATCATCAAGCACTGGGACGAAGTTTCCCAGGGGTTCGCTGATGGTTGGGACTGGATGAAGCGTCATGTGTTCTACCCGATCCGGGACTTCTTCACGAAGACGATTCCGGGATGGGGTGGCACTCTGCGCGATAAGATCGTTACCTCATTCGAGGACGCTGCAACGGATGCCGGGAAGGGATTCGACAAGATTCGGGACCTTGCTAAGTCCCCAATCTCGTTCGTAATCGACACCGTCTACAACCGTGGAATCGTCGGAACCTGGAATGCCATTGCTCAGGCGTTTGGCGCTCCGAAGCTAGCCGAGTTCCACCCTAAGGGTTTCGCCGCTGGTGGCTACACAGGTGCCGGCGGAAAGTACGTGCCAGCCGGAATCGTCCACGCTGGTGAGTACGTCATTCCTAAGGAAGCGACTCAGCGAATCGGCCTAGGTCCGCTTGAGTACATGCGTAAGAACGGCAGGCTGCCCGGCTATTCAGGGGGTGGGCTGGTGGACGCGTTGGAGTGGACGAAGAGCACACTAGGTGGCGCCGGCTCAAAGGCATGGGAAGCCGTCAAGAAGGGGACTTCATGGCTCAAGGACAGCATCGAGGCTTCTGCCCGCGCTGGCGTTGACCACGTCGTTAACCCACTTCTGGACAAGATTCCTGGCCTTAATTATGGGTGGGGCAAGGCCGTCAAGCGCCTGCCCATGCGCGCTGTAGATGCCCTGTTCGGCTACTCGAAGGAAGCTGACAAGAAGCTAGTTCCGCATGTCGAATACTCGCCTTCGGCCGGCGTTGCCCAGTGGAAGCCTCTCGTACTCAAGGCGCTGAACATGGTGGGACAGCCCGCCACGCTACTGAATACTGTTCTTCGGCGTATGAATCAGGAGAGTGGCGGCAATCCTAGGGCTATCAATAACTGGGACATCAACGCAAAGAACGGAGTTCCGTCGAAGGGGCTCATGCAGGTCATCGACCCCACGTTCAACGCGTACGCCGGCAAGCTTCGGGGTCGTGGTGTGTGGGACCCGCTAGCCAACGTCTACGCTTCCATGCGCTATGCCCTTGCGACGTACGGCAGCCTGAGCGCTGCTTACGACCGCACGGGCGGCTATGACTCTGGGGGATGGCTACAACCAGGCGCCACCCTCAGCGTGAACCAGTCCGGAAAGCCTGAGCCCGTGTTCACGTCAGGACAGTGGCAGGTGCTCAGTACGCTGGCCGCGCGTGGTGCTGGTGGCCCCCAGGGTGGCCTACAGCCCGGAGACCGCCTAGTCCTGGTGACGGACGGTGGTTCCTTTGAGGCGTACGTGGACCATCGCGCCGATAAGCGGATTGAGTCTGGGCTGACCGGCCCGGCTGCCCTAGGAAGGGGACTGTAAGTGCCTGACGATGGCGAGACCGTACAGACTCCGGTCACTGAGGTGACGGAAACCGACGATGGAGTTGTGGTGATCGGCTACCCGCCCGATACCAGCACCGGAATCAGTGTTGAACCGACCGTGGGTGCCGACGATGGCACAAACCCACAAGGCCCCGAATCTGAAGGGGCGTAAGCATCTAGGGCAGGCACCTCCGAAAATTCTTAGGTGCCTGCCCTGTCACTTGAGGGGGGCTGCATGGCTTACGGAAACCCGAACCTACTGCCTGACGCGTCAAGCGCTTTCGAGAGCGGCTCACATGGATGGGCGGCCGGCGGCAACACCACATTGAGCGTTGTGTCCGGTCAGTTCATAGATGGCGCCCAATCGTTGCGCTTTACGGCCACTTCCGCTGGATCTGTCGCTGCAACTAGCCCTCGAATCGCCGGGGTCATCGCTGGGCTTGAATATGTGATTCGGGCACCCGTTCGCCGGAACAGCGTTACCGCCGGGCAGGTGGCTACCCTCACGGTTACCTGGTTCAATGATGCGGCGGCAGGGACAGTGCTTGGTACCAGCGTTAGCACTCTCGCCCTTTCTGGGGCGACTACTGGCTGGTTCTACTACAACCATCCCGTGGTGGTCGCTACTGCCCCCACTGGTGCGCTGTCCGCCACCGTGACCTTGAGCGTGAGCAATTTGGCTGCCGCTGAATATGTAAACACGGATAGCGTCTATTTCGGCGCGGCAGTGGTGCGACCAGGGAATGTGTACGGCTATAACACGGCGTCTATTGAGCAAGACACGTCTGGCTGGAAGATCGATTCTGGCATCATGGCGCGCGGTAACTGGAATCTGTCAGTTGGGCAGGGTTTCTACGCGCTTGAGGTGGCAAGCGCCGGCGCCGGTTCGCAGGAAATTCGGACCAATAACTTCATAGCGATTACGCCCGGTAAGGAATACACCAGCTACGCGCTGGTGCGGTCTCCGTCCATCACAGCTAACTGGCTGGTGGAATTTCGCTGGTTCGATGCTGCGTTCAACCAGGTCGGGCCGGTCGTGCAGACCGCCTACAGTGTGCCAGTTAATACCACCTCTTGGGTTGGTGTGACAGCTACGGCCCCTACCGGGGTCAATGCTGTGCAATGTAAGGTGTTCTTTCGCCCACAGGCGACGGCAGGGCAGCAAGTCTTTGTTCTGGAAGACGCCCAGTTCTACGCCTCCGCCAGTCGAAACCTTACGGGCAACCTTCTCACCTACGCCGAGTACAGCACTGAGGGAACCGTTCCAGCGTGGACGGTAGACGGTGGTTCGGTTTCGCTGCTTCAGACCACGAGTGCTGTGACTGATGGTCTGTTCTCGCTGAAGGTGACTCCGGATGCTCCGGGAACAGTCCGTGCCACCCTTGGCCGGCTGGTGCCTGTGGCTGCCGGAACTACGTATCAGGTGAAGGCGACGATATTTCGGCACAACACGGATTCGGCGCAGAAGGTCATCAGCGCGGTTCGCTGCCGTGTTGACTGGTATGACTCCAGCGGGGCGCTGTATCAGGCTGACAATCCAGATCAGCTCTACGCGTCCGAAGCGTCAGACGCCTGGTGGACTCAGGTTAATTCGGTTACGCGCACAGCCCCCGATGGTGCTGTGTATGCCAAGGTTGGATTTGAACTAAGCAGCGACAATCCACTGGTCGATTACTGGTTTGTCGATAACTTCTCGCTGATACCAGCCACGGCCGAATACACGCTATCTACGTCCAACGATACCGGCTCTATCACGCTCGCTGTCAACTATGTGCCAGACCACGCTTCTACCGCATCCAACGTGACCATCACGCGCATGGATGACAACGGCAAGGCAGCGCCTATGCGCGCGTACGGTCGAACGTGGAATCTAGCGCCTAACCCGTACTCCGTCATCCTGGTTGAGGACTATGAGGCGCCGCTGGGGTCCCGTGTGTGGTACTCAGTCCAGTGGTCCGATAGCACAGGTGCCAATCGTGGGCCGCGCCTACTGACCCAGACGGTTGACGCTCCGATTCTGCCCGATGGCGATTACGTCTGGTTCAAGTCTCCGGGGGTTCCGGCGCTCAACACGCAAGTGATGGTCGAAGAGCCGCTGTCTTGGTCCCGGGCAGCGCGATCACAGCGCTATGACGTGGTGGGGCGCAAGAATCCGATTCACGTCACTGGTGCGCGTGCAGGCAGGCAGTCCAGTATTACGGTCCTTACGTGGGACCCGGAAGCTAACGCCTTGTTTGACTCGCTACTGGATGCCGGAACCGTGGCGCTGGTCCAAGCCATGCCCGGATACGGCATTGACGGCAACCTGTACGTGTCAATCGGAGATGTGGACGTTGAGCCGCTGAACTCAGATGCCCGCGAATATGGGTGGCGTTGGACGCTGGCCATAACTGAGGTTGACCGGCCTGACGGGGGACTACAGGGCTCCGCTTCTACTACTTGGCAGACCATCACGAACACCTACGCCACATGGGAAGACCTGTTTTCCTCCCACGAGACATGGGCGGACGTTCTCACGAAGGGGTGATCAATGCAGCCGGTAAGCCCGAAGTGGGCGCCGGCACTCACTACGGATCACGGACTGTCCGTCAAGGTGAACGTCCTTTACAACGGCGCTGTGGTCGCTGAGGACATTGCCTTTACGGATGGCACTGTGAGAGTGGATAGGGGCAGCGACGTTCGGCGTTCGCTGTCCCTATCCATTGCTGATCCGCGTGAGTTCCCGGTGAACGCAACAGACAAGTTCGCTGTCTATGGCCAGCGCATTTACGTTGAGGCTGGCATTCAATACCTTGACGGAACCACTGAGCGGGTGCCAGTCGGTACATTCGTCATCACATCTGTAAGTGGCAACATCCACACCGGCCCACTAAGTGTTCAGGCCAGCGGGCTGGAAATCCTACTCAAGCGCGCCATGTGGGACACAGCCACCAGCACGAAGAACTACCCGTCAGCCGCCGCTTTCCTGGCTGCCAAGATTCCCGCCACCGTGCCGGGTGCATCCTTTGTGGACTCATCTACGAACGGTAAGAAGGCTCTGGCGACGAAGACGTGGGATGCATTCACGGACACATGGGCGGCATGCCGTGAGGTTGCTGACAGCGTCGGTGCTGAACTGTTCTGCGACGCTAACGGGACCTTCCGCATGGTAGATATCCCGGACCCCATGAGCGGCACTCGGGTACCCGTCTGGGATGTGGCGGCCGGCGAAGGTGGAGTAATGGTCAGCGCCAATATGGAACTGTCCGCAGACGGGGTCTACAACCGAGTTGTAGTGACCGGTGAGAACAGCTCTGATGACGCGCCACCGGTAAAGGGAATTGCCACAATCAGCAGCACCTCAGACCCCCTGTACTACGGAGGGCCGTTCGGCAAGGTGACGAAGTCCTACAGCTCGTCGCTAGTAACCACTCTGGTGCAGGCTCAGCAGACCGCTACAGCGCTTCTAGCGAAGTACCGGGCACCTAATCGCACGGTGACGCTTGAGGCGGTACCAAACACTGCCCTAGACGCCGGCGACTGCATACGCGTCAGCTATGGAGATGCCGCCCTTCCTGAGCTGCACATCGCCCATAGCTTCGATATACCGCTGACCGTGGGTGGCAATTTCACCATCAACACCGTGAGCGGCAAGGAGGAATCACAGTAGTGGCAGGCATTGACAGGATTCTCACTGCATCCGTAGACGCGGTGAAGCGCTCAGGTGCCCTTGAATCTGGCGCGCTTATGGCAACGGTCAGTGCGGTCAACTCGAACGGGACCGTGGACCTTACCCGGGCGGATGATGAGTACCCCAGCGTGCGTGTGCTGTCCGGGTATCTTCGGCCGGCGGCGGGGGACAGCGTAGAGATGCTGCGCTCCGCTGGTGGGTGGGTCTGTATTGGGAAGTTGCGCACCAATAACAGCCCGCTAATGCAGCGTGGAACGGCCACAACCCCATCGTCGGGGGGCACTACAGGCACTTGGACAGCGGTAGCGGTCACATTCCCACTGTCCTTCGCTTCTGCGCCGACGATTATCGCTACTCCCATTTCATCCGTGACCGCTGGCACCACCGAGATCAACTGGACAGTTACGGGTGCCAGTACCACGGGCTTTGAGCTTCGATGCCGCCGGACCACAGACAACGCGACCACCTTCGGGTGGGTAGCTACTGACTTCTAGGGGGAACTGTGCCACTAACCGACTCCTACGGGCAGGGTATCCAGTACCCGACCCTTACCGACAAGCCCAACGCGCAGACTCTGGGGCAGGGCATTGTTGATGGCCTAACCCCAAAGGTCGTCATGACATACGCCAGCGCCATTGTGCGCGGTGCCACCATCAAGAAGCCCACGGCGGGCATGCTTACTTGGCTGAAGGATGTTGGCCGGCTTGAGGTGTATGACGGTTCCGGGTGGGCCGTTGTTACCGCTGGAACTTCCACATGGAAGACCATTGATCTAGCAACCAGCGAATACTCACACAACGGCAACAGTCAGGGAACGTTCCAGTACCGCCTAATCAACCTGTTTGGTGAAATGGGCCTGATGTTCCGGGGTGGCATCGGTGTCACCTACCCGTACCCGAACGGCTCCCTACCGGGCAATGGCAGGCTTAATGCCTCAGCGCTACCGGTAGGCGCGCGCCCTTCCACGCTTCGAACGGTGGTGGTGCCTTGCTCCGACACCAGTTCAAACCGCATCACCCTCAAGATGGACATCACGACAGACGGAATACTCAAGCTCTTCGGCACTCAGGCGGACAGCAAGCCCCCGTGGGTTGGCTTCAACGGCGTCTTTTGCTCGCTCTAGCACATACGAAAATTCGTAGGTGCCAGCCCCTGGGGGCTTTCCACTCACTAGACATAAGTAGAGACGTATGCCCCACAGGAAGGAGATGCGCAGTGGCTTCTACCGCTGATGCGATGCTGGCTCAGGCGGCTAAGGATGCCGATGCCGGATACAAGGAGGGTAAGAGCAACGACACTAAGTTCGGTCGCTGGTATCCCATGAACTACCAGCCGTGGTGTGACATGGCTGTCTCGAAGTGGGCTGAAGATTCCGGCAACGCCGATATCGTCGGCAAGTTCGCTTACTGCCCTTCGCATGTGAACTGGTTCAAGGCGCGCGGCCAGTGGCATGATCGGGGTGCGGCTGTGAGGCGCGGCGATATTGTGTTTTTTTCCTGGGATGGTGGGCCGCTGGCTGACCATGTCGGTGTGGTCACGGCTGACGCTGCCGCTGGTGCTGACGTGCACACCATTGAGGGGAACACGTCCAGCGGCAATGCCGGTTCTCAGGGCAACGGGGATGGCGTCTACCGGCGCACCCGTGGCCGTGGTGTGATTCTCGGTTTCGGCCGTCCGTCCTACAAGGTTGCCCCTAAGCCGGCCGCAAAGTATGAGCCCTTCCCTGGGGTGGACTACTTCAAGAAGAACCCCCGTTCTTCGGTGATCACTCGCATGGGTGAGCGCCTGGTGGCTGAAGGCTACGGCGGCTACGCGAAGGGTCCGGGTCCACAGTGGACCGATGCTGACCGCCGGGCGTTCGCCTGGTGGCAGAAGGTCTACAGCGCGAAGAACCACCTTGGTTGGTCGGGTAGCGATGTGGACGGATGGCCGGGCAAGGCTTCGTGGGACGCGCTTAAGGTGCCGAAGGGCTAGCCAATGCCACTACAGGAAGAGCCGGGAGCGTGGGTTCCCGGCTCTGAGATTTACGCGGAGCTACGGCGCTTGTCTGAGCTGGTGACCCGGCTGGATGAGCGCCTAGCGCACGACAAGACCGGCGACGACGTGGCGGACCTACAGACCCGTGTGAGCGCCCTAGAGCAGCGTGTGTGGCGCGCCTCCGGGTTCGCTGCCGCCGTAGGTGCCCTGGTTGGTGTCGCTGTGCCATTCCTGACGAAGTGAGGTAGGCCCTATGGGGGCTCACAGCAAGCCCCGCAAGGCGTATGATTCCGCCTTCATGAGTGTGTATGACACTGCGGTATGGATTGCGAAGCATCGACGCAAGGTCTACGCGGCCCTGGTGGTACTTCTTCCGCTGGCTGCACGACTGGTCCCGGGCTTCCCGGCTGACGCACTGCTAGACGCCTGCAAGGTCTTCCTGGGCGCCTAGGCTTTCGACTCACTAACCCCCCAGTGCAGGCGCGAATAGCGCCCGGAGGGAGAGACGTGAGCTATCAGAACATTGCCTTCGTTGGCAAGGCTCGAAGCGGCAAGGACACGGCCGGCGAGCGCCTGGTGCAACACTGGATGTTTACTCGGCTGGCCTTCGCTGACCCGCTCAAGCGCATGGCGCTTCAAGTAGACCCGCTGATTCCCATGAAGCACTTGGACTCACATGCGCGCCTGTCTGCTTGCGTGACTGCCGCTGGTTGGGAAGACGCAAAGGATCGCTGGCCGGAGATTCGCCGGGTGCTCCAGCGCATGGGGCATACGGTCCGTGAGCTTGACCCTGACTTCTGGGTGCGAGCGCTCATGGATAAGGCGAAGGCTGCCGACGGCTGGAACATGCCCGTGGTCGTGACTGACTGCCGTTACCGCAATGAGGCTGAGACGCTGCGCGCGGCTGGCTTCCGCCTGGTTCGCATCAAGCGCCCAACTCCGCTGAAGAAGATGAGGCGCGAAGCACTGCACCCCAGCGAGACCGAACTAGACGGCTACCCGTGTGATGACACGATCATCAACGCGGGCAGCGTCTTTGACCTGCACACAGCCGTTGACGCCCTGGTGCGCCGGCGCTGACCCCTGCCCCCTGGTGGCTCCCTGAGCGGAGTACGCCGGGGGGCTTTTTGCGTAACACTCACCTACGAATTTTCGGATGTGGTGGACACGATGCCCATAGGTGGTGCTACTGTTCTCACGTCGGCAAGAGAACAGCGAAGGTGGGGTAACGGAAGTGCCTAAGAAGGGTGCACGCCAGCCGTGGCGTCTTACGTTCCAGTACGCGACTCAGGCCAAGGCATCCACGCACGCGCACTACACGGAAGAGGACGCACAGCGTCAGGCGGATGAGATGCTCGAGACCGCTGAGCGCCGTTCTAGCTCCGTTAGCCTCACCATCAGCAACCGTGACACGGGGGTGGCCTATGCCTACCCCATCAACCAGGGAGAGACCATGGCTGAGACCACCGTTGAGAAGCTTGACGTCAACGAAGACGCCGGTAAGGCTGCCCTTGAGCAGATCGACGCCAACATTGAGCGCGCTAAGACGCTTGCCACTGAGGGCAACACGGAAGCTCTTGACGCGCTGTTTGAGGAAAACGAAGCACTGATCTCCGCCCTTAGCGGTAAGGGCAGCATTAAGGCCAAGAAGGAGAAGCGCGACGCGTGGACTACAGCCGTAGATGAGGGCACGGCGGCAAAGGCTGAGGTGAAGAAGGTCACCGAAGGCAAGGTGATGGGTCCGGCATGGGACAAGATCGAGGGCGTTCCGGAGCTTGTAAACGCTGCCGCAGAAAAGCTCTCCGAGGGTGTCCGTCTGCACCTCAAGGGTTCCCAGGTGGCCAAGGATGTTGCCGCCGTGGTCTTTGAAGCATGGCTCAAGGTGGAGAACAGCGCGGGGGCCCCGGACATCCTCGGGGACATGGCTGAGTCCAAGAACATCAGCAAGGCCGTTCTGTCGGTTGCTGGTGGCGGCTTCGAAGACAACTGGGACAACAAGGAAGCACTTCGCAAGCTCATGCGGAGCGTGCAGGACTACCGTTCTGACGTGCGCGCTGAGTGGCTTCGGTCGCTGGACGGAGACACGGAAGAGGCTGCCGCCCGGCGTGAACTGATGGCCAAGGTGCTTGAGGGTAAGCCGGAAGACGAGAAGGCATCGGAGTGGGTTGCCAACGTCTACGGCACCTCGACCATCGGTCAGGCGGAGAAGAAGCGCCTTGACTATCAGGAGAAGAAGAGGGCGGCTGAACTGACCGCTGGTGGCTCTGGGGCCGGCGAGGGTACCGGTGATGGCGAAGGCGACGCCGGCGACGACAAGCAGGAACCGGCCGATGAGACCAACCCGGATGAGTACCTGAGGAAGACTGTCGACCGACTCCTGAAGGACATCAGCAAGGCGAAGCCCGAAACGGTGGAGAAGGCCAGCGCTGAGACGAAGGAAGCCCAGCGGAAGCGCCTTGAGAAGGCTCTGGAAGCTCTGCGCGCCATGATCGCTGCCACCCTGTAGCAAGCGCAGAAGGGAAGGCCCGGAGGTACCCCCAGTGCCCCGGGCCTTCATGGTTACACCTCCGAAAATCAGTAGGCATTCGACTCACTAGGGAGCACGGTATGGCCGATATGACCACGGAAGCGATTCAGGCCCGGGATGAAGCCCGGCGTGTGATCGCTGAACTAATCGCCCGGCACGGTGAAGCTCTACCCCTGCCGTTCGTGTCACGCCTTGAGGGCGCCCGGGACTGGCTTGAGAACTATGAAGAGTCTGGCATCACTCCGGAAGAGCCCATGCCGGTGCATCAGCAGTGAGTGAGGATGAGGCACAGACCTTGTGCCACAAGTGTCGTCTGATCCGCCCTATGCGGCTAATGATGGTTGACCCGGAAACGCGCACGATGTTCCACAACCCGCGCTGCGACCTTCCGGGCGGTCTTCTCGTGTGTAACCCGAACCTTGTTCAGTGCGGAGACCCGGAGCACGCCACAGGCAGGCTGTTGCCCGGGGCAAGGCTGGCACCAATCGAAGGGAAGTGGCGTGAGGCTGAGCCATCCCGCATGAAGCCCTGAGCGCCTGCCTGAGCGCCTACTAGCCCCGTTGGGTCCCCGTGCCCGGTGGGGCTTTCGCATGCCCTACAGCGCCCGTGTAGGAGGTGGAACGCCACCCTTACAGCGCTGACCACCTGACCAGCCATAGTGTAGAAGTGTAGAAGTAACCCCCAGTCTCGTAACACATATAGAAGTCTAAGGAGATACCCGGGACACGGCTCCGAACTACACAACTACACACGCGCCTTCGACTCACTAGATAGGTAGTGATACCACTGAGGAAGGCGCCCAAATGGCCAAGGTTGAGAACGACGAAACCGGCGGAAGTCGGGTGTATTTCCGGGCTACCAACCCGGATGAGCGGTACCCCAGCGTGACCACCATTGTGGACATGCTCCCGAAGAAGTTCCTACAGCGCTGGTACGCCAACCAAGCGGCTGAGCTTGCCCTAGACAGCATCGACTACCTACAGCGCATGGTGGACCGGGACCGAGAGGGAGCCCGTAAGTGGGTGGCCGGCGCTGCATGGCGCTACACCCGGGACCGGGCCGGTATCGGCTCGAAGGCCCATGACCTGTTTGAGCGCATGATACGCGGCCAGCAACTACGGCGCCAGCATCCGGACCTTGAGCCGTACCGCCGTAACTTCCGGGACTTCCTTGACACGGTCAAGCCTGAGCTGGTACGCGCTGAGGATGTGGCCTGGTGTGACCTGTACCAGTACGCCGGTTCCTTTGATGCGTGGTTGCGCTTGCGCGTTCTGGTTCAGGCTGACGGTACATGGATGATCGCTCCGGACGATCCGGACGCCATCACGGTGGACGTGATCGCTGACTGGAAGACCAGTAAGAGCGTGTGGCCGAGCGTTGCCCTTCAGATGGCTGCCTACGCGTACGCGGACAAGATCATTGACCCTGACGGCAACGAAGAGCCCATGCCGGTCATCGACGGTGCCGTAGTCCTGCACATCACCCCGGAAGGCTGGACGCTGTACCCAGTCTACGCTCCGCAACTGGCCGAAGCCTTCAATCACTTCGTGTACCTCCGTCACACACTGGAGTGGGAGCGGTCCGGGTCACGCAAGGCTCTGGGTGCTGCACTGGCGTCTTCGCGTGAGCTTACTGGGACGGAGCGACGAGGGTAGGCATTCGGCTCACTAGACCATGGGTACAAGCCGCCAACCCTTGGAGAGACCTTGAAGGACGTTGCCAAGTTTACCGGTGTAGTCGCCCTGTACGCGCTGATCATCCTTGCGACCGCATGCGTACAGGTGTGGCTTGTCATGCTGGCGATTGGCGCCCTGCACCACGCTGCCCACGCTGTCCCTTCGCTGTCGTACTGCGGGTCGTCCTGGTTGGTCGTCCTTGCCTATCTGATGGTGTGGCCGGCCGTCGCCAGTGGCAAGCGCACCGAGAACTAACCCAGTTGAGCCCCCTGGTCCTTCGGGATCAGGGGGCTTTTCTGCGTTCTGGGCCTGGTCCCGCTGGCAGGCATTCGACGCCCTAGACACCAAGTGCAAGAGGAAAACGCGCGGCGGACGGGGCAGGCATTCGACCCCCTAGACCAAAAGCGCAAGGAGATTCGCAGTAGGGGAGCGCCCATGGCGATGGACAAGAGCATTTTCGATGACCCGGAGCGCGGAGAGCGAGAAGAGAAGTTCAAGCGCCCGGAGTACGCGTTCCAGTTCCGGACCGGCATGCAGAACGCGCGCAAGAAGCCTGTGAGCCTTGCCAAGTTCCGTGTCCTTGCGGCCGGCGAAGAGACCGCGAAGGGCATAGCGGAACTGATGGGCGGAACCCCGTCCGAGAAGTTCCCGGAGAAGGATCACAACTTTGAGATCCTGACGGATGCTTCCAGCGTTGAGATTGTCATCAGTGGCGCTGACGCCATTGAGGACAAGTTCATGCAGTGGGGGCCGAACGGGCTTCCCATCCATGAGTGCGACGGGCGCCTGTCGCTCATGCCGGATGACAAGGGTGAGCCGTGCGGATGCACTGGCACGCTCAAGGAGCGCAAGGCAAAGAGCCGTGCGGGCAAGGGCGCTGGCCCTAACATCATCGTCTCGTTCCGGCTGGCTGGTCTCGGCTATGAGCTTGGTATGGGTCGGTGGATTGCCACTTCCTGGCAGTTCGCTGAGACCGTGCACGATGTCAAGGATGCTCTTGACGACGTGGATGGAGAGGCCCTATGTCGACTGGAGATCGTGCAGGAGGAATTCGAGCTTGACGGAGAGCTGATCAAGTACAAGAAGCCCGTCATTACGGTTCTCGGTTCCTACTCGGACGCCATTGCCGAAGAGCGCTAGGGGCATGCCCGATGGCACTGTCTGAAAGCCAGCGTGAAACGGCAGTGCGAATCATCAGGGGGGCGGCTGACGAATATGTCCGGCTGCCCCTTTGGGAGTTCCACCCGTACTACCGCCCGTTGATCCTGTCCGAACGGACCCGGCGCGGTTTCAACCTTGACCCTGAGCCTACGGGCGATCACGAATACAACTAGGAGAGCATCACATGGCTATCTACGGAGTTTTCCGCACCGACGATGTCCAGCCGGGTGAGTTCGTTTCCGCTGTGGTGATCGCACCGGGTGTGGACCAGGCGCGGCGCGCTGTGGCTCATCTATCCGGTGTGGTTGCGACCGGCAAGGGCCGGAACGTGAAGGCTGAGAAGCTGGACACCACGGGCGCAACGCGTCTGGTTTCCATCTACGAGGATGAGCGGACCCCTGAGCCGGCGGAGGATGACCCGGCTGACAACTACCCCTATGACGACATGATCGGCTGACCTTGTGCCCGGTGCTTGCGCTTCATGCGCTGGTACCGGGCTTGAGGCATTGGGGGGCAGGGTGCCCCAAAAGGAGAGACGACGATGACGTTTCAGGCTGGCGACAAGGTCAAGTACGCGAAGATGCGTGACGCTGCGGAGATCCTGAGCGGCCCGCACGCGTCCCAGGGTGGCGCTGACCGGTACCTGATCGAGAAGGCGGATGGTAACGTTTCGCTGGTCAAGGTGACTGAGCTGTCCGAACTCGACGGCCGGCGGGAAGTGGTTGCGGCTGCCATTCACCAGGCGCTCTACCTGCGAAGCCTTAGCAAGGCCAGCCGTGTGTCGCGCTCTCGGGTTATTGAGCTGGCTGACGCTGCGCTGGCTGCACTGGACGGTATCGAGAAGTCCAGCCCGCTGGCAAAGGGAGATCGCATCCGCATCACGAAGCACGGCCTTGAGTTCGCCACGGTGATCGTGGGCGACGTGCTCATGGTGGATAACGTGGACGCGTACGGGGATGGCACCGTTTTCACGACAAACGCGCCCCGGTCTACCGGCATGCGTGACTGCTGGTACTTCCGCCACGACAGTGAAGGCCGTGGGTGGGAGCGCGTCTAACCCTGTTGCCCGGTCTCTGGTGGCGCTTCGTGCGCTGCCGGGGTCCGGGCCTTTGGCGTTAGGGAAGTCATATCGATAGGGGAGATCATGACTGTTGGTGAGCTTCGAAGGTTCATGAACACGCTACCGCTGGACAGCGACGATATGCCTGTTGTTGCGCTGGACGGTGATACTGCGGAGTTGTTCCAGGTGTTCAAGGCCACCCAGGGGACGATTGGCGCATCGAGCGCGCTGGTGCTAGGGATCGAAATTAGCGATTAGGAAGGCGTAGCCGTATGGCTAAACGTGGGGTAGTCACGGACTATGCCGGCAACGAACTGCACCCCGGGGACCTGGTGGCATACAGCGCACGTCAGGGCAACCGGGTCCGCATGGCTGACGCTGTGGTACTTGAAGCAACAGCGAAGCCCGCGCAAGTAGAAGGTGTTGGCCTGGTCCTGGTGCCGGTATTGCGCGTGCAGCCAACTGGGGTGGAATCGGGGTTTGTGAAGCGCAAAACCTCGACGCCTCAGTGGATTACCACTGAGCATGTTCGACTAGTGACCCCGGGCTTTGACCCGGCAGTCACATCCGAAAATCCGTAGGTGCCCAGTGGTCATTTCTGGCGAGTCTGCCCCCGCTCTGGGTGATGTGCGGGCTGCATCTTTCGGTGAAACCATCTGGCTCAAGCCGGGCGTAACCAATCGTAAAGACTGGCCCCGGTATGCGGATGCGCTGATTGTGGCGCTCACGCGCGGGGCCGCTATCTGCTGGCGTGGGAGGGAACTGCCCTAATGGAATTCGATGCGGTTCGGGACAACCTTACGGCCCTGATCATGGAGACTGAGCATCATATGGGTCCTGCCGTGGACTCGGTGGATCGGATGCGCGGTGAGTTGATCGGGCGCGGCTGGTCCGAAGGTGGAGCCGAACGCATGGCTACAGCCTGGTTCTCTTGGCTGGTGTCGGGAGTGAAGCGCTGATGGCGCACGGGTGCATCATCAAGGCTCTACAAGCCGGCACGGAGCGTGATTCGCGTAAGTGGACTGTGCGTAAGCGTGATGGCGTCTGGTGCGTGTACCCGCGCGGCCAATGCTGTCCGGCTTCCACATTCTGGGACTTCGCGCGTGCCATTCAGCGTGCGCAAGAACTAGCAAGGGGGATTCGCTGATGGCTCTTCGCGCGGTGCGTGACGCTGACGGAGATATCTGGGAAGAGCGCGAAGGTGGCGTGTTCCGTACGACCTACGAAGATGGGTCCTACCGTGAAGAGACTTCCTTCGCCCTTCTTGATTTGTGGTGGGGTCCACTTGCGGAGGTTGCGCAGCAATGAAGGTCTGCCGACTATGTGGGCGGGGAAAGCCCGCTGATCAGTTCCTTGCCGGTAAGGCCAAGAAGCCTAGCTCTGCATGCGCGGCGTGCAGGCGAAATCGCCAGCGTCAACATGTGCGCAGCTATTACGCTCGGTTGAGCCCTGATAAGCGCCACGAGCTGACGCACAAACGCCGGGCGGAGTCCTACGGTGTGGAGCACAAGGCGTACAGCCGCACGGCCATACTCGTTCGCTGGGGGTACGCCTGTACCTACTGCGGGGCGCATGCGAAGCATCTTGACCATGTCCACCCGCTGAGCAAGGGCGGCAAGGATGTCGAATCCAACATCGTGCCGGCTTGCCAGCGTTGCAATTTGAGCAAGGGTGCCAAGACGCTAGCTGAGTGGTCGCTGAACTTCGGACCTGATCCGGAGGTTGCGGCTGGCACAGGCTACCCGTTCTGAGCGCGGGCACGCATTCGACTCACTCACCTCCCAGTGCAACCAAAAGGAAGGGGCACTAGTGCTTTTCGTTGACATTCTCGGCAAGTTCCGGGACGTGAGTGAGCACGATGACGGGGGCTATATCGCGCTGTGCCCGGCGCACAAGGACACTGACCCGTCGCTGCGGATTTGGCGGGGAGATGACAACAAGGTTCGGCTGACGTGCCGCGCGGGATGCTCCACAGGGGCCATCATTCAGGCCGTTGAGCTGGGTTGGCCGGACCTGTTCAATGCCGAAGGCGAAGGCTCCACGGTTCCGAAGGAGAGGCCCGCCATGGTCGGCACCACCCAGATTGCCGCACTGGCCGGCTACGTGGATGATGCCCGGGACCGGCTGAGCGACGGAGGGGGAGAGTACACGGCGGCAGCGCTGGCCTATCTCGCTGACCGGTTCGGCATGGACGCTGACACAGCCTATGAACTGGGCATCGGGTACCACGGGCCGGACGTCATTGACCCGTTCCCGTTCCTGTCACGGAGCTTCAAGGCGTTCCCCCGGGTGACCGTGCCGCTGTGCAACTTCGCTGGGAATCCCAGCGGCTTGCAGGGTCGAGACATTACGGGGGAGTGCCCCGGGCGCTGGGTTGGTCTCCGTAATCCGGAAGGCTTCCGCTGGGCTCAGTATGGCGTCTTCCGGGGCCAGGGTGGCTACGGAGTCATCCTGGTGACCGAAGGCCCGGGGGATGGACTTACAGGCGTGGCTGTGGGCTATGACGTGGTGTTGATACGTGGCGCTGCCCTGGTGGGGAATCCTGAGCTTCTGGCGGAGCTTGCCGAGGGGCTTAAGGGCTATCAGGTCATCGCGTGTGGTGACGTGGACTCCGCTGGCCAGGGGTTCAACGCTCGGCTGGCCGAAGGATTCAAGCCGTACGGCATCATGGTCTATGCTCTGGACATCCCGCGCCTGAGCGCTAAGACGGACCTGACTGAGTGGCGTGAGTCGGAGCCACAGACCTTTGCGCTGAGCCTGCACCGGGCTGTCAAGGCGGCTAAGCCTGTGGCGAAGCCTGAAGAAGCACGGCGCGAAGCTGTCAGCGAAGAGCTTGCCGAAGCCACTGGGGCGGACATCGTCAGCCGGGACCAGGGCAACGAAGCGGCGCGCATCCTGGCTGGTCTTCTGGAACGCTACGGCGACACGGACGCCATGAATGCTCACGCGCTGGTTGCCTGGTGTGACGGACGCATCAAGTATGCGCCTGGACTGGGGTTCTACGTCTGGGATGGCCGTACGTGGGTGCGTTCTGAGGTCCGAGTGCGACAGGAGATCCATCGCATGGGCGCCGCTCTGGTGCTGGCCGGTAGGGTCAAGGAAGCTCGGGGTTTCACCATGACTTCGCGCATCAACGACCTGATGACAGAGCTTCGGAGCGTTCCCACTGTCTACGTGGAAGCCTCCGAATTCGATAACCGGCCTGATCTCCTGAGTTTTCGGAATGGGACTGTTGAGCTTAACACCGGGCGCCTTCGTCCGCACAGGCCGGCGGACATGCTGACGTACTGTCTCGATATCGACTATGACCCGGACGCTCAGTGTCCCCGCTGGGAACAGTTCTTGACGGAAGTCTTCCCGGACAACGTTGACCTGGTGCCCTATATGCAGCGCGTCATCGGGTACGGCATTACCGGCTACACGGACGAACAGTGTTTTTGTGTTTTTTGGGGAAAGGGAGCCAACGGCAAATCCGTACTGACTGACACGCTGTCCAGCGTCTTCCGGACCATCAGCAAGACCACACCCTTTGCCACGTTCGAGGAAAAGCCTAACGGCGGCATTCCCAACGATATTGCTGCTCTCCGGGGGTCCCGTCTGGTAATGGCGTCTGAGGGCGAGTCAGGCAAGCCCATGTCTGAAGCCGTGCTCAAGCGCGTAACGGGAAAGGACATGATTGCTGCCCGGTTCCTTCGTCAGGAGTTCTTCGAGTTCAAGCCCAGTTTCTTGCTCATGCTGGCTACGAACCACAAGCCCAAGTTCAGGGGGCAGGATGAAGGTCTCTGGCGCCGGGTCAAGATGATTCCGTTCACGCGCTACTTTGCGCCCCATGAGCGAGACTACAACCTTGACAAGAAGCTTGAGGCGGAGGCACAGGGAATCGCGGCGTGGGCCGTTCGTGGCGCGGTTGCCTGGTTCGCTGAGGGTTTGTGCGATCCGGAGTCCATCAGCGCTGCGACGAAGGAGTACAAGGAGACTTCTGACGCGCTGGCTGGCTTTTACTCGGACGATCCGAGTATGCCGGCCGTCCTGGTGAAGGATGACAGCACGCGCATCGACGGGTCGGAGGCGTACCAGGCTTACCGCGACTGGTGCGAAGCTGAGGGCCTGCCAGGTAAGGAAGTGTGGTCCCGACGCGCCTTCTACGGAGCCATGGAAGAGCGGGGTATCACCCGCAAGCGTTCTTCCAAGGGAATGGCGCTGGTAGGCGTTCGACTCACTAACAATCAGGCGCAAGCGGGTCACGGCATTTTCGCTGGCGACTGACACAACCACAACCACATACCGATAAGGGTCACCTCCGAAAATCCGGGGGTGACCCTTTTGCATGGACGGAGAGACCATGCCAATCCTTGAGCTGTGTGCGGGGTACGGCGGGCTAGGCATAGCTGTTGAGCAACTGACCGGAGACAAGGTCACGGTGGTTGCCGAAGTCCACAAGGCAGCCTGTCAGGTGATGGCCTATCGCTTCCCGGACGCGCCCAACGTGGGTGACGTTCGGTACGCCCCATGGGAAGAGCTACGGGGTGAAGTGGACACCATCACGGCGGGGTTCCCCTGTCAGGACATCAGTAACGCGGGCAAGCGTGAAGGGATCAAGGGTGAGCGCTCCGGAATCTGGTTCAACGTTGCAGACGCCATTCGGATTCTTCGACCCGGATACGTCTTCTTGGAGAACGTCGGAGCGATCCGAAATCGGGGACAAGGCGCAGTGCTCACATCGCTTCACGAAATCGGGTATAGCGCTGCATGGACAGCTATTCGAGCGTCCGACACCGGAGCGCCGCACGAAAGGCTCCGATGGTTCTGCGTTGCCACTCCTACCCACTCCGACCGTGTCTGACGCTGACCGGGGGCCGGATTTCGCCAAGGCGTCGCGCCCCGGTGCTGGTGGGGATGACCTGGTGACAGCCGTGGCCCGACTGTTTCCACGGGACCGGGCTGACAAGCTCTTCAAGACGCCTACGGCGAATCTGGGTTCAAACGGCTCTGCCCAGCACCCGGACAAGCGCAAGGCTGGCGGGCACGGGCCAACGCTTGAGGACGAAGTGGTCTTCTTGCTGAACGTGACGCCGGAAGACGTAAGCGTGGTGCACTGGAAGGACGATGGTCCGCACAGTCCGGCTGAGTGGTGGAACGAGTACGCACCAGCCGTGTATCGCTGGGAAGTCATCAGGGGCACAGCCGCCCCGGTGCCAGTGATCCGGGGTCCGCGTGGGGGAGTGAAGCTGTCCCCGGAGTTCGCTGAATGGATGATGGGCCTAGATCCTGGGTGGGTCACCAACGTCCCAGGGCTGACGCACAAGGAAAAGCTTGAGCGCATCGGCAATGGCGTGGTGCCGCACCAGGCGTTCTACGCTTTTCGGCACCTCAAGGCGCAGCTTGATGAAGCGGTCACGGCGGAGGTGCAGTGATGCAGTGCGAATGGATCAGCTATGCGCCTGGTAGGTGTGAGAGCTGGAAGTGTCACCACACGCGGAACGGGGTCAGGAAGGCAATTGCGTACGGGACTGAGGGGCTGACCCTCTTCTCCAGGGGCCGACTGCCGGGGAGCGGCGCCGTGGTCTTCGTTGAGGTTCCCCGCGAGAACTGGGAACAACTCTTCGGCGCGTAACCGAATAGCAGAAGGGGTCACCTCCGAAAATCCGGGGGTGGCCCCTTTGTGTTGAGGGGAGACAGCATGAAGGTTTTCAACTACGCGATAGCCGGCGAACCGGTGCAGGTCAAGGTGCCTGAGTCCTATGACGACTTGCTCATGTTCTGGGCTTGGTTCGTAGAAGCGGACAACAGGGGGCCTATTGGTCTCGACACGGAAACCACGGGCCTTGACGTATATTCGCCGGGCTACAAGCTCCGCACTGTCCAGTTTGGCGATAGGCATACCGGGTGGGTGATCCTGTGGGAACTGGGCGGCTACTTTCATGAGTTCGCGCTTCGGGCGCTGCGCCATGGCAAGAAATTCCAGATCCACAACGCGCCCTTTGACTGGGCTGTCTTGGACCGGCATGCGCCGGGCATGAGCATTGAGCTTCTGGCCCAGAAGACCATCGATACCCGCTTGAAGGCTGGCCTGGTGGACCCGCGCCAGCCCCAGGAAGGTGGACGGGGTACGGCACTCAAGCCGCTTATGGCCTGGTACGTGGACCCGAAGGCACCGGACACCCAGGGAGACCTTACGGCGGTCTTCCGGTCGCTCAAGCTCACGAAGGCAACTGGGTGGGCCGGTATCGACCTGATGCACCCTACATACCTTCTGTATGCCGGCCTTGACCCCATCTTCGCTGCCCGGCTGGACACTTGCCTTGACCGTGAACTTGACATGCTCGAAGTGCGGCCCCGGCTGGTCCAGTATGAGCACGAGATAGCCCGTATCTGCGCAATCATGCAGCGCAAGGGCATGGTGCTTGACGTGGACTACACCCGCGAGCTTGATGAACGGCTGGCCAGCGAAGCCCTGATGCATGAAGCGGCCTGTCTTCGCTATGGGGTCACCAATGTCAACGCGCCGGCACAGCTTCGGGAAGCGCTCAAGGGTATGGGGGAGGTGTGGTCAGCGGATGAGCTGACCGCTACCGGGGCGCTCAAGGTGGACAAGGCAGTCTTGCACCGGTTCGCTGACCTTGACTTTCAGACCGGCAAGCCGCTAGGAACGCGCAAGCCCAACCCGCTGGCTGAGGCCATCATCAAGAGTAAGCGGGCCGGTAAGTGGCGCAGTGCCTATACCCAGACCTTCCTTGATGTCATGGACAGCGACGGGCGCCTGCACAGTTTCGTGAACAGCATGCAGGCGCGCACGGGCCGCATGAGTATCACGCGTCCTGCACTTCAAACGCTGCCTTCTGGTGACGCAATGATCCGGCGCTGTCTGATGGCTGATGAGGGCGAAGTGGTGGTATCCACGGACTTTGCCGCTGTTGAGATGCGCGTGCTTGCTGCGTTGGCTGATGTCAAGCGCATGAAGGAAGCCATTACCAACGGTGAAGACCTGCATGCCTTCACAGCACGCCAGGTTTACGGCGAAGGCTTCACCAAACAGCATCGCAAGGTTTGTAAGGGCGTGGGCTTCTCGAAGGTCTATGGGGGTGGAGCGGCCACGACTGCAAGGCAGACCGGTGCACCCCTTGCGGACGTTCAGCGCGCCATGACTGCATATGACCGGGTGTATCCGGAGATTCGGCGTTACTCCAACCGGTTGCAGCGTCAGGCGTATGACAACGGCTTTGTTGGCGTGAGCATCACCGGCCGACGCCTGCCTGTCGACCGGGACCGGGTCTATGCCGTGACTAACTACGCCGTGCAGAGCGCTGCCCGTGACTGCCTTGGTCAGAGCCTGATCAACCTAGAAAACGCCGGGCTTCTGGACACGCTCCGCTTGCCGATCCATGACGAAGTGCTTGCCAGTGTGCCGAAGGCGGAATCGGCAGACTACGCAAAGGCCATTGAGAAGTGCATGACCTTCGACCTTATGGGAGTGCCCATTGAGGCCGAAGCAGAGGTAGGCAAGCGTTCGTGGGGGTCGCTGTACGGCGCTGAGGTGTGATCCGCGCCACTCCTGATGGTGACTGCCTGTGGCATATGCCGCTACGGGCAGTCACCTACGGATTTTCGGAGGTGGTCCGTTCGAAAAGTTCCCATGATCTTTTGTCCGGTTCGCCTGATGGCCTCTCGAAGGTCGGCACCTTCGTAATGCAGGCGTGATCCCCGGTATGCGCCTACCGCGCCCCTACATCTGAAGGATGATGGCGGGTTACGCCTTCGAATCTTCAGGCAACCGTCTTGGCCGGCCCCGGGTCTAGCTGGTGTCTCTGCGCCCCAAGGCGCTTGCACCACCTACGAAAAAGCGTTCTACTCAGTCCAGCGTTCGAGGGGTCCGGCCGGAACTTCGAACACAAGCGGAAGCCCCTGGAACGGGGTCTAGTCCCGCCTGTGTCTCCTACTGCCATGCTGCGGCACCCCCATGCCCAAAACAGGGTGTGACGCGCGTCACATGTAGTTCCGGCCGGACCAGCCCCGTTCCGGGCTTTCGACTCACTCACCCATCAGTGCAGCGATCGAAACCCGGAGGGAAACCCATGTCTGAGACCCTGACCCTTGAACTGATCCGTGACGCACAGAACAACGGACTCAAGGGGCTTGAGGCGGTCAACAGCGCCATGGCTAGCCGCATACGCAAGCTGGCTGACGCTGCCGCCCGGCGCATGTCGGACAGCTACAGCCGTATCGATGACCACCGTGAAGACTTCCGACAGGATGCCGCCGTGGCCCTGTTCGAGGCCCTGCCGCGATTCAAGGGAAACACCGTTGAGATGTTCTACGGGTTCATGTGGGGGACCATTGAAGATCGCCTCAAGGACAAGGTCCGCGAAGAGCGAAACGGCGGGGCGGACATGGACGCTGTGAAGGTCTTTGGCGCCATGGTTGAGCGTGCTGGCGGGGATGTCTTCCTGGCTGAGAAGATGGCACAGACTGTGCCCCCGAAGGGGCGTAGGCTGAGCGCTGACCGGGCGGCGGCTGCCCGGCTGGCTTGGCAGGGCGCTGCATCCCTTGACTTCCCGTTCACCACCTTCTACAACACGGACGGTGGTTCCAGGACAGCACCCGATGGAACCGTGACTGTTTCGCTGGGTGAGTATCTGGTGGACCGGTACAACGACATGCCGGAAGACCTGGTCACCTCCGAAGATGTGACCAAGGAAGTGAACCGAGTCAAGCACGCGCTTGTTCACGCCGTTCTGGACAGCATGGGCGCCAACCAGGCCAATGCGCTTCGACACTCCTATGGCATTGGCAACGTGAGGTGCTACGGCACGGGGGACAGCGGAGACCTTGAGGGGCTGGCCGATGAACTGGGTATCACGCCGTTGCAGGCCCGGGATGCCCGCACGAAGGGGCATAAGGCTTTCGCCAAGCGCTACATAAAGGCAGTCGCCCGGGACGCTGCCCACGAGGCAGAGCTGACCGAAGCGGCTGCCATCAACCTGGGTCGGGGTGGACGCAAGTAGGTGCAACCCCTGTATGCCGCCCTGTACCTGTCTCAGCGACGAGTCAGGGCGGTCCCCTACAAGCGCGCCGAGGTGTTCACACGGTGGGGCGGTACATGCGCCTACTGCGACGCGCCGGCCGAACACCTAGATCACGTCAAGCCATTTGCCCTGGGTGGTCGTGACGTACTGTCAAACGTCATCCCGGCATGCGCTGACTGCAATCGCAGCAAGGGTGACCAGTCTCTAGCCCAGTGGGCGGCTGGCTGGCATTCGACTCACTAACACCAGGGCACACACCGCGTGAAGGAGAGAACACGGTGAAAGTCTGGCGAGTAGAGCACAGCACGGCTAATGGCTGGTGCGCACCCCTGGGGCCGTACCGCACCAGTTACAGCGCACTGCCTATCAAGGATCGAGAGATCCTGCACGGCATGGGGCGGTCGCATGCCGATGGCACACATAGGGCTCCGGGCCTTGACCCGGATATCCGGTATATCGACGCTGATGAAGTATGCGGGCTTGACTCGCGCGAAGCTCTCGACACCTGGTTTCAGGGCTGGCACACCGAGTTGGAACGTACCGGATTCATGGTCAGTGTCTATGAGGTGCCCACGAAGTCTGTTCGGTGTGGCAGTAACGGGCAAGTCGTCTTCAAGGCGCATGCCGCCGTTCGGGTCGGCGCGGAATTCTGGGAAGTGGTCCAGTGACTTTCAATCTCGCCAGTGGGCACCGTGTGCGCACCATGCCCCTGCCGGACGGCAAGACGGAGTTTGAGACCAGCAATCCGGAAGGGCGCACCATCAGCACGGTGGTTCTGTCGACATGGGAAGCACAGCCCTTGCTTGCTGCGCTGCGCCGGTCTCGCTAACGGAACGGTCACAGGATGGGCACCTACGGATTTTCGTAGGTGCCCTATAGTGCTTGAGTAGGAGATAAGTTCATGGTGTTCATCCGACGAGCCACCTTCGGATTGACGTAGGTGGTGTGCCAGTGTAGCGTCTTCCGAGTCAGTAACGACGAAGGGAAGAAGCGATGATCGTGCAGTGCGGCGGATGTTCGGCAAGTATCCAAATTACGCGGATGCAGTGGCGGAAGGACTCCGTTGCTCCGTGCAAGAAGTGCCCGGAAGGCGCGGACCTGATCCACGCAAGGGCGCATGCCGACACCGACTGACAAGCATATCCGACAAGGCCCCCAGTGACCCGCTGGGGGCCTTTCTCTGTAGGAGGGGTATGAGTACGCCAGTACCGCACACCGGGCGCTCACGGAGTCACAGAAGGCGCAGCAAGGGGGTCAGCGCAAACAGCCGTACCCTGCCGCACAGGTACCCGGATGAAGGCGACCGAGGGAAGAGGTATCGCCGGCTGATCAGGCGTGTTGAAGGTCGACTGTGGCGACGAGACCAGGACTAGGCGCCTACGAATTTTCGGAGGTGGCTTGTGCGCACCACCTACGCCGTGCCATAGTTGGTGCCGCAGGGAACACCACCTACGGAGGGGCGAAGATGGTCGATGTCATCAAGCTGGTATGCAAGGTCCACGGCAAGGAGTGCGACGGCAACCCGAAGCACGCGCACGTATTCCACTGGGTGAAGAGCTGAGATTAACAATCAGCCCCGGGTCTGGTAAGGGCCCGGGGCGCGACAGGGGAGTGGGCTAGATGACGGGCCTGACGGAGAACATCAAGCGCGTGATAGGCGTCACCATGGAACGGGGCGAAGAGGGGTTCAGCTACGCGGCTGTACAGGTGGAGACCCGGGGTGGCATCAAGAAGACCATCCGCATTCCGCACTACTGGGCGGAGATGCTGCGCATGGGAATCGAGAATGCGGTAGAAGGAATGGACAGCGACGAACGGCGTGCGTCCTGGTGGGAGAGCGCACCGGGGACCGCTGAGCGCAAGACTGAGCTTCTGGGGGCTAAGCCGTGAACATTCGAGCCATGGCGGTATTCGCCGGAACTGTAACAACCGCAGTGGCTGCCAGCTTTGCCGGGGCCATCATTGCGGCTTCGCCGGCGGAAGCACCCACGCTAGACCAGTGCGCACCCCAGTGCCCCGTAGTTACCCAAGGTAACGTACGATGGCAGCCGAACACGGACCGCGAAGGGTGGCGCCTGCCCCTCAAGTCATCGGACCGCTGAGTGTGACCATAGCCCCTCGGTATCACGCCGGGGGGCTTTTCCGTGCCCACAGCATGACGTGTACGCATCAGGAATAAGCCCTTCCGTTCGCACGTTTGTTCTATTAACGTTGAGTACACAGGGGTGAGCGAAGCGCAAGGTTTCGGCCAACGGACCTTCACAGCATGGTCACAAGCGGGACGGGTGTCTAGCAAGGTCTGCGTCCGATTCAAGCACTCCGCTTAGCATTGATGAACACGAGTGTGTCCGGAATGATGGGGGATGATGAGCCGTGATCACTTTCGCTGATCTTGCGCCGAAGCCGCACATTCGCCTAGCGCTCAAGGTACCGGTTCCGCTGTCATCAGGTGGGTGGACCTGGGGCGAATCGTCTGCATACCCGGGTGAGTTGGCGAGGGACTACGCCTACAGCGACGACGAGTGCACTTCGCTGGTGCATGCGTACGGGCGGACCATAACGCGCGTCATGACACGCAATCAGATAGGTGATCGATTCCGCATCTGCGCATCGGGCGTCACCACAAACCTGACGGTTGGTATGCGTGAGTGGGAGTGGTCCGCTGACCTGCGCGACTACCGAAGGGTGGGGGAGTACCTGAGTGGCTGGAAGCAAGCTGTCAAGGCTTACTATCTGCTCACGGGTGAATACTTCGAAGACAAGCGCTTTGAGGCCCGTAGCGGCCCAGCGCCGTTCAATGACCCGGTGAGATGTCATGTGCTCGACGCAACGCGGGTCCTTGACGCTGTACCGGCTCAGCCGGCTCCAGTCTCTGAGCTTCCCCGTGTGCGCGCCCTGAGTGGTGTCCAGCCCGAAGGCGCGTCGATGCGCCTGTACAGGCTTCGGAGCGCCTAACGCCGGTAACCTGCCGCCCATGGACACACCTATGCACGAAACGGGTACGCGCGCCGAACTCACCGACCGGCTGAGGGACATGGCTGAGGGCTGGCACCACCTTTGCAAGGACGAGCTGAGCCGGGCGGCGGCAGACGGAGCACGCGACATTGAGGCGGGACACGAATCGGTGAAAGTTGGTCACACTACCTACACGGTGAGTGACTAACAGGCGTACCCTGGCTCAACTGGTCCGGTACAGGACCGGACCTGACGCCTAGTTAGGACAACCGAACAATGACCGCCAGCGGACAGCGCATGAGCGCTGAGAATGTCGCTGCACCCAACCCCACCCAGGGAACAGGGGCAGCGCAGAAACCTGAGCTTCCAAAGGGGTGGGGATCGTTTCGTTCTAAGCCCAGTTGCGAGTCGCCAGCGCGCTGGTATGCAACGGCGCCGTGGAACGCCTATGACCTCATGAAGCGCTACGGCAAGCAGATTGAGGGCTTTTGGCGGCTGGACAACATGGTCAGCGCCAAGACCGTGGAACAACTGGTAGTAGAAGTTCAGAACCAGGTCGACCTTCACGCACGGCTGATGGCGGAGGTGGCAGACCTTGAGTCAGCGTGCCGCTGAGCCAACCGGCGACGAAGCGTTCTGGACCGCCTACGCCAACTTCCTGTACCACGTACAGCCCTTCAAGGCGGACCAGGGCGGCAAGGATGTACCGGCTGATCCGTGCGTGGCTTGCTATGAGGCAAGCACACCGGAGAACGGCTGTGACGAAGGGCGCCGGCTGTGGGGCCTGTACCGACTGGCCAGGATCGAAGGGAGCAAGGCTAGAAAGTCAGTGGTAGCCAGGTAGCCGTTCCGCTACCGTTCGTGGTGCGCGTCTTCTTGTATCCCATGCCTACGGGCAGGTGTGGACCCTAGCTGAACCAGGGTCTCTAACCTCTTGGGTGCAGGGGGGCGCGCATTTTTTTCTACGTCTGGCTACGTCCTTACGTAGGGTTTTCCTCGAAGTGCCTCGCCGACGGTGATCCTGCCCTGACGGGCCAGGCCGATGCCGTGCCAGACGACCGCGATCAGCAGCAGGCCGGGCAGCAGCACCTGGACGGCGGAGATCAGCGACCACATCCGGGCGCTGCGCACGGCGGCGTGTCGTACCTCCTGCGAGGCCCGGCGGTAGCGGTCGAGGAACAGCTCCTCGCCGCCGATGCCGCGCAGCACCCGGAGTCCGGCGACCGTGTCCGAGGCCAGTTCGGTTGCCCGGCCCGCCTTCTCGCGCTGTACGTCGGCCCGGCGGGTGGCGCGGGGCAGCAACGGCAGCACCGCCAGTGCCACCACGGGCAGGCCCGCGGCGACGAGCACGCCGAGGGCGGGCTGGTACACGACGAGGCCGACGCCGACGAGCACGACCGTCAGCGCGGCGGCGGTGAAACGGGAGACGGCCTCGACGAACCAGCCAATCTTCTCCACGTCACCGGTGGAGACGGACACCACCTCACCGGCGGCCACCCGCTGGGTCAGGGCGGAGCCCAGTTGGGCGGCCTTGCGGGCCAGCAGCTGCTGGACGCGGGCGGCGGCGGTGATCCAGTTGGTGACGGCGGTCCGGTGCAGGAAGGTGTCGCCGACGGCGATGCCCGTTCCGCACAACAGCATCAGAGCACCCGTCAGGGCGAGCCGGGTGCCGGAGCGGTCGACGGCCGCCTGGACGGCGAATCCGACGCAGAAGGGCAGGGCGGAGACGGAGACGAAGTGGAGCAGGCCCCAGGCGAGCGACTTGAGCTGCCCGCCCAGCTGGTTGCGCCAGAGCCACCACAGGAATCGGGGACCCGAGCGCACGTCGGGCACGCCCGGATCGGGATACGGAAGGTCTTGGATCTGCATGACGTCCCAGTGGCTCGTGTCAGGGAGGTGAGGAATCTCAGGCCGCGGTGAGCGGCAACAAGCCGTGAAAGGTTGACGTCGCAGAGTGGTGGATTTCAAACGGTTTTCTCGACGGCCGCCCCGGTCCGCCTCTTCCGGCCAGAGGCCAGAGGCCAGGGCCAGAGGCCAGAGGCCAGGGCCAGGGCCAGAGACCAGATGCCTGAGGTTGGAGCCGGGGCCGCTCGGGAGGCCGGACGGTCCCACCTCCGGCAGTGGCTCCCCGGAGGACGGGCAACCGGGTCCGCGTCGTGCCACGAGTTCCGGCTCCGGCAGCCGGGCGTCGGATCCCGGCTGCCGGAGCGTCACTGTCCGGCCGGGTCGGCCTGCTGCCCCTCCGGTCCCGCGGTGGTGGCGGTCGAGTTCACCACGTCCACGTCGCTCGCCCGGACGTACCCGAGCCGGTGGCCGAACTGGATCTCGTAGTACCGCTCGCGGCCCCACACCACCGGGTTGGGCGTGTCGGTGAAGGTCTTGGCGGTGTAGGAACTGCCGACGCCGGCCTGCGTCACGTACCGCTGTCCCGCCTGGAAGCTGTACGGCAGCGGCGACTCCTCCGGCTCGTCCATGTCGGCCGGGTAGGCCTCCTCCTCCGGCAGGGCCCGCCCGTACACCGGGATCTCGTCCAGCCCCTCCTTGGGGGTGACCATGCGCCCGGCCGCTCCGACGGCGGTCGGGTGGGCCTTGGGGTTCTTGAACCAGGCCTTGTTGCCCTGGAACCAGATGGCCGTCCAGTCGCCGCTGCGGTCGGCGACGGCGAAGGTCTGACCGGCGGAGACCCGCGATCCCAGGTCGTTGACGTCCTCGGTGGAGGCGTCACCGTCCGGCTTGCGGCCCGGGTCCTGGATCAGCGGGGAGCGCTCGTTCGGTTCGGTGTACAGCCGGACGGCGCTGGAGCCGTGCGGCCGACACGGTGAACCACTGCGGGTGCAGCCCGTGAACCGCGGCTCGTTCGTCGCGTAGTCCGGCAGGATGGTCACCATGTCACTGTCCGGTCCGGCCGTGGCTCGCAGGGGTGCGCCGAGGAGGTCGAAGTAGTGCCGCCAGTCCCAGAAGGGGCCGGGATCGTCGTGCATGTCGGGGATACTGTCGGCGGTCGGGGCCGGTACGTTGTCATGGCCGAAGATGTGCTGCCGGTCGAGCGGGACGCCGTACTTCTTCGCCAGGTACCGCACCAGGCGCGCCGAGGTCTGGTACATCCGCTCCGTGTACCAGGTGCCGGGCTGTGTGAGGAAACCCTCGTGCTCGACGCCGATCGAGCGGGCGTTCACGAACTGGCTGCCGGAGTGCCAGGCCTCGTCCTTGGTCCGGACGTGCTGGGTGACATGGCCGTCGCTGGAGCGGATCGAGTAGTGCCAGGATGCCTCCGTCGGGTCCTGGACCGTCTGGAACATGCTCGCCAGCGACGCCTCCGTGTCGTGGATGACGATGTACTCGATCGGCTGGTCCCTGGGGCGGTCGCCCAGGTCGTGGTTGCCGTACGCGCCGTCTTCGATCTCCTCGTACGGCGCGCCGAGCCAGTCGCAGGCCAGTTCGGCGGGGCACTCGACCTGCTTCGGCCGCTGGGGGCCCTGGGACCGGGGGGTGCGCTGGTGCGGCTGCACACCGGGACTGGCGGGGAGGGCGACGTCCTGGCCCTCGGCGGTGGTGCGGTGCGCGCCCCGGCGGAGCACGGCGAACACATCGGAGGCATAGGCAGCGGCTGACGTGACGTCACGTGTGCCGGGGAAGCGCGCCACCGCCTCCCACCAGTCCGCCGGGTCGCTGCTGAGCGGCTTGCCGAGCTGGACCTGGGTGGCGGCCAGCAAAGCCGCTCCACCGCGTACGTTGGCGACCGCGTCCGTCCGCAGACGTCCGGCCGGAAGCCGGATCAGCCGGGCCGCGTGTTGCAGATCCGCAGGCTGTACGGCGTGACCGCCCTGGGTGAGGGAGGTGTCCGAGTCGGCGGAGGTGCCGACCGAGGCGCCGGCTGAGGCACCGGTGGTGTTCGGGATGCCGGTGCCGGGAGTGCTCGGGGCGCTGGAAGGGCCTGGGGTGCCGGAGGTGTTCGAGGTGCCGGGGATTTCGGCACTGCCGGTGGTGCCGGCACGGCCGGTGGTGTCCACGTTGCCCGTGGTGTCACCGGGGCCGGTGGCTCCGGTGTTCGTGGTGCCTGTGGCGTCCGGCCCCGCCGCCTCCGCGGGGGGCCGGACCGGGACGCCGTCCGCCGACTGCGGGTCGGGCGACAGCGCCGGGATCTTGACGAGGTCGGTGTCCAGCAGGTGCATCGGTCCGAAGCCGCCCGCGACACTGGGCGCGCCGGGGTGGGAGTCCCAGCGCGACTGCATGTAGGACACACTCATGAGCACACTGCGCGGCACCTTGAACTCGCGCGCGGCGTCCGTGAAGGCGTCCTGGAGACGGCGGTCCCCCGGATCGTCGGCGCCGGACATCGGGAGGATCAGCAGCGGCGGCAGCAGCGCCGCCCCCGCGATCAGACAGGCCGTACGGCGGCACCTCCGGACGGCACCGGGGACACGAGCAGCGACAGTTCTTCTCATTGCAGAGCCTCTCCCAACCACGCTCGTTCGCAACCAGGGCAACGGAGTTGCCCGTCGCGCCACCCCTCGTACGTTTCCGTGCCCCGCGCGCCGTGTCGTGGCGAGCGTCACCGGGGTGGACCAGCGGCCCCCCAGAGGCCACCCGGTCGGCGGCAGTGACTCCGCTGCCCGGGGCAACCAAACCCGGCCGGGCGCGGGTCAGTCCTCGACCGGGTCCACCCGCCAGTCGGGGTGACCCGGCATGGGCGGGGTGTGCGCGCCGTACAGCCACGGCGTCAGGAACGGCGCCAGGTCCTCGCCGGCGACCCGGGACGCGAGCGCGACGAAGTCCCGGGTGCCGGCCACGCGGCCCCGGTAGGTGCCCACCCAGGCCCGCTCGATCTTCTCGAAGGTCTCCTCGCCGACCTTCTCCCGCAGCGCGAACAGCACCAGGGCCGAGCCGTCGTACCGCATCACCTTGAACAGCGTCGCCTCGGTGGGCTCGGCGGGCGCTCCCTCGTCGTGGCGCCACTGGTCGTGCTGCTCGTAGGCCGCCCGCATCGCCGACTCCAGGCCGGTGCCGCCGTGCTCGTCGGAGTACAGGCGTTCGTAGAAGCGGGCGTGACCCTCACTCAGCCACAGGTCGGACCAGCGTCGGATGGCGACGCTGTCACCCGTCCAGTGGTGGGTCAGTTCGTGGACGAGATCGCGCTCGGCGTCGACCCGGTCGCCCAGCAGGTCGTCCCGGGGCAGGACGGAGATTGACTGGGTCTCCAGCGCCACCGGCAGATCGGTGTCCCCGACGAGAACGCCGTAGCGGCGGAACGGGTAGGGGCCGAGCCGCTGTTCCAGCCAGGCCAGGTGGTCCGGGGTGAGCGAGCGGTACTCCTCGGTGTCCGCGACCAGGTCGTCCGGCACCACGTCCCGGACCGGCAGCCCGCGCGGACCCTCGCTGTCCACGAACGTGAACCTCCCGATCGCCATCTGCACCAGCTGTGCGGCGATCGGCTGCTCGGAGTCGTAGGTCCACCGGGTGCGGCCGTCGGGGTGCCGGGTGGTGCCGACGAGCCGGCCGTTGGCCACCGCGCTGAGCCCCGGCGGGGTGGTGATCCGGAAGGTGACGGGTGCTCGCAGGCTTGGGTGGTCGTTCGCCGGGAAGATCATCTTGGCGCCGTCGGGCTGGGCGCAGACCACGGTTCCGTCGGCCGTGGGAACCCAGCCGTAGTCCTGGATCGCGTCGTCGCGGTGCCGTCCCTGCGTCGGGTCGGCGGTGTACGCGACGCGGACGGTGAACGCGCCGCCGCGCGGGATCGGCCTGGCGGGGGTGACGACGAGTTCGTCACCGTGACGTTCGGCGGCGGCCGGGGCGCCGTCGACGGTGACACGGTGCAGTGCGTTGCCCGCGAAGTCGAGGTCGAAGCGGGACAGGGCCTGTGTGGCGGTGGCGCTGATGGTGGCACCGGCCGCGAAGGGCGTGCGCGGCGCCCGCCAGTCGAAGTCGAGCGTGTAGCGGCGCACGGTGTAGCCGCCGTTGCCGGCGTTCGGCATGAGCGGGTCGCCGATGCCCGGCGCGCCGGGGGCGGGGGCCGCACCGGCCGAGGCGCCGGGGGCGGGGGTGCCGTGGCCCGGGCGCGGGCCCGCGCCGTCGGACTCGGCGTTCCTGGCGAGGGTGGCGGCCGCGGCCACCGCCACGGCCGTTGCGAGGGTGACGGCTCCGGTGACCGCCTTCACCGCAAGGTCCCGTGGATGTCGCGGGGGTGGGGGGCCGGGCTCGTGGCCGGGCGTCCCGAGGGGCTGTCGGCGGTCAGGATCTCCATGTCCGCACTATGCCAGTATGATCCGCTTATATCACTGAATGTTCCTTCCGGGGGCCCGCGCGTGGTGCGTGCGTAGCCCGCATACACCCGTGCGCACCCCGCGCACGGTCCGCGTGCTGGTTGCCCAAGCCGTCCACATCGCGCCGGTTGGTCCGAGGCGTCATTGCGGGGGCGGGCGGTCTCCCCATAGAACACGGCCATGAGTAGACGGTTAGTCATGTCCACGCTCGCAGGGGCGGCCCTTCTGGCGGGCACGCTCCTCGGTACGGGAACCGCGACCGCCCGAGCGGCGGACGTACCCGCCGAGTTCGGCACCGACTGGCACGACCCGGTGACCGCCGCCCCGCCCGTCGACCGGCCGCACGGCCGTTCCTGCCGGGTCACCCTCGCCGACGCGCGGTTCCGCGACTTCACGCCCTACCGTGGCACCTATACGCCTCCCAAGGGGTGCGGCGACCGCTGGAGCAAGGTCGTCCTGCGCCTCGACGGCAAGGTGAAGGGCCGTCAGTACGACCGGCTCGGCCATCTGGACGTCGGCGGCGTCGAGATCCTGCGTACCTCCACCCCGGAGCCCTCGCCCGACGGGATCGAGTGGCACGTGGAGAAGGACGTCACCCGTTACAGCGACACCTTCCATGGCACCCGGGACGTCGAGATGCTGATCGGCAACGTGGTGGACGAGACCTACACCGGCGTCATCGACGCGCGCGTCACCCTGACCTTCTATGCGGGACGCCCCGCGGCGCCGGCCCCCGACCGTGTCCTCACCCTCGCCGACACGCCGGCCGGTACGACGCTCACCACGCCGCGCAACAGCGAACGGATCGTCGCCGAGGTGTACGCGACCGGTTCGGGCGGCGGCTGCGAGGAGTTCTGGTACCTGACCGTGGCCGATCCGGCACCGTACTCCTGCAAGGCCGGTCAAGGGCCGTACCGCGAAGTGCGGATCAGCGTCGACGGCCGGCTCGCCGGCATCGCGGCGCCGTACCCGCACGTGTGGACGGGCGGCTGGTCCAACCCCTTCCTGTGGCACGTCGTCCCGGCCCCACGCGCCTTCGACGTCCGGCCCGTGGAGTACGACCTTACGCCCTTCGCGGGTCTCCTCGACGACGGGCGCCCGCACCGCGTCGAGGTGTCCGTCGCCGGTGTGCCGGCGGGGCAGCCGGGCTGGACCACCACGGTGAACGTCCTGGTCTGGCGGGATCCGCACCGCGCCCGACTCACCGGCGCGCTCACCGGCAGCGAGGCGACCGACCTCCGCAACTCCTCGGTCCACACACCGGGCACCGAGCACCGCGTGCGCACGGAGGCCGGGCACCGGCTCACCGTCTCCGGGTACCTCGACACCTCGCACGGCCGTGTGACCAGCACCGTCACCCGGACGCTCGCCAACACCTCCGTCCACCGCTGGACCGACGGCGAGGACACGGACGGACTCGACGCGACCTGGACCGACGACGAGACCGTCACCGTCGGGGGTCCCGGAGCCCGAGTCGGAGCGGGGGTCGCGCCCGGACACGGACCCGACGGCGGTACCGGCTCCACGCGGACGACGCGCACGCACCGGACGTACACCATGAACGGTGCCACCACCCTCGGTCCGGACGACCGGCTGCGCACCGTGCTGGCCCTTGGCGACCGGGCGTCGGTGGTGACGCGCGAGGGCGGGCGGCGCACCGCGTGGTCACGGCTGGACGACACCTACAGCGGCGACGCCGCTTACACGCTCGGCGTCCCGCGTGAGCAGCGGCACGCGGTCGGCGTGTCGGCCGAGCGCTACCGCCTGTCCGGCCCGGACGCATGCTACGACCGGTCGCTGGCCACGGTGCAGGGAACGCTGGTCCAAGGGCCGCTGGCGAGGGGCGGCGGGCCGCTGGCACCGGACCGCTGGGCGCCGGCGACGGGCAGCGGGGTGCTGGCGACGGGCAGCGGGGTGCTGAGGGAGGACGGTGGGTCGCCGACGGGGGACCATCGGGTGCTGACGGAGGGCCGTGGTCGCTGCTGACCGGCGGCCGGACGTGGTCACGGCCTTCCGCTCCGCCTCCCGTGGCGGGGGCCGGGGCCGATCAGCAGCGCGGGGCCGCGTCCCCGTCGATCAGCGTGTCCAGCAGTACGCCGAGCACCTGGCGCTCCTTCTCCGTCAGCGGCGCCAGTATCTCCTCCGCCGCCGAGTGACGTGCGCCGCGCAGTTCGCGCAGGGCCACGCGTCCCTCGTCCGTCAGCTCGATCCGGGTCACGCGCCGGTTCGCGGGGTCCGGCGCCCGGCGGACCTTGCCGCTCGCCTCCAGCCCGTCGACCAGCGTCGTCACGGCCCGGGGCACGACCTCCAGGCGTTCGGCGAGGTCTGCCATGCGCGGGGGCGAGGCATAGTGCGCGAGCGTGCGCAGCAGCCGGGACTGGGCCGGGGTGACGCCCAGGTCGCGCTGTTCCAGATGGCGCTTCTGGATGCGGTGCACCCGGCGGGTGAGCCGTAGCAACTGCTCGGCGAGCAGTCCGTCGGGATCTGGGGTCGTCATGCGGGAACAATATCAGGGCGCCGTTCATTGTGAGTATAGGTAACAATGAGCTACGATCCGTCAGGCATGGCCGGCCGTTCTCCGGCCGGCCTCCCCTCACCTCCGTAGGAGCCCATGCACCCCGACCGTGAACCCTCCTGGACCCCACCTGCCGACGCCGGCGAACAGCCCCGGCAGGTGCGCCGCATCCTGCGGCTCTTCCGTCCCTACCGCGGGCGGCTCGCCGTCGTCGGCCTCCTCGTCGGCGCCTCGTCGCTGGTATCGGTGGCCACGCCGTTCCTGCTGCGGGAGACGCTCGACGTCGCGATCCCGCAGGGTCGCACCGGCCTGCTGGGACTGCTCGCGCTCGGCATGATCCTCAGTGCCGTCCTGGCCGGCGTCTTCGGTGTGCTCCAGACGCTGATCTCGACCACCGTCGGCCAGCGGGTCATGCACGACCTGCGCGCGGCGGTCTACGGCCGCCTCCAGCGCATGTCCCTCGCCTTCTTCACCCGCACCCGCACCGGCGAGGTGCAGTCCCGCATCGCCAACGACATCGGCGGCATGCAGGCCACCGTCACCTCCACCGCCACCTCCCTGGTCTCCAACGCCACCAGCGTGGTCGCCACCATCGTCGCCATGGTCGCGCTGGACTGGCGGCTGACGATCGTCTCGCTGCTCCTGCTGCCGCTGTTCGTCTGGATCAGCCGCCGCGTCGGCAACGAACGCAAGAAGATCACCACCCAGCGGCAGAAGCAGATGGCCGCGATGGCGGCCACGGTCACCGAGTCGCTCTCGGTCAGCGGCATCCTGCTCGGCCGCACCATGGGCCGCTCCGACTCGCTGACCGAGTCCTTCGCCACGGAGTCCGAGCGCCTGGTCGACCTGGAGGTCAGGGCGAACATGGCCGGGCGCTGGCGCATGGCCGTGATCACGATCGTGATGGCCGCGATGCCCGCCGTCATCTACTGGACCGCGGGCATCGCCCTCCGGTTCGGCGGCCCCGAGGTCTCCCTCGGCACCATCGTCGCCTTCGTCTCGCTCCAGCAGGGCCTGTTCCGCCCGGCCGTCAGCCTGCTCGCGACCGGCGTCCAGATCCAGACCTCGCTCGCGCTCTTCCAGCGCATCTTCGAGTACCTGGACCTGCCGGTCGACATCACCGAGCGCGAGCGGCCGGTGCACCTGGACTCGATCAAGGGCGAAGTCCGCTTCGAGGACGTCGAGTTCCGGTACGACGACAAGGGCGGTCCCGTCCTCGACGGCATCGACGTCGCCGTGCCGGCCGGCGGCAGCCTCGCCGTCGTCGGTCCGACCGGCGCCGGCAAGTCCACGCTCGGCTATCTCGTGCCCCGTCTGTACGACGTCACCGGCGGTCGCGTCACCCTGGACGGGGTGGACGTCCGCGACCTCGACTTCGACACCCTCGCCCGCGCGGTCGGCGTCGTCTCCCAGGAGACGTACCTCTTCCACGCCTCGGTCGCGGACAATCTGCGCTTCGCCAAGCCCGACGCCACCGACGAGGAACTGCGTGCGGCGGCCGGTGCGGCGCAGATCCACGACCACATAGCCGCGCTGCCCGACGGCTACGACACGATCGTCGGCGAACGCGGTCACCGCTTCTCCGGCGGCGAGAAGCAGCGCCTGGCGATAGCCCGCACCATTCTGCGCGACCCACCGGTCCTGATCCTGGACGAGGCGACCAGCGCGCTCGACACCCGCACGGAAGCCGCCGTCCAGGAGGCCATCGACGCCCTGTCCGCCGACCGCACGACGATCACCATCGCCCACCGGCTGTCCACTGTCCGCGACGCCGACCAGATCGTGGTGCTGGACTCCGGACGCGTCGCCGAACGCGGCTCGCACGAGGAACTCCTGGACCGGGACGGCCGGTACGCGGCCCTGGTGCGCCGGGACGCGCAACTACAACCGACAAACTGAATATATGCCGGGTTTGTGGCGATATGCGTATTACCGTGCCCGCATGCAGACGAAGACTCCGCCCCGGAGCACGATCCGACTGACCCGCCGCGGCAGGCTCCTCACCCTCGTGGCCGGCGCCGTCGCGGCCGGCACCGCCGTGGCGGTGCCGCTGCTGATGCTCTCGGGCGACCGCGAGCAGACGAAACCCGCCGCGCTGGTCATCCCGGAGGGCTGGCGTGCGAGCCAGGTGTACGACGCGATCGACAAGGCGCTCCGGCTGCCTCCGGGCAGCACCCGCAAGTCCCTCGGCAAAGCCGCACTGAAACTGCCGAGTCAGGCCGGGGGCAACCCGGAGGGCTATCTCTTCCCGGCCACCTATCCCATTCGCGAAGGCGCGACGCCCGAGTCACTGATCCAGGCCATGGTGGACGCGGCCAACGACAAGTACGGCGGCGCGCCGGTGGCGGCGGGGGCCCAGCGCAACGCGATGAACCTCTACCAGGCCGTCACCGTCGCCAGCATCGTCCAGGCCGAGGCCGCGACCCAGGCGGACATGGGCAAGGTCGCCCGGGTCATCCTCAACCGGCTGGCGCGCGGCATGCCGCTCCAGGTGGACTCGACCATCAACTACGCGCTGAACCACGGCGCCCTCCGCACCGGCCAGGACGGCACCCAGACGGAGAGCCCCTATGACTCCTACCAGCGCATGGGCCTGCCTCCGACACCGATCGACAACCCCGGCGAGGACGCGATGCGCGCCGCGCTCAACCCGACACCGGGCGACTGGCTGTACTTCGTCACGGTCAAGCCCGGGGACACGCGCTTCACCTCGGACTACGACGAGCACCTGCGCAATGTGGCCGACTTCAACGCCCTCCACCAGAGCACGGTGACCCCGGCCCCGAGCGGCGACCCGCTGGGCTCCCCGGCTCCCTGAGCCGCCGAGGGCGGCCGGACCGGCCGAGGGTCACGCGGCGACGGGCTCCTCGGCCAGCAGCCGCCGGATGTCCCGGACGGCCGCGCGCCCGGCGCGGTTGGCCCCGACGGTGCTGGCCGAGGGACCGTAGCCGACGAGGTGGACCCGCGGATCGGCGACCGCGCGGGTGCCTTCCACCCGGATGCCGCCGCCCGGCTCGCGCAGCCGCAGGGGAGCGAGATGGTCCAGTGCGGCCCGGAAGCCGGTCGCCCACAGGATGATGTCGGCGTCCACCTTCCGGCCGTCCCGCCACTCCACGCCGTCCGGGGTGATCCGGTCGAACATCGGCAGCCGGTCCAGGACCCCGTCCGCGAGGCCCCGCCGGATCGCGTCGTTCAGGGGCAGCCCGGTGACCGACACCACACTCCGCGGCGGCAGCCCCTCGCGCACCCGCTCCTCCACCAGCGAGACGGCCGCGCGGCCCGCCTCCTGGTCGAACGGCCCCTCCCGGAAGACCGGGGGGCGCCGGGTGACCCAGGTGGTCGCGGCGGCGTACGGGGCGAGCTCCAGCAGGTGCTGGGTGCCCGAGGCGCCACCACCCACCACCACGACCCGCTGCCCGGCGAACTCCTGCGGACCGGTGTACTGGGCGGTGTGCAACTGCCGCCCGCGGAAGGTCTCCTGGCCCGGGTAACGCGGCCAGAACGGCCGGTCCCAGGTGCCGGTCGCGTTGATCAGCGCCCGCGTCGACCAGGTGCCGTCCGACGTCTCCACGAGCAGCCGTCCCCCGGCGCCCGCACGCACCGCTCGCACGTCCACGGGCCGCCGTACCCGCAGGTCGAAGGTGCGCTCGTACCGGTCGAAGTACTCCCGGACCACCTCGGCCGAGGGCCGCGCCGGGTCGGCGTCCGTCAGCTCCATGCCGGGCAGCGCGTGCATCCCGTGCACCTTGCCGAACGTCAGCGACGGCCAGCGGAACTGCCAGGCGCCGCCCGGACCCGGGGCGTGGTCGAGGACCACGAAGTCGCGGTCCGGCTCGAAGCCGGAGCGTCGCAGGTGATAGGCGGCGGACAGACCGGCCTGGCCCGCGCCGATGACGACGACCTCGACCTCGCGTACTGCGTTCACGCCTCTGCCAACAGGGAGCCGGTCACACATCTTCCCGGGCGCCATCGGCGGGGGATCGTCACGGCGTTCCGTTCCCCGGCATCCGTCAGCCCTCCTCGGCCTGCCTCAGCTCCTGGCCGGGGTCGTCGACGGAGGCAGGCCGCCGTTGTACCGCTGGTCCACGAAGCCGGCGAAGTCGACCTTGCGCGGGATGAGCTTCAACTCGGCGAAGGCGTCGGCGATCCGCTGCTCCGAGGCGACCAGCGGCTGGTCCACGGCGACCGGGACGCGGGTGGAGTTCGTGCGCCTCACCGAGGCCAGCGCCACTTGGTACGGCAGCTTCGTGTCTTTCGCCCACACCTTGGCCCACTCCTCCTGGTGGTCGTACACCCAGTCCGTGCCCCGCCGCAGCCGTCCGAGGTAGTCCTTGACGACGGCGGCCTTCCGAGGGTCGTGCAACGCGGTGGGGGAGGCGACCTGGAAGGTGAGACCGTTGGTGATGCCGTCGCCGGTGGTCAGCACCCGGCCCTGTCCGGCCTGGAGGATCTGTGAGGTGTACGGGTCCCAGACCGCCCAGGCGTCGACCTTTCCCGAGGTGAACGCGGCGAGCGCGTCGGCGGGCTGGAGGTACTTGACCGCGACGTCGGACAGGCTCAGTCCCACGGCCTTGAGCGAGGCGACGAGCTGGTAGTGGGCGGACGAACCCTGTGCGACGGCGACGGACCTGCCCTTCAGTTGCCGTGGACCGGTCAACGCGGAGTCCTTCGGCACCAGGATGGTGTCGCCCGCGGAGGTGCCGTGCCAGGCGGCGACGACGGAGATCTTCGAGCCGGCGCCGGCCGCGAAGACGGGCGGGGTGTTGCCGACGCCGCCGATGTCGACGGCCTTCGCGTTGACGGCTTCCAGCAGGGGCGGGCCGGAGGTGAAGGACGACCACTTGATCTTGTAGTCCAGGTCCTTCAGCTCTCCGGCCGCGCGCAGAATGGCTTCGGAGCCGCCCTTCTGGTCGCCGACGTTCAGGGTGACGGAGCCCTTTCCGTCGATGTCGCCGCCGGTGCCGGTGGACGAGTTCCCGCCGCAGGCGGTGAGCAGGAGCGCGCAGGTGAGGATCAGTGCGGCGGGGACGAGTCGTCGTCGCATGGCGGTTCCGTTCGTCTGGAAGGGACCTGTGGGAAGGCAGTCGTCGGGGCTTTCCGAGGAGGAGCCTGTGGTGTCGGGTGGGGCCGAGGACCAGGCGGCTCGGTTCAGGCGGTTTCGGCGGCGGTGTCGACGCCCAGCAGTCCGAGCAGCCGGGCGCGGAGCGCGGCGAACCGGGGATCGGTGATCTCGCGCGGCCGGTCGAGACCGACGTGCTGCTCGTGGGCGATCCGGCCGCCGTCCATGACCAGGACACGGTCGGCGAGCAGTACGGCCTCCTCCACGTCGTGCGTGACCAGCAGCACCGCGCAGCCCCGGCGCTGCCACAACTCCCCGACCAGCCGCTGGGCCTTGATCCGGGTGAGCGCGTCGAGCGCGCCGAACGGCTCGTCGAGCAGCAGGAGATCGGGCTCGCGCACCAGGGCACGGGCGAGGGAGACGCGCTGGGCCTCGCCGCCGGACAGGGTCTTCGGCCAGGCGTGCACGCGGTGACCGAGGCCGACCTCGTCCAGCGCCCGCTCGGCGACGACGCGTTCGGGCCTGCCGGGCAGTCCGAGCAGGATGTTGCGCCACACCTTCTTCCACGGCATGAGCCGGGGCGCCTGGAAGGCGACGGCCCGGCGCCGCGGGACCAGAGCCGTGCCCTCGATGTCCCGGTCGAGGCCCGCGAGGATGCGCAGCAGGGTCGACTTGCCGCAGCCGCTGCGGCCGAGCAGGGCGACGAACTCCCCGCGGGCGATGTCGAGTCGGAGGTCGTCGATGACGGCGCGGCCGTCGAAGGAGCGGGTCAGCCCCTCGACGTGCACCGCCGGTCCGGTCACCGTCCGGTGAACGTCGGTCGCCATCGCAGCAGCAGCCTTTCGAGGGAGCGGACGATGAAGTCGGCGAGCAGGCCGAGGAAGGCGTAGACGATCAGGCAGACCACGATCACGTCGGTCCGCAGGAAGTCGCGTGCCTGCACCATCAGGAAGCCGATGCCCGCGTCGGCGTTGACCTGCTCGGCGAAGACGAGCGCGAGCCAGGCGACGCCGAGCGAGAAGCGCAGCCCGGTGAGCGCCCCGGGCAGGGCGCCCGGCAGCACCACGTGCCGTACCAGCCCCCACCGGGAGAGCCCCAACGACTCACCGGCCTCGATGAGTCGGGCGTCCACGCCGCGGACGCCGGCGTAGACGTTGAGGTAGACGGGGAAGGTGACGCCGAGTGTGATGATCGCGACCTTCGGGGCCTCGCCGATCCCGAACCAGATGATGAACAGCGGAATGAGGCCGACGAACGGCACCGTCCGCAGCATCTGGACCGGCGCGTCCACCAGGTCCTCACCGATCCGGAACAGCCCCGAGAGCAGGGCCAGTCCGGTGCCGGTCACCGTGCCGAGCAGCAGTCCGAACGCGACCCGCCGGAGCGAGGTCGCCATGGCCGACGGCAGCGAGCCGTTGCTGATCAGGTCCCAGCCGACCTGCGCGGTGCGGCCCGGTGAGGCGAGCACGTCCGCCGCCAGCACCCCGGTCATGACGAGGAGTTGCCACAGGAGCAGCAGCAGGAGCGGGCCGGTGGCACGCCGTAGCCAGCGGGGGATTCCGGTGCGGCGGGCGGAGGCGGGGACGACCGGCTGGAGAGTGGGGTACGCGGGCGTCGAAGCGCCCTGGTCCCAGTCTTCCTTGTGCGGCATACCCGAAATATCGGGTTCCGGTGAGTGGGGCGGGGCATGGCTGGTGCTCATGGGTGCTCCACGGGGAGAGGGCGGGGAAGGAGCAGGGAGAAAACGGGGTCAGGGGGAGGCGGCCCGGCGTCGCCTGGTCATGCCCCGGCCGGTGGTCGATCGGGGAGGACGTGCGGACGGGGCGAGGGGGTCCGGGAAGGGAGAGGAGAAGGGCGTCAGCGGGCGCGGCGACACGCGGCGGAGACCACCCGCAGCAGGTCGATGTGACCGCGCGTGGTGAGCAAGGCTGAACGCAGCATGCGGCCGAACGTAGTCAGCTGGACGTGCACAGGTCAACGGTGTCTCGTCTGCTGGACCGCATGTATCAGGGAATGGTCGCGCCGGGGGGTGTGAAAACCGGTGCATGGGTCAGGATGGGGGCATGTCCGATGCCTTGACCACGCGCATGCTGCACGTTCCCACGGGTTCCCGGGAGCGTGTCGTCGATCTGACAGCCGACTGCGAGGAGTTCCTGCGGGAGGCGGCGGCCGGCCGGGACGGCCTGCTCAACATCTTCGTCCCGCACGCCACCGCAGGGATCGCCGTCATCGAGACGGGCTCCGGCAGCGACGACGACCTCCTCGCGGCCCTGCACACCCTGCTGCCCGCCGACGACCGCTGGCAGCACCGGCACGGCAGCCCCGGCCATGGTCGCGACCACGTCCTGCCCGCCATCGTCCCGCCGCACGCGACCCTGCCGGTGATCGGCGGCCGTCTGGAACTGGGCACCTGGCAGTCGGTGTGTCTGGTGGACACCAACAAGGACAACCCCGACCGCAAGGTGCGGCTGAGCTTCCTCGGCTGAGCGCCCCGCGCGGTAGGGCCGGCCGCACATCAGGAGGCGGGGGCGCGTGCGGGGCGGAAGGGCCGGTCGCGTCGAGGGAGAGCGGGGCCGGCCCGTCGCGGGACGTGCGCGAGGTGGAAGGGCCGACGGCGGGAAAGGATCAGCCGCGGGGCGGGGCGACGCGGAAGGGTCAGTCGCGCCCGGCGTCGCTGTCCGTCTTCTCCCGCTCGCGCTTTTCCTGCTCGCGCTCCTTCAGCCGCGCGGCCTCCTTGCGGACCTCGGCCTGCGTGGCGCGCTCCTTCTCCAGCCACTCGGGCCGCTCCTGCTTGAGCGCCTCGATCTGCTCGGTGGTCAGCGGCTCGGTGACGCCGCCGCGGGACAGACCCGCGATGGACACCCCCAGCTTGGCGGCGACCACCGGACGCGGGTGGGGGCCGTTGTTCCGCAGCTCGCGCAGCCACTCCGGCGGATTGGCCTGGAGCTCGTTCAGCTCGGCGCGCGTGACCGCACCCTCCTGGAAGGAGGCGGGGGTGGCGGGGAGGTACACACCCAGCTTCTTCGCCGCGGTCGCGGGCTTCATCGTCTGGGTGCTCTGCTGCGACTTCATGGGGTCAAGGGTATCGGCCGGGGGCACGGGCGCCGACCACGGCCGGTGCCGGGGGGCAGCGGACGGCCGGTAATCTGGCCTGGTGACAGGCTCGGAGGAATCACCGTCGTTCCGGCTCGCGTACGTTCCCGGGGTGACGCCCGCCAAGTGGGTGAAGACCTGGAACGAGCGCCAGCCCGGTATCCCGCTCACCCTCGTCCAGGTCCCGGCCGCCGAGGCGCCCGAGGTGCTGCGCGCGGGCGAGGCGGACGCGGCTCTGGTCCGGTCGCCGGTCGACCGTACGTTCTTCAGCGCGATCCCGCTGTACACCGAGACCACGGTGGTCATCGTCCCCAAGGACCACGTGATCACGGCCGCGGAGGAGGTGACCCTGGCCGATCTCGCCGACGAGGTGGTCTTCCATCCGCTGGACGACGTCTTCGACTGGGACGCCCCGCCGGGCGAGCCGGCCTTCGAGCGCCCGGCGACGACCGCGGACGCCGTCGAGCTGGTGGCGGCCGACGTCGGCCTCCTGGTCGTCCCGCAGTCGCTGGCCCGCCTGTACCACCGCCGTGACCTCACCTACCGCCCGGTCGTCGACGCCCCCCGGTCGAGCGTCGCCCTGTCCTGGCCGGAGGAGGCCACCACCGACCTGGTGGAGGACTTCATCGGCATCGTCCGCGGGCGCACGGTCAACAGCACGCGCGGTCGTACGGCGGCACAGCCCGCGGCCGACGACAAGCCGGGGCGCTCCGGCCGGGGCGGCACCCGGCAGACGCCGGCGGCCAAGTCGCAGCCCAAGCCGTCGGCGAAGTCGTCGGGCCGCACCGCACGCGCCCGCACGGGCGGCGGCAAGCCCGCCAAGCGGGGGAAGCCCCGCCGCAGGTCCTGAACGGAGGCCCCGGCCGCTCACCGGCCGGCGCACCACCGGCTGGGCCGTTCACCAACCCCAGCACGCACCAACCCAACTGCTCACCAACCCGGCCGCTCACCGTTCCGCCTGCTCACCGGTCGGGGCGTACGCTCTCCTCGACGCCGTCCTAGGCCCTGTCGTCAAACTCCCGCCTGCCTCGCGACGCCATGCACGCACTCTCGCCGCACCGGGCCCCGACCCAAGTACGTCCAGTACGAGGGACGGGGCCCGCCACGTCGAGAGCACGCACCTGACGCCGCGAGGCCCGCCCTCCGGGCGGACGGCGGGAGTTTGACGACAGGACCTAGCCCCGGCCGCGCACGACGGTCTCCGCGACCTCCGCGACCGTCTCCGCTTCGGGGTGTTCCTGGCGGTCCCGCAGGTCGGCGACCGCCAGCACCAGCGCGACCAGGATGATCCCCACGGCGGAGAGCAGCCCGAACTGCATCGCCGTGTCGGTGCGACCGTGGTTGGCGAGGTGCGCGAAGTACACCGAGCCCACCACCGCGATCCCGGCCGCCGAGCCGACGCGCTGGCCCGTCTGGAGGACACCCCCGGCCGCGCCCGCACGGTTCACGGGGACACGGGTGAGGGTGAGGGTGGTGTTCGGGGAGACCGTCATACCGGAGCCGATGCCCCCGATGAGCAGCGGCAGCGCCGACGCCCAGCCCAGGTTCGGCCCGGGCACCAGTTCCACCGCCACCACCACGCCGAGCATGCCCAGCGCCACCCCGCCCAGCCCGATGACGACGAGTTTGCGGCCGAAACGCACCACCAGCCGGCCCCCGACGGCGGCCCCGACCGCGGAGGCCACCGCGAAGGGCAGCACCGTGAGGCCCGATGCCAGCGCGCTGTAGCCCAGGCCGTTCTGCAAGTACAGGGCGTAGAGGAAGAAGACGGTGGTGAAGCCGGCGAAGTAGGCGAGGCTGATCAGCGCGCCCAGGGTGAACGAACGCAGCGAGAACAGCGCCAGGTCCACCAGCGGGGCGCGGCCGAGCGCGCCCTGCCGTTTCTCCCAGGCCCAGAACGCGCCCAGCAGCGCCACGGCCAGCGGCAGCAGCGCCCACTTCTCCCGGCCGGTCCACTGCTGCTCCTGCACCAGCGGCAGCATGAGCGCGAAGACGCCCGAGCCGAGCAGCAGCACTCCGAACAGGTCGAACTCCTCGTGCTTCCCGGCCACCGGCAGACGGGGCAGCAGCCGGAGTCCGGCGACGAAGGCGGCCACGCCGATCGGCAGATTGACGAAGAACACCCAGCGCCAGCCGTCGTCCGTGCCGACGGCGTCGATCAGCAGGCCGCCCACCAGCGGGCCCGCCGCCGTCGACACCCCGATGACCGTGCCGAGCACCCCGAAGGCCTTGGCGCGCTCGGCGCCCTGGAACATCTGCTGGATCAGCCCCGAGGTCTGGGGCGCCACCATGCCCGCCGCCGTGCCCTGGATCAGCCGGAACAGCACCAGCCAGCCGGGGGTGGACGCGAGTCCGCAGGCCAGTGAGGCCACCGTGAACAGGGCGAGCCCGATCAGGAAGGCCTGGCGCCGGCCGCGCATGTCGCCCAGCCGTCCGGCCGGGACCAGTGCGAGTCCGAAGGTGAGGGCGTACCCGGATACCACCCATGACTCGGTCGCCTCCGTGGCTCCGAGCCCGTGTTCCAGCGAGGGCAGCGCGACGTTCACGATCGAGGTGTCGAGGAGCGAGATGAAGCCCGCTGCCAGACAGACCCCGAGCGCCTTCCACCGCCGCTCGTCGGGTGCGGGCCGTGTCTGGACTGTGTTCATGGGGTCACGCTAAGCAGCAGCGGCCCGTCGCGCACGCGGAAGTCAGCCGGGACCGTCCCGTGACGGCACCAGGGCCGGCCCGCGACGGCACCGGGGCCGGCCCGTCGGCCCGCTCGCCGCGCGGGAGGCCCGCCGCGCCGGCGGACGGGTGCGGTGGTACGGCGGTGCCGTGGACGACGCGGCGGCGGACCGGGCGCCCTGCTGCGAAAGGGTGGTGCCCCGCCCGCACCCGCGTCCGGCGGGGTGGCCCGGACGGACGGGGAGGAGCGTCGGCGGCGCGTCAGACGCGGGCCGCCCGGCCGACCGACTCCACGAGGGGCAGCAGCCGGTGCGGGACGCGTTCGCGCAGCGCGACCTCGGTACGGGTGCGGACCACGCCCGGAAGGCTGATCAGCTTCTGGATCACGTCCTCCAGGTGCGCGTTGTCCCGGCCCACCACCCGAGCCAGCAGGTCTCCGCCGCCGGTGATCGAGAAGGCCTCCACGATCTCGGGTACGGCGGCCAGCGCGTCCCCGACGTCGTCCAGATGCCCCTGGGTGACCTCGATGTGCACGAACGCCAGCACGGGGTGGCCCAGCGCGGCGGGGGACAGGGAGGGCGCGGTACCGGTGATCACGCCGGTCCGTTCCATCCGGTCCAGCCGCGCCTGGAGCGTGCCGCGGGCCACGCCGAGGATGCGGGCGTACTCGCGCACACTGGTGCGCGGCTGCTCCAGGAGCAGTCGCAGGATGCGGGTGTCGAGTTCGTCCACGGCCATGATGCACGACTGTACCAATGGCTCAGCGCGCCTCGACGCCGGTGTACCGCCCGACCTGGGCCGTTGGCATTCCGGTGGCTCAGGCAGCCCGCCCCGCACTGGTCCGATGGCCCATTGATCCGGGCGACACTTGAGCCAGTGACCTCCGTGATGCTCTCATGGACGAGTCGATGGCGCTGCGGACCCCCGCGGCGCCTTTTCCGTATCGGTTTCCATGCCGGTGTTCGTGGGTCGATCGTCGATTGTCCGGTCGTGTTCGTCGGTGTTCATTGACGTTCAGCGACGTTCACTGGCGTTCATCCGGGTTCCCAGGGGAGGGTGACAGTGCTGAAGAGGATGTTCGCGGCTCCGGACCCGGGCCGGGCGCGGTTGCGCTTCGCCGCGCGGGCCGTCCTCGGCATCGGTCTGGCGGTCGTGGTCTGCGGACTCGCCGGGCATTCCCTCGTCGGTGCGGTCACCGGCGGTCTCGCCGCGCTGCTCGCCCTGTTCACCGTCACGGACCCGACCGTGCGCGGCCAGGCGGTCACCACCGCCCTGCTCCCCGCCGTGGGCCTCCCGGTGCTGGCCGCCGCCGCCGAACTGCACGACGTCCCCGTCGCCCGGGACCTCGCCTTCCTGGCCGTCGTGGGCGCCGGCGTCTACGCCCGCCGGTGGGGTCCGCGCGGGCACAGCCTCGGCGTGTTCGCGTTCATGACCTTCTTCGTGGCCCAGTTCCTGCACGCCACCCCGGCCCAGCTGCCCGAGCTGGACGCCGCCGTCCTGCTCTCCGTGCTCACCGCGGCCCTGGTGCGGTTCGGCGTCTGGTGCTACGAACGCCGGCTGCCCCCGGCCGCCGTACCGGCCCCGTCGCTCGGCACCGGGCTGGCCCGGGTGACCACGCGGCAGGCCGTGCAGGCGACCGCGGGCGCCGCCTTCGCGCTGGTCGCGGGACAGCTGGTGTCCGGACAGCGCTGGTACTGGGCCGTCGGCGCCACCTGGTGGATCTTCGTCAACACCGCCTCGCGCGGCGAGACCCTGGTCCGCGGCTTCCGCCGGGTGCTCGGCACGGTGATCGGCGTCTGCCTGGGCTTCCTCGTCGCCGTACCGGTGGACGGCGCGCCCGTCCCGACGGCCGTCCTCGTCGCGGTCGCCGTCTTCGGCATCTTCTACACGGCCGCCGTCTCCTACACCTGGATGATGCTCTGGGTGACGGTGCTCGCCGAGTCCCTGTACGGCCTCCTCGGCGTCCTCAGCCCCGGACTGCTCGCGCTGCGGCTCGTCGAGACCGGTGTCGGCGCGCTCGGTGCCGCGCTCGCCGTCGCGGTGGTACTGCCGGTCACCACGCACGCCACCACCGACGCGTGGATCCAGCGGGCCCTGCGCTGCGTGCACGCCTGCACCGCCGAGGCGGCCGCCCGCCTCGCCGGCTCCGCGACGGCCGACCCGGCGCCGCGCGTCGCCGAGCTGGAGCAGCTGCTCGGCCGGGTACGGCTCTCGGTGGCCCCGCTGGTGCACCCGCTGCACCCCGTGCCGGCGCGCAAGGCGCGGGCCCGCCGGGTCCTGGCGCTGCTCGACGACTGCGCCCGGGAGGTCCGGGGCCTGGTCGCGGTCGCCGCCGACCCCGAGGCCTCGCACGACGCCCGGCTCGCCGCCGCGTGCTGGCGCGTGGAGGCCGCCGTCGAGGCCCTGACCGCCGGTCGTGCCGACCCCGTCCACCGTCCCGCCGAACCGCCCGCCGAACCCGCCCTGGCCCACCTCCACGGCCTGGAGCGTGCCCTCGCCGACCTCGCGGAACCGCTGCGGACACCGTCCTCCGGCTCCCGACTGGTCGGGGCCTGAGCCGGGGAGGAACGCCCCCCGGTGCCGCCCCTGGGCGGACACACCGTCCCCCCGGGGACAGCTTCGGCCCCCGGCGCGGCGAAGAACCGCCCTGACGCCCCGCTTCCATGGTCTAGACCGCCGCTGATCGGCTGCTACCGTCGACCCCTGACCGGCGCGACCGGCTCGACCGGCTCGATCGAGAGGGGACAGCGGTGACACGGGACGGCAGGGCGGACAGGCGCCGGGCGTTCATCGGATCGTTCACGGCGGCGGGCGGCCCAGGAGTGGTGACCGCGGAGATCGCGCCGGACGGCGGGGCCCTCACCCTCGTCTCCGCCGTCAACGACGTACCGGACCCCTCCTACCTGGCCCTCTCGCCGGACGGACACACGCTCTACGCCGTCAGCGAGACGGCCGAGGGAGCCGTCGCCGCCTACCGCCTCAACGGCGGCCGGCCCGAACCCGCCGGCGCCCCGGTGCCGGTCGACGGCAGCGGCCCCACCCACCTCAGCCTGTACGCCGGGCACGTGCTGACCGCCAACTACGGCTGCGGCAGCGTCACCGCCGTACCCCTGCGCCCGGACGGCACGCTCGCCGGCGCGCCCTCCGGACGGCTCCAGCACACCGGCTCCGGCCCGCACGACCGGCGGCAGCGCGGCCCCCACGCCCACCAGGTGCAGCCCGACCCGAGCGGCCGGTGGGCGGTCAGCGTCGACCTCGGGACGGACTCGGTGCGGGTGTGCACCCTGGCGGACGGCGGCCTCGCCGTGCACCGCGAGTTCGCCCTGCGCCCCGGCTCCGGCCCGCGCCACCTGGCCTTCCACCCGGACGGCGAGCACGCCTACGTGGTCAACGAGCTGACCCCCACGGTGACGGTGTGCCGCTGGGACGCCGCGAGCGGCTCGCTGAAGCCGCTGTCCGAGGTCCCCGTGCTGCGGGACGCACCGGCCGGCGACGCCTACCCCTCGGGGATCGTCGTCTCGCCCGACGGCCGCTTCGTGTGGACCGCGACCCGCGGCGAGGACGTCGTGTCGGTCCTCGCCGTCGAGGCGGACGGGCTCCGGCTGACCGGCACGGTCCCCTGCGGCGGGCGCTGGCCGCGCGCCCTCGCCCAGCTCGACGGCTACCTCTACGCGGCCAACGAGCGCTCCGGGGACGTCTCCTGGTTCGCCGTGGACGAGGCCACGGGCATTCCGCGCTACGACGGCTCCGCGCGAGTCACCGCCGCCTCCTGCGTCGTCTTCGGCTGAGCCCGCCCGGAACGGGCGGACCGGGTACCCCGGGGTGAGGCCGACGGGCATGCCGAAGGGCCCGCCCCCGGGTCGGGAGCGGGCCCTGAGCCGTACGGCTGCCGCGTGCCGGTCGGCCGGCCGGCCGTGACGCGTCAGCGGACCGGGGCGCCCTGCGGCTGCTGCGGGACGATGCCCAGCGCCGTCGTGTACTTGGCGAGCGCCAGCTTGCCGATCGCCGGGTACGCCCCCAGCGCCTCGGCCGTGGCACAGCCCACCTCCTCCGCCGCGGCGGCCACCAGCTCCGCGTCGATCTCCGGACCGATCAGGTAGGGGGCCAGGGCCAGCTGCTGCGAGCCGGAGGAGCGCAGCTGCTCGGCCACGGCGGAGATCGAACCCTCCTGGTCCAGGGCCGCCGCCATCACCGGCACGGCCAGCCGCGCGGCGAGCAGCATGCCGGTGATCCCGGCCGCCTGCACGGCCTCCTCGCCGCCCACCGAGGCCAGGATGATGCCGTCCGCGGCGGTGGCCACGGTGAACAGGCGGGCGCGGTCGGCACGGGCCAGACCCGCCTCGGACAGCCGTACGTGCAGCGCCTCGGCGAGCAGCGGGTGCGGGCCCAGCGCGTCGGTCAGGTCGGCGGCGACCCGGCTGTCCATCACGGCCTGCCGGATCCGGCGCAGCAGCGCGTTGTCCGGGCCGGCCAGCAGCGGGACGACGACGGCGACCGGACCGTCGGGCTTCTTGACGCCCTCGATCCCGGCGGCGACGGCCTGCTCGTAGCGGGCGGTGCGCTCCTCGGCGGAGTACGCCAGCACGGAGCGGAGCGTGGGGAACTCGGAGTCGTCCCCGTCCAGGTACCCGATCCGGGCGTCCAGGCCGGGCAGCTCGGAGCGGGCGATGCTCACGACCTCCTCGGCGAGGCTGCGCGTGGCGGCGCTGGGCGCGCCGGGCACCGCGAGGACGAGCGCGGGCGCGCCCTCGGGAGCCACCAGCGGCTCCGGGCGGCGGTGCCGTCCGGGCTGACGGGGTCGCGGCATTCGTACGGGCAGGCCGGACGCGGGTCCAGTGGGGGAGCTCATGGCGCCGCATGTTACTGGTTTCCCGGGTTCCTCCGTTCGGGGAGGGTGCAGGTGAGCGGTATCCGTCCCATTTTGTCTGATGAGTTGCGTGCGACGGACACCCCGTTCGGGCACATGCCGGACGCATGACCCGGTATCAGGGCGGAACCGCTCATACGGGAGTCGCGCTCACCGCGTCGCGGACCACGCACAGCATCGCCGGTTCGGTCGGCAGGGTGAGCCGGTCCGTCGCCAGGTCCGCCGCGATCCGCACCGAGCCGAGCAGCGGGTCCCCCTCGGCCGGGACCTGCCGGGCGTGCGGCAGTCTGCGCGCCAGCTCTTCGCGCAGGGGTGTGAGGAGCGGATCGCCCATCTTGAACAGGCCGCCCGTGAGCGCCACTTCGGGTGCGCCGTCCACCGGGCACACGGCGGTGACCGAGTCCGCCATGTGCCGGGCGGCCGAGCGCAGGATGTCCGCCGCGACCGGGTCGTGCGCGGCACACGCGGCCACCGGGGGCGCGAAGGAGGCGAGTACGGCGGCCCGGTCGGTCCGCGGGTACAGCAGGCCGGGCAGGTCGCGCACCGGGCCGAACAACTCCTCGGCGGCTGCCAGCAGCGGTGCCGAACCGCCGTCCCGGCCGTCGTGGGCGCGCAGCGCGGCCTCCAGCCCGGCCCGCCCGATCCAGGCGCCGCTGCCGCTGTCGCCCAGCAGGTGCCCCCAGCCGTCGGCCCGCCGCCAGCCCGTCAGGTCCGTACCGATCGCGATCAGTCCGGTGCCCGCCGCCAGGACGGCGCCCGGACGCGGCCCGAGGGCGCCGGCGTAGGCGGTGACGGCGTCCGCGGCGAGCGCCACGGTGCCGACGCCCAGTTCCCGGGCGAGCGCGCCGGGCAGTTCGGCCCGCAGGGCGTCGCCCAGGGTGGCGAACCCCGCGGCCCCGACCACCGCCGTGCCCAGCCCCTCCAGCCCCGCCTCGGCCACCAAGGCGGCGGCCACCGGGGCGAGTTGTGCCATCAGATGGGCGGGGTCGATGCCCCGCGCGCCGGTGCGGACCGGCTCCCGGGTCTTCCGCTGGGCCGCGGGCTCCCGCCCCGGCACACCGACGGCGACCCGCAGGCCGGAACCGCCGGAGTCCACGGCGAGATACCCGGTGGCGGTCACGGCAGGCGCCAGTCCACCGGCTGCCCGCCCTGCTGCATCAGCAGGTCGTTGGCCCGGCTGAAGGGGCGCGAACCGAAGAATCCGCGGTCGGCCGACATGGGCGAGGGGTGCGCGGACTCCACCGCCGGCAGAGTGCCCAGCAGCGGGCGGAGGTTGCGGGCGTCACGGCCCCACAGGATGGACACCAGCGGCTTGCCGCGTGCCGCCAGGGCCCGGATCGCCTGCTCGGTGACCTCCTCCCAGCCCTTGCCTCGGTGTGCCGCCGGGCTGCGCGGTGCGGTGGTCAGGGCCCTGTTGAGCAGCAGTACGCCCTGCTGCGTCCACGGTGTGAGGTCTCCGGTGGACGGCTGGGGCAACCCCAGGTCGCTGTCGAGCTCGCGGAAGATGTTGATCAGGCTGGGCGGCAGCGGGCGTACCTCCGGCGCTACGGAGAACGACAGCCCCACCGCGTGTCCCGGGGTGGGGTACGGGTCCTGACCGACGATCAGGACGCGTACCTCGTCGAAGGGTTGCTGGAAGGCCCGCAGGACGTTCGGTCCGGCCGGGAGGTAGGTGCGTCCCGCGGCGATCTCCGCGCGCAGGAAGTCGCCCATCTCCGCGATCCGCCCGGCGACGGGTTCCAGGGCCTTCGCCCAGCCCGGTTCGACGATTTCATGCAAAGGTCGTGGTGCCACGGGCGTCACCCTACTGCCGCGGACCCGTCGGCGATCAACCGGCGGCCGGAGCGCCCGTGATCGCAGGCGGTCAGCGCGGCCCTCGACAGCCGCCGTGTCCCACGGCCCCGGCTGGTCGTCGCGGTCCACGGCCGTCGTCGGCCCGCTCCGTCCCGGGGGCGTCGTCGGCCCGCTCCGTCCCGGCGGATCCGGCCGGCCTCCTCTCGTCCGGCCCGCGCGGAAGGGTCAGCCGACCACCGCCGCCCGTACGCACAGCACGTCCGGCAGGTGCGCGGCCAGCAGCCGCCAGCTGTCGCCGTCGTCGGCCGAGGCGAACACCTCGCCGTTGCGGTTGCCGAAGTACACCCCGGCGGGGTCGTGGTCGTCCGTGCACAGGGCGTCCCGCAGGACCGTGCCGTAGTGGTCCTCGGCCGGCAGCCCCGCGGTGAGCGGTTGCCACGTCCGTCCCGCGTCGGCGGTGCGGAAGACCCGGCAGCGCCGGCCGACGGGCACCCGGTCGGTGTCGGCGTTGATCGGGAAGACGTACGCCGTGTCGCCCCGGTGCGGATGGGCGGCCACCGCGAAGCCGAACGTGGACGGCAGGTCCGCGCCGATGTCGGACCACCGGCCGCCCGCGTCGTCACTGCGGTAGACCCCCCAGTGGTTCTGGAGGTACAGCCGGTCCGGGTCGCGCGCGTCTCTGGCGATCTTGTGCACGCACTGGCCGAACTCCGGGTCCGGATCGGGCAGGAACACCGCCGAGACACCGGAGTTGGACGGCGACCAGCTCGCACCGCCGTCCGTCGTGCGGTACACCCCCGCCGCGGAGACGGCCACCGTCACGGCCCGCGGATCGCGCGCGTCGGTGAGCACCGTGTGCAGGCCCTCGCCGCCCAGGCCGGGCACCCAGCGGGAGCGGGTCGGGTGCTCCCACAGCGGCCGGACCAGCGCGAAGCTCTCGCCGCGGTCCGCCGAGCGGTACAGCGCGGCCGGCTCCGTGCCCGCGTACACCACGTCCGGTTCGGCGGCGGACGGGTGCAGCTGCCAGACGCGCTCCAGGGAGGCGCCGGTGTCCTTCGGGAACCGCACGGCCGGCCGGGCCGGTTCGGTCCAGGTGCGGCCGAGGTCGTCGGAGTGGAACACCGACGGACCCCAGTGCGCGCTGTCGCCGCCCGCCAGCAGCCGGGGCCGGGACGTCCGGGTGTCGATCGCGACCGAGTGGACGGCTTGCGCGTTGAAATACGGACTCGCGTCGAACTCCCAGGGGCCGCCGCCCCGCCGCCGCCCGATGAACAGGCCCTTCCTGGTGCCCACCGCGAGCAGTACCTCGGCCATGCCGATCACCTCCGGGACGCCTTTGTCCGGGTAGTCGTCAGATACCGGCCAGTCTGCACCCCGCCACTGACACTCCGCCCTGAAGCGGGCGTCCGCGCAGGTCACGGCCTGTGTCGCCGGATGGTGGCCGAGAACGGCCGGTTCCGTTGCGGCATGCGCCTGCGGCCGGGGGGTGTCTCGTGCGACCGTCGGGGTGACGGCTCGTCGTGAGCAACGGAGCGGGTTCCCACGTACGGGAGGGCGTTCCGGCCGGTCGGTGCGCTCGTGAGGAGGATGCCCTTGAAGGCGTTCCGTGGTCCGAGGGTGTGGCTGTGGCGCTGGCGGCGCAACCCGCTCAAACGCCGGGCCGACGTGGTGGAAGCCTGGGTGGTGCTCGGCGCCTGTCTGCTGACGGTCCTGGCCGGAGTGCTATCGGGTCTCGTGGCGGCCGGCTCGGTGGAGCACCGACTCGCCCGGGAGCGGAACAGCCGGTGGCCCGCCGTGGCCAGGGTCGTCGCGCGGGTTCCGGGGGCGTTCCCCGAGCGGGGCGGCCACGCCTCCGCCGGTGAACGGGTCTGGGCGAAGGTGCGCTGGACCGCGGCCGACGGCTCCGTCCGCACCGGCCGGGTCCGGGTGGGGCCCGGCAGCGAGCCCGGTACGCGGGTCACCGTCTGGACCGACGCACGGGGCCGGCTCGCCGGCCGCCCCACCGCCGCCTCCGAGGCCGCCTTCCGGGCGACGCTGACCGGCGTCCTGATCGGCGTGGGCGCCGCGGCCGTCCCCTTCGTCGGCGGCCTGGCGGCGCGGAGCCGGCTGGAGCGCGGGCGCATGGAGGCATGGGACACGGAATGGGCCCGCCTGGGCCCGCAGTGGGGACGCATGGTCTGACCCCGCCTGGACTCACTCACCGGCTGCCCCGACAACGCGGCCTGCGGCGCCGGGAGCGGCCCTATGGCCCCGGCAGCGCGACTCGCCGCGCTCGCGGGGTGGCGTGCGGCCCTGGCAGCGCGGTCCGTCGCCCTGCCGACGTTGCCTGCGGCCCCGGCGGCCAGGCTCGCCGAGTTGGGGGCGCGGCGTACTGCCTTGGCGGTGCGGCCCACCGTTCTGGCGGCACAGCCTGGGGTTTCGGCGGCACGGTTTCCGGCCTTGGCGGTGCGGCTCGCGACGCCGGCTGCACCCGCCTTCGCGGGAACGCCCGTCGCAGGTGCCGGGAGCAGACCAGCTCCTCCCGGCCCCGCCCCCGCTTCCCGCTCCCGTGCCGCCCCTGCTCCCGTCCCCGCCTATGTCTCCGCCAGCACCTCCCGGCCGATGCGCAGCAGTTCCTCGTCGTCGGGGATGTCGCGAGGGGCGTAGGCGTCCCCGTGGGCCGTGTGGCGGCGTGGCCGGGACAGTTCGGCGGCGAGCAGGTCGCGCAGCGGCGCGGCGGCGGGGCCCAGTGCGGTCAGGCAGCGGGCGATGGGGACGCGGGTGCGCGGGTCCGCCGACCAGGCGGCGCGGAACACGGGCCGGACCAGGGCGGCGTCCCCCGTGATGCGCCAGAGCGCGCACGCGGCCGGTACGCGTTCCCGCACCGGCCCCGACCGAAGGAGCCGGCGCGGCTCGGGCAGCGCGCGGTGGGCCGCCGGACCCAGGGCGCCGAGTCGGCGGACCACGGCGCCGCGGACCGCCGGGTCGGTGTGTGCCAACCCGGCGACCTGGAAGGGGAGCACGGCGTGGGCGTCCCCGTCGGCCGACCACAGCGCGCCCGCCGCGACGGGCGCGTGCCGGGTGCGCAGCAGGGTCCGCAGGATCGGTGCCGCCTCGGCGGCGGCCCCCAGCCCGGTCAGCGCCTCGATCACCCGGCCGGCGATCGCGTCCCGCGCTCCCAGGCCGTCGGGGGAGCCCGAGAGCAGCCGCAGCAGCTCGGGGACGGCGCCCTGGTCACCGATGGCGCTGATGGCCGTCAGCAGCGGGGTGGCCAGCCGGGCGGCGCCGGGGGAGTCGAGCGGTATCCGGCCGAGGCGGTCGCGCAGCGCGGGGGCCTAGGGAGCGGCGGCCGGGCCCAGGCCCTGTCGTCAGACTCCCGCCTGCCTCGCGACGCCATGCACGCTCCCCCACTGCCTCAAGGGCGTGGGAGGTGCCCCCACTCGCCGCACCGGGCCCCGACCCGAGTACGTCCAGTACGAGGGACGGTGCCCGGCACTCCCCCAGCCTTCGGCCGGGGGGACCCCCGGAGCACGCACCTGACGCCGCGAGGCCCGCCCTCCGGGCGGACGGCGGGACTTTGACGACAGGACCCAGGTGCGCGGCCTCGCAGCCCAGTCCGACGGGCGCCGCGGGCCCGGCCAGCAGTTGCGCGAGGGCCGGGACCGCCCGGCGATCATCGGTCCTGGCCAGTGCCTTGAGCGGGCCGCCCAGGGCGGGCGGACATCGTTCCCAGCGGCGCGTCCACAGGTCGGGCCGGGCGGCGACCAGCGCGTGCAGGGCGTCCGCGGCGGGCGCGGCCAGGGCGTACAGCTCCGCCAGCGCGGAGACCGCCGCGTCCCGCAACCGGTCCTCCTCGGTGCCCAGTTGTGCGCCGAGCAGCCGTACGGGCTCGTCGTACGCGCCGCGCCAGCCACGGAACAGCCCCGCCGACATCCACACCGCGTTGCACCGGTCCACCGGGTCGGGACTGGTCAACTGGCAGGTGAGCAGGGCGATCCGGTCGCCCACCCGGTCACCGAGCGCACCGTGCAGGGTGCGCAGCAGCGCGGCGCCCTGCTCGTCGGATGGCCGCAGCCGGCGTATCCGGCGCACCAGGGTGTCCGTGCCGGACCGCTCCCGCGTCCGGTGGCGCTGCGCGGACCGCTGCCGCAGCAGGCGGACCGCCACCGGCACCGGGTCGGCGGGGAGCCGGCCGGGCGCGCGGAGCGCGAGCTGGCCGAGCGCCGCGAGCCGCAGCCCCGGCGCGTAGGGCGGCGCGCTCTGTTCGGCCAGGAGGTCCACCGCGTCGTCGGCGCAGCCCGGGTGCCGGCGCGCGAACAGGCCGAGCGCCTCCGTGAGGACCGGCAGGACACGGTCGTCCCGCTCGGCGCGCAGCCGTTGCCGCAGCAGTTCCAGGACCCTCGGGGGGATCGTCCAGGAAGCGCACCAGCGCCCCGGCCGCCGCCTGCCGCACCGCGGGGTCCGGGTCCCCGGCGAGCACGGCGAAGGCCCCGGCGCCCGCGCGCACCGCCGCCCGCGCCCGCCCGTCCCGGTCCGCGCCCTCGGTGCCGTCCCCGCCGATGCTGACCAGCAGTTCCACGACGCAGCCCCGGTCCGGCACCGCCTCGCGCGCGGCCAGCGCGAACAGGAAGGGGACGCAGGCGAGCGTCGAGTCGTAGACCCTGCCCTGGTGGTGCACCGCGCCGTACATCCCGTCGAGCGCGGTCGCCCGCTCGGCGGAATCGGCGGACGCCAGCGCCCGTAACCAGCCGGGCACGTCCTCGGCGCTGCCGTGCGCGTGCCGCAGCGAGGCCCAGTCGACCTCGTCGATCCCCGTGAACACGTTGCCCTCCCCAGCCGAGCGCCACCTGATCGCGAGTGTGCACCACGGCAGTGACAACGGTCCGGAGACACCTGCTGACCGTGTGCGATCCGTCGGCGGTCACCGGCCACGAGGCGCATCGCGCGCACGCGCGTGAGGGCGAAGTATCCGGTTACCGCGGACCGCTCCATCGAGGCACGCCGCGCGCACGCGCGCGAGGGCGTCAGTCCCGGTCGGGCAGGGCGCGTTCCAGGATGGCGCCGAGGTCGGTCCCGGCGGGCAGGGTGCCGAACGAGTGCCCCCAGTCGCCGCCCAGCCGGGTCGCGCAGAAGGCGTCCGCGACCGGGTGCGGAGCGTGCCGTACGAGCAGGGACGCCTGGAGCGCCAGCGCCATCCGCTCGACCAGCCGGCGGGCTCCCGCCGGACCTGTTCCGGCCATCTCGTCCCGCAGCGCGGCCACGGCCGTGTCCAGGCGGGCGTCGGCCCCGCGCGCGAGGGCGAGTTCGGCGAACAGGGCCTCGGCGGTGTCCGGTTCGCGGCCCAGGGCGCGCAGCACGTCGAGCGCGTTGACGTTGCCGGAGCCCTCCCAGATCGACAGCAGCGGGGCCTCCCGGTAGTGCCGGGGCATGCCGGAGTCCTCGACGTACCCGTTGCCGCCCAGGCACTCCAGGGCCTCGGCGGTGAAGGCGGGGCCCCGCTTGGTGACCCAGTACTTGCCCACGGCGGTGGCGAGGCGCCGGAAGGCCCGCTCCCCGGTGTCCCCGCGCACCGCGCGGTCCGCCGCGCCGGCCAGCCGCAGCGTGAGCGTCGTCGCCGCCTCCGACTCCAGCGCGAGATCGGCCAGGACGTTGCGCATCAGCGGCTGGTCGATCAGCCGGGCGCCGAACGCGCTGCGATGCCGGGCGTGGTGTCCCGCCTCGACCAGGGTCTTGCGCATCAGTGTGGCCGAGGACATCACACAGTCCAGGCGGGTGCAGTTGACCATCTCGATGATGGTCTTCACGCCCCGCCCCTCCGGCCCCACGAGCCAGGCCACGGTCCCGTCGAACTCCGGCTCGGAGGAGGCGTTGGACCGGTTGCCCAGCTTGTCCTTCAGCCGCTGGACGCGGAAGGTGTTGCGGGTGCCGTCCGGCAGGACGCGGGGCACCAGGAAGCACGACAGCCCGCCCGGAGCCTGCGCGAGAACCAGGAAGACGTCGCACATCGGCGCCGAGGTGAACCACTTGTGGCCGCGCAGCGTGTACACGCCGTCCTCGGCGGTGGGCGTGGCCGTGGTGGTGTTCGTCCGCACGTCCGAGCCGCCCTGCTTCTCGGTCATGCCCATTCCGGCGAGCAGCCCGGGCTTGTCGGTGGGCACGCGCAGCACGGGGTCGTACTCCCGGCTGGTGAGCAGCGGCTCGTAGACCTTGGCGAGGTCCGGCTGGGCGCGCAGGGCGGGCACGGCGGCGTACGTCATCGACGTGGGGCAGCCGTGTCCCGCCTCCGTGTGCCCCCACACCAGCCCGCCCGCGGTCCGGGCCACGTGCGCGCCCGGCCGCTCGTCCGCCCACGGGGCGCCGGCCAGGCCGGCGGCGACCGCTGTCCGCATCAGGTGGTGCCAGCCGGGGTGGAACTCCACCTCGTCGACGCGGTGGCCGTAGCGGTCGTGGGTGCGCAGCACCGGCTCGTACCGGTTCGCCAGCTCGCCCCACTCCTGCGCATCCGCGCTGCCGGCCCGCGCGCCGAGCCGGCGCACGTCGTCCTCCGCCCACCCGGCGCCCTCCCGGCGCAACCCCTCCAGCAGGGCCTGGTCGGCGGCGGCGTCGTACGGGGCGAGCGGTGGCGCCTGGTTGGTGACGTCGTGCGTGGCGGACTGCGGCTGAACCGGCGACTGCGCGGGAATCGAGACCATACGACCATGTTGCACTTACTCTGCGGTCGTAGCAATGCTGCAACAAGAAGACGCACGTACAGTACGGACCCATGTGCGTGAACGTCCCTGCGGAACCGGCTGCGGCGGGTCTGCGACCGCTGTCCGCCCGGTCGGTCGTGCTGAGCCTGCTCCTCGGCGCGCATCCGCCGGAGCTGCCGGTGAAGGACCTGGTGCGGCTCGTGGAGCCGTTCGGGGTCGGCGGCTCCACGCTGCGGGCGGCGCTCAGCCGGATGGTGGCCGCCGGTGACCTGCGGCGCACGGACGCCGTCTACCGGCTCAGCGACCGGCTGCTGGACCGGCAGCGCCGCCAGGACGACGCCGCCGACCCGCGCACGCGCGCGTGGCACGGCGACTGGGAGATGGTGGTGATCACGGCGACCGGCCGCGGCCCCGCCGAACGCGCCGACCTGCGCGCCCGGCTGGCCGCCCTGCGCCTGGCCGAACTCCGTGAGGGCGTGTGGCTGCGCCCGGCCAACCTGGACCGGCCGCTCCCCTCCGACGTGCGCCGGGTGGCGCTCGCGTACACGGCCCGCCCCGAGGAGCCCCCGCGCGAGCTGGCCGCCCGGCTCTGGCCGCTGGCCGACTGGGCATCCGGCGCCCGGCTGCTGCTCACCCGCGCGGACGATGCCGCCCGCCCGGCCGACCGGCTCACCGTCTACGCGGCGGCCGTCCGCCACCTGCTCACGGACCCGGTCCTGCCGCCCGCGCTGCTGCCGCCCGACTGGCCGGGGGACGCCCTGCGCACGGCGTACGCCGGATACCGGCGGGAACTCGCCGCGGCGCTCGGCGCGCGGGACGAGCGGCAGTGACCGCGGAACGAGGCATCCACGTGGCCCGGCTCCCGACGCCCGAACCGGGAAGCGGTGTCCGCGGCCGTTCCCGCCGCCCGCCGGATGACCGGCGGATTCGGCGGCATGCTCTCCCCGCGCGTCGCGGGGGACCGGCAGCGCTCCCCGCGCCTCGCGCGGAGCCGCGAACTCTGCACCCGTGCCACGTCGTTGAGCGGTGTGGAAAGGTGCGTCGAACACCGCCGCACCTGCGATGGGCCGGGCAGCACCGGACCGCCGGACCGTCGGACACGGTCCGGCTCTCCCTCGGCCCGGAGAACCCGGCCGATGTCGTCGCCGACCTGGAACAGGCCCTGGAAAGGGCAGCGAAGGAGGACCGTTGAGCCCCGAGTCCACCGAGACGGACACCACCGCACCGTCCTCCGCTCCCGACCGCTCGGAGCGGGAGGGGCCCGGGGGACCGGAGCCGGCCGCCGCGGCGAGCCGGCCCCGGCTGCTGCGCGACGCGTCGCCGTCCGCCGTACTTGCGGGCCTCGTGGCCGTCGTCGTCTCCTACTCCGGACCGCTGGCCATCGTGCTGTCGGCGGCCTCGGCGGGGCACCTCGACACCGCGCAGACCAGTTCCTGGGTCTGGGCCATATCCATCGGCAGCGGTCTGACCTGCATCGGGCTGAGCCTGCGCACCCGGATGCCGGTGATCACCGCCTGGTCGACGCCGGGCGCGGCACTGCTCGTCACGAGCCTCGGCGCCTACCCCTACGCCGAGGCCGTCGGCGCGTTCCTCGTCACCGGCGCCGTCATCGCGCTGGTCGGGGTGACCGGGGTGTTCGGTCGGCTGATGCGCCAGGTGCCGACAGCGGTCGTCTCGGCGATGCTGGCGGGCATCCTGTTCAGCTTCGGCACCCACGTCTTCACCTCGCTGAAGACGGCGCCGGTCATCGCCGGAGCCGTGCTGGCGGCCTACTTGGTGGGCAAGCGGCTGCTGCCCCGGTACGCGGTGCTGATCGCGCTGGCCGTGGGCGTCGTCGGCAGCGCGGCCACCTCGAGACTGCACGTCCACGTCGACAGCATCGAGCTGGCCCGGCCGGTGCTCACCACGCCGGAGTTCTCCGTCGCGTCGCTCATCGGCGTCGCCGTGCCGCTGATCCTGGCCACGCTCGCCACGCAGAACGCTCCCGGCATGGCGGTGCTCTCCGCCTCCGGGTACGAGGCTGATGACCGGCTGCTGATCGGCACCACCGGACTGGTGTCGACGGCGCTCGCCCCCTTCGGGGCGCACGCGGTCAACCTGGCCGCGATCACCGCCGCGATCTGCACCGGTCCCGAGTCGCACCCCGATCCGCGGCGGCGCTACGTGGCCGGTGTCTCCTGTGGTGCCTTCTACCTGCTGATCGGCGCCTTCGGCTCCACGCTGGTGGCCTTCTTCGCCGGACTGCCGAAGGAACTGGTGGCCGCGATCGCCGGTGTGGCCCTGCTCGGCGCGCTCGCCGGCGGCATCACGGGCGCGGTCAAGGAGGAGAAGGACCGCGAGGCCGCGCTGATCACGTTCCTGGCCACCGCCTCCGGCGTCACCCTCTTCGGCATCGGCTCGGCGTTCTGGGGCCTAGTCTTCGGCGTCGCCGCCCATCTCGTGCTGTCCGGGAAGTGGCGCGGCAGGACGGCCGCCACATGAGGTGACGAGGGGCCGGCCCGCCGCCGGGCGGCCCGGCAGGGCTCACGCGCAGATGATGTCCGCCGAGCCGGGCCACCAGGCGTGGCCGGCGGAGCGAACGTGGCGTGTGGCGCCGACGGAAGCCGTGGCGTTCCCTGGTAAGTGCGGACGTCCCCGGCGAACGGCAACCGCGGACGTTTCCGATAGAAGGCAATTGCGGACGTTTCCGGTGAAAGGGGATGACCAGCGCGGTCGCGGGCACTCGGTGGGGCACGTAAGGCGAACTCACCCGAGGAGAGTCATGGCTGAGCAGAAGTCGTCGTCGGCCCTCACGGCGCCCCTGCGCGGCGCCGCCTCGGTACTGCGCAGGGTGCCCGGCGCCGGAACGGTGAGCAGGGCCGCCGAGGAAACACTGGACAAGGTTGGAGCGGTCTCGCCCCGGGGACGGCGCATGGCGGTGTACGCCGGGGCCGGGGTGCTCGGCGCGGCGGGCGTGGTGGAGTGGCCGGTCGCGCTCACGGGCGCGGCGGTGGCCTGGCTCACCCAGCCCAGGCCCGCCCCGCGGGCGGACGTGGCCGCACGGGAGCCCGAGCCCGAACCCGCCCACGACCTGGGCACCGCGGCCCTGCGGTCCGGCGCCGGGAGCCCCGGACACGGCCAGGCGGCCGGACCGGGGGCCGCCGAGGGCACCGAGGCCCCCGGACCCGTCGCGGGCCCCGGGGCGAAGGGATCAGGTCACCCGGGGGCGGCCGGTCCACCGGAGTCCGCCCACGGTTCCGCCCACGGAACCCGGGCGTCGGCGGCCCGGACGTCCTCCGGCCCCCTCGGCCCGACCGCGCGGCCCGACCGCACCACGCTCTGAGGAGGTCATGGTGGTGGGTCTGCTGACGGCGCCGTCGACCGCCGCCCGCCTGTTGCCCGCGGTCCCACGCCTGCTCGCGCGGGCGGCGGCACCGGTGGCCGGACTGGCCGCCGGTGCCGCCGCCGGTACGGCGCGCGCCGGCGTGCGCGGCGCGGACGCCGCCGCGCGGATCGCCCGGGTGGCCCGCAACGCGCTCCCCGGCGCCGGGGCGCACTGGCGTTCCGGCGCCCGCGCCCACCTCGCCGTACGTCCCGTCGAGCGGGACCGGGCGCGGCGCGCGGGCGGCACCGGGGAGCTGGCGCGCCGGGTGGCCGAGGCACTCGCGGACCATCCCGATGTGCTCTTCGCCTACTGGGACCAGGGACTCTCCCGACTGGTGGTGACCGCGACCGGTGAGGAGGCCGCCGACCGGGTCCTGGACCACGCGGCCGACCTGGCCGAACGGCACGGCCTGGTGCTCGCCGGCGGGGACGTGGAGGAGATCACCCACCCCGCCGACCCGGCCGGGGTGCGCGCCGCGGCGGCGGCGCTCGCCGCCGACGCCGCCGGGATCGCCGTCGGCCTGACCGCGTACTCGCTGCGGCTGCCGCCCTCGCCCCGGGTGGCGACCGCGGTCGTGACCCTGCTGCGGGAGAACCCGCGCTTCCGTGCCCGGCTGCGCGCCCGGATCGGCGCCACCCCCATGGACCTCGTGCTGGCCTGCGCCAACGCGGCCGTGCACGGCGCCGGGCAGACGCCCAGCTCGCTGGTGCTCGACGGCGTCCTGCGCGCCTTCCAGCTCGCCGAGACCGTGGCCCGCTCGGCCGCCTTCGACATGGTGCACGACCAGCTGTGCGCGCCGCGCCGGACCAGCCTCGCCCCGGACGGCCCGCCGCGCCCCCCGCTGCGCGTCTCACCGGCCCAGGAGTACGCGGCCCACGCCTCCGCGGGCAGCGTGCTGGGCGCGGCGGCCACCCTGCTGGTCAAGCACGACGGCGCCGAGGCGGCGGAGGCGGTGCTGGCCGGCTCCCCGAAGGCCGCCCGCTACGGTCCCGCCGCCTTCCACGCCGTACTGAGCACCGCCCTGTCCCGCACGGGCGTACTGGTCCGCGACCCGGAGCGGATGCGCCAGCTGGAGATGGCCGGCACGGTCGTCCTGCACTCCGGCGCCCTGCGCACCGGGGACGGCGAGGCCGACCCGTGGGCCGAGCCGGTGCTGGACGCCGCCCGCCGGGCCGGACTGCGGGTCGTGCTGGTGGACGATCCCGCGCTGGAGGACTTCACCGGGCTGGCCGACCGGGTCGTCGACGCCCGCCGGCCGCTGGACGACGTGGTGTACGAGGCGCGCGGCGACGAGGGCGCCGTACTGGTCGTCGCCCGGGTGCGCACGGCCGACGAGCACGACGTCCTGGCCGCACTGCGCGCCGCCGACGTCGCGGTCGCCCTCACCGACCAGGACGCCGCCGTCGTCTGGGGCGCGGACATCCTGGGCCCGCACGGCCTGCCCGACGTGTGGCGGATCCTGACGGCGGTGCCGGCCGCCCGAGCGGTCGGACACCGTGCCCAGACGCTGGCGCGCTCCGGTGCCGCGCTGTCCGGGCTGCTCGTCGCCGTCGGCGAGTCCGGCGGCGGAGGCGGCCGCCGGGCCCTGCTGCCGGGACTGCGGCACGCACCCGTCGACGCGGGTGCCGCGACCGCGCTGCTGTCCGGGACGCGGGCCGCGCTGGGTGTGGCGGCGGCCGGCGCCCCGCACCCGCGGCCCCGGGTGCACTGGCACGAACTGGGCCCGGACGAGGCCAGGGAACGGCTGGCACACGAGCCGGCCGCCGGCACCGGCACGTCGCTGACCGCCCGGCTGCGCAAGGCCGCCGAGGGCGTCACCCGACATCCGGCCGTCGCGCCCGCCCGCTGGTCCTACCAGCTCGGCCGCGCCGTCCGCGGGGAACTCCACGATCCGCTCACCCCGGTGCTGGCGGTCGGTTCGGCGGCCTCCGCGATCCTCGGCTCGGTCGTGGACGCGCTCCTCGTCGTCGGTGCCCTCGACCTGAACGCGCTGGTCGGCGGCGTCCAGCGGCTGCGGGCCGAGCGGGCGATGTCCGGGCTGGTCGCGGAGCAGAAGCAGCGGGCGCGCCTGGTGCCGCCGCCGGACGAGGCCCCGGCCGACGGCACCCGCACCGTGGAGGCGGGCCGGCTCCGGCCCGGCCAGGTGATCCAGCTCAAGGCGGACGACGTGGTGCCCGCCGACGCCCGGCTGCTGTGGCAGGAGGGGCTGGAGGTGGACGAGTCCGCCCTGACCGGCGAGTCGCTGCCCGTGGAGAAACAGACGGACCCCACGCCGCACGCCCCCGTGGCCGACCGGCGCTGCATGGTCTTCGAGGGGACGACCGTGGTGGCGGGGGAGGCGCGGGCCCTCGTGGTCGACACCGGCGACCGCACCGAGGCCGCCCGCGCGGTCCACCTCGCCGCCCGGACGCCCCCGGCCGGCGGAGTGCAGGCGAGGCTCCAGGAACTCACCCGCAAGGCGCTGCCGCTGACCCTGGCGGGCGGCGCCGCGGTGACGGGCCTGGCGCTGCTGCGCGGCACCCCGATCCGGGAGGCGGTCAGCGGCGGCGTGGCGGTGGCCGTCGCGGCCGTACCCGAGGGGCTGCCGCTGGTGGCCACCGTCGCCCAGCTGGCGGCCGCCCGGCGGCTGAGCCGGGGCGGCGTCCTGGTGCGCACCCCGCGCACGCTGGAGGCGCTGGGCCGGATGGACACCATCTGCTTCGACAAGACCGGCACGCTCACCGAGAACCGGTTGCGGCTGGTGCGCACCACCGACACCGAGGGCGCCGTCCACGCGGTGGACGACACCGGCTCCGCGCGCACGATCCGGGCCGCCGCGCGGGCCTGCCCACAGCTGAACGGCGGCTCCGAGCAGCCGGTGCACGCCACCGACGAGGCCGTGCTCACCGCCGCGGAGCCCGATCCGGACTGGACGCAGCTCGCCGGCCTGCCGTTCGAGGCCGCGCGCGGGTACGCCGCCGCCGTCGGCCGGAGCGGGGACGGGCCGCCCGTGCTGGTGGTCAAGGGCGCCCCGGAGACCGTGCTGCCCGCGTGCTCCGAGCTGCCCGGGCACGCCGCCGACGCCGCCCACGCGCTCGCCGGGGGCGGCCTGCGGGTGCTGGCCGTGGCCGAACGGCGGCTCGGCGCGGACGAGCAGGTGTCCGAGGCCCTCGACCGACCGCTGGGAGACCTGGGGTTCACCGGCCTGCTGGCGCTGTCCGACGTGCCGCGCGAGACCTCCACCGCGCTGGTGAACGGGCTGAACGGGGCCGGTGTACGACCGGTCATGCTCACCGGCGACCACCCGCAGACCGCGCGGTCGATCGCCGCCGATCTGGGCTGGCCCGAGGACACCGTGGTGGTCACCGGTGACGAGCTGGCCGCGGCGGACCGAGCCGCCCGGGCCCGGATGCTGCGCGACGCGGGCGTGGTGGCCCGGGTGGCGCCCGAGCAGAAGCTCCAGGTCGTGGAGGCGTTGCGGGACGCGGGCCGGGTGGTCGGCATGGTCGGCGACGGCGCCAACGACGCCGCGGCGATCCGCGCCGCCGACATCGGCGTCGGCATCAGCGCGCGCGGCTCGGCCGCCGCCCGCAACGCCGCGGACATCGTGCTGACCGACGAGGACCTGACGGTGCTGATCGACGCGGTCGGCGAGGGCCGCGCCCTGTGGCACAGCGTGGCCGACGCGATCGCCATCCTGATCGGCGGCAACGCGGGCGAGGTCGGTTTCGGCATCCTCGGGACGCTGCTGTCCGGGCGGGCGCCGCTGTCCACCCGGCAGATGCTGATGGTGAACCTGTTCACCGACCTGTTCCCGTCGATGGCGGTGGCGGTCACCGAGAAGGAGGGCGAGGCCGACCTGGGGCATGTGGAGGAGGCCGCCGGCGTGCTGGGCGAACCCCTGCTGCGGCAGATCCGGCACCGGGCCCTGACCACGTGTCTGGGCGCGGTGACGGCCTGGCTGATCGGCCGCTTCACCCCGGGCACCGCCCGGCGCTCCAGCACCATGGCGCTGTGCGGGGTGGTGGGGACGCAGCTCGTGCAGACCCTGCTCGACCGGCGGGACAGCCGGCTGGTGCAGGTCACGTCCCTGGGTTCCGCCCTGGCCCTGGTCGCCGCGGTGCAGACCCCGGGCGTCAGCCGCCTCTTCGGCTGCACCCCGCTCGGTCCGGTCGCCTGGGCCGGGGTCGCGGCCGCGATCGCGCTGGCCCTGGCGGGCCAGCGCACCCTGCCCCGCCTGGAACAGACCATCGGCCGCCTGCTGCGGACATCCTGACCGGCGCGGCACCCGCCGGGCGGACCGCCCCGGCCCACCGGGCCGTGGGTGGTGGCGGGTCGAGCCGACGGCTCATGGGTGGTGGCGGGTCAGCCCACCGGGCCGTGGGTGGTGGCGGTCGGGCCGCCGGGTCGTGGGGGCCGGGGCCGCCGCCGGTGGCGCGGGGCCGGGTCAGACCGAGCGGTGGTACTGGTCCGGCACCCGGATCTCCGCGCCCAGCTCCCGGGCGGCCTGCCGGGCCCAGGACGGGTTGCGCAGCAGCTCCCGGCCGAGCAGCACCACGTCCGCCTCGCCGTTCTCCACGATCTTCCGGGCCTGCCCGGCCTCGGTGATCAGACCGACGGCGCCGACCCGCAACGGGGACTCGTCCTTCACCCGGGCGGCGAACGGAACCTGGTAGCCGGGACCGGTCGGAATGCTGACCCGCGCGGCGTTGCCGCCGGTGGAGACGTCGAGCAGGTCGACGCCGTGGGCGTGCAGATCGCGGGCGAGGCGCACGGTGTCGTCCGGCGTCCAGCCGTCCTCCTCCAGCCAGTCGGTCGCCGAGACGCGGAAGAACAGCGGCTTGTCCGCGGGCCACACCTCGCGTACGGCGTCCACGACCTCCAGGGCGAACCGGGCGCGGTTCTCGTAGGAGCCGCCGTAGGCGTCCGTGCGCCGGTTGGAATGCGGGGAGAGGAACTGGTGGATCAGGTAGCCGTGGGCGCCGTGCACCTCGACGGCCTCGAAGCCCGCGGCGAGCGCCCGGCGCGCGGCGGCGGCGAACTGACCGACGATCTCGCCGATCTGATCGACCGTCAACTCGGTCGGGACGGGGTGACCCTCGTCGAACGGGACCGGGCTCGGGCCGTACGGCTGCCAGCCGTGGGCGTCCTGGCCGACGGGCGCGCCGCCCTTCCAGGGCCGCTCGGTGGATGCCTTGCGGCCACTGTGATTGAGCTGGATGGCCGGCACGGTGCCCTGGGCGACGAGGAAGCGGGTGATCCGGCGGAACGCCTCCACCTGGGTGTCGTTCCAGAGCCCGAGGTCGTACGGGGAGATCCGGCCCTCCGGCGCGACCGCGGTGGCCTCCACCACGATCAGACCGGTGCCGCCGGCGGCCCGCGCCGCGTAGTGCGCGAAGTGCCAGTCGTGCGGGGCGCCGGTGAGCGGGCCCTCCGGTTCGGCCGAGTACTGGCACATGGGGGCCATCCACACCCGGTTCGGGATGGTCACTTCGCGCAGGGTGATGGGCTCGAAGAGCGCGCTCACGACGGACTCCATTCGTCACGGCCGGCTGATGCCTTCATACGGTATCCATCGTACTATGAGAGATGTCAAACTACGATGTCTCTCGTACAATACTCATCACCGAGGGAATCCCGCGACGAAGGGCCGCCGCCGTGACCGACACCGCCACCACCGGCCGCGCACTGCCGCACCCGCAGCGGGAGCAGATCCGGCTGGAGTCCGTGCTGCACGCGCTCTCCGACCCGATGCGGCTCCAGATCGTGCGCGAACTGGCCGCCCGGGAAGCGGAGTTGTCCTGTTCGCAGTTCGATCTTCCGGTGACCAAGTCCACCACCACGCACCACTTCCGGGTGCTCCGGGAGAGCGGGGTCATCCGGCAGGTCTACCGGGGTACGGCCAAGATGAACGGGCTGCGCCGGGACGACCTGGACGGCCTCTTCCCGGGACTGCTCGACAGCCTCCTCACCGCGGCCGACCGACAGGCCGGCCGACTCGGCGACACCGGCCGGGCAGCCGTCGGGAGCTGAACGCCCGGGGCACCCGCGGGCCCGGGGCACCCGCCAACGCACCCGCGCCGCCGGACGCCGCCCACGGTCTACGGCACCTGCGCCGCCGCTACGTCGCGCGGGCTACCGCCCCCGCGCCGCCGCCAGCAGCGTGTCCCAGTCGGCCAGCTTGACGACGCTCCGTCCCAGCCTCGACCCCAGCTCGGCCTCGGCCCGCTCGATCGCGAGCCAGCCGTCCCACGGAACGGGGTCGACGCCCGCCGCCCGGAGCGCCGGGACCGGATCGGCCGGCACGTCCGTCCGGACGAGCGTGGGAGCGTCCGCGAGCACGGCGGCCGCCGTCTCCTTGGCGCAGGGCCGGTTGGTGCCGATGACCCCGGTCGGGCCGCGCTTGATCCACCCGGCGACGTACTCGCCGGGCGAGGGCACGCCGTCCCGCAGCACCCGGCCCTCCCGGTGCGGCACGGTGCCGCTGGCCGGGTCGAACGGCAGGCCCTCCAGCGGTACTCCGCGATAGCCCACCGAACGCAGCACCAGCTGTGCCGGCACGTCCTCGTACCGGCCCGTGCCGGTCACGCCGCCCCGGCCGTCCGGTGCCGTCCGCTCGAAGCGCACGGCACCCACCCGGCCGCCGACCGCGAGCAGTTCGACCGGCCGCAGGAAGAACCGCAGCCGGATCCGCCGCGCGGCTGCCGCGGAGGGCTGTGCCGCCCAGCCGCGCAGCACCTCCACGTTGCGCCGCGGCGCGGCCGGCAGGGCGTGGGGGTCGCCGGGATCGAGCGCCAGGTCGGTCTTGTCCACGGTGACCTCGACACCGGGCAGTGCGCCCAGCTCGCGCAGTTCCTTGGTGGTGAAACGAGCCTGCGCGGGGCCACGCCGGCCCACCATGTGCACCTCCGTGAGCCCGCTCGCCGCCAGGGTTTCCAGCGCGCCCTGCGGGATGTCCGTGGGGCGCAGTTCGGCGGCTCCCCGGACCAGCATCCGGACGACGTCCACCGCGACGTTGCCCACCCCGATGACCACCGCCGACCGGACCCCGCGCAGGAAGCCCGCGTCGGCCGCGTCCGGGTGGGCGCTGTACCAGGAGACGAACTCGGTCGCCGACCAGCTGCCGGGCAGCTCCTCGCCGGGAACGCCGAGCCGCCGGTCGGTGGCGGCGCCCACGCAGTACACCACCGCGTGGTAGAGCTCCCGCAGCCGCGCCGCCGGCAGACCGTCGGGACCGCCCACCCGGACCCCGCCGAGGAACCGCACCCGCTCGTGCTCCAGCACCGTCCGCAGGCTGCCCTGGAGGGACTTGATCTTCTCGTGGTCGGGGGCGACGCCGTAGCGGACCAGCCCGAAGGGGCAGGGCAGCCGGTCCAGAACGTCCACCAGTACCCCGGGGTCACGCTGGATCAGGCTCTGGGCGGTGTAACAGCCGCTCGGTCCGGAGCCTACGACGGCGACACGCAGCACAGCGGTACTCCTTGCCCGAAGGAGGGGCGTGCGGACGGTTCCAGCATGGCACTCCGGTGAACCCGGTGGCAGGGGCCGGTGGAGTGACGCGGACGCGCGCCCGCCGTGCCGGATGTGATCACTTGGTTACGTTTCGTGCGTGCTGGAAGCATCCTTTCTTGGCCTTTCCGATCGGACCGCGGAGGACGGCGCGGTCTCCGTGTGGCCCGCCTGGGAGGTGCGGGGGCACGGAGACACCACGGCGTGGTTCCATGTCCGACTGGCCTTTCCCGACGGTGCCTCGGTCGACGCGCTGGCCGTGCTGAACGCGGGGCGCGTCTCCATCGAGGACGTCAGAGCCGACCCGGCCCTGTCCCTCACCGACCTCAAGCTCCTCGCGGGCTGGATCGAGGCACCGCTGTCCGCGGCGTGCGGCACGGGTGGGCAGAGTGGGGGAGTGTGTCCGGAGGAGCGCCTGGACCGGGGCGCGGGGGAGCCGGGGAGCGGCAGCGGGGGCGGTGGCTGCCCGGCGGGGACGGCGGAAGGCCCAGGGGGCACCGGCCGCGCGACGGGGGCAGCCCCGGGACGCCCTGACTGCGGCGCGGAGGAAGGCCCGGGAGGCACCCGGGGCACCGGGGGCGCCGATCGCGGCGCGGCGCCGGGCGGAGCCGCGGCGGATGCCGAGCGTCCGGTGCGGCCGGACGTGGCCGGGGCGGGCGCCGGCTGTGCGGCGGGAGCGGGCGGAGCCGCCTCCGATGCCGCCGGCTGTGCCTGGTCGCGTCGCGCGCGGCAGACCTGGCCGCGTGGCATCGAGGGCCGCCGACTCCTCGCCGAGGAGTACCGCGCGGCGCAGGACGAGGGCCTCGATCCGGTGCTCGCGGTGATGGACGCGACCGGACACAGCCGTCGACGCGCCCTCCGCCTCATCGCCCGGGCCCGGGACGCGGGCTTCCTGCCGCCCCGCCACGCCCGCCGCTGACGCCCGCGCCGACGCCTTCGCCGCCGTCGAAGCCTTCACCGAGGCCGCCTCTTGCCGCCACGCCTTCACGAGGTCGGTACCGACGGCCACGCGCCGCGCAGGTGCGACGTGTTCGTCAGCAGTCGCTCGGCCGCTCCTCCGTGGCGAAGAACCGGGACAGGTCCCCGTCCTCCGCCCCCGCCTCCGGTTCGCTCTCCGGCGGCACGCCCATCTCCCAGTCCAGCCCGTACCGTTGGAACAGCTCGGCCCGCAGCACCGGAACGGGCATCGGCACCCCCGGCACCAGCGCCGAGTACACCGCGCCCATCAACAGGGCGCGCAGCATCGGGTAGTCGGCCGTGACGTCCTGCGCGCCGTAGCGGGCGACCGTGTCGCCGAGCAACTCCGCCAGCCTGCGCTGCTCCGGGCACTGCACGAAGCCCTCGGCCTGGAGCAGGCCCGCCATGTGCTGGCGCATCAGCACGGGCCGGTCCCGGGCCAGGCCCAGGATCGCGTCGACGGCCCGGGCCAGCCGCTCCCGGCCGTCCTCGGTGCGCGGCTCCCGCTCCAGCGCCTCCTCCAGCGTGCGGTGCATCAGCCGGTGCACGGCGGACTGCACCAACTGGCGTTTGCCGGGGAAGTAGTAGGACACCAGTCCGCGCGCCGAACCCGCCCGGTCCGCGATGTCGCCGAGCGTCGTGGCCTCGAAACCCCGCTCGTCCACCAACTCGACGGCGGCCTGGAGCAGCCGTTCCCGGGAACGCCGCCGCAATTCTTCATTGACCGAGGCGCTGCGCGGGGACATTCTGAAACTCCTGCGTTGACTGGCTGCCAGCCAACTATACTCAACGCAGCGGGGCAGCCCTGTGTTCCGGGGCTGCCCGGGCAGCCGTCCGTCTGGGGCGACGCGGGGGATCGTCTCAGACGGACGGCGTGGCCGACCGGCCGCCGGGCCGCATCGCCCGGCGCCGGCGGCTCAACCCACCAGGTCGAGCACCGGCAGCAGCGCGTCCGGGCGTTCGGGCGCCGGCAGATGGTCCACGAAGTGCACCCGGCAGCCGAGGGCGGTGGCGCCGCCGTCCGCCCTCCTGTTGTCGCCGACCATCAGCACCCCTCGCGGGTCGGCGCCCAGCGCCTCGCAGGCGATCGAGAACAGCCGCGGGTCCGGCTTCTGCACCCCGTGCTCGTACGACAGCGCGTACGTGTCCACGTACGCGTCGAGCCCGTGCGCGCGGAACACCGGGCGTGGGTCCCAGCCGATGTTGCTGACCACGCCCACCCCGATCCCGCGCTCGCGCAGGGTGCGCAGCACCTCGGGGGCGTCGGGGTACGGAGACCACGCGGCCGGCGTCATGTGCCGGTCGTACAGGGCGTCGTACAGCGCGGGATCCGGCAGCGGAACCCGGCGGGACACGCCCGTGTACGCCGCCCGGTGCAGTTCGGCGCTCCGGTCCCGGACCGCCCAGAGGTCCGCGAGGTCGCCGGGCGGCTCCGACGGCTCCGCGCCGCCCGGCAGCGCGCCCGCCGCCTCCAGTGCCCGTGCGGCCCGGACGAGTTCGGCCTCGGGGAGCGGGTGCCCGGCCTCGGTCAGCACCGCTCGCAGCCAGGACTCGGCGGGCTCGATGCGGAACAGGGTCCCGGAGAAGTCGAACAACACGGCGGTCATGCGCGGGACTTTACCCGCGTCGACCCGCCCGCGGCCCTGGCCGACGGTCCCACGGCCACTCGTACACCAGCACGGCGAGCGCCACCAGCAGCGCCCCGAACAGCCACCCGCCGAGCACGTCCGACGGCCAGTGGACGCCCAGCCAGACCCGGGTCACGCCCACCCCGGCCACGGAGACCAGTGCCGCCGTCACGGCCGTACGCCACAGGACGCGGCCCGGGCCGGCGCGGTGCAGCAGCCACAGCAGCAGGCCGCAGACCACGGTGGCGGTCAGCGCGTGGCCGGAGGGGAAGGCCGCGTAGTGGGCCGAGTCGACGGGGTCCGGCCAGACCGGACGGGGGCGGCCGACGGCGGCCTTCACCACCTGCTGCGCGAGCCCGGCCAGCGCGCAGGTGGCCGCCAGCCACAGCGCCGTCCACCAGGCCGCGCGGCGCCACACCAGCCACACGACCACCGCGGCGCACACCAGGCGCATGGTGAGCGGGTCCCACACCCAGTCCGTCAGCACCCGGAAGGCGTGGGTCACCTCGTGGTGGTGGACCGCCCAGCGGTGGGTGGTCCGGGAGAGGTCGCCGTCCGCGGAGAGCAGCGGGTGCCAGCGCACCGCGACGAGGACCAGCAGCAGGACCGAACAGACGCCGAGGGCGAGGGCGGCGCGGGCGGCCCTGCGGGACGCCGTCGAACGGCCGGGGGGCGGTGGCGGGGGAGTGGCGGGGCGATCGTGCATGCCGCGATCCTTGTTGATGAGGCGCCCGGGGCCAAGACCGGCATGGCCGGAGCAGGGCGCCCCGTCGACAAGGATCGCCGCCCTGACGCGCGGGCGGACCGTCGCCGGCCGTCGCGCGGGTCGCCGCCGTATCCGGCCGGCACCGACGGCCGGAGGTCGCCGGTCGCCGGGCCGCCGTGCCAACGGGCCGTCGGTCTCCGGGGCACTGCCCACCGGGCCGCTCCCGTGTCAGCCCAGTGCGCGCAACCCGGGTACCAGAGCCACCAGCGGCGGGATCACCGGCACCAGCGCGGCGCTGGCCGCCAGCCGCAGCCGTCGCGGTGCCGGCAGCCGGTCCGGAGCGGTCAGCAGCCGGTGCACACGCTGCGGCACATGCGCCTGCAGGGTCGGCCCGGGCCCGAACACGCCCCGTTCCTCGTTGAGTTCGACGAGGGCCAGGGCCGTCGTCAGCCGGCCGAAGCGCCGGGACGCCATGTCGTCGGCGGCCAGCTCGACCAGCCGGTGCATCTCGTCGCGGAACGCGGCGAACACCGGCACCCGCGGGAACCCGTCCGCCAACGCGGCCGAGCAGTGCAGCAGCCAGTCGTGCCGGGCCTGCGCGTGCCCCTGCTCGTGCGCGAGGAGCGCGTCGAGCCGACGCCCCCTCAGCCGGCGCAACGCGGCCGTGGTGACGACCAGCCGGGGCGCGGCGCCGGGCAGCCACCAGGCGTCGGGGCGGTCGCCCTCCAGCACCACGAGCCGGCCGCCCGTCGGCTCCTCGCCCGGCAACAGCGGTGCCCGCAGCAGCAGCTTGGCCCGCTGCCCGCGCCGCCTGACCCGGGTCCGGGCCACCTCGCGGATCAGCATCGCCAGGCTCCACAGGCCCGCGCAGGCGAGCAGCACGGCGGTCGGCGCCGCCCAGGGGCCCGCCGTACCGAGGGCATACGCGTCCACGACCCCGCGCGGCGCGGTGGCGAACACGTGCCAGCGCACCGCCTGCCAGGCAGCCGCCGCGCTGAGCGCCATCGACAGGGCGCAGCACAGCAGGACGGCCGCCACGGCGCACTGCCAGACCCAGAGGGCGACGACCGGCTCGCGGTCCGTCCAGTCGGCCCGGGCGAGCAGCCGCGGGGCGACGACGGAGGTCAGGGCGCCAATCAGCAGCAGGGCCACGGGGACCATCATGGGCAGCACCTTATGAGCGGCGAGCCGCTCGACGGTACGGTCCTCGGGACCGAAGTGACGCCCACAACGCGCGCGTTGCCGTGCCCCGCGTTGCCGTGCCCGTGTTCCACGCCCTGCGTTCCGCGTCCGGCCGTACCGCCGGTGGCCCTCCAGCCGCCCCCCGGCCGTCTCCCCGAAAAGTCCTCCAGCCGCCCCCTGGTCGTCTCCGCGAAAGGTCCTCCGGCCGCCCCCGGCCGTTCCACGCCCCGGGCGTCCGGGGCCGGGGCTCACATCGCCAGCAACATGGCCAGCATGCCGATCCCCATCGACAGCCGGCACGCGCGGGCCACCTCCGGGTGGTCGCCCCAGCCGCCCGGCGCGGTCCCGCCCGCCGGGGCGGCGGCGGGCACCAGCCGGGCGCCGGTGAGCAGCACGTACCCCGTGAAGTAGAGCAGGAGGACACCGGTGAGCAGCGGTACGCCGGTGCCGCCGTGCGCGTGGTGGGCGGCGGGCGGGGCCACCGACATCGCCACCGCCATGTAGACCATCGCGGCGCTGCCCACCAGGTGGTGCAGGTGGCGGGGGCCGCCGCGTGCGGCCCACAGCGCGTGCAGGGCCGTCGCGCCGAACACCGCCGCGTACACGGGCCAGGCCCATCTCGGCGGGGTGAAGACCGCGGCCGGTACGGCCATCGCGGCCATGCCGAAGCCCATCAGCGCCTCGCCGCCCGCCGCCCGGCGCTGCTCCTCGACGCCGCTGCGCATCCGCAGCAGACAGTAGGTCCCGGTCACCCCGCACAGCGCCACCAGCAGCCAGGCTGCCGTCACCGGTCCGTGCACGCGCGCCTCCCCGCTCGACGGTCGCCCCCAGGGACGCTCCACGGGTGCGATGCCCGGAGTCGGCGGAGCGCACGCGAGCGCATGGATGTACACGGGGTGCACGCGGGGGAGCACGGGCCGTGACCTCCGCGGCGCTCTGTGACGCGTGGAGCCCTCTCTCAATATTTTATGAGTAAAACACATGCTAAATTGTTGGTATGAGCAGTGCGACCCCCCACCGTCTTCCCCTCGCCGGAGTGCTCCGCCTCGGGCGCCCCTCCGACATCTGGTTCAAACCCGCGCTGAGCGTGGTCGCCGCGGTCGCGCCGCCCAACCTCACCCTGCTCGCGCTCGGCCGTCTCGACCTCGCCATGTACACGATGGCCGGATCGCTGTGCGCGCTCTACGGCCACAACCGGCCCTACGCCGCCCGGGCCCGCGCCCTGGCCTGGGTCGTGCTCGGCATGGTCGGCGGCCTCGCCGTCGCCCTGCTCGCCTCCGCCCTCACCACGAACGCCGCCGTCCTCGTCACCGTCGGCGCCGTCCTCGCGGCGGTCCAGAAGGCGGTGTGCGACGCCACCCGGATCGGACCGCCCGGCAACGTGGTCCTCACCTTCATCAGCTCCGCCTCGCTCTTCGCGCCGCAGACCCCCGGCCAGGTCCCCGGGCACGTCGGGCTGGCCCTGGCCGCCGGCGCCTGGGCCTGGCTGGTCGGCATGGCGCCCGGGCTGCTGCGCCCGCACGGCCCCGAGCGCCGCGCAACCGCCCAGGCCCTGACCGCCACCGCCGCGTACGCCGACACGCGCGGCACCGCCGACGGCCACGCCCGGGCCCGCGCCGCGAGCGCCGCCGCGATCCACGCCGCCTGGCAGTCGCTGCTCGCCGTCGGCGCCCGCCCCGACCGCACCCGCGGCGCCCTCCAGCAGCTCCTCGTCCGCGCCGAGGTGGCCCTGGCCGCGCCCGCCGACACCGACCCCGACCGGCTGCGCGCGTGGGCCCGCGAACTGCGCGGCACCGGCCGGGTGCCGCAGGTCGAGCAGCCTCGCGAGGCCGCCGACGAACTCCTCGGGATCGCCGCCGAACGCGCCGTGCCGCCCCGGTCCCCGTGGCAGCGTCTCGCCCCCTTCGCGCCGATCGCCGCGCGCACCGCCCTCGGCTGCGCCCTCGCCGGGTACGCCGCCCTCGCCCTCGGCGTCGGCCGCCCCTACTGGGCACTGGTCACCGCCGCCTCCCTCTACCAGGCCAACGTCACCCTCACCTGGAACCGGGGCGTCCAGCGGGTCGTGGGCAACCTCCTCGGCGTCCTCGCCTTCGCCGTCCTCGCCCCGCTCGCCCATCTGCATCCCGCCGCCCTGGTGCTGTGCTGCCTCGCCCTCAACTTCGGCGCGGAGGCGCTCATCGGTCGCAACTACTGGCTGGGCAGCGTCTGCGTCACCCCGATGGCGCTGCTCATCACCGAGTTCGCCCGCACCCAGGACCCGGCCGAACTGATCACCGACCGGGTCGTGGACACCCTCGTCGGCGCGCTGGTCGGCTTCGTCGCCGCCGTCGCCGTCACCAACCGGCGCGCGGGCGACCGCCTGGGGCACGCGCTCACCGCGGCCGAGCGCGCCCGGGAGAGTGCCGCCCGCCTGCTCGCCGAGCCGCACCCGGCGCCCCGCGCCCTGGAGTCCGCCCGCCGTACCCTCGCCGCCGCCCTGGTCGACCTGCGCGCCACCGCCGACGCCGCCGCCGGCGAGTGGTGGCAGCGCGCCCTGCCCGAGGAGCGGGTCGTGCTCGCCGAGCAGTCCGGACACCGTACGCTCGCGGCGACGGTACGGCGCCAGGGTTTCGTACCGCGGGACCCGTCCCGGGGCCAGGACCCGGGCAGGACGACGGAGGACATACGGCCATGACGGCGACGGACGGCGGACCGATGCCCGGGAGCGACGCGACCGGCAGGCCCGTGCCCGGTGCGGCACCCGCGGCGGGCACCGAGCCCGCGCGCGACGACACCGTCTCCGCCGTCGTCCGCCAGTGGCGGGCCGTCCACCCCCGGCTGGACACCGGCCCGATGGAGATCATCGGCCGGATCAACCGCTGCGCCGCCCTGCTCCAGCAGGCCGAGGACGCCCCGCTGCGCCGGGCCGGCCTGAGCCGCCCCGAGTTCGACCTGCTCGGCGCGCTGCGCCGGACCGGGCACGAACTGACCCCGGGCGAGCTGGCCCGGGAGACCTTCTCCTCCGGGGCCGCCGTCACCAAGCGGCTCAAGCAGCTGACCGAGCGCGGCCTGGTGGAACGGCGCGGCGACACCCGCGACCGCCGCGTCGCCCACCTCCGGCTCACCGACGCCGGACGCGATCTGGTCGACGGCATCCTGCCCGAGCAACTCGCGTACGAGACGGCCGTCCTGTCCGTCCTGCCCCCCGACGGCCAGGACGAACTGGCGGGCCTGCTGGCCGGCCTGCTCACGCGCCTGGAGGGCCGGGCGGGCCTGCCACCGGTCTAGGGGGTTTCGTTCGGGTCAGTTCGGATCAGGCCGCGGCGTCCGGTGCGGTGCATCGCAAGGCGGAGGATCACCCGTGTACCGGGCGTACTCGGGTGGTCCGACAACGCGGCGTGGGGGTCCCCGGCCGAAGGCTGGGGGAGCGCCGTGCCGGGCGTCGCGGCCCCGGGCTGATCCAAACGAAGCCCCCGGCCCTGTCGTCGAACTCCCGCCTGCCTCAGAGGACGTCGTGCACCGTACGGCGGTGCGTGGAACGACGGTCCTCGATGTCCGGCCAGCGGTCGCCGTACACGTTGCGGGTGACGTGCGTCTCGCGCAGGAAGTCGTGCGGGAACCCCAGCGGGACCGCGCTCACCTCGTCCAGGCGGGCCCGCGCGTCCGTGTCGAGCCGGACCCCGGTGCTCGCCAGGTTGTCCGCGAGCTGTTCCGGCCTGGTGGCCGACACGATCGGCACGATGTTCCCGGGGCGGCCCAGCAGCCAGGCCAGGGCCACCTGCGCCGGACTCCAGCCGCCCGACTCGGCGATCTCCAGGACCGCGTCGACGACGTCCTCCTCCCACGCCGCGGGCCGTTCGCCCAGCACGTCCAGCCGGCCCCGCTGCCCACGCCGGTACTTCCCGGTGAGCCGGCCCGCCGCCAGCGGCGCCCAGGCGCACACGGCGTGGTCGAACGCCCGCGCCTGGGGCAGGAGTTCACGCTCCGGGGTGCGGTCCAGCAGGCTGTAGCGCAATTGCGAACCCGCGAAGCACGTCCAGCCGCGCAGCTCGGCAAGGGTGTCGGCCTGGGCGATCTCCCACGCCGGCCAGTCCGACACGCCCACGTAGAGCACCTTGCCCGTGCGCACGAGGTCGTCCAGGGCGCGCATCACCTCCGCCACCGGCGTGAAGTTGTCCCGGGCGTGCACCCACAGCACGTCGAGCCGGTCGGTGCGCAGCCGGGTCAGGCTGTCCTCGACCGATCGCACGAGGTTCTTGCGGTGGTTGCCCGCGGCGTTGGGGTCACCGTCACGGGTGCTGCAGGTGTACTTGCTCGCCAGCACGAACCGGTCGCGGCGGCCGGCCAGCAGCTCGCCGAGGATCCGCTCGGAGGCGCCCGAGGCGTAGATGTTCGCGGTGTCGACGAAGTTCCCGCCCGCGTCGGCGTAGGTGTCGAGAATCCGGGCGCCGGTCTCCTGGTCGGCGCCCCAGCCCGACTCCTCCCCGAAGGTCATCGTGCCCAGCGCCAGCTCGCTGACGCGCAGACCGGTCCGTCCGAACAGTGTGTACCGCACGTGTGCTCCCTTTCGGCAGGTGGTGTGAGCGACGCTAGGAGCTGGAGCGCCCTCGAAGGCAAGACCGCCGTGGCCTCCTCGGCCTCCCCGCCCGCCCGCGCGCCTCGGGACCGGCACGGGCACGGCTACCGCGGCGGCCGACTGGCCGCCGGGCCGCGGCGTCACCGGGCCGCGCCTCCGGCGGGTCGTGTCGCCGACGGGGCGCGGCCTTGCGGGACGGACCGGGGGCGAGCCGCGGACGCGTCCCGGATACCCGGATACGGCGCCGTCGCGGCGCGCGCGGCGGGAAGCCCGAGGAACCGGCCCGCCCGCCCGCGCGGCGCGAAGTCCGACGACCATCCCGCACCGCCCGCCCGCCGCGAACGCCGAGCGCGCCCAGGAACCGATACCGGCCGCGCCCGCGCCCACCGACCCCACCCGGCACACCGCGCCCCGGCGGCCTCCGTGGAAGCGGGAACCCCCTAGATCCCGGGCCGGTACCGCAAGGGGTGGTCCGACGGGATCTCCACCAGGACGATCCGCGTGCCGTCCGGGTCGGCGATCCACATCTCGACCAGGCCCCACGGCTCCTGCACCGGAGGCCGGACGATCTCCACGCCCCGCGCCCGCAGCTCCTCGCACGCCGCCGTCGCGTCCTCGACCTGCAACCACAGCTGCACCGCCGGCGAGGCCGGCACGTCGGACCGGCCGGAGAGTTCCAGGAAGCCGCCGCCGAGGAAGTAGACCGTGCCGCGCTCGGGGCCGGTACCGAACTCGCGGTAGACGGACAGGCCGAGCCGCTCGCCGTAGAAGGCACGGGAGCGCTCCGGATCGGTGGGCCGGATCAGGGTCCGGCTGCTCAGTACATGCACCATGCGGGGGGAGCCTAGCGGCAGCGTTACCCTCATCGGTGCCCCAGCCACGCCCGAGACGGGAGACCCCTGCCATGGACACCGCCACCGGACTCACCTTCCGCGACGCCACCGACGCCGACGTGGACGTCCTCGTCGCGCTGATCGAGTCGGCGTACCGGGGCGACAGCAGCCGGGCCGGGTGGACCACCGAGGCGGACCTCCTGGAGGGGCAGCGGACCGACCCCGAGGGCGTACTGGCGGTGATCAAGGCGCCCGACAGCCGGTTGCTGGCCGTGGAGCAGGCCGGCCGCGTCGTCGCCTGCTGCCAGCTGGAGCACCGCGGCGACCACGCGTACTTCGGCATGTTCGCGGTGAGCCCCGCCCTCCAGGGCGCGGGTCTCGGCAAGGCCGTCATGGCGGAGGCGGAGCGCCGGTGCCGTGAGACGTGGGGCGTCACCGAGATGCGCATGACCGTGATCTCCGTGCGCGAGGACCTGATCGCCTGGTACGAGCGCCGCGGCTACCGCCGTACGGGAAAGACCTCCCCGTTCCCGTACGGCGACGAGCGCTTCGGCATCCCGCGCCGCGCCGACCTGGAGTTCGAGCTGCTGGTCAAGACGCTCGCCTGAGCGTCCCCGGCACCGTCACGCGGTGAAGCGGCCGGTGCGTTTGATCTCCGGGTAGTCGGTCGTCGCCCCGTCCAGTTCCAGGGCGCGCACCAGCCGCAGCTGGTCCTGGGTGTTGACCACCCAGCCGATGATCCGCAGCCCGGACGCGCGCGCGTGCTCGACGGTCTCCAGGGTGAGCCGGCGGATGTTCAGACACACCGTCGCGGCACCCACCGCGACCGCGCGGTCCACCACGTCGGTGCCGTACCGGCTCGCGATCAGCGCGGTGCGCACGCCGGGCACCAGCCGCGCGATCTCGGCGACCGCCTCGTCGTGGAACGAGGAGACCTCCACCCGCGTGGTCAGGTCCCGCGCGCGCATCACCTCGGCCAGCGCGCGCGCCGCCGCCACGTCCTTGATCTCGGCCTGCAACGGCGCGCGTACCGCCTCCAGCACCTCCTCGAACACCGGCACGCGCTCCCCGCGGCCCGCGTCCAGGGCACGCAGCTCCGCGAGGGTCTTCTCGGCGACCGGTCCGGAGCCGTCGGTCGTACGGTCCACCTCCGCATCGTGCATGACGACCAGGGCGCCGTCCTTGCTCAGGTGCAGATCGAGTTCGATCAGGTCCAGGCCGGCCCGCTGCGCGGCGAGGAAGGAACGGAGGGTGTTCTCGGGCTCGACGCCCATGACCCCGCGGTGACCGATGGTAAGGAAGTTCAAGGTTCAACTCGCTTCCGTCGACGGCGGATCGGCGACGCGCGGACCGACGGACCCGTGCGGGACGTCGTCGTCCACGCGGCAAGGCCGCAGCCTAATGGCCGTGCCGAGCGTTGAACCCGTGGCTGCGCCGGGCATTCGGGGACCGGGGCAAGTGCCCGTTGGCCGGTATGCGTCCTGGCTGTCACCCTCCCGTGGGCGAGTCCTCCACGCCCTTGACCGACCGGACCGCCGCCGCGCGAGCGTTCCGGGCCGTTGGCGGAAGTGAGCGCCGTCACGGTTTGCCACAGGAAAAACATCGGTGACCAAGGGGATCGACAGAATAATTTCCCGAGCAAGCTCTTGCTGGGAGAAACCGGGTATGCATACGGTGTCCATACGCGAGGTTCTCCCGTGGAGGATGGGGTCATGACGGAAATTCTTGTGCAGGCGACCGCGGAGGAGCAGGTTCCTTCGCTGACCAGGGTGGTTGAGCATCCGGCCTGGACCGTGCTCAAGGATGCCGTGGAGCAGATCCGGCCATGGCAGGCGAAGGACGGATCGATAGACCTCGACGCCGAGGGGGCCCCGTCGCGGGCCGAGGCCGTGGCGGCCGTCGAGCGTGTCGCCGGCGCCGTCGAGCGGCTCTCCCCGCTGCTCCCGCACGACACCGCCTACCACCAGGCCCTCGTGAAGGACCTGCGCCGCTGGGCCGAGGGCGGCTTCGCGGTCCCGGACTTCCTGGACTCCCTGCTGGCCTTCCAGCCCGCTGCGAACCGCGCGGACGGCCTCCAGCACCTGGTCGTCTTCCCGATGTACACGCAGAACGGCAATCCGGACCGCAACCTGGAGGCGGTCGTGCTGCGCATGGTCTGGCCGGACTGGCTGGCCGAGCTGGAGCGCACCCGCTACGACAACCCGCTGTTCTGCGGCATCACCTTCGAGGACTTCACCTCCGGCTACGACACCAACTCCGCCGTCCTCTTCCCGGAGACCATCGCCGTCCGTGAGGCGCCGGAACGTTTCTCCTGGGGTGGCATCTTCTGCGACCGCGAGGCCGCCCGCTTCCGCCGGGTCACCGAGGCCGCCGTCGACATCCTGGGCCTGGAGCTGCCCGAGGACATCGCCGCGATGGTCCACGACCAGAAGCGCTGCGAAGAGGCCTTCGTGCTCTGGGACATGGTGCACGACCGCACCCACAGCCACGGCGACCTGCCGTTCGACCCGTTCATGATCAAGCAGCGCCAGCCGTTCTGGATGTACGGCCTGGAGGAGCTGCGCTGCGACCTCACCGCCTTCAAGGAGGCCGTGAAGCTCCAGGCGGACGGCGTTCCGCAGGCTCGTGACGTGCAGTACGCGGTGCTCTTCGACCGCATGTTCCGCTTCCCGGTCACCGGCGACCGCACCCGCAACTACGACGGCCTCGGCGGCCAGCTGCTCTTCGCCTACCTGCACAAGCACGACGTCGTCCGCTGGACGGACAACAAGCTCTCCATCGACTGGGAGCGCGCCCCGCAGGTCACCAACCAGCTGTGCGCCGAGATCGAGGGCCTCTACAAGGACGGCATCGACCGCCCGAAGCTGGTCCACTGGTTCGCCGGCTACGAGCTGGTCTCCGCCTACCTCTCCCCGCACCCCGGCTCCAAGTGGGCAAAGGGTCCGGACGCCCTGGACATGACCCTGCCGCCGCGCAAGCTCGTGGACGACGTGCTTCCGGACGAGTTTCCGCTCAGCATGTTCTATGAGGCATTGTCGAAGAAACTGAAGAACGTGATCGCCTCCACGAAGGGCATCACCGCGGCGGGCGCCGCGCGGCTCGCCGCGTGAGCGACGGCCTTCAGAACAGGGTTCAAGAGGGGAAGAACATGGTGGGGAACAGGTCTCTCAGTGGTGCGGTGATCGCGGTGGCCGGCGCGGGCGGTCCCGCCGGGCACGCCACGCTGGTCCGGCTCGCCGAGGCGGGCGCGGTAGTCGTCGGCGCCGACAACAACCCCGAGCGCCTGGCGGAGGCCGTCGACGCGGCCCGCTACGCCGGCGGCGGTGCCACGGTCACCGGCGAGACCGTCGACCTGCTCGACCTGGGGTCCTCGCGCGACTGGGCCGCGCGTATCGAGAAGGACCACGGCCGGATCGACGGTGTGGTCCACCTCGTGGGCGGCTGGCGCGGCAGCGCCGGCTTCGCCGAGACCGACCTCGCCGACTGGGACCTGCTGGAGAAGCTGCTCGTCCGCACCGTCCAGCACACCTCCCTCGCCTTCTTCGACGCCCTCCAGCGCAGCGACCGCGGCCGGTACGTGCTCATCAGCGCCGCCGGCGCGTCGAAGCCGACCGCGGGCAACGCGGCGTACTCCGCGGCCAAGGCCGCGGCGGAGGCCTGGACGCTCGCGATGGCCGACGGCTTCCGCAAGGCCGGGGGCGAGTCGGGCCCGCGCTCGGCGGCTGCGATCCTGGTGGTCAAGGCGCTGGTGCACGACGCGATGCGCGCCGAACGCCCCAACGCGAAGTTCGCGGGCTTCACGGACGTCAAGGACCTGGCCGAGGCCGTCGAGAACGTCTGGCACAAGCCCGCCGCCGAAGTGAACGGAAACCGTCTGTGGCTGACCGAGAAGCCGTGAACCACGCCGAGACCGACGCGCACCGCCATCACGACCCGCGCGTCCGCGGCTTCGCCAGCGACAACTACGCCGGAGCCCACCCCGAGGTGCTGGCCGCCCTGGCCCTGGCCAACGGCGGCCACCAGGTGGCGTACGGCGAGGACGACTACACCGAGCACCTCCAGGGCATCATCCGCGGCCACTTCGGTGCCACCGCGGAGGCCTTCCCGGTCTTCAACGGCACGGGCGCCAACGTGGTGGCGCTCCAGGCCGTCACCGACCGCTGGGGCGCGGTGATCTGCGCCGAGAGCGCGCACATCAACGTGGACGAGGGCGGTGCGCCCGAGCACATGGCCGGGCTGAAGCTGCTCACCGTGCCCACGCCCGACGGCAAGCTCACCCCGGAGCTGATCGACCGGCAGGCCTGGGGCTGGGAGGACGAGCACCGGGCCATGCCGCAGGTGGTGTCGATCACCCAGTCCACCGAGCTGGGCACCCTCTACACGCCCGAGGAGATCCGCGCGATCTGCGAGCACGCCCACGCGCACGGCATGCGGGTGCACCTGGACGGCTCCCGGATAGCCAACGCAGCCGCCTCCCTGGGCGTGCCCATGCGGACGTTCACCGCCGACGCCGGCGTGGACATCCTCTCGCTGGGCGGCACGAAGAACGGCGCGGTGTTCGGCGAGGCGGTCGTCGTCATCGACCAGGACGCGGTGCGGAACATGAAGCACCTGCGGAAGATGTCGATGCAGCTGGCCTCCAAGATGCGCTTCGTCTCCGTGCAGCTGGAGGCCCTGCTCGCCAAGGACCTGTGGCTGCGCAACGCCCGCCACGCGAACGAGATGGCCCAGCGGCTCGCCGAGGGCGTCCGCGCGGTGCACGGCGTGGAGATCGTCCACCCGGTCCAGGCCAACGCCGTCTTCGCCCGGCTGCCGCACGACGTGGCCGAGCGGCTGCGCGAGCGGTTCCGGTTCTACTTCTGGGACGAGTCCGCCGGTGTGGTGCGCTGGATGTGCTCCTTCGACACCACGGAGGACGACGTCGACACGTTCGTGGCCGCCCTGAAGGAAGAGATGGCCCACTGACACGCGCTTATGCATAGGTATGCGGTCACCTGAAAAATCATTGACGCTCGGGTGATCGTATTCCTATGCTCTGCGGGCATGGAGCCGATCCAGAACACAGCGGATCTTTCGGCCTACTTGGCCGCCGACGAGGCCGTCGACCACCATCACCCAGTGGTCCGCGAGACGGCCGCCCGCCTTGCCGTAGAGGTCGCCGACTCGTATGAATATGCGAGGGCCGCCTATGAGTTCGTCCGGGACGCCATCCCGCACTCCGCGGACTCGGGCGACCTCCGCGTCCCCTGGCGCGCCTCCGACGTGCTGACCCTGCGCACGGGCGTCTGCCACGCCAAGTCCCATGCCCTGGCCGCTCTGTTGCGGGCCGAGGACATCCCGACCGCCCTGTGCTACCAGCACCTCATCGACGACGGGGGCCGACGCGTGGTCCACGGGCTGGTCGCCGTCCGCTTCCATGGTGCCTGGCACCGGCAGGACCCCCGTGGCAACAAGCCGGGCGTCGACGCCCGGTTCTCCCTGGACGGCGAGCGGCTGGCCTGGGTACCGGACCCCGCCGCCGGGGAGGCGGACCATCCCGTTCTGTACGCCGAGCCCCATCCGGCCGTCCTCGCCGCCCTGCGCGCCGCCCCCGACCGGGCGCACCTGAGCCGGACCCTTCCGGACAGCCTCTGAAGCGCGGCCGGTGGACCGGGCGGGCGGCGGCCCGGTCGCCCGGGGCGGAGGTCCGCCCGGAATCCCGGCCCAGGTCCTGGCGTCGCACTCCCGCCGTCCGCCCGGACGGCGGGAGTGCGACGCCAGGACCTGGTGCCGTCGGCCTCAGTGCGCCTCGGCCGCGCGCAGTTGTTCGACCGTCGGCGCCGCGCCGCCCAGGTGCGCGGGCAGCCACCAGGAGTCCTCCAGACCCCTGGGCCGCCCCGGGTAGGCGCGCTGGGCGGCGTCCAGGAGTTCCTGGACGCGCTCGCGCAGCCGCCGGGTGATGGCACCGGCGTACTGGTCCCGGGGTGCCTCCACCGCCTCGCCTACGCGGATGGTGACGGGCAGGTGGCTGCGCCTGAAGTTGCGGGGGTGCCCCTTCGTCCAGAGCCGCTGCGTGCCCCACACCGCCATCGGGATCAGCGGGACGCCCGCCTCCTGGGCCAGCCGGGCCGCACCGGACTTGAAGCTCTTCAGCGTGAACGACTGCGAGATCGTGGCCTCCGGGAACACCCCGATGACCTCACCGGAGCGCAGCGAGCCCAGCGCGTGCTCGTACGCCGCCTCGCCCTGCGCGCGGTTCACCGGGATGTGCTTCATCCCGCGCATGAGTGGCCCGGAGATCCGGTGCCGGAAGACGGACTCCTTCGCCATGAAGCGCACCAGGCGCTTCTGCGGCAGCGCGGCCAGACCGTTGAAGATGAAGTCCAGATAGCTGATGTGATTGCTCACCAGCACGGCGCCGCCCGAGCGCGGGATGTTCTCCGACCCCTGGCAGTCGATCCTCAGGTCCCAGACCTTGAACATCGTCTTGGCGAAACCGATGACGGGACGGTAGACCAGCTCTGCCATGGGCGGGGCGGACCCTTTCTGCTCTGCTCGGGGAAGGGGCTCCCGGCGGGAAAGTTACGCAGCCGTAGGTTTACGGCGTCTCGCAGATCGTGCCCGAGAAACGAACCGGGAGCCAGCCCTGGCGCCTCGCGGCGGCGAGATCCTCGTCACGTCGGCCTACATCCCACCTCGGATAGCTAAATCCCCTTTCCTCTGCCCCGAGGCGCCGACGGGAATCTTCGCGGCCCCGTGACCGCTGCTATGGGGGAAGACCGGACCGGTGGCGCTCCCCGACGGGTGCCCGCCGTGGACAAGCCGCGCGCGCGGCGGAACGGGAGAGCGGGTGCACGGGCGGGACGACGGCAAGCGGCTCGGGGTGGCCGAACTCGGCGCCGAACTGGGGGAGCGCGCCACCCTGGTGCAGTTCTCCAGCGCCTTCTGCGCGCCCTGCCGGGCCACCCGGCGGGTGCTCGGCGAGGTCGCCGGGATGGTCCCGGGCGTGACCCACGTCGAGATCGACGCGGAGGCCCATCTGGACCTCGTGCGGGCGCTGGAGATCCTCAAGACGCCCACCGTCCTGGTCCTGGACGCCTGCGGAAGGGTGGTGCGGCGCGCCACCGGACAGCCGCGCAAGGCCGACGTCATCGCGGCCCTGGCAGCGGCCGTGTGAACGGCCGCGAGGGGGCCGCGCCTTCGTTTCCGCCCCCCGGAACCCGCTTGACTGTACGTCCCACCTATCGTCAGTCTGACCGTATGCCGACCGAACTCCTTCTCTACGGGCGGGTCCACATCGACCTCGCCCGCACCGCGAGCGCGCGCTGTCCCGTCCGTTGAGCACCCGCGACCCCGCTCGTGACCTCCGGCAGAAGGACACCTCCATGACGGCCACACCCGGCCTCGGCACCCCTCGGCTCGCCTCCCCGGAACTGCTGCGCTCCACCTTCCGCCGGCACGCCGCCGGCGTCGCGGTGATCACGGCGCGCGGTGCCTCCGGACCCGTCGGCTTCACCGCCACCTCCCTCACCTCCGTCTCCGCCGAGCCGCCGCTGGTCTCCTTCGGCATCGGCACCGGAGCCTCCAGCTGGCCCGCGATCGCCGAGACGGACCACGTCGGCGTGCACATACTCGGCGAGCACCAGAGCGACCTGGCCGGCACCTTCGCGCGCAGCGGCGCCGACCGCTTCGGCACGCCCACCGCCTGGCGGGAGGGCCCGGAAGGGGTTCCGGTGCTGGACGACGTGCTCGCCTGGCTGGTCTGCCGGATCGTCGGGCGGGTCCCGGCCGGCGACCACCGGATCGTGCTCGCCGAGGTGGTCCTCGGCGATTCCTCGGGCACCGGACGCCCGCTCCTCTACCACCAGGGCCGCTTCAACGGGCTGCGGGACTGATCACCCGCCCCACCTCGGCGGGACCGTCGAGTTCCGGTTACGCTGCGTTGCGAAGGTCACAGTTCAAAGCGCTTGCTTAGCGGGCAGGAACTGGGTGTACTGACGAGTAATATCTCGTTCGGAGCGCGCGGACGCCCCGACCGGGATCGGCCGCTTGAGGCGCCTATGCTGCCTGCAAGAGGCAGCCCGAAATGACGATGCAGTAGGAGAGCCGGCGTGAGCTTGAGGATCGTTGTCACTGTGAAGTACGTGCCCGACGCCACTGGCGACCGGCACTTCGCCGATGACCTGACCGTCGACCGCGACGACGTGGACGGTCTGCTCTCCGAGCTGGACGAGTACGCGGTCGAGCAGGCGCTCCAGATCTCGGAGAACGCGGACGACGCCGAGGTCACCGTGCTGACCATCGGCCCCGAGGACGCCAAGGACGCGCTCCGCAAGGCCCTGTCGATGGGTGCCGACAAGGCCATCCACGTCGAGGACGACGACCTGCACGGCACCGACGCCATCGGCACCTCCCTGGTGCTGGCCAAGGCCATCGAGAAGGCCGGTTACGACCTGGTCGTCTCCGGCATGGCCTCCACCGACGGCACCATGGGTGTCGTCCCCGCGCTGGTCGCCGAGCGGCTCGGCGTCCCGCAGGTCACCCTGCTGTCCGAGGTCTCCGTCGAGGACGGCACGGTCAAGGGCCGCCGCGACGGTGACGCAGCGTCGGAGCTGCTGGAGGCGCAGCTCCCGGCGGTCGTGTCGGTCACCGACCAGTCGGGCGAGGCCCGCTACCCGTCCTTCAAGGGCATCATGGCGGCCAAGAAGAAGCCGGTGGAGTCCTGGGACCTGTCCGACCTGGACATCGAGGCCGAGGAGGTCGGCCTGGACGGTGCGTACACCAAGGTCGAGACCGCGACCGAGCGCCCGGCCCGCACGGCCGGCACCATCGTCAAGGACGAGGGCGAGGGCGGCAAGCAGCTCGCCGAGTTCCTCGCGGGCCAGAAGTTCATCTGAGGCCCGTTTCCGCTGACCGCCCCTCACCTTCCTCAAGCAGGAGAGCAATCCCATGGCTGAAGTCCTCGTCTACGTCGACCACGTGGACGGTGCCGTCCGCAAGCCCACCCTGGAGCTGCTGACCCTGGCCCGCCGCATCGGCGAGCCGGTCGCCGTCGCGCTGGGCAACGGCGCCGCCGACACCGCCGCCACGCTCGCCGAGCACGGCGCGGTGAAGGTCCTCACCCACGACGCCTCCGAGTACGCCGACTACCTGGTCGTGCCCAAGGTGGACGCCCTCCAGGCCGCCCACGAGGCCGTCTCCCCGGCCGCCGTGCTGGTCCCGTCCTCCGCCGAGGGCAAGGAGATCGCCGCCCGCCTCGCGCTGCGCATCGGCTCCGGCATCATCACCGACGCCATCGACATCGAGGCCGGTGACGAGGGTCCGGTGGCCACCCAGTCGGTGTTCGCCGCGTCCTTCACCACCACGTCCCGGGTCGTCAAGGGCACCCCGGTCATCACCGTCAAGCCGAACAGCGCCGCCGTCGAGGCCGCTCCGGCCGCCGGCGAGGTCGAGGCCCTGACCGTGTCCTTCTCCGAGCAGGCGACCGGCACCAAGGTCACCGGCCGCACGCCGCGTGAGTCCACGGGCCGCCCGGAGCTGACCGAGGCCGCGATCGTGGTCTCCGGCGGCCGTGGTGTGAACGGCGCCGAGAACTTCTCGATCATCGAGGCGCTGGCCGACTCCCTCGGCGCGGCCGTCGGCGCCTCGCGCGCCGCCGTCGACGCCGGCTGGTACCCGCACACCAACCAGGTCGGTCAGACCGGCAAGTCCGTGTCCCCGCAGCTGTACATCGCCAACGGCATCTCCGGCGCCATCCAGCACCGCGCCGGCATGCAGACCTCGAAGACCATCGTCGCCGTCAACAAGGACGCCGAGGCCCCGATCTTCGAGCTGGTCGACTACGGCGTCGTCGGCGACCTGTTCGACGTCGTTCCCCAGCTGACCGAGGAGATCAAGACCCGCAAGGGCTGAGCTCCCTCCGCCGTACGAGGCCCCCGTGACCGCGCAGACGGTCACGGGGGCCTCTTCGCGTCCTGACGGCGCTCGCCGGGGCGGCGCGGGCGCGGAGTGCTGTACTGGAGCGGAGGCCGGGGGCATGGAGCGCAGAGGACCGAGAGGGTGTTGACCAGCCGGAAGGTTGCCAGATAGCTTCGCCATGCGGATTGTTGATTCCGTAAAGCGGAAAGCTAGGAGGGTGTGGGATGGGTCAGCAGGAGAAGGTGGCGACGAGCCTCGCGGGCACCGTCAGCGAGGAGATCAGCGCCTCCCTCGCGCCGGTCGACGCGGAGCTGGAGCGCCGCTACCCCGGGGACCCGGGCACCCGGCAGCCCGTCCACACCGTGTACGTCCCCGGTGACGCCTTCGCCGCCGACACCGTCCGCTCCTGGGGCGACCAGGCCCTCGCCCTGCTCGACGAACACGCCCCGGACGCCGCCTCCTTCGCGGCCGTCCTCGGCCTCGCCGACGACCTCGCCGAGCCGGTGTACGCGCGCGTGCGGGCCAAGCTGGAGCGCGAGCCCATCGAGGACCTGCGCGTCGACTTCGAGGACGGCTACGGCCCCCGCCCCGACGCGGAGGAGGACGAGACGGCCGCACGCGCCGCCCGCCTCATCGCCCAGGCGTACCGCGACGGCACGGCGGCGCCCTACATGGGCATCCGCATGAAGTGCATGGAGGCCGCCGTACGCGACCGGGGCATCCGCACCCTCGACGTCTTCCTCACCGGTCTGGTCGAGGCCGGCGGCCTCCCCGACGGCCTGGTCCTCACCCTGCCCAAGGTGACCTACCCCGAGCAGGTGACGGCCTTCGCCCGGCTCCTGGAAGCCTTCGAGAAGGCACACGGCCTGGACGCCGGCCGGCTGGGCTTCGAGATCCAGATCGAGACCAGCCAGGCCATCCTCGCCACCGACGGCACCGCCACCGTCGCCCGCATGATCCAGGCCGCCGAGGGCCGCGCCACCGGACTGCACTACGGCACCTTCGACTACAGCGCCTGCCTCGGTGTCTCCGCCGCCTACCAGGCCAGCGACCACCCGGCCGCCGACCACGCCAAGGCGGTCATGCAGGTCGCGGCGGCCGGCACCGGCGTCCGGGTCTCGGACGGCTCCACGAACGTCCTCCCGGTCGGCCCGACGGCGAAGGTCCACGACGCCTGGCGCCTCCACTTCGGCCTCACCCGCCGCGCCCTCTCCCGCGCCTATTACCAGGGCTGGGACATGCACCCCGGTCACATCCCCACCCGCTACGCGGCTGTCTTCGCCTTCTACCGCGAGGGCTTCGAGCAGGCCGCGGCACGTCTCGCCCTCTACGCCAACCGGGCCGGCGGCGACGTCATGGACGAGCCCGCCACCGCCAAGGCGCTCAGCGGCTACCTGCTGCGCGGCCTGGACTGCGGCGCCCTGGACATCGCCGAGGTCGCCCGGCTCACCGGCCTGACCCGCGCCGACCTGGAGGGCTTCGCGGCCCCCCGGCGCGGCGGCCTGACGGCTTCCGCGCAGTAACCGCACCACCGTGCCGCCCCTCGGCGGGCATGCGGATCGAAGGCGGCCGACCGGGGCACCGGTACGGCGCCCCCCGACACATCGCAGCCGCCGGACCGATGCGGCACCGCGCCGAGCGGCACGCGGGACTGCCCGAACCGCCCGGCCCGAGCACGGAACCGCGTATCGTGCCTCGGATACCGGGCCGGGCCTGGTCACCGGCCCGCACCGGCTCCTGTCCTGCCACACCCGCCGGGGCGCAGCGTGGGAGCGCGTGGGGTTCCGGTTGCCGGGCCTCGTCATAGGGTTTGCGCGGGCCCTGATGGGCCGCAGGCGCGCGGCCCGTTACGCGCCCCCCGGCGTCGGACCGCCTCGAACTGCCTGCGCCGGGCCGGGCCGGGGCGGTGAGTGTCGGGCCTGTCATACGGCTCGCGCTGGCCCCTGTTACGCGGCATGCGTCGGGACGTAGGTGCGGGAGCGCGTGCCGGGCCTCGTTATCCGGCTTGCCCGGCCCGGTTGGGCCGCAGGCGCGCGGCCCGTTACTCCGCCAGGCGTCGTCGGACCGCCTCGAGCCGCCTGCGCCGGGTCGGGGTGTGGGTGTCGGGGCCCGTCACGCGGCACACGCCGGACCCTGTCATGCCGCACGCGTCGGGACGTAGGTGCGGGAGCGTGTGGGGCCCCGGATGGCGGGCCCCGCCGTACGGCACGCGCCGGGCCCTGTCACGCCGCACCCGGGAGCCGAGTGGCGGCGGGGCATCCGGTCGCTGCCCGGTCACGGCGGACCCGGGTACGCCCCGCCCGGGTGGGAGCCCCGTACCCGCGTGGGCGGCCGGCCTCCGGGGAGCGGGTCGCGACGGGCGGGGGCGGGGCGGACCGGGACGTGGGGCCGCGGTCCGCTCAGTCCGCCGGGGGCAGCTCGCCCGAGCCGCGGGTGATCAGGCGGGTCGGCAGTTCGATCCGCTCGGGGGCGACGAGGGTGCCGTCGAGCTGGCGGAAGAGGCGCTCGGCGGCGGTACGGCCGAGGGCCGCCGCGTCCTGGGCGACCACCGTGACGCCCGGCTGCAGCAGTTCGGCCAGCTCGATGTCGTCGAAACCGACGAGCGCGACCGGGCGGGACTGCTCGGCGAGGACCCGGATCACGGTGACCGTGACCCGGTTGTTTCCCGTGAAGATCGCGGTGACGGGGGAGGGGCCGGACAGCATCTCCTCCGCCGCCCGGCGCACTCGCTCGGGACTCGTCGCCCCGAGGGACATCCAGCGCTCGTCGACGGTTATGCCCGCGTCCTCCATCGCCGCCCGGTAGCCGCGCAGCCGCTCGGCCGCGGTGTGGATGCGGGGCATGTCGCCGACGAAACCGATCCGGCGGTGCCCGTGCGCGATGAGGTGGGCGACGCCGTCGCGGGCACCGCCGTAGTTGTCGGACAGCACCACGTCGGCGTCGATCCGGCCGGCCGGACGGTCCACGAACACCGTGGCCACGCCCGCCCTGATCTCCGGCTCCAGATAACGGTGGTCGTCCCCGGCCGGGATCACCACCAGCCCGTCCACCCGGCGCGCGCACAGCGCCAGCGCCAGCTCCTGCTCGCGCTCGGGGTCCTCGGCGCTGGAACCGTTGATCAGCAGGGCGCCGTGGGCACGGGCCACTTCCTCCACGGCGCGGCTGAGCGGGCCGTAGAACGGGTCCGCCAGGTCCTCAAGGACCAGACCGATGCTCGCCGTCCGGCCCTTGCGCAGCACCCGTGCGCTGTCGTTGCGCCGGAAGCCCAGCGCGTCGATCGCCTCCTGCACCCGGCGCTCGGTGTCCGGGGTGACCCCGGGCTCGCCGTTGACCACCCGGGAGACCGTCTTCAGCCCCACACCGGCGCGCGCCGCCACGTCCTTCATCGTCGGGCGGTTGCCGTACCGGCTGCCGGTGAGACGCTCTGCGCGGCGGGTGGTCTCGGGCACGTTGGGCTGTCCTGTCTCTCGTTCGACTGATCCGGCTCGTCCGGCTCGTCCGGCTCGTCCGGCTCGCCCACGGGGGCTGCGAGATCCGTGGGCTTGTATGAGGATGTGGCGTCGAGCATAGAGCCTGGACAACGTTGTCAGATGCGAGAGAGACTGTCCACCGCTGTCTCCGGCCCGCGTCCCCACCGCCTGTCCGGTCCGGCTTCGTATGGTTCTCAAGCTTTCCGACGGGGAGATCTGACTCTGATGCACACCGACCTAGTGGCGGCTCTGGACATCGGCGGCACCAAGATCGCCGGCGCGCTGGTGGACGGCGACGGGCGGATACTGGCCCGCACCCAGCGGGCCACCCCCGCCCGGCAGGACGGCGAAACGGTCATGCGGGCCGTGACGGAGGTGCTCGGCGATCTCGCCGGGTCGCCGTTGTGGGGACGTGCCGGCGCGCTCGGCATCGGCAGCGCCGGCCCGGTGGACGCCTCGGCGGGCACCGTGAGCCCGGTGAACGTGCCGGGCTGGCGTGACTTCCCGCTGGTCGACCGGGTGCGCGAGGTCACCGGGGGCCTGCCGGTCGAGCTGATCGGCGATGGCGTCGCGATCACCGCGGCCGAGCACTGGCAGGGCGCCGCCCGTGGCCATGACAACGCCCTGTGCATGGTGGTCTCCACGGGCGTCGGCGGCGGCCTGGTGCTCGACGGGCGGCTGCACCCCGGCCCGACGGGCAACGCCGGCCACATCGGCCACATCAGCGTCGACCTCGACGGCGATCCCTGTCCGTGCGGTTCGCGCGGCTGTGTGGAGCGCATCGCCAGCGGCCCCAACATCGCCCGCCGGGCGCTGGAACAGGGGTGGCGCCCCGGCCCCGACGGTGACACCTCGGCCGCCGCGGTGGCCGCCGCCGCGCGAGCGGGCGACCCGGTCGCCGTGGCCTCCTTCGAGCGGGCAGCACAGGCGCTGGCCGCCGGCATCGCCGCCACCGCGACCCTGGTCGAGATCGACATCGCGGTGGTCGGCGGTGGGGTCGGCAAGGCGGGCGAGGTGCTGTTCACCCCGCTGCGCAAGGCCCTCACCGGCTACGCGACCCTGTCCTTCGTGCGGCGGCTCACCGTCGTACCCGCGCAGACGGGCACCGACGCGGGGCTGGTCGGCGCCGCCGCGGCGGCACTGATCCGCAGGCCGGACGCGACCGTGGCGAGCCTGTAGGCCCCGGCACCGGCACCGGCGACGCGCCGGCCCGCACGGTGACCGCTCCGGCGGCTCCGCGCTCCCGCTCGCGCGAGGCGGACGACAGTGTGCGCGCGTGGTCGGCGGCACGGGGGCGGGGGGCGGTTCAGGGGCGCTCCGGGGCCGGGCGGAACTCGTGCACGACCTCGATCGGGCCGGCGATATGGGCGTTGAACTCCGCCAGTTCCTCCGCCGGAACCCACAATTCCAGGATCGTCGCGCCGCCGGCCTGCCGGACCGGGTAGCGGACGAGGAAGTCCGTGTCGACCTCGAAGCGGGTCACGAAACCGGCGCCGTCGTACCGGACGTTCCAGTCCCGGGCGATACGGATCGCGTAGTCCTCGTTCAGCACCGGATAGAAGATCGGCTGTTCCGGCAGCCGGGGCGGCCATGCGCGCCAGCCCGACTCCCGGACCAGGTCCAGCTCCACGGGGCCCGTCGGGCGCCAGAGCGTGGTGGTGGGGCGGGGACTGGTCACGGCGGTTCCTTCCCCGGGCGGTTCCGGCCGAACCGGGCTCAGCGGGCTCACCGGACAGTAGCGGTCCGTCGACCGCCTGGGCCACGCGGTTTCGGTCCGGGGGGCGAAACCGCCGTGATCCGCGTGACTCCGGGCCGTCCGCGCAGTTGATCAGCGCATGAAGAAGCGCAGCATGCTCGCCATCGCCACCCTCGCCGCCGGTTTCGTCGTGGCCGCCGTCACCCCGTCCCACGCGGCGGATCATGCTCCCGTCGACGACGCCGCCGTCTCCGGCACCGTCGACACGGTCGGTCACCTGGTCGACGACGGCACCCTGGCCATCGACGAGAACCCGCTCGGACAGCAGTAGGCCGCGCCGTCGCACGGCCTTGGTGCCGGTGTCCCCGCCACCGGGGGCACCGGCTCCCCCGTGCGCGCGAACAGGCGCCCTCAACGGGAGGGGGTTTCCGTGGCAGGGTGGAGCGGGCAAGCCTCAGGGGGCCAACAGAAGAGGGGGAGTCCGTGACCGTCGTCTGGATCAACGGCGCGTTCGGTGCGGGGAAGACCACCACGGCACGTGAACTGATCGAACTGATCCCGAACAGCGCGCTCTTCGACCCGGAGGTCATCGGCGGGGCGCTCACGTATCTGCTGCCGCCCAAGCGCCTCGCCGAGGTCGGCGACTTCCAGGACCTGCCGATCTGGCGCCGGCTCGTGGTCGACACCGCCGCCGCGATGCTCGCCGAACTGGGCGGCACCCTGGTCGTTCCCATGACCCTGCTCCGCCAGGAGTACCGCGACGAGATCTTCGGCGGCCTGGCCGCCCGCCGGATTCCCGTGCACCATCTGCTGCTCGCCCCGGCCGAAACGATCCTGCGTGAGCGAATAGCCGGGCGGGAGGTGCCGCCCGAGCTTCCCGACGGCGAGATACGGACGCGGCAGTGGTCGTACGACCACATCGAGCCCTACCGCACCGCCCTCGCCGCCTGGCTCACCGCCGACGCCCACCCGCTCGACACCAGCGCCCTCACCCCGTACGAGGCCGCCGTCCGGATCGCCGAGGCCGTCGGCGGCGGCGCCGTACCCGCCTGTGACATCGTGCAGACCCCCGAGCCGACCGGCGAGACGCTGGCCGCCGGGGTGCTGCTCTTCGACGATCACGACCGGGTGCTGCTCGTCGACCCCACCTACAAACCCGGCTGGGAGTTCCCCGGCGGCGTGGTGGAGCGCGGCGAGGCACCGGCCCGCGCCGGGATGCGCGAGGTCGCCGAGGAGACCGGGATACAGCTGCGGGAGGTGCCGCGGCTGCTCGTCGTGGACTGGGAGCGGCCCGCCCCGCCCGGCCACGGCGGGCTGCGGCTGCTCTTCGACGGCGGCCGGCTGGAGCCCGGTGAGGCGTCCCGCGTGCTGCTGCCCGGCCCCGAGCTGCGCGCCTGGCGGTTCGCCACGGAGCAGGAGGCCGCCGCGATGCTGCCCCCGGTCCGTTACGAGCGGCTGCGCTGGGCGCTGCGCGCGCGGGAGCGGGGCCGCGCCCTCTATCTGGAGGCCGGGGTGCCGGTCGGCTGAACCGGCCGTCGTCCGGGCCGGGCCACGCCCGATGCCCTCAGCGGGACGACTCCGGGACGAGCGCGCGGAGCGCGGCGGTGGCGCCGGACAGGACCGGGGCGCCGTGACCGAAGCAGGCCACCTCCGCTCCCAGGTCCGCCAACCGTCCCACGGAGGCGAGGAGTCGGTCCCGGTCCAGGTTGAACACCCGTCACCGGCGTGCCGTCGGCGGGTGCCGCGGCCACCGTGTCGCCGGTGAACAGCACGCCCCGCGCGGGCAGGTACAGCGCGATGCTGCCGTCGGTGTGCCCGGGGACGTGGACCACGTGCGCGCCGCCGCCGAAGCCGAGGACGTCGCCGTCCGTGACCTCGGTGACCGAGGACGGCGGCACCGGAGTGCCCGGGGGCAGGTGGCGGGCCGCCGCCGCGTGCAGGGGCCGCTCCCAGTCCTCGAACTTCGGTGGCGGGCCCGGGAGTTCCCCCCGTACGAACGGGGCGTCCAGGTGGTGCGCCAGCACCTCGGCCCCGCTCAGCGCGGCGAACTCGCCCGCCCCGCCCGCGTGGTCCTCGTGGAAGTGGGTCAGGACGACGCGTCGTACCTCCCGTGGCGCGTGTCCCAGCGCGGTGACCGCGTCGGCGATCGGCCGGCCGGAGCCGATCGTGCCCGCGTCGATCAGGGTCAGCTCCTCGCCGTCGCGCCAGAGGTACGCCTGGCCGACCGGGAAGCGCAGCAGGTGCAGTCGGGGCAGCAGTTCGATGACGTCCATGCGCCGACCGTAGGGCGGGCCCCCGCCCGCGGGCGAGGGCCCTCGGCCGTGGGCAGAAGGGATCAGCCCGCGTAGTTGCGCAGGAACAGCGCCTCGGCGACCGACAGCCGCTCCAGTTCCCCGGGGGAGACGCTCTCGTTGACCGCGTGGATCTGCGCCTCCGGCTCGCTCAGCCCGATGAGCAGGATCTCCGCCCGCGGGTAAAGACCGGCGAGCGTGTTGCACAGCGGGATGGAGCCGCCCTGGCCCGCGTACTGCATGGTCTCGCCCGGGTAGGCCACCGCCATCGCGTCGGCCATCGCCTGGTAGGCGGGGCTGGTGGTGTCGGCGCGGAACGCCTGGCCCTGGCCGATCTGTTCGGTGCTGACCCGGGCACCCCACGGGGTGTGCGCCTCGACGTGCGCCCGGAGCAGCTTGGCGGCCTCCGCCGCGTCCGTGCCCGGCGGCACCCGCAGGCTGATCAGGGCGCGGGCGCTGGACTGCACCGACGGGGTGGCGCCGACGACCGGCGGGCAGTCGATGCCGAGGACGGTGACCGCCGGGCGGGCCCAGATGCGGTCGGCGACCGAGCCGTCACCGATCAGCCCGACGCCGTCCAGCACCTTGGCGTCCGCGCGGAACTGCTCCTCGGTGTACTCCAGGCCGTCCCACTTCGCCGTGGCCTCCAGCCCGTCGACCGTGGTCGAGCCGTCCTCGCCGCGCAGCGAGTCCAGGACCCGGATCAGCGCGGCCAGGGCGTCCGGGGCGGCACCGCCGAACTGGCCCGAGTGCAGGTTGCCGGCCAGGGTGTCGACCTGCACCCGCACCAGGGTCATACCGCGCAGCGTGGTGGTGACCGTCGGCAGGCCGACCCGGAAGTTGCCCGCGTCGCCGATGACGATGGTGTCGGCCGCCAGCAGTTCGGGGTGCTGCTCGGCGTACCGCTCCAGGCCGCCCGTGCCCTGCTCCTCGGAGCCCTCGACGATCACCTTGACGTGCACCGGGACCCCGCCGTTCGCCTTGAGGGCGCGCAGGGCGAGCAGGTGCATGATGAAGCCGCCCTTGCAGTCGGCGGTCCCGCGGCCGTACCAGCGGCCGTCGCGCTCGGTCAGCTCGAACGGCGGGGTGGTCCAGCCGGCCTCGTCCAGCGGGGGCTGCACGTCGTAGTGGGCGTAGAGAAGAACCGTTTTCGCACCGTCCGGGCCCGGCAGGTGGCCGTACACGGACTGCGTGCCGTCCGGGGTGTCCAGCAGGGCGACGTCCGTGAAGCCCTCGGCCCGCAGCGCGTCGGCGACCCAGTTCGCGGCGGCCTCGCTCTCGCTCTTCGGGAACTGCGTGAAGTCCGCCACCGACTTGAAGGCGACCAGTTCGGTCAGCTCCGCCTTGGCCCGCGGCAGCAGCGAGGCGACGGTCTCGGCGACCGGATTCGACGGCATGGGCACGCTCCTCGTAGGTGCGACGTTGTACGGGGTGAGTACAGCGATCCTCCCACAGCGGTCTCGGCGGACGACCGCCGTAGGATGCGACAGGACACTTGGCAGCGGCTTGATCGGAGCGGTAGACCATCGTGAGCGGCGAGAATTCTTCGGCGGACGACGTGCAGCGGGTGTGGGACGTCGTCGTGGTGGGCGCGGGCCCCGCGGGCGCCTCGGCCGCCTACGCGGCAGCGGTCGCGGGACGGCGCGTCCTGCTGCTGGAGAAAGCCGAGTTGCCCCGCTACAAGACGTGCGGCGGCGGCATCATCGGACCCTCGCGCGACGCGCTGCCACCCGGCTTCGAACTGCCCTTCCGGGACCGGGTGCACGCGGTCACCTTCTCCAACAACGGCCGCTTCACCCGCACCCGCCGCTCCAAGCAGATGCTGTTCGGGCTGATCAACCGCCCCGAGTTCGACCAGCAGCTGGTCGAGCACGCCCAGAAGGCGGGCGCCGAGCTGCGGACGGGCGCCACGGTGCAGCGGGTCGAGCAGCACGGCTCGGCGGTGCCGGACCGGCGCACGGTCGCCGTCGTCCTCCAGGGCGGGGAGACGGTGCTGGCCCGCGCGGTGGTCGGCGCCGACGGCAGCGCCAGCCGGATAGGGGCCCACGTCGGGGTGAAGCTGGACCAGGTCGACCTCGGCCTGGAGGCGGAGATCCCGGTGCCCGAGACGGTCGCCGAGGACTGGCAGGGGCGGGTCCTGATCGACTGGGGTCCCATGCCGGGCAGTTACGGCTGGGTGTTCCCGAAGGGCGACACGCTGACGGTCGGCGTGATCTCCCGGCGCGGCGAAGGCGCCGCCACCAAGCGGTACCTGGAGGACTTCATCGCCCGCCTGGGCCTCGCCGGCTTCGAGCCCGCCATCTCCTCCGGGCACCTGACCCGCTGCCGGGCCGACGACTCGCCGCTCTCCCGCGGCCGGGTGCTGGTCTGCGGGGACGCGGCCGGACTGCTGGAGCCCTGGACCCGGGAGGGCATCTCCTTCGCGCTGCGCTCGGGCCGGCTGGCGGGGGAGTGGGCGGTCCGCATCGCGGAGGCGCACGACGCCGTGGACACCCGGCGCCAGGCCCTGAACTACGCGTTCGCGGTCAAGGCGGGGCTCGGCGTCGAGATGAGCGTCGGCAAGCGGATGCTGGCGGCGTTCGAGAGGCGTCCCGGCCTCTTCCACGCGGCCCTCACCGGCTTCCGTCCGGCCTGGCGGGCGTTCCGGGACATCACGCAGGGGTCGACCTCGCTCGGCGAACTCGTCCGCTCCCACCCGCTCGCCCAGCGCGCGCTGGGGGCGATGGACCGGGGGCCGGCCGCGCCGGTGGAGGAGGAACCCGTCAGTTCGTGACGGTGATGCGGAAGACCGGGTGGTCCGGGGCGCAGGCGGTGATCTCCGCGTCGGAGGACCGGGCGGTGACCCCGTCGAAGTACTGGTCGACCTGCCAGCCCCACCTCTCCAGGTAGGTCCGCAGGACCGGGAGCTTCTCGGCGTCGGGAAGCTCCACCGCGGTGAAGGTGCGCACCGAGCGCCCGACCCGCAGCTCGCCGCCCCCGGCGGCGCGCATGTTGCGCACCCACTGCGAGTGGCCCCGCGCGGAGACCAGGTACCGCCCGCCGTCGTGGGAGTGCGGGTTGACCGGGATGCGCTGCATCCGCCCGCTCTTGCGGCCGGGTACGGACAGCTCGGCGGAGCCCGCCAGGCTGAGGCCGTGCCGGGCGAGCCAGCCGATCACGCCGTTCAGGCGGACGTTGAGCGGGCTGCCCTTGAGGTAGTACGGCGAAGACGACGACATGGTGACCCCCACGGAATTCGGGAGAGCGGTGCTCTCGATCGACTTCAGTGTGGGGCAGACGGGTGTGCCATTGCAAGAGCAGTGCTCTCTTTTCTGTCCGCCGCTCTCTTCCCGGCCCGCTGTTCTCCTATGTAAGCGGCGCTCTGGTCCGTGATCGCTGCTCCGGTCCGTGACCGCCGCTCTCCCGCGTGGCACACTGCTGGCATGAGCACCGCACAGGGCGCCCGCGCACGGGCCAGACGGGAAGTGACCGCGGCCATCAAGGAGGCGGCGCGCAGACAGCTGGCGGCGGAGGGCGCGGCCAAGCTCTCCCTGCGTGCGGTCGCCCGCGAGCTGGGCATGGTCTCCTCGGCCCTGTACCGCTACTTCCCCAGCCGGGACGACCTGCTGACCGCTCTGATCATCGACGCCTACGACTCCGTGGGCGAGGCGGCGGAGCGGGCCCGGGACGCCGCGGCCGACGCCCCGCCACCGGCCCGGTGGACCGCCGTGTGCGAGGCGGTGCGCGACTGGGCGCTCGCCCATCCGCACGAGTACGCGCTGATCTACGGCTCGCCCGTACCCGGCTACTCCGCCCCCGACACCACCGTCCGGGCCGCCGCCCGTGTCGGCATGGCCCTCATCGGCATCGTCCGGGACGCCCACCAGGGACCGGGCCTGACCGCCCCGCCACTCGCCGCCGACCTGCGCCCCGAGGCCGCCCGCCTGGCCGGCGACCTCGCCCCCGACCTGCCGCCCGAGGCCGCGGTGGCGCTGGTGGCGGCCTGGGCCCAGCTGTTCGGGCTGGTCGGATTCGAGGTGTTCGGCCAGTTCAACCGTGTGGTGGAGAACCGGGAGGCGTTCTTCCGGCACGCGGCGGCCCGGCTCGCGGAGGGAGTGGGCCTGCGGTAGCCGCCGGAAGGCATGGGACCGGGGCATCCGGCTAGTCGCGGACCGGTACCGGTTCCGCGTCCGCCTCCCTCGCGGTGGACCTGGCGACCACGACGGACCGCGCCGCACGGTTCCGGCGTACTCCGGTGAGCGACAGCAGCAGCCCCACGACGGCGATGAGCGTGACCACGACCAGGCCGGGCCGGTAGCTGTCCAGCACTCCCTGCGGGGTGGCCCGCTCGGGAGCGTGCGCGGTGATCACGGCGGTGACGACCGCGAGGAAGATCGCGCCGCCCACCTGGACCGAGGTGTTGAGCAGGCCGGAGACCATGCCCTGCTCGTGCTCGTCCACGCCGGCCGTGGCCTGGACGTTGAGGGACGGGAAGGTCAGGGCGAAGCCCGCGCCGACCAGCAGCATGGTCGGCAGGATCACGGCCGTGTAGTCCGGGTTCAGGTCGATGCGCAGGAACAGGGCGTAGCCCGCGACCATCAGCAGGAAGCCGAGCACGATCAGCCGTGCCGTGCCGAACCGGTCGATGACGGCGCCCACCTTGGTCGCCGAGAGCGCCACCAGCGCGCCCGCCGGCAGGAACGCCAGCGCGGTGTGCATGGCCGACCAGCCCAGGACCTGCTGCATGTACAGCGTCACCAGGAACTGGAAGCCCATGTAGCTGCCGACGAACGTCAGCGCGCCGAGCTGGGCCCGGACCTGGGAGCCGGAGCGCAGCACCCCGAGCCGGATCAGCGGGCTGGGGCTGCGCCGCTCGACGAGGACGAAGACGGCCAGCATGACGGCCACGGCGGCGAAGGACAGGACCGTGCGGGCCGAGGCCCAGCCCGCCTCCGGCGCCTGGACGACGGTGAGCACCAGCAGCAGCATCGAGGCGGTGCCGAGGAAGGCGCCGGGTATGTCGTACCCGCCGCGACCGCGCTCGCGTTCGCCGCGCGGCAGCAGCCGCATCCCGACGAGCAGGGCGAGCAGGGCGACCGGCGCGGGCAGCAGCATGGTGAGGCGCCAGCTGGCCTCGGTGAGCAGTCCGGAGAAGACGAGGCCCATGGAGTAGCCGGTGGCGCCGCAGGTGGTGTAGATCGACAGGGCCCGGTTGCGCAGCGGGCCCTCCGGGAACGTCGTGGTGATGATCGACAGGCCGGCCGGCGCCGTGAAGGCCGCGCTGAGACCCTTGACGAAACGGCTGGCGATCAGCAGCGGACCCGAGTCCACGAGCCCGCCGAGCAGCGAGGCCAGCGCGAAGACGCCGAGCGCCACCAGGAACACCTGGCGGCGGCCGAGCAGGTCGGCGGTGCGGCCGCCGAGGAGGAGCAGGCCGCCGTAGCCCAGGATGTAGCCGCTGACGACCCATTGCAGGGCCGACGTGGACAGGCCGAGGTCGGAACCGATGGACGGCAGCGCGACGCCGACCATCGACACGTCCAGCGCGTCCAGGAACATGGCGGCGCACAGCACCAGCAGGGTGCCCCACAGTCGGGGAGTCCAACGGACCGCCGGGGACGGGGCCGTGGGGATGGTGAGCGGAGAGGTCATGCCGGAGACGCTACATGCACATGCATCGAATGCAAGCGCATTTAATTACGGTGCAACAAAAGCGTTTCTCTGTTACGGTGCGCCCATGGCGGCGAACCGGCCCGAACAAGGACTCGTGCGGCAGTGGCGGGAGATCCTGGCGCTGCACGCCCGCACCCAGTGCGAGCTGGACCGGGTGCTGCACGGGCACGGTCTGTGCGCGAGCGACTTCGAGGTGCTCGACCTGCTCGCCGAGGGCACGGCCGCGGACGACGGCTGCGCCTACCGGGTGCAGGAGATCTCCGACCGGGTCCACCTCAGCCAGAGCGCGCTGTCCCGGCTCATCGGCCGGCTGGAGAAGGACGGTCTCGTCGAACGGGGCATGTGCCAGGAGGACCGGCGCGGGGTGCGCGTGGCGCTCACCGCGAAGGGGCGCGCGCTGCACGGCGAGGTGCGGCCCGTGCAGCGCGCGGTGCTGGCCAGGATGCTGGCCGAGACCGGCTGACCGGACCTCAGATCCCGGACCGCTCCTGCCACAGGGCCGCGAGCGACGGGTCGCCGGTCACCCGGGGCACGGCTGTCCGGTTCCACAGCGCCAGGTACAACTGATCGGCGGGCCCGGCCAGTTCGGTCTCCGCGTCACCCTCCTCCATCGGTACCGCCACCACCGGCTCCGCCGAGAGCCGTACGGTCCATACGGCGTCCGTTCCCGGCTCCGCGCCCCCGTCCACCGCACGCACCCGCAGCACCCGAGGCTCCTCGCTGCGCAGCCGGCTGCGCCGACGGGCGTGGAAGCCGCGCAGCAGCTCGTCGATGCCGTCCACCGCGAAGTCCCGGGCGATCGGGGAGGGCGTACCGCCGCGTGCCGCCTCGGCGTCGTAACGGTGCACGGCCGTCTCGTGCGCCTGCCGCCGTGTCCAGAACGCCAGCGGGGACGGGTTGGGCGCGGGGTGGAAGGTCCAGCACTCCAGATCGGCCGGGGCGGCGGACAGGGTGTCCATCAACAGACGGTGGCCGTCCCGGTACCAGGCCACCAGTTCGTCGCCGTCCAGCTCCGGCGGGTCGCCGAAGGGCCGGGGCCCGCTCTCCCCGTCGGCGACGAGGGCGGCGGCCCAGCGGTGCACCCCGCCGATGTGCCGCACCAGGTCGCGCACCCGCCAATCCGGGCACGCCGGCACCTCGGCGCCGGGTCCCGCGGCGGCGGCCGCCGCCGCCAGCAACCGGCCCTCCCGGTCGAGGGCTTCCAGATAGTCGGTGATCTCCATGACCGGAGTGTGCCTGTCATCCCAGACGGCGGGCCGAGACATGACCGACCACCCCCGTGCATGTGTTCCGTGTCGTTCCCGGCGCCGCGGCCGGTCGCGGGCCGGGCGTCATTCGCGTGGTCATGAGGCGACGATGCTCAACGGGGAACCCGCTCATCCGGGTCACGACGGCAAAGCACTCGAAGGGGTGACGAGGGGTGACGGCCGCCGCTCAGCCCCGCGACAGGACGGGGGCCGTGACCCGTTGGGGCCCGTGCCAGGCGGTGACCGCCGGGAGGCGGCCGGCGCCCGGTCACCCGCCCGGCAGGCGGCGGGTCGACACCCCGAGCACGGCGGCGACGGCGGCCAGCGCGGCCACGCTCGTGAGCGCGGCCGGCAGGGAGGACCAGTCGGCCATGAACCCGATCGCGGGCGGTCCGAGGAGCATGCCGCCGTAGCCGAGGGTGGAGGCGACGGCGACACCCGACGGTCCGGCCAGCGCACCCGCACGCTCCACGGCGACCGGGAACAGATTGGCGAGCCCCAGCCCGGTGACCGCGAAACCGGTCAACGCCGCCCACACGGACGGCGCGAGCGCGCCGAGCAGCATCCCGGCCGCCGCGACGCCGCCGCCGGCGATCACGGTCCGGGCCCGGCCCAGCCGGGCCAGCAGCGCCGTCCCCGTCAGCCGGCCGACGGTCATGGCGAGCGCGAAACACGCGTACCCGGCGGCCGCGGTGCCGGCGGACGCCGCGAGGTCCTGCTGGAGGTGGAGCGCGCCCCAGTCGGCCATCGCGCCCTCGCCGTAGGCCGTGCACAGGGCGACGAGCCCGAAGAGCACGACCACCCCGCGCCCGCCCCGCCGGTCCGCCGTCCCGCCGTCCGCCCGCTCGGCCGGTGCCCGGGTGCGTTCCGGCGGTGCCGGTGGCTCGTACCGCAGCAGGGTACGTCCGGCGACCGCCGTCACGAGCAGCCCGATGACGGTGAGACCGAGGAGATGGCGGGTGGGGGAGAGGGCGCCGGCGACCAGCCCGCCGAGGCCCGCTCCGGCCATCCCGCCCAGGCTGAAGGCGGCGTGGAAGCTGGGCATGACCGGCTTGCGCAGGGCGGCCACCAGGTCGACGGCCGCGCTGTTGAACGCCACGTTGACACCGCCGTAGGCCGCGCCGAACAGCAGCAGGACGGCCCCCAGTGCCGGCGCCGAGTGCGTCAGCGGGGGCAGTGCCACGCTGAGCGCGAGCACCACCATGCAGACCACGGTCACCGGATGGCTGCCGTAGCGACGGCACAGCCGGCCGGTCATCGTCATGGTGAGCACGGCACCCGCGGAGACCCCGAGCAGGGCGAGCCCGAGCGCGCCGGTGGACGCGTGTGTCTGGTGCTTGATGTCGGGGATGCGGACGACCCACCCCGCGAAGATGAAGCCGTCCAGCGCGAAGAAGGCGGTGATCGCCGCCCGTAGTGCCGTGAGCCTTCGGCCCGGCACGACACTGTGCACACGGGTTTTGTTTATTATCGGCACAAAATGCAGCGTACGGGCGGGGCGGGGGGCGGGCAAGCGATGTGCGCCGCCCGGTGCCGACGCCGGTGCGGCCGTCACCGGCGGTCCGTGGCGGTGACCGGGCGGCTAGGGGGTTTCGTTTGGATCAGCCCGGGTCCGCGACGCCCGGCACGGCACTCCCCCAGCCTCCGGCCGGGGGGACCCCCATGCCGCGTTGTCGGACCACCCGAGTACGCCCAGTACGCGGGTGATCCTCCGCCTTGCGATGCACCGCACCGGACGCCGCGGCCTGATCCGACCTGACCCAAACGAAACCCCCTGGTGGCCGCGGTGACGAACCGGCATCCGACGCTTCCCCCGTTCGAGGACGGCCTTTCGCGGGCTGCCCGGCGGCTCCGGCGGCCCGAAACGGACCCGAGGTGGGCCGGCGGCGGACCGCCGTGCCGGCGTGACCGCCCCGCCGCGCCCGCCACCTGCGGTTTCCCTCCGCGCCGCGACGCGGGCACGGCAACGACGGTCACCGGCCGGCTCGTTCGGGAGCTGAACGGGTGTGCGGGCTCCGCAACGGGCCGCGGATACGGGTCGGTTAATGCTCGCTCTCGAGCTGGTTGCGGGCGGGTGAGCGCGCCATGATGGCCCCATGACGTTGGCCTCGCGCGCGCTCGCGCAACTGGCGACCTGGCGGGATCTGAGACAGACCGTCCCGAGCTGTGGTCTGGGCCGGGCGGTGAGTTCGGCCCAGGGCGAGGTCGTGCACTTCCACTCCGAGCGCGATGTCGATCTGCGGCTCACCGACCGGGCCGTCCGGCGGTTCACCAAGGACCTCAAGGGCTCGGGGGCGATCAGGATCGTGCCCGGCTCGCCGTGGGTGACCCTGCGCCTGGACGCCGCGAGCGACGTCGACCTGCTGCTGACCCTGGTGAGCGTCGCGCTCCAGGCCCCGCAGATGTGGCCCGACCCGGCGGACCGGCCGACGACGAGCTGCAACGACCAGCGGGGCGCGGGCTTCGTGAAGGCCGACCTCGGCCGTATCTGAGGCGCGCCGTATCCGAGGCGTGCTGTACGCGAGGCGCGCCGGATCGCAGGCGGTCGGGATCCCGGTCGGTCGGATCGACGTCGGTCGTGTCAACGTCGGTCGTGTCAACGTCGGTCGGATCGACGTCGGCCGGACCTCGGTCGGTCCGGCCGCGCGGCCCCGGTCGTCCGGCCGTGCCGGTGCCGGGTCCGCCGTGTCTCACACCGCCAGCACCCGCACGCCCGCCTCCTCGAACCGCCGTACCGTCTCCTGTCCCACCGCGGTGTCCGTCACCAGGGTGTCCACCAGCTCCGCCCCGCAGATCCGGGCGAACGCCCGGCGGCCCAGCTTGCTGGAGTCGGCGGCGACCACCACCCGCTCGGCACGCTCGCACAGCAGTCGGTTGACGGCGGCCTCCGCCTCGTCGTGCGCCGCCGCCCCGTGCGCGACGTCGAACCCGACGACACCGAGTACGGCCACGTCGAGCGTGATCTGCCCCAGCACCCCGTCCGCGAGCGGGCCGATGAGTTCGTACGACTGCGCACGCGCCACCCCGCCCGTCACCACGATCTTGAACTGGGGGCGCACGGCCAGCTCGTTGGCGATGTTGAGCGCGTTGGTGACGACGGTCAGCGCCGGTGTTCCCGTGGTGAGGTCACCGCGCACGGCCAGCGCGCGGGCCACCTCCGTGGTGGTCGTACCGCCGGTCAGCCCCACCGCCTCGCCCGGGGCGACGAGTTCGGCCACCGCCTGGGCGATGCGCTGCTTCTCCGGGGCGCGCCGGGCCGTCTTGTAGCGCAGCGGGAGTTCGTACGACACCCCGTGCACCACCGCCCCGCCCCGGGTGCGGACCAGCATCTGCTGTTCGGCGAGCTGGTCGAGGTCCCGGCGGATCGTCGCCGCCGAAACCGCCAGTTCGGCCGCCGCCTCCTCGACCTCCAGCCGGCCGCGCTCCACGAGCAGTTCCAGCAGCGCCTTCCAGCGGGCGTCCCGGGACATCCGCGGCCTCCGTTCCCCTTCTTCCGGGAGATGCCCCGGTCGCTCACCGGGCGATGTCCCGGTCGCTCACCGGTCGATCGCCCGGTCGCGTCCTCGTGATCTTCCGGCCGTTCTTCGATCGCTTTCGGTCTCCCGGCGACCCTAGCGCACCCGGCCTTGCCGCCGAATGCTTGATTGTGCTCGAAAGGTCGCTATACCTTGCAGGAACAATCAGCAGGGGGAGGGTGTGGGCCATGACCCATGTCGAGATCGAGCTGAACAGCCAGCCGGAGTGCTGGACCCGCGCGACCGAACAGTCGGGGCGGCACCGGGACGCGCTGCCCGGGCCGGGGGAGCGGGTCGCCGTCGTCGGGTGCGGGACCTCCTACTTCATGGCGCAGGCGGTGGCCGCCCTGCGCGAGGGCGCCGGACAGGGCGAGACCGACGCGTTCGCCGCCTCCGAGTTCCCGCACGGACGGTCCTACGACCGGGTCGTGGCCCTCACCCGCTCCGGCACCACCACCGAAGTGCTGGAGCTGCTGGGCGCGTTGCGCGGACGGACGCGCACCACCGCCGTCACCGCCGATCCCGGCACCCCGGTCGTGGCAGCCGCGGACGACCTCGCCGTGCTGGACTATGCCGACGAACGCTCCGTCGTCCAGACCCGGTTCGCGACCACCGCGCTCACCCTCCTGCGCGCCCACCTCGGCCTGCACACCGACGCCGTCGTCACCGACGCGCGCACCGCCCTCGCCACCCCCCTGCCCGAAGGACTCGTGGGCTGCGCCCAGTTCACCTTCCTGGGGCGCGGCTGGACCGTCGGGCTCGCCAACGAGGCCGGGCTGAAGATGCGCGAGGCCTCCCTGTCCTGGACCGAGGCCTATCCGGCGATGGAGTACCGGCACGGTCCGATCAGCGTGACCACCGAGGGCACCGCCACCTGGATGCTCGGCGCGGCCCCCGACGGACTCGCCCGGCAGGTCCTTGCCACCGGCGCGCTGTGGATCGAGGGCGAGCTGGACCCGCTCGCCGAACTCGTCCGCGTCCAGCGGCTCGCGGTCGCCGTCGCCGCCGCCCGGCAGCTCGACCCGGACCGGCCGCGGCACCTCTCCCGCTCGGTGATCCTCGCCCCCTGAACCCGCACGGCCCCCGCCCCGGAAGGACACCTCACGTGCCCCTCGCGCCCACCGGCGAGCTGGTCACCCGGGCCGCCGCGGCCCGGACCGCCGTCGCCGCGTTCAACGTCATCACCCTGGAACACATCGAGGCCGTCGTCGCCGGCGCCGAGTCGGCCGGCTCGCCCGTGGTTCTCCAAGTCAGCGAGAACGCCGTCAAGTTCCGCTACGGGCGGCTGCTGCCACTGGCCCGAGCCGCCGTCGCCGCCGCCGAACGAGCCGCCGTACCGGTCGCGTTGCACCTTGACCACGTGCAGAGCGACGACCTGCTGCGCCAGGCTCCCGACGCCGGGTTCAGCTCGGTGATGTACGACGCGGCCCGCCTGCCGTACACCGACAACCTCGCCGCGACCCGGGCCGCCGCCGACTGGGCGCACGCCCGAGGGCTGTGGATCGAGGCGGAGTTGGGGGAGATCGGGGGCAAGGACGGCCGGCCTCCGCTGGACGCGCACGCGCCCGGCGCCCGCACCGACCCGAGCCGCGCGCGGGACTTCGTCACCGGGACCGGCGTCGACGCCCTGGCCGTCGCCATCGGCAGCGCGCACGCCATGACCACCCGCACCGCCGTGCTCGACCACGCCCTGCTCACCCGGCTGTCCGCGGCGCTGGCCGTGCCGCTCGTGCTGCACGGCTCCTCCGGTGTGCCGGACGGGTCACTCGTCGCGGCCGTCGGTGGCGGGATCACCAAGGTCAACGTCGGTACCGCCCTCAACCTCGCCATGACCGGGGCGGTCCGCGCGTTCCTCGCCGCCCACCCGGAGGCGGTCGACTCCCGCAAGTACCTCGGCGTCGGCCGGGAGGCGATGGCCCGCGAGGTGGGCCGGATCATCGGCGTCCTCTCCAGCGGCACCCCTTGACCTCAAGCGGCCACGGCCCGCCCCACCGCGCTCGGCCGACCCGTCCTTCGCTCGTCGCGCACGCGCGAGGGACGGCGCGCCCGGCAAGCACCCGCCGCTACGCGTTCGACCAGCCCCGCTCGCAGAGCACGAGTCGGTAGCCGTCCGGATCCTCGATCGTGACGCCCCACCGGTTCCAGTACGGGTTCGGCGACGGCACCCGCTTGCCGCCGTGCTCCTCCAGACGGGTGACCAGGTCGTCGGGCACCAGGCCGTCGACGTAGATCACCAGCAGGTCCTCCTCGGTGGGCCGGGGCTCTACGGGCCGGGCGGGCTCGTGGACCAGCTCCAGATGCCAATCGGCGTCCGGCCAGCCCACCATCAGCAAGTCGTGCCCACCGAGTTCCGGCCCGCTCTCGGCCCGCCACACCACACCGAGTCCCAGCCCCCGCACCCAGAACCGCTCGGCCACCGCCAGGTCCCGGGAGGGCCGGGCGACGCGGATGTGACTACGACCGTTGACGGGCATCGTGACCTCTTCCTGAGCTGCCAATCCCTGATGGCAGCCTAGGTATCGGGCTCTCGTCGAGGCCATCGGCCGATGGCCCTGGACCACAGGTCCTAGTCCTGTGACCGCAACCCTGCCGGGCGTCACGCGCCGGTGAACCCTTCCGGTCGCAGCACTGGCGGCCGTAGCAGGCGACCGGTTACCCGGGACGGGCGCCAATTGGCTGCACCGGGCCCGGACCCGGACCCCGGAACCGAACCCGTCATCGGTCCTTGGCGGCCCTCTTCACGGCCTTCAGCACGACGAACTTCGGGTCGCTGGCGACGAGCGTGCTGTTGCCGAACAACCGCTTCAGCTTGACGTGGTAGCCGAGGTGCCGGTTGCCGATCACCCACAGCTCACCGCCCGGCCGCAGCACCCGCTCGGCGCCCGCGAACATGCGCCGGGCCGTCGCGTCCGTGGTCGCCTGGTGGGAGTGGAACGGCGGGTTGTTCAGCACCAGGTCCACACTGTTCGAGGCGACCCCGGCCAGCCCGTCCCCGACGCGGAACTCGGCGTGCCCCGGCACCCCGTTCGCCTTGTACGTCGCCTCCGCCGAGGCCACCGCCTGGTACGACTCGTCCACGAACAGCACCTCGGCCGTCGGGTCGGCGAGCGCCACCGCCGTACCGACCACGCCGTTGCCGCAGCCCAGGTCCACCACGCGCGCGGCACCCGGACCGGGCAGGTGCCTGAGGAGGAAACGGGTGCCGATGTCCAGCCTGTCGGCGCAGAAGACGCCCGCGTGGTTGACCACCGTGCGCCCCGACACCGAGCCGACGTCCTCCGGCAGGGCGTAGCCGTACGGCCATGGGTTCGCGGGCCGCTCCAGCGCCGGGTCCGGGGAGCAGAAGATCAGCCGGGCCTTCTGCCGCGCCAGCGAGGTCCGGGTCGGCCCGAGGATCCGCTCGAACAGCCGGAGCGTCGAGGTGTGGATCTCCTTCACCATCCCGGTGCCGACCACGACCGTGTCCGCGTGCACCGCGGGCGCCAGCCGCAGCAGCTGGTCCTCCAGCAGCGCCAGGCTCTTGGGCACCCGCACCAGCAGCACGTCCACCCGCTCCGGCGGCGGGTCCTGCGTGGTGAGCAGCCGTACCGCACCCGGCTCCACGCCGGCCCGGGCCAGATTCGCCCGGGTCGCCTCCTGGCTGAGGAACGAGTCGGTGATCTGCGTCGGCCGGTGCTCCGCCAGCGCCGTGACCAGCGCGCCCCAGCGGTCCCCGATCACCACGACCGTGCCCGTGAGCGGCACCTTCTCCTCGGCGAGGTGGTGCAGCAGGTACGCGTCTGAGGCGTCCCAGGCACGCAGGCGGTCGTGGGGATCCTCGGGGAAGCGGGTCAGCTCGACCTCGCCCCACGGTGTCGTCATACGGTCGCTCATCGTGTGTCCAGGCTAGCGGAACCGCAGATCAGGGGCGGTGGGGCAGGATGGGGGCATGGAGGAGGAGCTGTTCCCCCGGGAGCGCGCGGAGGTCGCGCCGGGCGCCGTGCACGTCCCGGACTGGCTGGACACCGGGCGGCAGCACGCCCTGCTGGCCGCCTGCCGGGAGTGGGCGCGGCCCCCCGCCGGGCTGCGCACGGTCCGCACACCGGGCGGCGGCACCATGACCGCCCGCCAGGTCTGCCTGGGCTGGCACTGGTACCCGTACGCCTACGCCCGCACCGTCGTCGACGGCGACGGCAGCCCCGTGAAGCCCTTCCCGGCCTGGCTGGACGAGCTGGGCCGGCGCGCGGTGGCCGACGCGCTCGGCACGCACGCCGTACCGGCCGCGCCGTACGACATCGCACTGATCAACTTCTACGACGGCGACGCCCGCATGGGCATGCACCGCGACGGCGACGAGCGGGCGGACGCGCCGGTGGTCTCGCTGAGCCTCGGCGACACCTGCGTGTTCCGCTTCGGCAACACCGAGACGCGCGCCAGGCCGTACACCGACGTGGAACTGCGCAGCGGCGACCTGTTCGTCTTCGGCGGCCCCTCCCGGCTCGCCCACCACGGCGTGCCGCGCGTGCGCCCGGGCACGGCGCCGGCCGGACTGGACCTCGCCGGACGGCTGAACATCACGCTGCGGGTGAGCGGCCTGTAGCCGATGGCACGGGCCATCCCGGGTGCGGACCATGGGAGACTCGCCCTCATGAGCGGCAAGGCGGATCCCCGGACAGCGGGGGAGAGGACCACCTCAAGGGCGCGGCTGGACCGGGGCCGGGCGGCGCTCGGACCCGCACTGGAGCTGGTGCACACCGGCCGGGCACCGACCCGGGCCGTGCTCACCGCCGAACTCGGCGTCACCCGGGCGACGGCCGGCGCGGTCGCCGCCGAGCTGGAGGCGCTCGGCCTGATCCGGGTGGACGCCCGGCCCGGTTCCGCGGCCGGCTCCCAGGGGCGCCCCTCGCACCGGCTGGAGGTCGCCGAGGACGGGCCGGTGGTCCTGGCCGCGCAGATCCACGCCGACGGCTTCCGCGTCGCTCTGGTCGGACTCGGCGGACGGATCGTGGCGACCGCGCCCGGCTGCGAGGCCGTCGACGCCGACCCGGTGAAGGTGCTCGGGACCGTCGTGGAGGCGGGCGCGGAGCTGCTGCGCACGACCGGCCGGCGCTGTGTCGGCGCCGGACTCGCCGTGCCGTCCGCCGTCGCCGAACCCGAGGGCCTGGCCCTCAACCCGCTGCACCTGGCCTGGCCCGTCGGCGCGCCCGTCCGGCAGGTCTTCGCGGAGTGCGTACGCGCCGCCGGCGTCGACGGGCCCGCGTTCACGGGCAACGACGTCAACCTGGTCGCGCTCGCCGAGCACCGGCACGGCGCCGGCCGGGGCGCGCGCGACCTGCTGTGCGTGGCCACCGGGCACCGGGGGGTCGGCGGCGCGCTGGTCCTCGACGGCCGCCTGCACACCGGCAGTTCCGGCCTGGCGCTGGAGGTCGGCCACCTCACCGTCAACCCGGAGGGCCGGCCCTGCCACTGCGGCAGCCGCGGCTGCCTGGACGTGGAGGCCGACCCGCTGGCCCTGCTCACGGAGGCCGGCCGCGACCCCGGCCCCGAGGTGTCGCTGCTCCAGCAGGCCAACGACCTGCTGCGCACCCAGTACGACGACCCGGCCGTGCGCAGGGCGGCCGAGGTCCTCGTCGACCGCCTCGGCCTGGGCCTGGCCGGCCTGGTCAACATCCTGAACCCGGACCGCATCATCCTCGGCGGCCTGCACCGCACCCTGCTGGACGCGGACCCCGGCCGGCTGCGCGCGGTGGTCGCCGGCCGCAGCCTGTGGGGGCGGAGCGGCGGCGTCCCGATCCTGCCGTGCACCCTGGACCACAACAGCCTGGTCGGCGCGGCGGAACTGGCCTGGCAGCCGGTGCTGGACGACCCGCTGACGGCGCTGGGCGGGGCCTAGGGGATTTCGTTTGGATCAGGTCGGATCAGGCCGCGGGCACCATCGGCGCCGGGGTTCCGCCGCTCCCCGGGGACGCGGTTCCTCGGCGGTGCGGTCCGGAAGGCCCGCGGCAGCGCCCGGCGCCGTCAGTAGGTCACGGTGATCCGCCGGGCCGGGCCGTCCACCCGGACCCGTCCGCCGTACGGGATCACCAGTTGGGGATCGGTGTGCCCGAAGTCCACGTCGAAGACCGCCATGGTGTGCGGGGCGTAGACGGCCAGCGTCCGGAGCACCGCCTCACGCTGCTCGGTGACGTACCGCCGCTTGGCGTCGTCGTCGTTCGGCTGCTCGAAGGACCACGCCTTGGCGCGGGCCATCAGCAGGGCCGGGAAGCGTTCCAGCAGGCCCCGTTCCCCCATGTTGCGCAGGATGCGGAAGACCGTCTCCCCGCTCGGCAGCTCCTCCGACGTCTCCAGGAACAGCACCCGGCCCTCGTAGGCCGCGGGGTCGCGTTCGACCTCGCGGTCGGCCATCAGCAGCCACGACAGGATCTCCAGGTTCCCGCCCCAGGCGAGGCCCTCGACGAGCCGGCCGGGCTGGTGCCAGAGCCAGCCGCCGGCCGGCTGCGAGGCGGGTTCGGCGTCGAAGGTGGCCGGGTCGGCCCAGTCGCGGTCGACGTCGCCGTAGCGCTCGGCGGGACGCAGTTCGTACGGGCCCGAGCCGAACAGGGCCGCGCGCAGCGACTCGGCCGTCAGCGGGTGCAGCGCGTACGGGCGGCCGAGCTGGGTCATCAGACAGGCGCCGTGGTAGCCGACGATGCCCAGGTTGTGCAGCAGGAGCAGCAGATTGGTGTTGTCGCTGGAACCGAAGAACGGCTTGGGGTTGGCGCGGAGCAGCTCACGGTCCAGGTGGGGCAGCACGGTGATCTGGTCGTCCCCGCCGATCGTGGCCATCACCGCCTTGATCGTCGGGTCGGCGAACGCGGCGTGAAGGTCGGCGGCGCGCTCCTCGGGGGTGGCGCCCATGGTGCGCGTGGCGGGGTACTCCACCGGCTCCAGGCCGAAGTCCTCGCGCAGCCGCCGGAGCCCCAGCTCGTGCGGACGCGGCAGGATTCCCGCCAGACCGGACGCGGGCGAGAGGATCGCGATGCGGTCACCGGGCACGGGCTTGGGCGGATACGCGGGTATGGACATGCCGAGCAGACTAGGGGGCCGACCGGTGCCCGATCACCCGCATTTCCCGGGCGGACGCGCCCACGGCCCCGGTCCGGGGCACGCCCCCGGTCGCGCCCACGGCCCCGGTCCGGGGCACGCCCCCGGTCGCGGGCACGGCCCCGGTCCCGGGCACGCCCCCGGTCCGGGGCGCTCACGCCCAGTCGGCCCCGAACGCCCGCCCCGGATGCTCCCCGAGCATCCGGTCCACCAGCTCCGCGCCCACCGCCTCCGCCAGCCGCCCGCGCACCCGGCGCAGCAGGTACGGCATCCCGGGCCCGCCGTCGACCGAACGCGCTCCGGCGACCACGGTGTCCCCGCCCAGCAGCAGCCGGTCCCCGAACCCGGCCTCGGCCAGTTCCCGTACCGCCTCCGGCATCCGCCAGTCGGTGGCGTGGTGGGCGCGGGACGGCCCGTCGAACGCCAGCCAGCACCCCGAAGCGGCGGCCTGCCGGTGCGTCACCGGGTCGGGGGAGCGGTTCAGATGACCCAGGACGACCCGCTCCGCCGGCACGTCCAGCACGCCGCACAGCAGGTCCAGCACGTCCAGCGCCCCGGTGCCCAGCTCCAGGTGCACGGCGATGGTGGCGCCGGTGGCGTGGTGCGCCTCGGCCGCCGCCGCCATGGTCCGGCGGGCGTGCGCGTCCAGCCCGTGGAAACCGCCCGCCACCTTGATCAGACCGGCCCGCACCCCGGTCGTGCCGATCCCCTCGGTGAGTTCGCGGACGAACAGCCCGGCCAGCCGTCCGCCGCCGAGCCGGTCGAGCGACCCCGGTGCGTAGTGCGCCGCCTGGTGCAACCCCGTGGCGCAGACGATCCGTACTCCGGTCGCTCGGGACAGCACCGCCAGGTCGGCGGCCCGCCGCCCCATGCCGTACGGCGTCCACTGCACGACGGCCGCTCCGCCCGCCGCGCGGAACGCCGCCAGCTCGGCGCGCGCGGCGGTGACGTCGTCGAGCTCCTGCCCCGGCAGCTGCGGGCTGCGCAGGAAGAGGTGGTCGTGCGCGTCGCACACGCCGAGCGCGCCGGGCCGGATGTCCCCGAGGACCGTACGGACCCGGCTCACCACTGCCGCCCGCGCGGCAGCCGGTCCCGGCCGGGCGCCGACAGGTGCAGCACCCGGAAGAGGTCGCCGCCGGCCTTCGGCCGGTCGTGCTTCCAGAGGGAGAAGTGCACCAGCTCCCACGCGCGGGTGTCCACGGCGGCTGCCGCCGGCACCGCGCCGTCCGCCGCCGCCAGCCGCCCGGTCTCGGCCACGGCGTCCGCCATGAACGCGGCCAGGTCCTCCGCCCCTCGCGGCACCGGCAGACGCCGGCGCACGGCGAACCCCGGCGCCGACGCGCCCGCTTCGCCCTCCTCGTACGCCAGGCCCGTCCACTGCCGAACCGCGGGCCGCCCGAAGTCGTCCACGGGCCCCTGGAAGGCACCGCCCCACAGGAAGCGGTTCATGCCCTCCACGGTGTTCCAGAGGTAGAACGGCCCGTACTGGTTGACCGGCGAGCCGTGCACCCCGCGCTCGCGCATCAGATACGTCTTGATCCCCAGGCCGTCCCAGTCGTCCAGCAGATGCGCGACCCGGACGACCCGGGAGCGGACGACCCCCATGTCGTAGTCGGCGGGCAGGGTGAACTCGTACTGCATGGCGTGCATGCCACGGTCCTCTCTCGGACGGGACGGGGCGGTCGGCGGCGTGCGGGTGCCTCGGCCGGCGTGCCGTCCGCGACGGCCTCCACGACGGCGGGCCGGGTCGTGCGGGTGGGTCAGTCCCGCGGTCCGCCGGCGGGCGGCGCGAGCAGCGAGAGCAGGCCGCGGACCCCGGCGTCGAAGGCGTCGGGGGAGCCGGAGGCGCGGGCGAGGACGTAGCCGCCCTGCACGGTCGCGAGGACGGCGGCGGCGATCTCCTCGCCGTTCAGACCGGGCGCGAACTGCCCCTCCCGCTTGCCCTCTTCGACGATCTCCGCGATCCGCCGACGGAGGGCGGCGATCGTCTCGTCCACCGGCGCGCGCAGTTCGTCACTCGCGATCACGTCCGGGTCCATGGTCAGCCGGCCGACCGGGCAGCCCCGCAGCACATCGCGTTCGCGCAGCAGGTACGCCTCGATGCGCTGGTACGGCGTGCCCGGGCCGCCCAGTACGGCCTCGGCGGTGGCCCGCAGCTCCCCGGCGGTGCGCCGGATCGCCGCGAGCGCGAGATCCGGCTTGCCCTTGAAGTGGTGGTACATGCTGCCCTGGCCGGCCCCCGCGCGCTCCAGGATCGCCTTGGGGCTGGTGCCCACGTACCCGCGCTCCCACAGCAGTTCACGGGTGGATTCGATCAGTCGCTCCGAGGTGCTCATACGCGCACTGTACATACTAGTAGTTACAGTCCGCCAGTCCCGGCCTCGTGCGTGGAGTGGAGTATCGCGTACCCCGACCGCCGTACTCCCTGGCGCACTGGGACGACGGACCCGGCCCCGTGGCTCCCGTGGCTCCTGTTCGCCCACCGGTCTGGGCGGCCGTCGTAGTCGGCGCCGTCACGGGCCGCACCGGCGAGGGCGGTGCGGCCGGACGGTGACGACCGAGGTGGGTGCGGCGGCGTGCGCCCCGGGCACCACGCGCGTGTGCGGCGCCGCCTTGGCCGCGCCGCCCTGTTGTCGCGTTGTCGCGTTGTCACGCCGCCATGCTGCCGTGCCGCCATCGCCGTGCTGTTGTGCCGTCGCGCCGCTCCGTCGGTGGGACGGCCCGCGTGTCCTCCGCCGTGATGCCGCCGGGCGGGAGGGTCACCGCGATCCCGCCCGGTGACCCGTACCCCGGTCTCACCGCGGCCCTGGCGCCACCAGGTCAGCCGCGTACGGCCGGCCTGGTGGAGGCCGCTGTGCCGGTCGCCGGGGACACGGTCCCCACGGCGGTCGCGGCGGCCGGCGCCGACGGTGGGGCGGCGATGGTCGCGGCGGCCCGCGACGCGACGGAGGCCCTGCGGCCGAGGGGCGCCGGACCGTCGGCGGGTGCCGCGCGGTCGACGGGCGCCGTGCCGTCGGGCGGCGCCGCGCTTGCGACCGCGGCCCCCGCCGGTACCGGGGCGGCTCCGGCCTTCGTCGGCACCACGGCCCTGGCCGGAGCCGACGCCCCGGCCCCCGCCGGTGCGGAGAGCCCCACCGCGACCGGCGTCGCGGCAGGCGTGGCGGCCGGTGCCCGTGCAGGGGTGGTCGTCGGTGTCGGCGTCGCTCGTGTCGCCCCGCGCGGGGCGTGGCCCGGACGGCCGTGGGCCGTCGCCGGAACCGGAGCCGGCAGGGTGAACCACACCACCTTGCCGTTCTCCCCGTCCGGCCGCGCCCCCCAGCTGTCGCTCACCGCGGCCACCATCGCCAGGCCCCGCCCGCACGTGGCCAGCGGGGTGGCGTCCGCCGTCTCCGTGGTGTCGGCCGGTACCGGAAGCCGCGGATCGTGGTCGCGTACCGAGACCGTGAGGCGGTCCGGCAGCAACTCCAACTCCACGGTGCACGACTTGTCGGGCCTGGCATGCCGGTGGACGTTGCTCAGCAACTCCGTCACACCGAGCGCGGCCCGGTCGATCAATGGGTCCAGATGCCAGTAACGCAACTGCGCAGATACGATTCTGCGGACCTGTCCGATCCGCGACGGCAGGGCTTGGAGCTCCACCGTGCAGTGCCTGCTCGGGTGACTGATCACGGCTGCGACTCCCCGATGTGAGGTCCGGAGGAACCGGAGGAACACGGAGAACAACGGATCCAGCAGGGTGCTTGCGTCCAAACGTCCGCCTGCTGTCGGGCCGGCGGGCTGGTTCGCAGCGTTATCGCCGGTAAACCCAGAGTGACGTGAGACCAGCGTGACGCAGCGCATGCGCTCCCGCAACTCGCCGCGACGGTGCGCCGCTCAGCCGCCACGCTCCGCCGCCCGGCGGACCGCCTCGATGAACCGCCGCGCGGCGGGCGGCCCCGGCCGGCCCGGCGCCGGGTCGTGCTCGCCCAGCGTCAGCAGGTACCGCGTGCCGTTGAGGTCGGCCGTCGCCCGGTCGTCCGGGGCGAACCACGGCCGGGAGGCGCGCACGGCCTCGACCGGCGCGCTGTCGATCTCGCTGCCGTAGCTGGTGAGCAGTTGGAGCCTGCCGTCGCTGATCCGGACCTGTCCGGCCCGGGTGAGTGACCGCAGACGTCTGCCGATCCGCACGCCCTGGGCCGTGAACTCCGGCTCCGCCATGTCTCGCCGCCCCCTCGCGGTGTTCCCGTGGTTCCCTGTGTGCCCCCGTTCGGGACGGGTCGTCCCGTCGCGTGCAGTCTGCCCCGGCGCGGCGTGGAGCACCAGTACGCGCGGGGCGTGTGAGACAGCCGCCCGGAGCACTCGCGTCCATGCGCCCCCGGTCGGTCCGCACGCCCGTGTCCCAGCTTGCCTTTGGGTGGCTCAAAGATGCGTTTATGCAGGTGGGAAGGGTTCTTTATGGTGCCTATGCTCGATCTGCCGGCCCGCGCGAGGCGCCGTCGGCGATGAGTGTAAGGAGCCCCGCCGTGAGCACCACCCCCCAGACCAGGACCGGCGCCACCCTCGATGCCGACCGCAGCGACCCCGCTTACCGAAGCTGGCTGAAAGAAGCCGTGCGGAAGGTCCAGGCCGATGCCAACCGGTCGGCGGACACGCACCTGCTGCGCTTCCCGCTGCCCGAGCGGTGGGGTATCGACCTCTATCTCAAGGACGAGTCCACCCACCCCACCGGCAGTCTCAAGCACCGGCTCGCCCGTTCCCTCTTCCTCTACGGCCTGTGCAACGGCTGGATCCGACCGGACCGCCCGGTGATCGAGGCGTCCAGCGGTTCGACGGCGGTCTCGGAGGCCTATTTCGCGAAGCTGATCGGCGTGCCCTTCATCGCGGTCATGCCACGCACGACCAGCGCGGAGAAGTGCCGTCTCATCGAGTTCCACGGCGGCCGGTGCCACTTCGTGGACGACTCCCGCAAGATGTACGAGGAGTCCGCCCGGCTGGCGGCGGAGACCGGCGGCCACTACATGGACCAGTTCACCTACGCCGAGCGGGCCACGGACTGGCGCGGCAACAACAACATCGCCGAGTCCATCTTCCGCCAGTTGCGATTGGAGCGGTTCCCGGAGCCGGCCTGGATCGTGGCCACGGCGGGCACCGGCGGCACCTCCGCGACCCTCGCCCGTTACGTCCACTACATGCAGTACGACACCCGTGTCTGTGTCGCCGACCCGGACAACTCCTGTTTCTTCGAGGGCTGGACCACGGGTGACCCGGACGTCACCTGTGACTGCGGCTCCCGGATCGAGGGCATCGGCCGGCCGCGCATGGAGCCCAGCTTCGTGCCCGGCGCGATCGACCGGATGATGAAGGTCCCGGACGCGGCCAGCGTCGCGGCGGTGCGGGCGCTGGAGAGGGCCATCGGGCGGAAGGCGGGCGGCTCCACGGGCACCGGGTTGTGGAGCGCGCTGAAGATCGTCGCCGAGATGGTGGCCGAGGGCCGTACGGGCAGTGTCGTCACCCTGCTCTGCGACCCGGGGGACCGGTACCTCGACAAGTACTACTCGGACGCGTGGCTCGCCGGCCAGGGGCTGGACATCGCGCCGTACACGGCGGCGATCGACTCCTTCCTGGCGACGGGCGTGTGGCCGGACTGACTCCGTCCGGCGCACCCATTCGCCGTGCTACGGGAGGGTTGCGCCGCTGTGAGGGTTTGGTGACGGCTCAATTGGGGCTCTGAGCAAGCAGGTTGCGCCGGTGTGGCTGATAAGATCATCCCACTTTTCGCAGTGGGCTGACGGCGTGTTGAACGCGTCTGGGGGGACAGTCTCAAAGGCACCATCGCGCTGCCCACGCTTGTCGGCGCGATGCGACTTGAAGAGAGTCTCATGACGTCATTGACCCAGGATCCACTGCTGTGGATCTTGCTGGTGGTGCTCATCGCCGCGGTTGTCGCGGTGATGCGGGCCCGGAGGACCAACATCGCCCTCCGAAGAACGAAGAAGGACCTGGAGACAGGACTGGGAGAGGCCCGCGGCGACGTAGGCCAGCTGCACGCGCACGTCGCCGCGCTGACCGCACAGCACCAGCGCGACCTCGCCGACGTGCGGGCGGACGCCGAGGCGTCCACCAAGGCGGTGCTGAAGTCCGCGATGGGCACCCTCCAGTCACTCGCCGAGGAGCAGCAGGTGCTCCTCGACGACCTCCTGAAGAAGTACGGCGACACCACGGACGTGCTGGGCGACCTGATGGCCGTCGACCACACCGGCAGCCAGTTCGGCCGCCGGGCCAAGGGCATCTCCGTGCTGTGCGGCGGATGGCTCGGCAGGCGCGAGTGGGCGGCCACGGTCTATGACGTGGCACGCAGCGCCCAGGGAAGGATCAAGGACTTCAACCGGGTCAGCGTCCACTCACAGGTGAACGTCTCGCTCGTCGGCAAGGCCGTCGAACCGGTCGCCGTCGTGCTGGCCGAACTCCTGGACAACGCGACGAACTACAGCGCGCCCGGAACGCCGGTCGAGGTCAACATCCAGAGCGTACCGAGCGGTATCTGCTACATCGTGGACGACGCCGGCCTCGGCATGGACCAGGAGACCAAGGACCGGGCGGCGGCGCTGCTGTCCGTCGACGGTCCCGTCGACATCACCGGTCTCGGCGACCCGCCGCGGTTCGGCTTCGCCGTCTGCGGCATGCTCGCCGCCCGCTACGGCTTCGCCGTCTCCGTCGGTTCCGTGTCCCCCTACGGCGGAGTGCGTGCAGTGATTCGTGTGCCCGAAAGTCTCCTCTCGGCCGACGTCCCCGCCCCCGTGGCCGAGATCCCCACCGCGGGCCCCGAGGCCGCGCCCCAGCGCCTCGCACCGGTCCCGGTCGTGGGTCCCTCGCACGTGGTGGGGACGACCCAGGGCGGTCTGCCCAAGCGCCGGCGGCGCAACGGCCCCGTCACGGTGGTCCCGGCCCTGGACAGCACCGCCGACGAGATGACGGGCGAACCCGCCAGCGAGGTGACGGCGTCGCGGCTCGGGGCGTTCGCACGCGGTACACAGCTCGGACGCACCACCAAGACCACGGAAGGATCTGACGACCAGTGAAGACCGACCTGTCCTGGGTGCTGAACGACGTGCTAGAGGTGCGCGGCGCCCGGCACGCCATTCTCGTCTCGGGCGACGGCCTGCTGCTCCAGCGCTCGGACGACATCGGGCGGGACGACGCCGAGACGAACGCGGCCGCCATGAGCTCGATGCAGTCGCTGAGCCGTGCCGTCGCCGGTTTCGTGGGAGCGGGACACGGCATCTGGAAGCAGACGCTGCTGGAGTACGACGGCGGCTGGATCTTCCTGATCGCCGCGGGCCAGGGCTCCTACCTCGCCGTCTCGGCGGCGCTGGACGTCGACATGGAAGCGGTGTCCTTCCGCATGCAGAAGACGGTGACCGCCCTCAGCAAGGCGATGAGTGTGGCGCCGCGCTCGGACAACGGCGCCGGCGCATGACGACCCCCGGCGAGGAAGCCCCGGTCACCAGCGACTTCGTCCGCTCCTACGTCATCACCGGCGGCCGGACACTGCCCGACGCCGAGGACCTGGCGCTGCACACGCTGGTCACGCTGGCTCCCGAGCGGAAGCCCCCGCTGGGAGCCGGCCCCGAGGTCATGGCGATCTGGAGCCTGTGCTCGGGCGGCTACCTGTCGGTCGCCGAGGTGGCCGGCCACGTGGGCCTGCCGGTGGGCGTGGCGCGGCTGCTGCTCACCGATTTATTCGAGCAAGGCCACTTGCTGCGCCGCGCCGAGCCACCCCGGGCTCAGAACGTTGACAGAGCGACCCTCGAGAAGGTTCTGAATGGACTCCAATCCCTCATCGGCTGAGACGGCCCCTGGATCCATCTACGTCTCCAGCGCGGTGACCAACGCTGCCAAGATCCTGGTCGTCGGGCATTTCGCCGTGGGCAAGACGACCCTCATCGGCTCCCTGTCGGAGATCACCCCGCTGCGTACCGAGGAGAAGATGACCCAGGCGTCCCTCCACGTGGACGACCTCAGGGGGGTGACGGACAAGTCCACCACCACCGTGGCCCTGGACTTCGGCCGTCTGACGCTCAGCGACGACCTGGTGCTGTACCTGTTCGGCACCCCCGGACAGCAGCGCTTCATGCAACTGTGGGAGGACATGGCCCGGGGCGCGCTCGGAGCGCTGCTCCTGGTCGACCCCGCCCGGCTGGAGGAGACCTTCCCCGTCATCGACCTCGTCGAGCGCTACGGCCTGGAGTACGCCATCGCGGTCAACGGCTTCCAGGCGGGCACGGTGTACGAGGAGGCGGAGGTGCGTGAGGCCCTCGACCTGCTGCCGGACACCCCGGTCGTCTACTGCGACGCCCGTGACCGGCAGTCCTCTGCCCACGCGCTGATCGCGCTCGTGCGTCACCTGCTCACCCGAGCCGCCTGACCCCCATCCGCCCGGACCTACGGCCCGGAGCCAGCAAAAGGAACCACATGGACCCCCAGTCCTCCGCCAGGGCAAGATGCCCCATGCACGACGCCGTGTTCGCGGCCGACCCCCACCAGGTCTACGACCGGCTGCGTGCCCAGGGTGCGGCCGGACCGGTCGAACTCGCGCCCGGCATCGACGCCACCCTGGTCGTCGGCCACGAGATGGCGCTGCGCGTGCTGCAGAACTCCACGCTCTTCGCCCGCGACGCCCGCCGCTGGAAGGCACTGAACGAAGGGCGGATCCCGCTGGACAGCCCGGTGCTGCCGATGATGGCGTACCGGCCCAACTGCCTGTTCACCGACGGCGCCGTGCACCTGCGGCTGCGCAAGGCCGTCACGGACAGCCTCGCCCGGCTCAACATCACCCGGATCCGCCGCGACGTGGAGCCGATCGCCGACTACCTGATCGACCAGTTCAGCGAGCGGGGCCGCGCCGACCTCCTCAACGACTACGCCAAGCTGCTGCCGCTGCTGCTGTTCAACAAGCTGTTCGGCAGCCCGGCGGACATCGGTGACACGATCACCAGCACCATGTCGGCGATCTTCGACGGCAAGGACGCCCAGCGCGCCAACGACGAACTCACCGTCTGCCTCATGGAGCTGATCGCCCTCAAGCGGCGTCGGCCCGGTGACGACGTCACCTCCTGGCTGATCCAGCACCCCGCCGGGCTGACCGACGAGGAACTGAAGGACCAGCTGGTCATGCTGATGGGCGCCGGCGTGGAGCCCGAGCGCAACCTGATCGGCAACGCGCTGCTCCTGCTGCTGGCACCCGGTGCGAGCGGCCGGGACTCCGGGCTGCTGGTCGAGGAGGCGATCGACCACGTCCTCTGGAACCAGACGCCCATCGCCAACTACGCCACCCACTACCCGGTCCAGGACGTGGAGCTGGGCGGCGTGGTGGCCGAGGCGGGCACGCCGGTCGTGATCAGCTTCGCCGCGGCCAACAGCGATCCCGCGCTGGCCGAGGCCCGCCGGACGCACAGCAAGGGCGCCCACCTGGCGTGGGGAGCCGGACCGCACGCGTGCCCGGCCAAGGACCCGGCGCAGGTCATCGCCGTCACCGCGATCGAGAAGCTGCTCAACGCCCTGCCCGACCTGACCCTGGCCGTCCACGAGAAGGAACTGGAGTGGCGGCCGGGCCCGTTCCACCGGGCACTGGCCACGCTGCCCGTCGCCTTCAGCCCGACCCCGGCCACCCGGATGGTCTCCGCGTTGCAGGGCCGTACCGTCCCCGCCGCCGCGGAGCAGCCGCTGCCCACGGCGCCGACGGCCGCGTCCCGTCAGGAACCGGCTCGAAAGAAGGGGTTCTGGAGCAATTTCCTGGATATCTTCCGGGTCTGATGTGCGGCGTGTGACAGGAGCAACACTGTCAGGCGCATGATGAGGGGAAGGGGAGGGGTAGGTTCCGGCGGTATCGGTAGCATCCAGCCACCTAAGGAGCCTCGCGTGACCGCCGTTGGCGTCATACGCGGTACCACCAGCGACCGCCGGGTCGTCATTCCCCTCCTCCGCCGCCTCCGCTCGGACGAGGGCCAGGCCGACCCCCTCCCCGTCTGGGACGAACTACGCGCGCTGGGTGATGTGGTACCCGCTCCCTGGGGCGGGTACTTCGTGACCGGCTTCGAGGCGTGCAACCAGGTCCTGCGCGGCAGGAACTGGCTCGTCCCGGACTTCGCCTGGCAGGAGCGCCAGCCCGACCCGGCACGCTGGCGGGAACCGGCGAGACGGGAGATGACGCGGACGCTCTCCCGGCTCAACCCGCCCGAACACACCGTCCAGCGCCGCGCGCTGGGCAACCTCTTCGACCGCGGCACCCTGGAGGAGCTGCGGCCCCGGATCGCCGCCCACGTCGGCCGGCTCCTGGACCGTCTCGCCACGCGGCTGCGCGACCGGGGCGAGGCCGACTTCGTCGATACCGTCGGCGACCGGCTGCCGATCCACACCGTCGGCCAGTGGCTCGGCATCCCGGACGAGCACTACCCGCACATCCTGGACTTCACGCACCGGCAGGTCCACGCCCAGGAGCTGGTCCCCACCAAGAGCGAACTGGCGATCTCGGCCGAGGCCACCACGGAGATGAGGACCTTCTTCACCAGCCTCATCGCCCACCGGCGCGCCGACCTAGGCGACGACGTCCTCAGCGACTGGATCCGCTACTGGGACGCCCGGTACCCGCTGGACCGGGCGGCGGCGGACCAGACGCTGTACGACCTGACGATGTTCATCACCATCGCCTCCCTGGAGACCACCGCGACGCTGCTCACCAACGCCGTGTGGTTCCTGACCCAGGACCCGGCCCGGGCCGACCGGCTCCGCCGGCACCCCGAGGAGATCGACGACGCGATCGACGAGGTGCTGCGCTACGACCCGCCGATCCACCTCAACACCCGGTTCGCCGCCGCCGACACCGTCCTCGGCGGCGTGAGCGTCGCCAAGGACACCACCGTCCACGTGCTCTACGGCGCCGCCAACCACGACCCGCGACGCAATCCGGACCCGCACGTCTTCGACGTCCACCGCAAGGGCGGGCACCTCACCTTCGGCGGCGGCCTGCACTACTGCCTCGGCTCGGTCCTGGCCCGCCTGGAGGCCCGGCTGCTCCTCACCGAGCTGCTGGAACGATTCCCCACCCTGCGGCCGGCCGGGTCCCCGACGTACGCGAACCGGATGGTGTTCCGGCGCATCACCTCCCTGAAAGTGACGACATGACCGCCCTCCCCCTGAAGTCCCTCCCGGCCGGCGTCATACGGCAGACCCTGCGGACCCGGCGCGACGGCCCCGTCCTCACCGTCGAGCTGAACACCCCGGAGCAGGGCAATGCCGTCACCGACGCCCTGCTGGACGACCTCCTGGCGGTCCTCCAGGACCAGGACCCGGCGGTCCGGGTGCTCGTGCTCGCCGGGAACGGCGACGACTTCTGCCTCGGCGGGGACCGCGGCGAATTCACCCGGCACCTCGCCCACGACCCCACGGGCGGCGGCATCCGTACGTCCGGGAACAAGGCACGGCGCGTCTGCGACGCCCTGACCGCGAACCCCGCCGTCACCATCGCCCGCGTCCAAGGCAAGGCCATCGGGGCGGGCCTCGCCCTGGCGCTCGCCTGCGACCTGCGGGTCGGTTCCGTGGACGCGACGTTCCGGCTGCCCGAACTCGCCCTCGGGCTGCCCACCGCCTGGGGCGGCCTGCTGCCCCGTCTGATCAGCGAGGTCGGCGCCGCACGCGTCCGCGAACTCGTCCTCACCGGCCGCGCGTTCTCCGCCGAGGAGGCCCACTACCTGTCCATCCTGCAACGGGTCGTCCCCACCCACGAGCTGGACGCGGCGGTCGCCGACTGGGTCAGACCCATCGTCCGCCGCCCGCCGGCTGCACTGCGGGTCACCAAGACCCTGCTCCACTCGCTGTCCGCCGCCTCCCGCATGGCCGACGTCTCCGCGCTGGACGCGGAACTGCTGGCGGCGGTCCTGGCCGAGTCGCAGCACGCCCGCGGCGGGAGCTGATCAGCCGCGCGCCAGACGCCGGTCCAAGGACGCCATCGCGTCCCGGAAGGCGTGGCCCAGACCGGGCCGGGCCAGCCCCAGGGCGAACCGGAACGGCGCGGTGCCGTCGGCGGCGAAGGTCCACCGCACCCGGGTACCGGTGGCCAGCGGAGCGAGCCGCCACTCCTCGGCCAGGGCACGGGCGCCCGGCGCGTTGGTGGCGTCGACGCGGTACGCGTACGCCTCGGGCGCCCGCGCCACGAGCACCGTCTCCGTGAAACGCGTCCCGCCCCTGAGCCGGATCTCCCGCCCGGCGCCGCCGTCGGTGGCCCGGGCGAGCGTCACCGCCGAGAACCACTGGACCCAGCCGGACACGTCCGAGGCGAGCGCGTGGAAGACCTGCCCGGGGGAGGCGGCGACCTCCCGGGCGAACACCAGGCGTACGGGCGCGGTCTCGACGAAGTCGATCCCCACCGGAAGCAGCCGACGAGCCATGGACCCGACCCCCTCGTGCCACCGCGCCGCGTCCGCACGGAGCGGCCGGCCGGGCAGGGCCACCCTAGCTGACGGCCCCTCAGATGTCTGTGGCCTCCGCGGCCTCTTCACCGGGCTCGCCCGCCACGACCACCCGCAGGTGCTCGGAGATCCGCGCACGCGCCTCGGCAGGCAGCCCCGCGTCGGTCACCAGCGTGTCCACCTGGTCCAGCGTGGCGAAGGAACTCAGGCCCACCGTGCCCCACTTGGTGTGGTCCGCGACCACCACCACCCGGCGCGCGGAGTGCACCAGCCGCCGGTTGGTCTCGGCCTCCGCGAGGTTCGGCGTGGACAGACCGGCCTCCAGCGATATGCCGTGCACACCGAGGAAGAGCAGGTCGAAGTGGAGCGAGGCGATCGCCTGGTCCGCCACCGGCCCCACCAGCGAGTCCGACGGGGTGCGCACCCCGCCGGTCAGCACCACCATGGCCGACCCCTGCCGTTGCCCCGAGGTGCGCTGCGCCGAGTGGAAGACGTCCGCGACCCGCACCGAGTTCGTCACCACGGTCAGATCGGGCACCTCCAGCAGGTGCTGGGCGAGCGCGTACGTCGTCGTACCACCGGACAGGGCGATCGCCGCCCCCGGGCCGACCAGGCCGGCCGCGGCCCGCGCGATGTCCTCCTTGGCGGACAGCTCCAGCCCTGACTTCGCCTCGAACCCCGGCTCGTGCGTGCTCGCCTCGACCACCGGCACCGCGCCGCCGTGCACCTTCTCCAGCACGCCCTGGCGGGCGAGCGCGTCCAGGTCGCGGCGCACGGTCATGTCCGAGACACCGAGCTTGCGGGTCAGTTCGTTGACCCGCACCCCGCCCCGGCGCCGGACCTCGTCCAGGATCAGGGCGCGGCGCTGCTCCGCGAGGAGGTTCTGATTCTCGCTCACGTACGCTCCGGTCCTTTCGCCGCCAACCGTCCGACACGCCCGGCGCACCGGCTCCGACCAGGTACTTCGTCCATCCGGCCAGTGCGCGGGCGTCCCATCCTTTCACGGGGCGGCACCGGTCGCGCCACCACCCGCCGCCACACCGCCGTCGCCCGGATCGGGGAGATTCCGTGACGACGGGTGCGCCCGGCTCCCGGACGGGCCATCCTGAAGCGCGCACGGCACGGACGTCAGGGCGCCACGGGGGATGTGCGAGGGACAGTGGAGCGCGCGCGGGACCGCCACACCGGGCGGCACGAGGACCGGACCGCCGAGCGGCGGACGGAACGGCCGGCGGAGCCGGAGACCGACCTGGAACTGCTGGTGCACGGAGTCGGCGGCGCCACGCCCGAGGGGATGCTCGGCGACCCGCGCACGGTCCGGGTCGCCGGCGACGACACGGCCGCCGTCTTCCGCCGCGCCGAGGACACCGGGCCCGCCGCGGACGGCCGGGGACCCGAGGAGGACCCCGGCCGGGACCCAGGGCGCGGACCGGTCCGGGAGGCGTACGTCTGGTGCAACCTCACCTCCGGTGACGGCAGCCGTGCCCTGTGGCTGTTGCTGCTGCCGTTCATGGTCGTCAACCTCGCCCACTGGATGCGCCCCGCGGCACCCGGCCGGCCGCGCACCGCCCGGCTCTACGGCCTCCTCGTACGGCTGTGCGCCCTCACCCTGACCGTGCTGCTGGTGGCCGCCGCCTGCGAGGTGGCCCTCGACCTGGTGGCCTGGCAGTGCGCGGGCGTCCCCGCCTGCGCCCGCCGCCACACCTGGCTGGACTTCCTGGCGCCCGCCGCCCCCGGGACCCCCGGGTCCGGCGGCTGGTGGAGCGCGCCCGGCCGGCGGCTGGCCGTCGCCGCGACGCTGCCGACCGCGCTGACCGGTCTGCTCTGGTACCTCTCCCGCCGCACCTGGCGCGCGTACGAGTCCCACCAGCCGCTCTCCCACGGCCCCGGGCCGGACACCGACGGGCCCGCACCCGACGGTGCCGGACCCGGGCCGGACGCCGAGGCCCCCGCACCGGACGCCCAGGGCAGCGCGCTGGCCCGGCCCGGGTTCTGGTACGGGCGCCGCCTGGTGGCCCGGCTGCGCGCGGCGCACACCGCGGCCGGCCTGCTCACCGTGGCCGCGTCCGTCGCCGTCCCGGCCACCCGCTTCGACCGCCGGCCCGGCGGCCCCGCGGCCCTGGACGCCGCCGGCTGGGCGCTGACCGCGGCCCTGCTCGCCTGGGCGGTCGCGGTGGCCGTCGTCGTCTGCCGCCGGGGCCGCAGCGAGAACCGTCTCGACCAGCGGCTCGACCGGCACCTCGTCCGCAGCCTGCCGCTCGGCGCGCTCACGCTGCTGCTGCTCGCCCTCGTATACGCCGGCTGGTCCCGGCCCGGCTGGCAGTCCGCCGGGCGGCTGCCCGGCGACCCGGCGTTCGGCGCCCTCATGCTGGCCCAGGGCCTGCTCGTCGTCGCCCTCGCCGCCGTGGCCCGGACCCTGTACCGCCGCCGCCCCGACCCGCGCGCCGGGATGCGCGGCCTCGGCGGCCCCGCCGTCGCCCTGCTCGCCTGCGCGCTGGGCGGCGTGATCTCCGGCGGTGTCGCCCAGCGCGTCGCCGACTGGCTGGACGGCACCCGCGCCCTGCTCGCCGGGCCGCCCGTCCTGCTGACCTGGCAGGCGTCCGCGATCCCGCCGCTCCTCGCCGTCCTGCTGCTCCTGGCCGCCCGGCTCGCGGCGCACACCGCCCGGCTCGCCCGCGCCGAACGCGCCCGCGTCCGCCACGAACACTCCGGTGAAGGCGAGGACCCGTCGCGCACCCGCGCGATCGCGCACGCCCGCGCCATGGCCACCCTCACCGACCGGGCGCCCTGGCTCATCGCCGCCCTCACCGCCACGACCCTGCTGCTCGGCACGCTCGCGCTGGCCGGCGCCCTGGCCACCGGGAAGACACCGGACGGGGCGGCCCACCGCGCCCACCACCTCGTCCAGGCCACGGCCGAGACCTGCCAGGCGCTGGGGTCCTGGCTGGTCGGATTCGGCTTCCTGCTGTTCGTGACCTGGGGCAGGCGTGCCTACAAGGACGCCTCGGCCCGGCGCACCATCGGCATCCTCTGGGACGTCGGCACCTTCTGGCCGCGCGCCGCCCACCCCTTCGCGCCGCCCTGCTACGCCGAACGCGCGGTCCCCGACCTGACCTGGCGCATGGCCACCTGGACCGGGCGCACCGGGGGCCGGCTGGTGCTGTCCGGCCACTCCCAGGGCAGCGTCCTCGCCGCCGCGGCGGCCTGGCAGCTGCCGCCGTCGGTACGGGGACGGGTCGCCCTGCTCACCTACGGCTCCCCGCTGGAGCGCCTGTACGGCCGCTGGTTCCCGGCCCACTTCGGCCCGCCGGCCCTCGCCGCCCTGCACCAGGACGTCGGCTGCTGGCGCAACCTGTACCGCCGCACCGACCCCATCGGCGGTCCGGTGAGGGTCCTGGACGGCACCGCCCCGGACGTCGACCACGAACCCCTGGCGGACCCGCTCGCCTACGGCCGTACCTTCGAGCACCCGCTCCCGGCCCCGATCCTGGGCCACTCCGACTACCAGTCGGACCCCGCCTTCGGCCGTGAACGGGCACGTCTCCTCGCCCGCCTCCGCCCCGAGGTCCCGGGCCAGCGCCCGCGGCGCGACGGGTGAGCCGGACCGCGCGGGAACGTCGCTGATCAAGCACGGGCACCACTAATCAAGTTTTACCAGTATCGCTACGAGGTATACGCTCCCTGCGTGGCCGACTAGTCAAACTTGTCTAGTCGTTTCCTCGTGTACCACCATCCCCCGTCCGTCCCGCCCAAGGAGCCCGCATGACCTTCCCGGCCGACACCGGCTACACCCCGACCCCCGAGGACCGCGCGAGCCTGGACGCCTGGTTCGCGGAGTACGACACGGCGAGCGGCAAGCGCGACGTCGAGCGCATGGCGGACCTGGCGGTCTTCCCGCTCAACCTGGTGAGCGACGACTCCGCGGGCAATGGCCGGTCGGCGCAGTGGGACCGGGAGCGGTTCATCGCCACCATGACCCGGGTGATGGGCGAGGGGGAGCAGGACATCACCTTCGCCTCCACCCGGACACCGGTGTTCCTGTCCCCCTCGATGGCCGTGGTCCTCACCGACTCGGACATGACCCTCGACGGCCGGACCCAGCGCCTCCGGTACGCCGACGTCCTGATCAAGCGGGACGGGAAGTGGGCGTTCCAGACCATGATCCAGAGCGGCTGGGGGGACAGCCTGTGACCCCGGCGGGCGGGGAGCCGGTCCGGCCCCCCGCCCGCTCAGGGCAGATCCGGCAGGTCCTCCGCGTACAACAGCGTCAGGTCGTCGGTGGTCGGGTCGGGAAGCTGGGCGACGCGGCTCGCGTGGCGCTCCACCATCGCCTCGAAGGTCTGCCGGGCCGTACGGCCGTTGCCGAACGCCGGACCCTTGGGAAGTTCCGTGAAGTACTTCCGCAGCGCCTCGGCCGCGCCCGGCGCCAGCCGGTACTCGTGCTCGTCGGCCTGCTGCTCCACGATCCGCAGCAGTTCCCCGGGGCCGTAGTCGCCGAAGGTGATGGTGCGGGAGAAGCGGGACGCCACGCCCGGGTTGACGGAGAGGAAGCGCTCCATCTCCGCGGTGTACCCGGCGACGATCACCACCACCGCGTCCCGGTGGTCCTCCATCAGCTTCACCAGGGTGTCGATGGCCTCCTTGCCGAAGTCCCGCCCGGCGTCCTCCGGGGACAGCGCGTACGCCTCGTCGATGAACAGCACACCGCCGCGCGCCCGTTCGAAGGCGTCCTGGGTGCGGATCGCCGTGGAACCGATGTGCTCGCCGACCAGGTCGACCCGGGACACCTCCACCAGGTGGCCCTTCTCCAGCACGTCCAGCGAGGCGAGGATCTCGCCGTAGAGCCGGGCGACCGTCGTCTTTCCGGTGCCCGGGGACCCGGTGAAGACCAGATGCCGCTTGACCGAGGCCGCCTTCAGACCCGCCCGCTGCCGGCGCCGGCCCACCTCGATCATGTCGGTCAGCGCCCGCACCTCGCGCTTGACGCTCTCCAGGCCCACCAGCGCGTCGAGTTCCCCGAGCACGTCCTTCGGCATCCGCCGCGGCCGCTCCGGCTCCACGGCGGCGACGGGCGGCTCCGGCTCCGCCGCCCGCTGCCCGGGGAACGCGCCCAGCAGCCCGGCGGACGGCTCCGTCGCCGTCTGCACGGCCGGCTGACGCGCCGCGGGCGTCCTGGGCCCGCCGCTCTCGTCGCTGGTGCAGTCCTCCACCACCGGCCCCGTCCCGGCAGCCGCGTCCGGACCGGCGTCGGCGAACTCGTACCCGCCGCGCGCGCACCGTTCCGTACGGCACTTGCGCAGCGTCGTGCGGCAGCCGTCGAGCACATGGAAGCCGTAGCCGCCGCTCCCGGTGACCCGGCAGTTCAGGAAGGAGCCCCGGCCGCCCGCCGAGACGTAGAAACCGGCCTCGGCGGGGGAGTCGACCGTGCAGCGCTCGATGGTCGGGTCGGCGCCCTTGGTGACGATCACTCCGGTCTGGGTGGCGTCCAGGGAGCAGTTGTCGAGCGTGCCGCCGCTGCCGTGGTCGCGGAACCAGGCGCCGGTGGCGGCCTCCCTGATCCGGCAGTCGTCCAGCTGCGCGGTCGCCCCGTCGCTCACCGACACGGCGGTGTTGCGCACCTGCGACAGGTCGCTGTCGACGACGTCCGCGCGGGAGCCGCGGTCCAGCACGAACAGCGCGTCCGGCACATCGTGCACCCGGCAGGAGTCCAGCACGGCGGTGGCCCCGTCGCTCACCCACACCGCCGGGTAGTCACCGGTGCTGTCGGAGATCTCGCACTGGTTGGCGTCCACCCGGGTCCCCGGGTCCCACACCGACAGGCCGTTGCGGCCGAACCGACGGACCGTCGTCCGGGTCAGGGTGAGCACCGAACGGGAGCGCAGGTCGACCGCGTTCTCCGGGATGTCGTGGATGTGGCAGTCGGCGAGCGTGAGCACCGCGTCCGTGTCCAGGGTGATGCCGTCGGTGGTCGTGCGGTGCACATCACAGTCGGTCAGATGCGCGGTGGCCCGCTGGGAGACCTGCACCCCGGAGCCGCGCACCTCGTAGATCTCGCACCCCACCGCCTCCAGGGCGGAGTTCTCGCCGGTCACGGTGATCCCGGTGCCGGAGGCGTGGTGCACCCGGCAGCGCTCCAGGCGCGGATGGGCACCGCCGCGCACCGCCACGCCCGCCTGCCCGGCCGCGACGACCTCGCAGTCCTCGAACACCCCGCTGCCGCCGTCGAGTACGGCGACGCCGACGCCGGCCGGGTTGTCGACGGTGCACCGGCGGACCGTGGGCCGGGCGCCGCCGCGCACCTCGATGCCGACGGCGGACCGGGTGACGATCCGCACGTCCGTCACCTCGGGCGTGCCCTCCTCGACCAGCACGGCGGGCGCCGCCGCGTCCTGGCCCTCCACGTGCAGGTCCTGCACCACGGCCGAGGCCCGCACGGTGAGCGGCACCCCGTCCACCGGCGCGATCCGCACCGAGCCCGGCGAGCCCTCGGGACCACGGAGGGTCACCGCCCGCTGGACGACGAGGTTCTCCCGGTAGGTGCCGGGGGCGATCGTGAGGACGTCGCCGTCGGCGGCGGCCTCCAGGGCGGCGGCGAGCGAAGCGTACTCACCCGTGCGGCGCCGCCACCGCGATGTACCGGTGTGCGTCACCTGGACCGTGCCCTGTGCCATGGCGTTGCTCTGCCCCCACCTCGTCGTACTGATGGCTCGCCGCCCGTCGGGGCGCTGTCGTCGGTGCCCGGACCGCGATCGTGCCCGGCCCGTGGGCGTGAGCGCGCTCGCGCCTTCGGGAAGCCGCTCGTCCCGGGGGCTCGCGCACCCGTGGGACGTCGCCGACAGCGCTTCGGCCGGTCCACCGTAGCGTGTGCGTGCGCGCCCGGTTGACCAGAGCGGTCGGGCTGTCAGCTGCCGGTGCCCGCCTTGCCCCAGTCCGGGCCGGCCCGGTCCCATGCCTGGTCCCAGCGTGCGTACCGCCGGCGGACCAGGCGCCACACGGTCAGACGCCGGCCGGTCTCCACCAGGGCCGCGGTCAGCAGGCCCGCGCCGAACCCGGCCAGCACGGCGTGCGTCGTCGCCGTGGCGGAGTCCAGCGGGCGGGTGGTTATTCGGCCGTGCGGGTCGGTCCAGAGCCTGAAGCGGTCCCCCCGGTGTGGGGACTTGAGGTCCGAGAGGACCGGCCCGTGCCGCCGGGTGCCGTCCGGCCCGGCCCACGCCGCCAGCACCCGGCTGTGGGCGTCACGCGCGGAGCTCGACTCGGGGTCGGCCTCCGGCAGGGCGCCGCCCAGCTCCCGTACCACCGTCGCCGTCACCAGGTGCCGCGCGTGCTGCTGCTGCCGCGCGGAGCGCTGGAGCGAGTCCTCGGTGGCGGCGCCGACCAGCCAGCCCGTCACGGGCGCGGCCACGGCGATCAGCAGCAGGGCCACCAGGGCCAGCCACGCCTCGGCCAGATCGGTCGCCCGGCACAGCGGATTGCGCCGCCAGCGCCACAGCCCGCTGAGCGTCCGCATCTCCCCACCCCCTTCCGGTCCGTCACGCCCCGGCGTCGGCGCCCGCCCCGCCCCCGCCCGGCCCGGACCGGGAGGGGGAGCGGCATCACCTCCGTCGTGACGGCCGACGCGCGCGGTCTCTCACACATTCCTCACGCACCTCCAACGACCGGCGCACCGCCCGGGGTTCCCGGTGACACGAAGACCGGCCCCCGAAGACCGGCTCCGCCGACCGCACGGACGGACACGGAGGCGGGGCACCACGGAGACAGGGAGACGGACGGAGGGCAGAGGACAGGCGGACGGGGGAGACCTACCCGAGTACCCGGACCGGGTCGCCGACGGCGATCGCGCCGGGGGAGAGGGGCACGAGGTTCACGCCGAACAGCAGCTTCCCGCCGACCCGGCGGTGGCGGGCCAGGGTGTGCAGCGGTTCCCGGCCGCGTACGGCGGTGTCCTGGTCGGTGGTCGTCACGACACACCGCCCGCTCGGCTTGGCAGCACGGAAGACGACCTCGCCGACGGAGATCCGCGACCAGTGGTCCTCGGCCCAAGGTTCGGTGCCCGCGACGACCACGTTGGGCCGGAACCGGTTCATGGGCAGGGGACCCTCGTGGGCGTTCGGCCCCTCGGCCATCAGGGAGTTGAGGGCGTCGAGCGACGCCGCCGTGGTGACCAGCAGCGGGAAGCCGTCGGCGAAGCTCACCGTCTCACCGGGCAGGGCGTAGTCGGGGTCGACCGGGCGGCGCACCGCCGGATCGTCCATGTGCACCAGACGGACGTCGGTCCCCAGATAGGCGCTGCACCAGGCGTGGGCTGGCGCGGCGGCCGGCACTGCCTCCACCTCCGTGCCGAACACGCTCACCGGCAGGGTCACCGCCGGGTCCGGCACCCGCACCGTCAGCGGCGCGCGGCCGGGCGCGGACAGACGGACACCGCCGCCGGCCAGAGGCTCGGCGGCGGCCAGTGCGAGGCGCGGCTGCTCGCGCTGTGTGACGACCTTTCCCCCGTTGTCGACCAGCGCCCAACGTCGGTCCCCGGCCAGGCCCCAGGGCTCCACGACGGCCTCCCGGAGCGACAGCGCCTGGAACGCCTTGACCGGATGGACGTGGATCGACTGCACTTCGGCGCTTCCCATGCCGTCCATCGTGCCAGGGCGGCACGGACGGCAGGGGCGCGCCGGTCAGTAGCCGCGGTACTGCTGGTTGTTGTACGGCTCCTGGTACGGAGTCGGCGCGGGCCGCGGCGCGGCCGGGCGCATGGCCTCGTACCCGGTGCCCGCCGCCATCGGCCGCTGCTGCTGCGGGGCCTGCGGACCGGGGTAGCCGCGCGGGGCGCCGGCCTGCTGCGGGATATACGCCGTGGGCGCGTGCTGGAGCGGCGCGGGCTGCTGCGTCTGCGGGTAACCGTAGGCGGGGGGCTGCGCGGACGGGGCCGCCGGGAGGGCGGGGAGGGCCGACGGCAGGGCGGGCAGACCGCTGCCCAGGCTGCTGCCCGTGTCGTAGGCGGCGGGGACCCGGATCGGGGCGATCTGCGGGGTGCCACGCTCGGCGACGAGCGAGTCGTAGATCGGGGTGTCCGGGAAGGAGGCGGAGTGGTAGCCGCCACCATAAGTGGAGCGGGGGGAGGTCATGGCACATAAGTTAAGCCCACGATGTGCTGGTTGGGGAGACCGATAAGAGGGTTGTTTTCCGTGTCGACAGCAGCCTGGGATACCCAATCCGAGCGAAGTTGGCAAAAAGGGACGTCAGTCATCGTTTGGATCGTGTAAAGGCCGGGTTCCTCCCGGGTTGCCGGCGGTCCGCCACCGGTCTTCCCGTGCCGTTCCCGGGGCCGCGCCGCCCCCGGGAATAGGTTGTCAGGGCAGGGGCGACCCGGGCCGGGACGGTCCGGGCCGCGAACGCGACCCGGGAGCCGGCACACGATGGGGGCGAACATGACCATGCCGAAGGGATCGAACACGCAGGTGCCCACCACGGCGCTCCGCGTCGAACTGAGCCGGCGCACCGGTCACGGGGTGCCGGACGTCGACGCCTCGGCGCTGCTGCTCGCCTCCGGAAAGGCCCGCTCCGACGGGGACTTCGTCTTCCGCGACCAGCCCGCGCACTCCTCCGGCGCGGTACGCCACGAGGGCAGGCGGACGGCCGGCGACCGTGTCACCGACACCTTGCTGGCCGACCTCCCGCGCGTGGAGGGCGCCGTCGAGCGGATCGTCCTCGCCGCCTCCGCCGACGGCGGGACGTTCGGGCAGGTCCCGGACCTCCGCGTCGAGGTGACCGAGGCCGCCACCGGCCGGCTCGTCGCCCGCTTCGACAGCCCCGGCGCGACGGTGGAGACGGCCTTCGTGCTCGGCGAGTTCTACCGCCGCCAGGGCGGCTGGAAGTTCCGTGCCGTCGGCCAGGGCTACGACAGCGGACTCCGGGGACTGGCCACGGACT
>NZ_JOCB01000010.1 GCF_000718775.1 Streptomyces sp. NRRL S-31
GCAAGAACCAACCCGCATCTCCAGCGGCACGAGCACCACAAACCGGCGATCTAGAAATCGCTGGATACACGGGCAGTCCTGGCGAAAACGACCTCTGAGAGGTCGTTTCTGATGGCGTGATCGCTCGTTGAGCCGTACATGGCGGACCTGGTGGAGCGGTTGGTGCCGGACGAGTTGTGGACGCTGTTCCGGCGGGTGGTCCAGCCGACGGAGGTCATACGCCCGCAGGGCGGCGGCCGCCGTCGGGACGGGGACCGCGAATGCCTGGCGGCGATCATCTTCGTGGGCACGTCCGGTTGCACCTGGCGGCAACTGCCGCCGGTGTTCGGGCCGGCCTGGCCCACGGTCTACCGGCGCTTCGTCCGATGGAGTCAGGACCGGGTATGGGCCCGGCTGCACCGGGTCACCTTCGATGAACTCGGCGCCCGGGGCAAGCTGGACTGGTCGCGATGCGCGATCGACTCCGTCAGCGTCAGGGCGGCAAAAGGGGGCCACTGACCGGACCGAATCCGACCGATCGCGGCAAGCCGGGATCAAAACTCCACCTCATCACCGACCGATACGGCGTGCCGCTGTCGCTGGGCATCTCCGGCGCCAACATGCACGACAGCCTCGGCCTCGAAGCGCTCGTGCGCGGGATCCCGCCCATCCGCGCCCGCCGCGGCCCGCGCCGCCGACGTCCGGCCAAGCTACACGCCGACAAGGGCTACGACTACGACCACCTGTGGAAATGACTTCGCGGGCGTCGCATCCGCCACCGCATCGCCCGCAAGGGCATCGAGTCCTCCACGCGGCTCGGCCGACACCGCTGGGTCGTCGAAAGAACGGTCTCCTGGCTGGCCGGATGCCGCAGGCTGCACCGCCGCTACGAGCGAAAGGCCGACCACTTCCTGGCCTTCGTCGGCATAGCCGCAGCCCTCATCAGCGACCGCCTCGGCCAGCCGCCGCCGGATCTCCACCGTGTACCTGGTGGCGGGCAGGGCCGCCGGTGCTGCCCGCTGGCCTGGTGCCGCTTCGAATACCTCACACAGCACGGTATACATCCACCGCTTCAGCCCTTCAGGGTCTTCGCGAGGATTCACCCTGACGACCCGAAGTCACCATCAAGCGACCGGCCCGTGTGCGACCTTACCGGATAGTGATTCGTTCACCTGTTGCCGCATCGAACGCCACGTCCCGATTGCCGCTGCCTACAAGCCAGACTGGTCGCCAGTCGCCCCTGATCTGCTGAGCAAGGAGCAATGCTGATTCAGATGGCGTGCCGGTCATACTCGACGCTAGAGCCCTGGCTTTCGCTTCGTTCATTGTGACTCGCGGTAGGGCGGGGTCCTCAACGGTTTTGGCGGTGAAGCCGATGACTCGACCTGCTGCGGTGACGGTGAGATCGAGGCGCATGGGCAACAGCACGCCTTGGGCGTAACGCCGATACGTCACCTCGTAGGCGGTCGTTGGGCTCTCTCCTATGGGGCGGATCTTCCGCTGGCTGCCTGCGAAGTTTTTAGGAATCCACTTGCGAGCAAAATCATCTGCGATGGTGGCTACCTGCTCATGATTGAGGCCGCCCTCCTCACCACGTGTGTTCGAAGACCAGGCGCGATCTATATCTCTCTCAGGCCACCAACCCGAGATGCTGCCCCTGTTCGTATTGGCTGTGATCTTCAGCCGGCTTCCCTCTTTTTCGGTGACAGTCCCGAGCATCTCGACGTCATCGCCGTAGATGCCCTTCGCTACCGAGGTGATCCAGTCATCGGCTTGGACAGCAGAGCTAGTAAAGCGATGCCTCTGGTCGTCCATCGCGACGACATCGACCGATTCGATCCGAGAGTGCATAACCCATGCTGCAGACGTAGTGCCGACAGCTAGGACGAGCGCGCCCCAGAGCAGGTCACGCCCTGGCCGCCGTGGTGCTTGCCTACGCTGGTATACCCAGATGGCTCCTATCAGCGAGCCCAGCACTGCCCCGGTCACATTGGCCGTAATGTCAGACAGACTGCATGCGCGGCCGATGTTCGCCACGGACTGCACGAGCTCCACGGTTGCACTGAGGCAGCTGAGCGTTGCAGCGACTGTCACCGGGCGCCTGAAAATCAGGACAGCCAGGAAAGCTCCGGGTGCGAAGAGGGAAATGTTCAGCAATGAACCCGCGGATGTGAGCAAGTGAATCGGCATCCCGACGTCGCATTGTCCACTCTCCAAGCCGGCGTTCCCCGGCAACAGAGTCACGGTGACGATGCCGGCCAGGTATACAGCGAGGGCTGTCCTTATAGGCCAAGCTTTTCCGCGGCTTCTTGCCACGAGGGCTGTGGGTACCGCCAGCACGATGGCGAGGATCAGGAAAGAGATGACCAGCCTGGGTACGGCGGAAACAGATGCTTCGATCACAAAATGACCTTCGGGAGACGAAGTCGGGGTGCCGGTCGGCACCCCGACTGCCGCAGGGTGAGCTAGCAGACGCTGACTGGCGGAGTGTAGTAGTCGCCGGTGGTGGCCTTCATGTAGCCGACGATGGTGCAGTCGTCGACCCTCGACTTGGGCTTGCCGCCCCAACTGTGGGACAGGGTCTGGCCAGCGGAGATCGTCTTCGTCGAATCAAGGAAAAGCTCGGTCGATGTGTCCATGCCAAGACGAACGTCGACCGCGCTGCCGCCCGTCTTCTTGTATGAAGTGGAGGAGTAGTACAGGGAACAGTTGCCGGTGGCGAGGCATCCGTCGTCCGCGTAGATGGTCAGCGTTCCGTTTGACAGTGCCGTACTCTTGGATCCGAAGGCGAAAGCACTCGTCCCTGTCAGGACCAGCACGCTCGTCATGGCTGCTGTTATCAGCTTGCTTCTTAACATTTCCTTCCCCTTTCAATTTCTGCCTCTTGCGTCCCTCGCAAGATCGGCGACCTTGATCAGTTTAGATGGGGGGGAATTGGCAAAGCCAGGACAAGCGTAAAGTTGGCGGAAAGTCGATGCATGAGCGGGCGATGACAGAAATGGAGCGGATGCTGGGATTGTGGTCAGCCCAGGAGGACGGGGTGCGTGCGGCGCCGCGTCTTGCACCGGCCGACCCGCGGGACCGCCATGGCCGGGTGGTACTCCTGCACGCCCGTCCGGAACCGGCTCCAGTCTCGCTGTCGGTGAGGGTGGTCTTGTCGTACCAGGACCACCACCAGCCGGTGTCGGCGGTGATGGTGCACCGACCGGTGGCTGCAAGGCCCGCAGCGAGGTTCTGCTGGCCGAGGCGACCACCATGCCCGAGGTGCACGGACAGGTCGCTTACGACGTCGTCTCATTTGGGATCGTAGTCTTGAGGCATGACGATCGTGGAGCGGCTGGTCCCGGAGGGGTTGTGGGAGTTGTTCCAGCGGGTGGTGCCACCCGCGCCGACGCGTCCGCAGGGCGGTGGGCGGCGCCGGTACGGCGACCGTGAGGTGCTGGCGGCGATCATCTTCGTGGCCACCTCAGGCTGCACCTGGCGGCAGCTGCCGCCGGTCTTCGGCCCGTCGGGGCCGACCGCGCACCGGCGCTTCACCGAGTGGAGTGCCGCCCGGGTCTGGGCGAAGCTGCACCGCCTCGTCCTGGATGAGCTGGGCTCACGCGGGGAGCTGGACTGGTCGCGTTGCGCGATCGACTCGGTGAACATGCGGGCCCTGAAAGGGGGGAGCTGACAGGTCCGAATCCTGTCGACCGGGGCAAGAAGGGCTCGAAAATCCACTTGATCACCGAGCGGACCGGTCTGCCCCTCTCCATCGGTATCTCCGGCGCCAACCTCCACGACAGCCAGGCCCTCAAGCCCCTCGTCCGCGGCATTCCGCCGATCCGCTCCCGACGCGGCCCGCGCAGGCGCAGGCCCGCCAAGCTCCACGGTGACAAGGGTTACGACTACGACGACCTGCGCCGGTGGCTCCGCAAGCGCGGCATCCGGCACCGCATCGCCCGCAAGGGCATCGAGTCGTCCACCCGGCTGGGCCGGCACCGCTGGACCATCGAACGGACGATGTCCTGGCTGGCCGGCTGCCGCCGCCTGCACCGCCGCTACGAACGCAAAGCCGAACACTCCCTTGCCTTCACCGCCCTCGCCTGCACCCTCATCTGTCACCGCAGACTCACCAAATGAGACGACGTCTAAGGACACGGTGCGAGGAACCCACCTTCCGACGCGTCGCCGTTGACGTGGGCGTGCCCGGCCCGGTTTCGGCCTCGCGCCGCCACGGTCGCCCGCCGTGCCGGGCTTCACCGCGCGTCATGCCGGGTGAGCGCGCCGCGCCGCCGCCGGGGGCCTGCTTACCAGGTCACCGGCAGGTTGTGCAGGCCCACCAGGTTCTCGTTGTCCTTGAACGGCAGCTCCGTCACGGGCACCGCCAGGCGCAGCTCGGGGATTCTCCGGAAGAGGGTGCCGAAGGCGACCTGTAGCTCGATGTGGGCCAGTGCGCGGCCCAGACACTGGTGCGGGCCATGGCCCAGCGCCAGGTTCCGCGACGGCGGCCGGCCGATGTCCAGCCGGTGCGGGTCGGGGAAGGCCGACGGGTCCCGGTCGGCGGCGTCCAGCTGGATCATCACCCCTTCGCCGGCCCGGACCAGGGTGGTGCCGATGACGATGTCCTCCGTCGCGACGCGCGGCATGGCGTTGTGGGCGACCGTGGTGTAGCGCAGCAGCTCCGCCACGGCCGGGCCGGTGTCGTCCAGGGCCCGGAAGGCGGCCAGTTGCTCCGGATGCGCGAACAGCGCCGCCGCCCCGGTGGCGATCATGTACGCGGACGGCCCGTGTCCCGCGTGGAACAACATCTGCGTCATCGCCGCGGCGTCCTCGTGGCTCAGCTCCCCCGACCGCACCCGCTCGACCACCACCCGGCCCACCAGGCCCTTGCCCGGTCCGCGCAGTTGCGACTCCACGAGCTGGTGGAAGTAGCCCTCCAGAGTCCGAAGGGCCCGGGACGCCTCCTCGGGGGGCGTGGTGCGCGACCCCATGGTGCGACAGAGTCCGTGCAGAACCTGGCGGTCCTCCTCGTCGTCCACCCCGAGCAGGTCGCAGATGACGAGGATGGCCACCGGCAGGGCGAAGGCCGACACCAGGTCGGCCGGACGCGGTCCGGCCAGCATGGCGTCGATGGTGTCGTCGACGATCCGCTGCACCCCAGGGCGCATGGCCTCCATCTTCCGCGGGGTGAACTCCCGCATCAGCATCGCCCGTTGGGTCTGGTGCACGGCGTCCTCGCGGAACGGGTACGCCAGCACCCGCTCCAGTTTGGCCGCGGAGGACGCCGAGGAGTGCGGGAATCCGGGGAGTCTGAAGTTCCCGCTGAGCCGGGAGTCGCCCAGAGCCTGTACGGCGTCGTCGTAACGCGTCACCAGCCGGGGCCTGCTGCCGTCCCAGATCCTGACCCGTGGCAGTACGGCGGACCGCTGCGGACGCAGGTAGGCGGCGGGCGGGTCCAGTGGACAACGCGGGTCACGGGGAATCGGGTAGCCGGGGATGTCTTCCGGTTCGGTCATCGGGTCCTTGCCTCGTTCAGGGAATTCAAGGGGGTTCAGGGGAGATCAGGGGAGTTCAGGTGAGGTGAGTACCGGGCTCCGCCGGTGCGGCCGGCGCCGGGTCGCCGCCGGATGCCGGGTGCCGCGCGGCCACCGCCGCCGGTGTCGGCGCCGCGTACAGTTCGCGCAGGGTGAGAGGGATGCCCAACTCCCCGCGCAGACGGCGGAGAACCCCGGCCAACTGCGCCGAGTTGCCGCCCAGGGCGAAGAAGTCCTGGTCCGGTCCGGGCTCGGCCGCGCCCACGGCCTCGCCGAAGATGCGGGCGACGGACCGTTCCAGGGCGCTTCCGGCGGGGCAGGGCGGGGGCGGGGTCGGAGGCGGGTTCGATCGGCGTGCCCGTGCCCGCTTCACGGGGACCCCGAGCAGCCCGGAGAGAGGGCAGCCCGGATTCGCCGTCACCGCGCGGAGGACCTCCTGGTAGGCCGCCAGCACCTCCCGGACGTCCTCCTCGCGCAGGGCGTCATCGCCGTACTCCCCCCAGACCACCAAGCCGTCGTCCGGGCTCTCCTCCACCCTGATGGTCAGCTCGAACTTGCCCGGCCCGGAGTCCGCCGGCACCTCGCGCACCGCACAGCCGGGCAGTTCCAGGCGGCCCAGCGAGCCCGCGGGGTGGTGGGCGAAGTTCACCTGCACGACGGGCGAACGCAGCGGACTCCTGGGGGGAGCCAGAGCGGCGACCAACTCGTCGAACGGCAGGTCCCGGTGGCTGTGCGCCGCCGCGACGGTGCCGGCCACGCGGGTCAGCAGGTGGTCGAAGGCGGGATCGCCGGTGAGATCGATGTGCAGGGCGACCGTGTCGACGAAGAAGCCCAGAACCCGCTGGATCTCGCGCTGTTCACGGTTGGCGACCGCCAGGCCCAGCAGCAGCCGCTGTCGGCCGGCGCGGTGCCCCAGAGCCACGGCGCAGGCCGACAGCAGCACGGTGAACACGGTCTGCCGCCGAGTCCTGGCCAGGTCCCGGACCGCCGCACTCAGGTCGGTGCCCAGCACATGCCGGATCCGGCCGCCGCCCGGCGGCGAAGCCGGTCCGGGGTCCGCGTCGTCCCCGGGCTCGGCCGCCAGCTCCAAGAGCAGCGGCGCGCTCGCCAGTTCGGCACGCCACCAGTCCAGCAACCCGGCCCGCCGTGCGGAGGAAAGCCGCTCGCGCTGCCAGGCGGCCCAGTCGGCGTACTGCACCGGCGGCGGCGCCAGGGGGACCCGGCCGGACGCACCGGACAGGGCCGCCCGGTACAGCACGCCCAACTCCTCCAGCAGGACGTGCTGGGACCAGCCGTCGGCGGCCAGCAGATGGAGGGACAGCACCAGCATCCGGTCACCGGGCGCCAGCGGCACCACCGCGATCCGCAGCAGCGGCCCCGCGGCGATGTCGAACGGCCGTCGCAGGAAGGCGGCGGCGCACCGCCGGGCCCCGGCTTCACCGGGTTCGCCGGCGGGCTCGAGATCCCGGACGGTGATCCGCCCGGCGCGGCGTACGTGCTGAACGGGCCCGTGCACCGTGTCCGGGAAGACGGTGCGCAGCGCCTCGTGCCGGGCCACCAGGGCGTTCACGGCCCCTTGCAGGGCGCCGGTGTCCAACTGGCCCGTCACCCGGAACCAGCGGTCCGTGGCGTGCGCCCGGCCGGTGGGGTCCAGGGAGTGCAGGAACCACAGCCTCCGCTGGGCGGACGACATCGGGAAGACGTCACCGTCCGTATCGGTCATCGGCCGTCACCGTCCCTACCGGTCATCGGCCGTCACCATCCATACCGATCATCGGCCGTTACCCGTCCCCGCGCGTCGTCGGCTGTTTCCCACCAGCCGCGCGTCGCGGCAGCCGGCTGATCGACGGCGCGGGGGCCGGCAGCCGCGGGACGGCCGCCGCCAGCGCGGCGACGGTGCGCTCGGCGAAGACCGCGCCGAGAGTGAACTCCCTGTCCAGCTCCGCGCTCGCCTCGGTCGCGAAGCGCATCGCCTGGAGCGAGTGCATGCCCAGTTCCAGCAGGTCGTCGTGGACCCCGACCCGTTCCACCCCCAGCACTCCCGCGGCCAGCCAGGCCAGTACCCGTTCCGTCTCGTTGCCCGGCCGTGCCACAGCGGCCGTCCGCGCCGGGGCGGGCTTCGGCAGCCGCTCCCGGTCGACCTTCCCGGCCAGGGTCAGCGGCCAGGCGTCGAGCACCTCGATGGCGCTGGGCACCAGATGTCCGGGCAGCCGGTCGGCGAGCGCCTGCCGCAGCCGGGTGCCGGACAGGGAGCGGCCGGTGACGGCGACCGCGTAGGCGATCAGCCGTCGGCCGCCCCGCTCGTCCCGGTCGCCCAGCACCAGGGCGTCGGCGACGTCCGGCAGGGCGCGCAGGGCCGCCCGTACCTCTCCGGGCTCCACCCGGAAGCCCCGGATCTTGAGCTGGTCGTCGCGCCGCCCGAGGAACTCCACCACTCCGCCGGGCAGCAGCCGCCCCTGGTCCCCGCTGCGGTAGAGCCGCCCGCCCGGCAGCGGGTCGAACGGATCCGGCACGAACCGCTCGGCGGTCAGAGCGGGGGCGCCGAGATAGCCGCGGGCGACCCCCGCGCCACCGATGCAGATCTCGCCCACCACTCCCAGGGGCAGCGGGCGCAGTGCCTCGTCGACGACCACCACATGGGTGCCGGGAAGCGCGCTGCCGATCGGCACGTGCGACGCCGCGGGATCGGACCATTCCGCGGCCGGCTGGGCCGTGGCGATGACGGTGGTCTCGGTGGGCCCGTAGGCGTTGATCACCGTGGCGCCGGGTATCCGCCGGGCCGCGCGGAACGCCTCGGCGGAGACCACGTCACCGGCCACCAGCACCCGCTCCGGGCCGGCCAGCGCCTCGGGCCGGTCGCGCACCAGTTCGTGGAAGACCGCCGTCGGCAGGACGGCATGGGTCACCCCTTCGCCGGTCAGCCGCGCCGCCAGCGTGGGGATCGTCCACCCCGGCGGCAGGAAGTGGAGGGCGGCACCGTTGAGCAGCGATCCCCAGATCTCCAGCACCGACACGTCGAACGCCGGGGACGTGAGTGCCAGCATCCGGGAGCCGGGCCGCAGGTCCACGACCGCCGCCCGGTGCAGGCGCGCGGCGACCGAACGGTGCTCCACCTCGATGCCCTTGGGCTCCCCGGTGGAGCCCGAGGTGTAGCAGACGTAGGCCAGATCGTCCGGCCGTCCTTCCGGCAGCGGCGCCGGCGGAAGGTCCGCCGCCACCTCCCCGGTGGTGCCGTCCGGACGCGGACGCGGGGGCTCGTCGGCGATGAGCACCGGCAGGTCCGGGGGAACCGGCACCCGGCCCGCGAACTCGGCCGTGGTGACCAGCGCGCGGGCTCGGCCGTGCTCCACCAGGGCGGCCAGCCGGGCCGGCGGGTGACCGACGTCCAGCGGCAGGTAGGCGGCGCGTGCCGTCAGGACCGCGAGCTGGGCGATCACCAAGGGGGCGGAGAGCGGGACGCAGACGGCCACCGTGTCGCCGTGCCCGACGCCGGCGGCCAGCAAGGCGCGGGCCAGCGTGTCGGCGGCCGTCTTGAGCTGCCCGTACGTCAGGGGCTGCGGCCCCGAGGCCACCGCGAGCGCCCCGGGTGTCCTGTCGGCCCACCGGGCCACCATCGCGGGCAGCCAGCCGTCGGCCCCCTCGCGCTCCGGACCGCGGCCGGTGGCCAGTACGGCGGCCCGGGCGGCCGGGTCCAGGAGCGGAAGAGCGCTCAACGGGGTGTCCGGCCGGTCGGCGACGGCCTCCAGCAAATGCCGGTACGAGGCGACCATCCCGTCGATCAGCAACGGCTCCACCAACCCCGCGTCGAACTCCCAGGCGAGCGTGATGCCGTCCAGCGCGGTCCGCGGAGCGGGCCCCACCGGTTCCGGGGACGCGGGGACGCGCAGCACCCCGCCGGGCAGACGGGAGACCCGGCCAGGTGCGCTGTAGCGGGGCACGGCGATCACCGAGACGGCGAACTTGGCCGAGCCGTTGCTGAGCCCCTCGATGAGGGTGACGTCCAGCGGGTTGCCGCTCACCGTCCCCGGTACGGAGTCGTGGCAGGCGAAGTGGGCCTGGATGAGCGGGTTGGTGTCGGCGCTGTGCCGGGTGGCCCCCGACTCCTCCAGGATCATCTCGAAGGGCAGTTCCTGATGGTCGTACGCCTGGTGTGCCATCCGCCGCACCCGGCCGACGAACGTCTCGAAGGAGGGGTCCCCGTGCATCCGGCCGCGGAGGACCAGCGTGTTGACGAACATCCCGACCAGGTCCTCCGACTCCTGCCAGCGGCGGGCCGCCACCGCGGACCCGACCAGCACGTCGCGCGAGCCGGTGTAGCCGCCGAGCAGTACGAAGTAGACCGCGAGCAGCACCGTGAACAAGGAGGCGCCGTTGCGCTCGGCCAGTGCGTCGAGCCGGCGGGCGAGGTCGCCGGGTATCTCGACGCGCGGCGCCGGGCCGCGGAAGGAACGCGCGGCACCGGTGCCACCGTGCGGGAGGCGCAGCACGGTCTCCGCCCCGGCCAACGCCTGCCGCCAGTAAGCGCGTTGTGCGGCGGCCTCCTCGCCGTCCAGCCATTCGCGCTGCCACCGGGCGAGGTCGTAGTAGCTCACCCGCGGCAGCGGACGTGGTGCCGGGCTTCCCGCGACGTGGTCGGCGTGGCCCTGGAGCAGTTCGCGGACGAACACGTGGAAGGACCAGCCGTCGTGCACGATGTGGTGTTCCACCATCACGAAGATGTGTTCGGTGGGGGAGAGGCGTATCAGCAGCCAGCGGAACGGCGGGCCCTGTGCCAGGTCGAAGGGCTCGGCGAACGCCTGGCGCACCGCCGAGCCGACCAGTTCGGCATGTGCGGCCGGGTCCCGGTCCTCGAGGTCCAGCACCTCCACCTCGACCTGCCAGGGGTCCACCAGTTCGCACCGCAGGCGTCCGTGTTCCGACGGGAAGCGGCTGCGCAACACCTCGTGCCGGCGCACCAGGTCGGTGAGGGCCGCGTCGAGCGCGCCCCGGTCCAGCGGCCCCTCGAGCCGGACCGCCGCCTGGGAGTGGTAGGCGTGTGCCCGCGGGGCGAACTGGTGCATCAGCCAGACCCGTTGCTGGGCGAAGGACGGCACCGGGCCCTCCGAGGCGGCGGCGGCCCGGGGGCCCGGCCGTGCCGTACCGCCCCCTGCCGTCGCCAGCGCCGCGATCCGCGCCACGGTGCCGCCGTCCAGCACCTCGCTCAACGGCACCTCCACACCCAGGGCGGCACGGACCCGGGCCGCCAACTGGGCGGCGAGCAGGGAGTGGGCTCCCGCGGCGAAGAGGTTGTCATGGATGCCGATCCGCTCCACGCCCAGCAGTTCCGCCGCGATCCGGGCCACGCTCTCCTCGGTCCGGTCGCGCGGTGGGGACCAGGCCCCGGCGACGGGCCGGCCCGGGCGGGGCAGCCGGGAGCGGTCCACCTTGCCGCTGGTCAACAGGGGCCAGGCGTCGAGGACTTCGACCAGGTCGGGCACCAGGTGACCCGGCAGCTCCGCGGCCAGCGCGGCACGCAGGCCCGGGCCCGACACGGTGACCCCGGGGGCGGCCACCACGTAGCCGAGCAGGTGCCGCTCCTCAAGGCCGTCGACCACCGCGACCGCGTCCCGTACCCCGGGCCGTGCGGCCAGCGCCTTCTCCACCTGCCCCAGCTCGATCCGCGCCCCCCGGACCTTCACCTGGTCATCGGCCCGGCCGACGAACTCGATGTCGCCGCCGGGGAGCCGCCGGCCGAGGTCACCCGTGCGGTACATCCGCGCACCGGGCCGTGATCCGAACGGATCGGGCACGAAGCGCTCGGCGGTCAGCGCGGGTTGGCCGAGATATCCGCGTCCCACCCCGTCGCCCGTCACGCAGATCTCGCCGACCTCGCCGTCCGCGACCTCGCACAGGCCGTCATCGAGGAGGTGGACGCGGTACCCGGCGATGGGCCGGCCGATGGGGACCGGCGCCGCCCCGGGCGGTGCCTGGTCGACGGCGTCCGGGCTCCCGCCGGCCCGGACGGTGTGCATCGTGGTGCACACCGTCGCCTCGGTCGGTCCGTAGCCGTTGATGAAACGATGCCGGGCGGACCAGCGGCGGGCCGTCTCCGGCAGGCACACGTCACCGACGCTCGCCACCGTGGCGAGGTCGGGAAACCCGTCCGGTTCCAGGGTGCGCAGAACCGGGGCGGGCAGCACGGCGAAGGTGATCCGCCGTTCCCTCAGCAGTTCGGCGAGCGGTTCCCCGCCCGAGGTGTGGCGGGAGTCGGCGATCTCCAGCCGGGCACCGCCCGCGAGGGCGAGCAGGATGTCGAACAGCGCGGCGTCGTAGGCCGGGTGGAAGAACTGCAACACCCGGGTGTCCGGGCCCGGTTCCGCGCCCAGGTAGTCCCGTTGGGCGTGGATCAGGTTGGTCACACCCCGCTGCTCGATCATGACCAGTTTGGGTTCGCCGGTGGAGCCCGAGGTGCACATGACGTAGGCCAGGTCGTCCGGCCCGTACGCCACGTGGGGCACGGGCGGGTTGCCGCGGGGAGCGGCGAGTTTGGGATCGTCCAGGCCGCTGGAGGGGCCACCGGGGGCGAGTCCGGGATCGTCCAGGTCGCTGAAGGGGACACCGGGGACCGCCGTGTCCACACCCCGGCCGATCACCAGGACGGCCCCGGCGGCGCGCACCACCTCGCCCCGCCACACGGCGGGACTGTCCGGGCTCAGTGGCAGGTAGGCCGCCCCCGACCGCCAGATCGCCAGGATGGTCTCCACGAACCGCGGCCCCCGGTCGGCGACGACGGCGACCAGGTCACCGGGCAGCACACCGAGGGCGCGCAGCCCGGCCGCCCGGGCGTCGGTGCGCCGGCGCAGCTCGGCGTAGGTGACCTCGGTCGTCCCGTGCGCGATGGCGACGCGGGAACCGCACGCGCGCGCCGTGCGGTCGATCAGTTCCCAGGCCGGGGTCCAGGAGTCCGGTGTCGAGGAGGCGGCCGCGGTTCCCGCCGGGGTCCGGGCGGCTGTCCGGTGGCCGACGGGCGTGCCCGCGGGGCTCGGGGGCTCCGGACGGACCGCCCACGGGGTCTGTAGCCGCAACCCCTCGAGCAGCCGCTCGTACGCGGTTCCCGACTGCGGGCGGACAGGGGAGGAGGGGCCGTCGGACATGGAGCTGCCTCTCTCGGACCTCAAGGGATCGCCGGCAGACGGGCCTCGGCCCTCCGGCAGCCGGGTACTCGCGGGAGCCGTACGGCGCCGCCGGCTCACTCTCGGCAGAGCGCTCCCGACGAAGCCGACACGGGTCACAGTCGACATCATGGCCATGATCCGGCCACGGCGATCACTGTAGGGGAGGTGGTCGCACTCAGGGAAGGGCCCACCCGTCCCGGAGTCCCGGCCTGGAAGTCCCGTGCCGGAAAGCCGTGCCGAGAATGCCCGTGCCGGACATGCCCGAACCGAAGGGCGCAGCACGGACGGACGGCTGAATCCCGTGCGCCCCTTGAATCCCCTGAGAAATCCCAAAACCGGGAATCGGTCGCCATTCTCGACTCGGGAAACGCCGCCGGGCAAGTCTCGCGCAAGGGTGATCAAGTGATTCTGCGCAACTGAGAACCCGGTGGCCACCAGCCCTGACGCCACGACACGAACGGTTAACACGACCGGTATTGACAGACCGTTCATTCATTTCCGCTAATTGGCCGGAAGTGTTGGCGCGAAAGCGCTGATTCACCGGCCCACACCCCAGGGCCCGTCACGATAGGTACGTTGTGCATTCATCCTCGCTCCGAAGAGAGCGGACAACCGTCTTCCGGTCGGCCCGGCGCGGTGCCGCGGCCGTGGGACTCACGGCCCTCGCCCTCCTCGGCGTCGGCATCCCCGCGTTCGCCGCGCCGGCCCCGGCCTCCGGCCCCGCGCCGACCCGCCTCGCCACCACGCCGGGCACCGACGACACCGCGACCGCCGACCCGGTCCCCGTCTGCGGCACGCCCTCCGAGGGACACGCCTCCTGCTATGCCATGCGCTCCGCCGACCAGCCCCCGCTGCTCCGGCTCGCCGCGGCACAGACACCGCCCGGCCTCGGCCCCCAGGACCTCCGGAACGCGTACAGCCTCCCGGCCGACGGCGGTGCCGGACAGACCATCGCCATCGTCGACGCCCACGACAACCCCCAGGCGGAGGCGGACCTGGCCGTCTACCGCGCCCAGTACGGGTTGCCACCGTGCACCACGGCCAACGGCTGCTTCCGAAAGGTCGACCAGCGCGGCGGCACCGACTACCCGGCCCCGAACGACATGTGGGCCGGTGAGATAGCCCTCGACCTCGACATGGTCTCCGCTGTCGCCCCGCGGGCGCACATCCTGCTCGTGGAGACGGACAACGACGGCCTGGACCGGCTTGCCGCCGGTGTCGACAAGGCCGTGGAACTGGGCGCGAAATACGTGTCCAACTCCTACGGCCGCGCCGGCGACCACGCCGACGACCAGGAGATCTACGGCTCCTCCTACGACCACCCCGGTGTCGCGATTGTCGCGGCGAGCGGTGACAACGGCTACGGCGTCGCCTTCCCCGCGACGCTCCCCACCGTGACGGCGGTCGGCGGCACGAACCTGACGGCGGACCCGGACAGCCCGAGTGGCTGGACCGAGACCGTGTGGAAGCGCGGCTCCTACGGCCCCGGCTCCGGCTGCGCGTCGTACCGGACGAAGCCGGAGTTCCAGAAGGACACCGGCTGCCCGGGGCGGAGCGTCACCGACGTGTCCGCGGTCGCTGACAACGTTGCCGTCTACTCGACGTACGGCTCCCTGGGCACCGGCTGGCAGCGCTACGGCGGCACCAGCGCGGCCACCCCGGTGATCGCCGCCACCTACGCGCTGGCCGGTACGCCCCGCCCGGGCACCTACCCCAACGCCTACCCGTACGCGGCCGACGGCTCCGGGCTGAACGACATCACCTCCGGCGACAACGGCACGTGCGCCACCGGCTACCTGTGCACGGCGGGGCCCGGATACGACGGCCCCACCGGCCTCGGCACCCCGGCCGGCCTGGCGGCCTTCCGCGACGGTCCGAGCGGTACCCTCACGGGCACGGTGACGGACGCGAAGACGGGCGAGCCCGTCGCCGGCGCCACCGTCGGCTCCGGGCTGGACGTGGCGACGACGCGTGCCGACGGCACGTACACCCTGAACCTCCCCGTCGGGGAGACCGACGGCATCACCGCCACGGCGTTCGGCTACGCGTCCGCGGCCCCGGTCACCCTCGGCATCGCGGACGGCCAGGCCCTGACCCACGACTTCGCCCTGAAGGCCCTGCCCCGCACGCATGTGCGCGGGACCGTCCGGGACGGCTCGGGGCACGGCTGGCCGCTCTACGCACGGATCGCCGTCGAGGGCTCGCCGGAGGCACCGGTCTGGACCGACCCGGTCACCGGTGACTACGACCTCGCCCTGCCGAAGAACGCCGGCTACACCCTCGACATCACCGCCGCCCTGCCCGGCTACGAGGCGCTCACCCGCCAAGTGACGGTGTCCGGCAAGCCCGTGACGGCCGACGCGGCACTGACCGTGGACCCCGACGCGGCCACCGCCGTCGGCTACGACCCGCAACGCAAGCCGCACACCGAGGGCTTCGACTCCACCACGGCCGCCCCGCGGGGCTGGACGGTGTCGACCGCGCCGGGCAGCGACAACGGCTGGCGCTTCGACGACCCGAACCAGCGGAACAACATGACCGGCGGCAGCGGTGCCTTCGCGGTCATCGAGAGCGACAGCGGGCCGTTCGGACCGCACCAGGACACCGCGCTTGTCAGCCCCGCCTACGACCTGTCGGACGCGCAGTCGGCCGACCTCACCTTCAAGACCGGCTACATCACCAACCTCAGCCAGCAGCACATGACAGTGGACGCCAGCACCGACGACGGCACCACCTGGCACACCGTGTGGGGCGGTCCCAAGGCGGGCGGCCAGGAGGACCATCTCACCGTGAGCGTGCCGCTGCGGCAGTACGCCGGTCAGTCGTCCGTGCGGCTGCGCTTCCACTTCGTCGCGGACTGGGCCTACTTCTGGCAGGTCGACGACGTGAACCTGGAGAGCCGGACGCTGAAGCCGGTACCGGGCGGACTGACCGTGGGCACCGTGGAGGACGCCCGCACCGGCCACGGCATCGTCGGCGCGACCGTCACGGACACCTCGGGACCGGGCGCCGGAGCGCGTACCGTGGCCACCCCCGAGGACCCGGCCGTCGGCGACGGACTGTACACACTGTTCACGGCCGGGACCGGAGCGCACACCCTGCGCGCCACGGCGGACGGCTACGCGCCACTCGCCCGGCGGGCCGTGACGCACGACGACCGCGTCACCCGGCGGAGTTTCCCGCTCACCGCGGGACGATGACCGCGAGCCGGGCCACGGCGGTACGGCCGACGGGGCCCCGGCTCAGGGCGCCCGCGCCCTGAGCCCCGTGCCCGCCCGCGCCGGTCAGCCGCCGCGGTCGGGCCACGGGCCAGGGGCCGCGGGGCGTGCGGCCGGTGCCGTGTCCGACAGGGGTACGGCACCGGCACCCCGCGCTCGGGGCGCCGACCCACGAGGGGAGCCGAACGGTCAGGGCCGCCCCTCCAGCCACCCGTGCTCCGCCGCCAGCAGCGCGATCTGGAAGCGGGTGCGGGCGCCCAGCACGGCGCCCGCCTCGCTGACGTGCTTCTGCACCGTCCGGCGGCTCACCCTGAGCACCCGGGCGATGGTGTCGTCCTTCATGCCGGTGGCCATCAGACGCAGGATCTCGCGGGTCCGCGCGTCCGGCACCGCGGGCCGTGCCGCGGACCCCGGCACCGCGTCGCCGTGCGCGGGCCCCAGCCCCTCGCGCAGGCCGGCCAGCGACACCGGCACAGCCCGTTCCCACACGCTCTCGAATAGCGCCACCAGCGCTTCCACCAGCGCGGGCGAGTGCACCACCAGGGAACCCGCCGCGGGCCGGTCCCCGCGTACCGGCAACAGCGCGGCCGTCCGGTCGAACACCACCAGTTTCACCGGCAGCCGTGACGCGAGCCGCAGGTGCCCGCCCTCCGCCGTACCGCGCAGCGCCGTCTCCAGCGACACCGCGTCGGTGAAGCCGTCCGTCTCGTACACCGACCGCATCCGCACCCCGTCCGACACATCCAGATCCCGGGCGGCTGCCCGAGGACCCGCGACGTACGGGGGCTTGGCCAGGTGCAGCACCTCCGACGTGCTTCCCTTCAGCAACTGGCCGTAGCGCGCGGACACCTCCTGCTCATGCTCCAGTACCTCCACCACGTGTGCGGCGCGCGGTCCGGACACCTCTTCGTACACCTCGTGCAACCGCTCCACCAGTGCCTCGGCGCCCGCCAGTTCGGCCCGGCGCCGGGCCAGCAGCGCGCCGAGCGACGCCCGCGGAGGACCCGCCGCCCACCGCGCCGACCCGCCGCCGACGCGCAGGGCCAGCGAAGCCTCGACCAGTTCCCGCAGCGCCGCCTCCGCCGTCGCCACGGGCACCCCCACCGCCTCCGCCACCTGGGCAGAGTCCGCCGACGCCACGGTGACCAGGTACTCCAGCACCCGCCCGCCCAGCGGATCGAGGCCGGTCCCCGACCAGGCGCTGTCCGGCATCCCATCCATACGTTCCGACACTCCCGTGCGCCGCATGCCGGGCCACCCGAGCGGAGGCGATGTCCATGCAGCAGCCGTCATTCTCCCGCGCGGGACCGACTCGCTCATGACCACCGCGGGCACCCGGCCGCGCGGCGACGCGGCCGGAGAGACAATCCGTGCCGATCCCGTATGAACCACCTGACCGCGAAGGTCCCCGGAACGTAGTCTCCGCGGACGGCAGGTGGCAAGCACATGCCCCGGTCCCGGGGTCGCCCGCCGTCGGCGACGGCGGGCGACCCCGGGGACCCGTCCGGGTAGGGTCGGGCCATGCCCGAGCTGAAGCGGCTGCACGCCGAGCACGCCGCGGCGGTCCTGGCCTTCGAGCTGGCGAACCGCGCCTACTTCGCGGCCTCGGTCCCCGACCGGGGCGACGACTTCTTCGACCGGTTCACCGACCGGTACGACGCCTTGCTGACCGAGCAGGAGGCCGGCATCTGCGCCTTCCACGTGCTCGTCGCCGAGGACGGCTCGGTACTCGGCAGGTTCAACCTGGTCGACATCGAGGACGGCACCGCTGAACTCGGCTACCGCGTCGCGCGGCACGTCGCCGGTCGCGGGGTGGCGACCGCGACCGTCCGGGAGCTGTGCCGGCTGGCGGCGGCCCGGCACGGACTGCGCACCCTGCGGGCGGCCACCACCCACCGGAACGCCGCCTCCCGGCGGGTGTTGACCAAAGCCGGGTTCGTCCCCGTCGGCCCGGCCGACCCGGCCCACCTCAGCGGCGAGCCGGGCACCTGGTACCAGCGCGACCTGCCGCACCAGCCGTACGGCGCGCTGGTACCGGACGGACGACCGCGCAGCGGGCCGTAGGGGGCCGGTCCGCACGCCCCGGCCCGGGCGCCCCGGCCTCGGTGGTCGAGCAGGCCGTCATCGGTCCGGGGACGGACGTGTCCCGTGTGAACCGGTCCGTCAGTGCTCGCCGACGCCGTCGAGGGCCTCGGTGATCAGACGGGTGGCGAAGTCCTGGTCGTCGGTGATGCGGTTGATGTGCTCCGCCAGCAGCAAGGCGGTGCCCTCCAGGCCGGTCATCTCCTCGTCGGTCCAGTAGCCGTACTGCCGACGCCACAGGCCGGGGCTCAGACCGGTTCCCGCGGCGACGACCAGGCCGGCCATCGTGGGGATGACCTCGGGCGGGAAGCTCTTGGGCATCAGGCGCATGGTGGCCACCAGGCTCGGCACCACGTACTCGACGGGGTCCTTGCCGTGACTCTCGTGAGCCTTGCGGAGCCAGGTCATGAACATGTAGATGAGGGTGCAGGTGCCGTCCAGCAGGTCGTCCAGGTCCGCCGGGTCCAAGGACGCGGTGAAGTGGGCTGTCAGCGCCCGCTGTTCGGCTCCCTGCTCGCTCCGGCCGTCGTAGATGGCCTTGAGGTGGGAGTCGATCACCATGAGCACCGCGCCGACATCGCCGACGGGAGCGTACTGGGGGTCACAGGGCGATGGCACGGAAATGCCTCCTCATCCGGCCGACGCGTGGCCGGCGTGGTCACGGAAGTACTATGGCGGGCGCGGAGGTCACCCGGCGGCTGATCCCCGATCTCCGGCGAACGAGCACGCCGTGCCCGCCCCTCGGCCCCCGCCGGTCAACGAGCACCCGCCGCCCCGGACACGACCGTGCCTCCGCCCGGCTCCGCTCGCGCACCGGACCACGTCCCGCGCGCGCCGCGCTCCCCGAGGCGTCACATCGAAAGTCCTGTCGCGTCGCCCGTTTCGGTGATCTCCGGCCCGATGGACACCACGGCGGCCACGGCCGACGCCAGACTCCGGGCGTGCCCGACCCCCGTACCGATCCCCCCTCCGAGGACGCCCCCGATGGGCCGCGCCGAACGACGGCCGGCACCGGGAGGGTCCGGTTCCCGCTCGTACGGTGGCTGCTCGCCCCGCGTACGACGTGGCAGGCGGGGCGCCTGGCCGCCGGCTTCGGCGCTGGGATGGACGCGAAGACCGCGTGGGCGATGGCCCGACTCGCGCGACACCCGGAGGAACACGGCTGCGCCATGGCCCACCTGGACGACGAACGCCGCGCCCCGGACTGAGCGGAGGACCGGTCCGGAGGGAACCGTTCGGCTCCGCGGACTCGGCGCCCCCGGCCCCCGCGGCGGCGCGCCCGGCGACCCGTACGTCACCGTGCAGGCGCCGACCGGCCGTCACACGGTATCCGGCCAGGTCCGACGGGTTCGTGCCATTCGTCCGTGACGTGCCTCCGGCATCATCGCGCCCCGGCTACACAAGAGGGCCGGGGCGGCGTGCTGCCACCCCCGCCCGGTGGGGTGCTCGTGCGGGGAGGTCTGGACGATTGCCGACGATCAATGGTGCGGCGGCGGCACGTCGAAGGCGCCGGCGGTTGAGGAAGCGGACGCGCGGGCAGGTGCGGGGCTGGGCCGCGGTGATCGCCGCCGGGTGGGTGGCCGGGCACTGGGCGGCGGTGTGGCCCGTCCTGGTGGCCGTACTCGCCGCGGCCCTGGTGGGCGGGGCCGGATGGGCGCTGCTGCGAGCGCACCGGCTCGCGGTCGCCCGGGACCGCACCTGGCGGGCGCGGGAAGAGGCCGGGGCACGGGAGTTGTCCATGGTCCAGGTCGACGCGTTGTCGTGGCAGGAGTTCGAGAGGTACGTCGCCGGTCTGTGCCGGCGGGACGGCTGCACGAAGGTCGTCGTCAGCGGCCGGAGCGGCGACCTGGGCGCGGATGTCGTCGGCTACCTGCCCGACGGCCGCAAACTGGTGGTGCAATGCAAGAAGTACGCGCCGCACCGGAGCGTGTCCTCGCAGGACATGCAGAGGTTCGTCGGCACCGCCCGCCCCGAACACGGCGCCGACGTAGCCCTGTTCGTCACCACCGGCGGCTCGTTCACGAAGGCCGCGCTGGGCCTGGCGCTGCGCCAGGACATCGTCGCCGTGCACCGCGACCTGCTGGGCTCCTGGGGCAGAGGCGCTCGGCTGGAAACCCTGATCCCGCTGAACGGAAGCGGCGGCGGCACCGGGCGGAGACCGCCCGCCTGACACCCGCCGCCCGCCGGGCCCGCCACCGCGTCCCACCCGCCGTCAGCGCTCGAGCCCTTCGTGCCGCTCGCCGAACAGGGCGGGGCCGCGGGCGAGCAGGATGCCCAGCGCCGCGTAGTCCGATCCGGGGCGGTGTGCGGGCATGAACACCTCCAGCCGGTTCCCCTCGGTGCGGTAGCCCGCCTTCGTCGCGCGGGCCGACAGCGCCCGGCTGCCGACGTGCGCGGCCAGCCCCCGCACGTCGAGCCGGACACCCTTGCCCGGGCCGGCGGAGACGAGGGAGACCCGGGACCAGGGCACCGGCCCGGGGAAGGGGGCGAGAGTCAGCCCTTCGCCGGTGAAGGTCAAGGCGCCCCAGCGGACTTCACCGCCCGCGCCGAGCTCGTCCAGACGGCGTTGCGCGAGGGCCTCGGCAACGGCTCGCGTGGCGGTCGCGACGAAGGATTCGCCGGTGTCGGGGGTCGCCCGCGAGAACAGCCCCCAGAAGCCGGACTCCTCCCGCACCTTGACGTAGTCCAGGCCCCTGAGACGGATCCGGCCGCCCGCATAGGGCCGGATCACGGTCTTGAGCACGTCGTGGGAGTGTGCCAGGTTGATGTGGACGGACACCCGGGTCGAACCGACGGAGGCGATCTCCTGCCACGTGTACCGCAGCGTGCGGCGCCCGGGCCGGCGCAGCTCGAAGCCGTGCTCGTACTCCCGGACCCGGATCCGGGTGTGCCGCACACACAGGGCGACACACACCGCGCCCGCCCCGAACACGGCCCAGAACGCGAGGCGGAACGAGGACTCCTCGTCGTAGGAGTCGCCGGCCTGGGTGCACAGCACGATGAACGAGATGACGAGCGGGACCAGCAGGGTCAGGGGCCTGCGCGGAAAGGTCCCCTGGTAGGTCCACACCCGCTCGCCCAACTGCCCGGCCCGCTCCCGCCCGGCCGCCGCGCCTGCCGACAACACACACCTCCCGTGATCGTCCGATACCGCCTCGCCGAGTCTCGGGCGGGTGGGCGCGCGGGACAACGGGAGAACTACTCAACCCCGAGCCTCCGCGGTGCCGGAACCGTCGCCGTGCGTCCGTAAGATGGCCGCTCATGGAAACGGACGCAGCCATGGGGGCGTTCGCCGGCCTCGGCGGTGAACTGACACCCCTGATCGGGCGGCGGACGGAGACGGCGCAGATCACACGGCTGCTCTCCGGCGCGCGCCTGGTCACGCTCAGCGGGGTCGGCGGCGTGGGCAAGACCCGGCTGGCGCTGCGTGTGGCGGCGGACGCGGCGCGCTCCGCCTTCCCCGACGGCGTGTACGTCGCCGAACTCGCCGACCTGCGGGACCCAGAGCTGCTGGCACCCGGCGTCCTCGGCACCCTCGACGTGGCGAACCCGGGACGCCCCGGAGCCGACGCCACGGCCGCCCTCGCCGCCCGGCTCGGCGAGCGCCGCGCCCTGCTGGTCCTGGACAACTGCGAGCACCTCATAGACGCGTGCGCCCGCCTCACCGACGCGCTGCTGCGGGCCGCACCCGGACTGCGCGTCCTGGCGACCAGCCGTCAGCCGCTCGGCATCGTGGGCGAACACGTCTTCCCCGTGGAGCCGTTGCCGGTGCCGGACGCGGACGCGGCGCACAGTGTGCGCGCCCTGAGCGGCAATCCGGCCGTCGCGCTCTTCGCCGACCGGGCCGCCGCCGTGCTGCCCGGCTTCGCCGTGACCGAGTCCGACGCCGCGGCCGTCGCCGAGGTCGTACGCCGTCTGGACGGGCTGCCCTTCGCACTCGAGCTGGCCGCCGCCCGCATGCGGAGCCTGACGCCCCAGGAGATCCTGGAGCGGCTCACGGACCGGTTCGCGCTGCTGACCGGAGGCAGCCGCGTCGCCGCCGACCGGCAGCGCACCCTGCGCGCGCTGATCGACTGGAGCCACGAACTGTGCACGGAGCGCGAGCGGTTGCTGTGGGCGCGGGCCTCGGTGTTCCACGGCGGTTTCGACCTGGAGAGCCTCGAACGGGTCTGCGCCGACGCCGAACTGCCGCCCGCCGCCCTGCTCGACACCCTGGACGCGCTCGTGGCCAGATCGATCGTCAACCGCCGCCAGGAGCACGGGCGTTCGCGTTACCACATGCTGGAGACGGTACGGGAGTACGGGCACGAGCGGCTGGCCGCGTCCGGCTCGCTCGACACGGTCCGCGGCCGCCACCGGGACCGGTACGCGGAACTGACCGCACGAGCCGGGCAGGAGTGGTTCGGGCCCCGGCAGGTCGACTGGTTCACCCGGCTGCGCCTGGACCACCCGAACCTGCGCGCGGCCCTGGAATTCTGTCTGGAGCGGCCCGGACAGGCGCGGGCCGGTCTGGCCCTGGCCGTGTCGCCCCGGCACTACTGGATCACCGCGGGCGTGCTGTCCGAGGGCCGCCGCTGGCTGTCGCGGCTGCTCGCCGCCGACCACGCGCACGGCGACGGTGACGACGCGGCCGGCCCGGACGCCGCCGTCCGCGTACAGGCCCAGGTCACCGAAACGTATCTGGGCATCCTCCAGGGCGACCCGGAGGCCGCTGTACGGCGCGCGCTCGCCGCGTGCGAGGCGGCGGCCCGGCGCGGCGGCCACCGGCTGGAGTCGGCGTGGGTGTGGCACCACCACGGCATCCTCGCCGTCTGGCGCGAGGACTTCGCGAGCGCCGCCCGGCTGTTCACACGAGCGCGCACCGAGTTCGACGCGCAGGGCTGCCTCGACGCGGCCCTCGAATGCCAAGTCAAGTTCGCCATCGCGCACGCCTACGGCGGGGAGGTCGCCGCGGCCGACGAGGCGTGCGGCGAGGTCGAGGCGGCCGCTCGCGCACACGACGAGTCATGGCTGCACGGCATGGCCCTGCTCGCCCGCGCCCTGCTGGCCCGGCGCGCGGACGCGCCCGCCCGCGCGATCGCGCACGCCCGGGCGGCCATCGTCCGGCTGCGCCCGTTCCAGGACTGGTGGGACGTGGCCATGTGCGTGGAGGTCATCGCGTGGAGCACCCAGGACTCCCCGCGGCGCGCGGCCCGCCTCCTGGGCGTGCTGCACATGGTGTGGGAGTCGGTGGGCGGGCGGCTCGGCTCGGCGCCGTTCATGCGCGCGCAGCATCTGCGCTTCGAAGCCGCGGTACGGGAGGCGCTGCCCGCCACCGCCTTCGACCGGGAGTTCCGCCGCGGTGCGCGCGCCACCGTGGACGAGGCGATGGCCTGGGTACTGGACGACACGACCGGGGTGCCGGGGCTGACGCGGCGCGAGAGCCAGGTCGCGGAGCTGGTCTCCGAGGGCCTCACCAACAAGGACATCGCGGCGCGCCTGACGATCGCCCAGCGCACCGCGGAGAACCACGTCGAACGCATCCTGGGCAAACTCGGGTTCACCTCGCGCACGCAGCTGGCGGTGTGGGCCTACGAGCAACGCGAGAAACCTGCTGGGGGTTGACGGCGGGCGGAGGCCGAGGCGGACTTCCTCCGGCGGCTCCCGCGTCACCGAGCGGACGCGGTGCCGCGCACCACGTGCACACCGACGGGTTCAGCGATACGCCCTGCCGCGTACGTAGGCGATGACGAGGGTGATCGCGGTGACGGCGCACACCAGCATGCCGATGCTCAGCACGGCGTAGCCAGCCTCGCTGATGCCCGGCTCGGTGGTCCTCACCATGGTCATGCCCCCACCGGCGGGGATCCGGTGTTCCTTGTCCGGGTGAGCCGTGATGTAGAAGAGCATCGCGGCGATCGCCGCCGCGCACGCCGCGGCCCCCACCAGCGGCCAGCCGCCCGCCCGGCCGTACCAGGGGATCCGCGGCTTCAGAGCGACGTGCGGGCACCGGGTCAGCAGCACGCGTCCCAGGTCGCCGGCGCGCCGGGCGAGCCCGTCCGTCCGGAGCCGGGTGCCGTCGTCGAGGCCGATCTCGATGCGGTAGCCGTTGCCGAGCCGGGTCGCGATGCCGTTCACCGCGTCGCCGTCGACGTGCAGCGAGGTGACGCGGTTCCAGGACCAGCCCGCGACGCCCCTCTGCGAACCGTGGACCAGGCCATCCTGGCGCACCTCGAAGTACTCGCCGCGCTCGCCGCGCAGAGCCCGCCCGGCCTGGGTCACCGCGATCGCCACGGCGCCCAGCGCGAGGCCGAGCAGCAGACCGATCGCCCTGTTGCTCCCGGCCGACCCCTCACCGGCAGCCGACCAGCCCCACGCGCCCAGCCAGCCGGACGGGACGGCTATCAGCAGTGCGCAGCCCGCGTTGACCCACCGCTTTTGATGGTCCACCGGGTGCCGGCTGACCACTGGGCCGAGGTCACCGAACGCGTCTGATCCTCCAGTCACCGGAGAAGTCAAACATCCGGGCCGTCGGCTCGACAAGATCGGGCGCTGGAACGGTAGTTGGGTCTGGTCCGGGTGATCCACGAGACGCTCGCGCGAGATCCCGCAATGCCGCCCCGGACAGTCAACCCACCGCCGACCCGGTTACCGGACAACGGACTTCGTCCGTCCTGGGACAGGGGCGGCGCGAACAGCGGGGCCTGGGGCGGCGTGGAGTCGCGTCTACTCGGAGTGAAGCGTCGCGCGGTTGCGGTAGTCGCTGGGTGGCATGCCGTATGCGGTGCGGAAGGCGCGGGTGAAGTCGGCGGCTCGGGGGAAGCCCCAGCGGGCGGCGATGGCGTGGATGGGGACGGTGCGCAGCCCGGGCTCCGCGAGGTCGTGGCGGGCGCGTTCCAGGCGCTGGGCGCGGATCCAGGCCGCGACCGTCTCCTCCTCGTCCGCGAAGAGGCGATGCAGGTAGCTGGGGGAGATGTGATGTGCCGCGGCGATGGTGCGCGGGGTCAGCCGCGGGTCGTGCAGGTGCTGCCGGACGAAGGCGCGGATGCGCAGGACGAGGGTCTGCCGGTGCGTCTGCGACGGCAGCGAGTCGTGCGTTCCGAGAGCGTTCGCGAGCAGCGCGGAGAGCAGGTCCACCACGAGATTACCCAGACGGGGTCCGTCGGCCGGTCGGTAGGAACCGGTGCCGTTCGCCAGCTGAGTGAGCAACTGCGCCAGCAGAGCGCCGAATCCTTCTTCCACCGACAGCCTGAGCCCGGGCAACCGGTCGCGTAGACGCTCCGGAACGGGCAGCAGCGCCAGAGGCACTTCGAGCCCCACGCCCCGATGCCGCCCGTCGCTCCCTGCGACGGGACGAACCTCGAACGGGTGGGACGTATCGAGGACGTTCAGACTGCGCGGGCCGTACGACGCCTCGTCCCGCTCCCTGCTGACGTACAAGGACCCCTCGAGCGGGAGTGTGAGGTGCAGTCCCTCGGGGTCGGATTTCCGGATCAGCTCGGGAGTACGCCGGAAGATCACCGGCTGGAACGACGACGGCCACACTGATACGGACCCGAGGTCCACCGTCCGCTGGAAGACCCGGAAGTCATCGCGGTGGTCGCTGATCAGATCCACCGGCGCGTGTGTCCGACCGACCAGTGTGCGCCAGCTGTCGAACCTGTCCGCGGCCGGCACGTCCTCACTCCGGTAGACCGATTCGACCAGCATCGCTGCTTTCCTTCCTTGTGCGGTGGTATGCACAACAGGAATACCCGGGTCTGGCAGACAGCGAAAGGACCCTAACGCGCCACGGCGGGACGGGTCATGAGTGAACTCCCTTGTCGCTAAAGTTATTTACACTCCGGACATGAACGATCGCTCTCACGACCCTCTGGCCGTCACGACTGTCGACACCATCGAAGACGTCAGCGGAACATACCCCGGATACCGGCGCGTCCACGCCCGGGGCCTCTGCTTCGACGCCACCTTCACCCCGTCCGGCGAGGCCGCCGCGCTCACCACGGCGGCCCACCTACAGTCGGCTCCGACGCCCGTCGTCGTGCGCTTCTCCAACTCCAACACCAACCCGACCGTGCACGACGGGGTCCGGGCCGGCCGTGGTCTCGCCGCGCGCTTCCTGCTGCCGGACGGCACCGCCACCGACCTGGTCTCGGTCAACGTCCCGGTGTTCTTCGCGGCCACTCCGGGTCAGTTCCTGGAATTCCTCGGCGCCCTGCGAAAGGATCCCGCCACCGGAGCCCCCGACCCGGCCAAGGTGCGGGCGTACGCCACCGCGCACCCCACCGCCGCACTCGCCTTGCAGGAGGCCGGCCGGATGCCCATCCCGGTCAGCTACGGCACCGTCCGGTACTGGGCCGTACACGCCTTCGTTTGGGTCGACCCCCAGGGCGAGCGGCGCCCGGTCCGCTACCGCTGGGAGCCCGACACCGGTCTCCGGGAACTGACCGAGCAGGAGGCGGCGGACAAGGACCCCGAGTACCTCGCCGAAGAACTGGTCCAGCGCCTCGCCGACGGCCCCGTCGGCTTCACGCTCCACGTCCAACTGGGCCAGGAGGGCGATCCCACCGACGACCCCACGCGACCCTGGCCGGCCGACCGGCCCGAGATCGTCGCGGGCCACCTGCGGATCACCGCCCCCGTCGCGGACCAGGAGCACTGGGCGGCCCAGGTCTACGACCCCACCCGGATCACCCCCGGCATCGAACTCTCCGACGACCCGGTCCTCGCCTTCCGCAGCCGGGCCTACGCCGTCTCCTACGAGCGCCGGGAGGCATCCGCCGGCCGGTAGGAAGTACGCTCGCGACGTCAAGTCCAAGTGATACGGCCGTATGACAGTACGGCTCGTAGGGGTACGAGGTGACATGAGCCAAGTACCAGCGCATCGGATCGGCTCGCGCAGGCTTCCGGCCTGTGCCGCGGTCGCCGCGTCAGTCCTGCTGCTCGCTTCGTGCAGCCAGGACTCCGACGGCCACGGCGCCGGCCGGGCCACGCCTACCGAGCAGTCCGCCGCTCCCTCTCAGGTGCCGAGTCCGCCGTCTGAGAGGGAGTTGACGAGACAGGCGGCAGCCGTCGTGGCCGGCGCTTCCGGCGGCGTCTTCCTGGAGGGCGGATCGGAACGTGCCGCAGACGGCATTCACACGCGACCGGAGCTCCGCGCGGGCACGACGTACCGGCTTGTCGTGACGTGCTTCGGGCACGGCAGCGCACACCTGACCATCGCCCCCACCACGTCGGGTGCCGACGCGCCGGTCCCCTGCGACCGGTCCGTGGTCCGGCGACGCGTGAAGGGCGATGGCGAGGTCCGCATCGATGTGGCCGGCACCAAGGGCTCCGAGGGTGTCCTCGCCTGGCGGATCACCACCCTCTAGAACACGTCGGTGCCTTCGGTGACGTGCGGGCCCGTCGCTCACGGCCTTCGTGTTCGGTTGGCGAGGAGCGGGGCGAGGCGGACGGCGGATCAGGTCGGCCCCGCGTACAGCAGGGGCGGGGCCGGAACCACACCACTTCGGTGGTGCAGCCGCCGGCCCGGTGGCAGGTGATGGACGGGGGGAAGCCGCCCACGTGCACCGCTCGGTGAAGTCCGCCGGACTCTCCCGCCGTCGGCATACACCTTCGGTCATCGGTGGCGTGGCAACAGGGCCGCCGCGCCCAGTGCGTTGGCCACGAGCAGGCCCGCGGCGAGCAGCAGGCTCTCCCGCATGCCCGGGGCGAAATCGCCTGCGAGGAGTGCGCCGAAGACCGCGATGCCGAGCGCTCCGCCCGTCTGCCGGCTGGTGTTGAGCAGCGCGGCGGCCGTGCCGGCCCGCTCGGCGGCGACGCTGTCGAGCATCAGGGAGGTCAGCGCCGGCATGGCGAGGGCACCGCCGATGCCCAGCGGGACCATCAGCACGGCGGTCACCCACCACGGCGTCCCCGCGTCGACGGCGGCCAGCCCGCCGCAGCCCACCGCACCGGTCAGCAGCCCCGCGACGACCACGGAACGCGGGCCGTAGCGGGAGACCGCCTTGGGGGAGAAGTAGTTGAAGTGAGCGGTGATCACCGCCATCGGCACGAACATCAGCCCGGCGGAGAACGCCGACTGCCCCCGCTGCTCCTGGAAGAAGAGACTCAGCACGAACACCCCGCCGTAGAACGCGGCGTTGCAGGCGAAGCCCGCGACGACCGGCACGCTGACCCCGCGCCGGCGGAACAGCCACAGGGGGAGCATCGGAGCACGCCGCCGCGCCTCGACGGCCACGAAGGCGGCGGCGGCCACCACCGCGACCGCCGCCGCGGCCGGCACGGTCGCGGTCAGGCCGTGGTGCCCGCCCTCGATCACGGCGAAGGTGAGCGAGGCCAGCGCCAGGACCGCCGTCAGCTGCCCCGGCAGGTCGAAGACGACGGGGTGGCGGGCGGACGGCACCGCACGCGTCAGCGTGAGGAAGGCGGCGAGCCCGGCGGGCACATTGAGGAAGAACACGGTGCGCCAGTCCCACTCCGTGGTGAGCAGCCCGCCCAGGACGGGGCCCGCGGCGATGGCCACCGCGCCGCCGACCGTCCACAGGGCGATCCCGCGCGCCCGCGCGTCCGGGTCGTCGGGGAAGGCCTGCCGGATCAGCGCCAGCGAGGCGGGCACCATCACCGCCGCCGCGCCTCCCTGCACCACCCGCGCGGCCGTCAGCGCCCCGATCGACGGCGCCAGCCCGCAGGCCACCGAGGCGAGGGTGAAGACGCCGAGCCCCCAGCCGTACGCGCGCCGCGCGCCGACGGCGTCCGAGAGGGCGCCGGCAGAGAGCATCAGCGCCGCGAACATCAGGGTGTAGCTGTCGGCGACCCACTGGAGTCCGGACAGCGAACCGCCGAGGTCGTGCCCCACGGCGGGCAGCGCCACGTTGACGCCGGAGACATCCAGGGTGATCACGAAGAAACCGAGGACGGCGGCGACGAGGGCGGCGGTGGCGGAGCCGATCCGCCCCGGCGCTCCTGGAGACCTCCCTCCCTCGGCCGTCGCGCCTGTCCTGGACTGGGCCACGCTCATCGCGTACCGCTCCTCACCGAGACGTTACTGAGACGTTCGTTCCACCTGGGATACACCTGGGATCACCGTGCCCGGTCCGTGCGCCGCCAGGCAGACCGGGCTGTACGGGGGAGTGCTGTTCCCGGCCCTGACACGGCCTGTCCGGACGCGGGACGGCTTGCGAAAATGGCCGGATGAGTGAAGGTACGGAACTGGGTCGTTTCCTGCGTGCCCGTCGCGGACAGGTCCGCCCGCAGGACGTGGGCCTGCCCGCCGGCACGGGCGTCCGCCGCACTCCGGGCCTGCGCCGCGAGGAGTTGGCGACGCTGGCCGGGGTCAGCGTCGACTACTACACGCGGCTGGAACGGGGCCGGGAGACCCGGCCCTCGCCCGCCGTCGTCGAGGCGCTCGGCAAGGCGCTGCGGCTGTCGCCCGAGGCGCTGCACCGGCTGCACGAGTTGGCGGCCCTCGCCGCCGGCCAGCCGTCGACACGGTCTCCGCAGCCGGTCCACGCCGTACGGGACTCGGTCCGCACCCTCCTGGAGACCCTGCGCCCGTCACCGGCCTACGTCGTCAGCCGTGCCAACGACCTGCTGGCCGCCAACCGCCCCGGCCTGCGTCTCTTCCCCGGACTCACCGACTGGCCGGCCGAGCGGCGCAACCTCACCCGCTACATGTTCCTGCACCCCATGAGCCGCAGGCTGTACCCCGACTGGGAGACGATGGCGGCGCACGGCGCGGCCCACCTGCGGGCGATGGCGGGGGCCGATCCGGACGTGCCGGAGCTGGCCCAGCTCGTGGGCGAACTGGTGATGAAGAGCCCGGACTTCGCCCGGTTGTGGGAGCGGTACGAGGTACGGGCGCACGGCGGCGGCCGGAAGCACTTCCGGCACCCCGAGGTGGGCTCGATGCGCCTCGGCTTCGAGGTGATGACGATCTCCCGCGCGGACGGTCAGCGCCTCGTCACCTACCAGGCGGCGCCGGGGACCCCGGATCACGACGCGATGCTGCTGCTGGACATGGCCGACCTCGGCGAGGAGTCGCGCTCCGGGAGGAGCGGGCGATGAGCCCGCAGGCGCCGTGCCGGTCACCGGTCCGGCGAGACGCGGTAGGTCTCGTGCGAGGTCTGGATGTCGTCGCAGGTGAGTTCGCCGGTGGCGCCACGGTACGCGCCGCTGCCGCCGGTGATGGCCATCCGCACGGTGTCGGTGCCCTCGATCCAGAGGGACTGGGTGGTGAGCTGCCCATGAACTCCGCCTGTTCTGACAATGTCGGTGTTCGTTCGGGCAGGCGTCACCCACCGCCGTTCTCCCATGCGGCCCGACGTGTTTGAGTGGCGGGCCTGAGGCGGCAGCCGCCTCGCGTGTCCCTTGGGCCGCCCCGGAGACGATCATCGACTGATCGTCCGACTACGAGGAGCGAGCAGTGTCCACGCGGTACGACGAGCAGCTCGAGGAACTGCGGGCGGGCCACCAGGCCCGGGTCACGCAGACCGGCGAGTCGCCGAGTCGTATGCGCGAGATGACGGGCACCGCCACGGCCAAGACGCAGGCCATGAAGTCACGGTCGGTCCGCAGGGAGAGCTGTTGTCGGCGGAACTGCCCACCGGCGCCCACCGCGGCATGGCACCCGAGGAACTCGCGGACCTGATCGTCACGACCGTGCAGAAGGCCAGGGGGAAGGCCACCACGGTCCTTGCCGAGGTCGTGCCCCCGCACCTGCCTGCGGTCGAACGTGGGCCGTGGGCGCGCGGTGTGACGGCGTCGGTGACGCTCCCCGTCTCGCACGGTATCGCTCCGCCGCTTCGGCACTCCGCCGTACCCGTCCCGCCTGTCCTGCCCGTTCCGAGCCCCGGCGGCAGTGCCCCGGCCGACCGGCCGCCGACGCCCTGACCCACTGTCCGGATTGGAGCCGTGCCTGCCATGACTGAGAACTTCATCAGTGGTTGTGGCTGTGGTTGTGGCTGTGGCTGGGGCAGTGGACGCGGGCGCGGCGGGCGCGTGTGAGTACTGTTCCTGAGCCCCTTCGGTGGGCCGCGCTGATCACCGGTACGGAGTTGCCGGATGCCGATCCTGCGTTGTTGCGTGCGCAGGGTGAGATGTGGGGCGGTCTGGCCTCGCAGCTTCAGGGCATGATCAGCGAGGTTCACTCGGTTCGTGGCGGTGTGCTGTCGAATGTGAACGGTGGGCCGGCCGAGGCGTTCGACGGTTATATGCAGTCGCTGGCTTCGACGTTGCCGGAGTTGGCGAAGGCGGCCGACAATCTGCGTCTGAAGAGCGATGAGTACGCTCTGGAGGTCGATCACGCGGTCGCGATGACCGAGGCGATGCTCGCGTGGATGCTGGTGGAGCTGGCGTTCCTGGCGAACACGTTGTTCGGTCTGGCGGCGGTGCCGGCGCTGATCACGGGTGTGCGGCAGGTGATCGCGGCGATTCTGCGGCGGTTGTTCATGTCGGCGGCGATCGGTGCGGCGTCGATGTCGGGGCTGGAGGCGCTTCTTCAGGGTATTGAGATCCTGAAGGGCACGCGTAAGCACTTCGACACCAAGGCGCTGGGCAATATGGCGTTGGGTGGTGCGATCGGTGGTGCTGTTTTCGGTGCGTTCTCCGGGGTTGCTTCGCATTTCGTGCCGAAGTTCGCGAACTCGCTGATCGGGCGTACGGCGATCGGTGGTGCGGCGGGTGTGGCGGGTGGCGCGGCCGTCAACTCCGCGCTGGGTGCCGACCAGAATCTGGGGCTGGCGTTCCTGGCGGGTGCGGCTGGTGCCATGCTCAGCAGGCCGGACACGGGCGGGGGCGGCAAGGCGGACGTGACCCCGTCGGAGGGGCTGGCGGACGCGGTCAAGTCGTTGTCGACCAAGGATCCGTTCAAGTCGCCTGATGGTGTGAACAGTTCGGATCTGTCCGCGTTCGGCGGCGCGGGCGGCCCGGGAGGCACGAAGGACCTCACGACGGTCACCCCGGACCCCGGCAAGGGTGGTGGCACTCCTGGCCGTTCGCCCTCGGTCGACACCCTGCCGCGTTATTCCGAGGCCGCCGCTCCCGCGCCCGGGACGGCGATTCCTGCGGGTGCGGGTGCGGCTACGGTTCGCGGTGCGGGCGTGGAGCCGCCAGGTACGCCGGGTACGGTCGACGTGGGCGTCACGCGGGCGGAACCGGTGGTGCGGGGCGGCGGTGCCCCGGACCCCGCCGCGACCGGTGGTGTGCCTCCGGTTACGCGGGACGCGACGGGGCTGCCTGGTTTCGATGCCGTGGAGTCTGTTCCGGGTACGGATTTTGTGCGGTCGGCGGACCCCGAGGTGACAAGGCAGGCGCAGGAGGCTCCGGACCGGACTTCGTCCCTGGTGGAGCCGGTGGGAGAGCGGACGGCCGTTCCGCCGGTTGTCCGGAGCGGTGGCGGCGAGGGCGGAGCGCCGGGTGTGGTCCGTGCTCCGGAGACGGCGGCGCCGAACGCGGGCCCGGTTCGGCTGGAGGAGCCCGCGTCGACGGGTGGCAGTGCGGAGGTGCCGGGGCGTGCCGTCACTGGTCCCGGTGGTGGGTCTGCCGGGGTGCGCGGTGCGGAGGAGGCGCCGGTCGCGGGTGCGGTGCGGTCCGAGGGGCCGGCTGTGGCCGGGGGCGGCGGTGTGGTGCCGGGCCGGGCCGTGGAGTCGGGTGGGGGCGGTCAGACCGGTGTGCCTGTGGGTCGTACGGCTGGTGAGGCGACCGCGCCCGGCGCGGGTGCGTCGTCCGGTGTGCGGCCGGATGGGGCCGGTACCCCGTCGGTTGTCGCGGGCAGGCCGGAGGGTGTGGCGCGCGGCGCGGAGACGTCCACGGCCTCGACGACGGGTGACACCGCGTCGCCCAGGCCGTCCGCTGCCGCTCAGCCCGGCCCGGCCACCGTGTCTCGTACGGCCGGTGGGCCGGAGACCACGGTCAGGGAGGGCGGGGGCGCGGCTCCTGCGGTCCGTACCGAGGCGGCGGCGCCGGGGGCCGGTACGGCGGCACGGCCGGGTGAGGCGTCCGGTGCCGGTGCCGGTGCCGGTGCTGGTGCTGGTGTGCGTGGTGCTGGTGAGCCGGTGACTTCGGGTCAGGGTGCGGGCGCGCGGCCGGAGACCGCGACCCGTGGCGGCGGGGATGCGCGGCCCGGTGCGGTGGCGGAGCAGGGTGTGCCGAACGTGCGTACCGCGAGCCCGGGTGAGACCGGGAACATGCGTCCGGGCATGACGGGTGATGCCGGGAACCTGCGTCAGGGTGCGGGTGCACGGTCCGAGATGGTGGTCCGTGGTGCTGCGGACGCCCGGTCCGCAGGGGCGGCGGGTCAGGTTGCGCCGAACGTCCGGGTCGAGGCGGCACCGGGTGCCGGTACGACCGTACGGCCGGGTGAGGTGTCCGGTGCCGGTGTGCGCGCTGTCGGTGAACCGTCGTCGGTGGCGGGTCAGGGTGCGGGCGCGCGGCCGGACACCGTGGCCCGTGGCGGCGGGGATTCCCGGCCGGGTGCGGCGGCGGAGCAGGCTGTGCCGAACGTGCGGACCGAGAGCCGGGGCGGCGAGCGGGCACCGCTGTCCGGTACGGCTGGTGGCGAGGGTGAGGCTGCTGGTCGGGGCTCGGCGTCCGCCGTTGAGCGTGGTGTGCGGGGGCCGGAGCAGGCCGGGGCGCCGGGGCCGGCTGGCCGGGATGGTGAGGGCGGGGACCTGCCGTCTTACCGGGATGACGGTGGGGATCCGCCGCCTTATCCGGAGGCTGGTGGGCCGGGTGTGGATCTTACGGGGAAGACGGGTGAGGGGCCTTTCGGTCCGTACACGTTCCATGGTGCTGACCAGGTGCGGGCTGAGTTGTGGGGTGCCCGGCAGGAGGATCTGCTGGGCACGCATCGGGGCCGGTTCGAGGAGGCGCAGGACCGGTTCCGTTTCCAACAGGAGGCCGACCGCCGGGTGGAGGAGGCGTTCGCCGGGCGTCTCGCCGATCCCGATCCGGTGTTCCGGGGGCCTGACGACCTTGACGCGATCCGTCTTCGGATCGCCGAGGAGCGTGCGCGTGCCGAGGTGACGCCGGAGATGGTCGAGCAGGTGCGCCGGGAGTGGTTGGAGGAGGTGAAGTCCCGGTTCGACGAGCGCTGGCAGGAGTCGTATGGCGAGTACCGGCGGGGTGAGATCAGCCGTTCGGAGTTCGCCGAGACCTTCGACCGGTTGTCGGCGGGCCTGCATGAGGAGTTCGAGTTGTCGGCCGCGGCGCATCTGGCCCGGCGCACGGCGAACGAGGTGTTCGACGCGGAGACGGGTTCGCGCCGTCAGCCGATGTCGCAGGAGGAGTTGCGGCAGGTCCGTCAGGACTTCGCCGATGCCGCGGTGGGTGAGGTGTACCGGGCGGCGGAGGGGATGCGGACGGCGGACGGCGAGCGTGACGGTTCGTTCGACTGGTCGCATCTGTACCGGGCTTACGACAGTGGGCTGAAGGATCTGACCCGGGGGCTGCGGACGCGTCTGGAGCTGGCGGCGGAGGCGGCGGACACGTTCGACTTCCTCAGCCGGCGGGTGGGCGCGGACGCGGAGGCACCGTGGGTGCGTGAGGTCCGTGGCGACTTCCGTGGCGAGTTCGAGGTGACGACGCGGACGCTGCCGGGTGGGGACGGCACCCCGACCCGCTGGATGGAGTACGAGGCGTTCCGCAAGCAGCGGCCCGTCTTGAATGGCCGGTTGGCGGGCTTCCGTGACCGGTGGGAGGCGCGGCTGAACGCCCGGGTCACCGAGGAGGGGCTGAAGGCGGACGTCGCACGCGAGGTGGAGGCGCGGCGTGTGGCGTGGCAGCGGTCCTCGCGGCATGATCCGGCGGATGCGGCCGCGGTCGACATGGAGGCGGTGGTCACCTCCCACCGTGAGGAGCTGACCGCGGAGGGTGAGAGGTTCCTGGCGGGCCGGGATCCGCGTGCGCTGACGCGTGCGCAGTGGGAGGCGTACGCCGCGCATATGCGTGATGCGCAGGAGCGGCTGGCCGGTGAGGTGCCGGTGCGGCTGGAGTACCAGGTGGGTCTGGACCGTGCGCTGGCCGAGGCCGACCGGATGTTCGACGCGTTGGAGGCGGACGGGCCTGGCACTGTGCGGGCGCGGGAGGGGCTGCGGGAGGACGTCACCCGTGTCTACCGTGCGCTCGCGGGCCGTGCCGAGGACGGCTCGTGGGATGTGGAGCGGGTCGCGGCGGGCCAGGACTTCCTCTTCCGTGAGTACCTGCCGAACGCGGAGCGGTCTCTGCCCGGCCGGCTGGAGTTCGAGTGGGGGATGGAGGGTGCGCTGCGTGACGGCGGTCTGGCATTCCACCGGTTGTCGGGGCCGGGGCTGGACGAGCTGACCGAGCGTCCGGCACGGCACTACACGGTTTCTGATGAGGCGTTCGACCGGTTGGCGGATGACTTCCGCGGTGACTGGGCGGAGGGCTATCACGAGATTTACGGTCCGTCCGAGCGTGATCTGCGCGGCTGGCTGGAGCGTGAGAAGGAACGCGGTGACACGTTCGGCAGCACGGTGCGCGGCGAGTGGGAGGCGGACGTTGCCGAACTCCGGGCGCCGCGGGACGCGGCGGTGCGGGCGCGGGCCGAGGCGGAGAGCGCACGGTGGCGTCAGCAGGTCGCGGCGAACTTCCAGGGCATGCTGGGCAAGGGCGCGGTGCTGGAGGAGCTGGCCCGGCAGGCGGAGATCCCGCAGGCCGGCATCCGTTCGGCCCGGGTGTCGGGTGACTACCAGCGGGGTCTGTCGGATCTGCGGTCCTGGTTCTCCCGGGAGTGGGACGCCGCTGCCCGTACGTCGTCTCCGGCAGGGGAGGCGGGGGTGCGGGCCGCCCTGGTGGAGCATGCGCGCCGGCGTTGGCAGGAGCTGGGTGAGCGGACCCGAGCCGAGGACGAGGCCGCCCGGGCGTGGCAGCGTGAGCCGCGCTGGACACTGGACTTGGGCCGCATGGAGATCACCCGGGAAAGGCGTGCGCCGTCCGAGGAGACGGCCACGACGGTCGCCGGTGACGGCGGGCAGCTCCAGTCCCGGGAACTCCTCGCCGCCCGCGAGGAGCGGCAGGCACCGCCCCCGCTGCCCGCCGCCGCCCCGCCCCGGACGGCGGTCACCCGCACCGACACGCCCCCGGCCCAGGAGGTCTCCCGGACCAGGACCGACGCGGTTCCGGTGCCTGTCTCCGAGGCTCTGGCCGAGCTGCGGGACACGGTTGCGACTCGTGATCGGGCGTATCAGGAGTTCGAGTCGCGGCTGGCGCCGTTCTCCGAACTGCGCGCCCCGCAGGCGACGGACCGGGTTGCCGCTGCCCGGGAGGCGTTCGCCGACGCCTGGGCCGGGGACCGCACGGCCACCGGCCCCGCGGAATTCACCCCCGCCCGCAGTGCGGCCCTGGAGGATCTGACCGCCCGGCTCACCTCCGTAACGGAGCGGCTGGCCGCCGAGGCGGACGCGGCGGAGGTCTTCCACCGTGACATCGTCTCGACCGTGTCGGACCTGCGGCACGGTGAAGCCTTCGCGCGTTCCCAGTCGGCGGTCGCGCTGGAGCGGGAGTTCGTGGAGGAGGCGGCTGGTCGGTCGTCGGCCGGAGTGGCCGACCTGGTCCAGGAGTTCGGGCAGCGGTACACCGAGGCGCAGGCCGCCTGGGTGGCCGGGCAGCAGCACCGCGCCGCGTTCGATGCCGTACTCGGTGGTGCGGGCGGACGTGCGGACCTGACCGATGGCCGGGCGGAGTGGAACGGCCAGACCCGCCGCTGGTACACCAGCCGGCTGGCCCGGTTGCGGCAGCAGTACGTCGCCGACCGGGCCGAGGTGTTGGCGGTGGCGGACGAGGCCGGGCGCCGGGAACGGCTGGAGCGGCTGGATGCGGAGGTGCGTCAGGCCGCGTTGTACGAGCAGCGGTGGGCGCGGACGGCGGTGGCGTACAACCGTGTCCTCGCCGATCACACGGCGCGGTTCGGGGCTGATGCGGCGTGGGACCGTGAGCTGGCGGGCTGGTACGAGGAGCGGCGCCGGGCGCTTGCCGCGCCGCTGACGGACCGGCTCCACCTGTTCAGCCCGCAGGCGCGTGAGCAGGCACTGGCCCGCCTCGATGCGCAGACCGCCGCGCTGCGCGAGGTCGCCGAGGCCCGGCACACGGCCTTCCAGGACTTCGCCCGGCAGCTCGATGCCGGTACCCGGGACACGGTGACGCTGTCCCACGCCGCCACAGTCGATTTCACCCGCCGCCGGATCGCCGCCCTGCGCGACGCCTACCTCGAGACCGTCCAGCCGGCGGAGTTCCCGGCGGCGCATCCGCAGGCTGCCGCCGAGGACGACTGGCGTATTCCGGCGTGGCAGGAAGCGCAGCGGGAGCTGCACCGCAACTACGCCGACCTGCTGGCCCAGGACCGTACCGAGGACACCTCCACCGACGCCGATGGAGGGGAGGCCGCTGAATCCGCCGGTGCCGCTATCGATGAGGCGTTTCGTCAGTGGGTGCGGGAGGCACACGAGCTCACCGCAGTAACCCTCATGAACATGACCGCCGATGGTGCACTCGGTGCCGGGAAGCTCGATGGTGCCTTCGATACGGCCGGCGTCGGTCTGGATGTGTTCGATTTCAGCTGGCTCGGTACCGCTACCGGCGACGTCCAGGACCCGCCGGAGTCCGGCCTCGGGCCCACCGGCATGGTCCTGGACGGTCCGGACCTCGGCACTACGGATCTCGGCACTACGAACTGGTCCGCCTGGCTGGACGATCTGGGCGTGCCCCCGGCCGACATGGAGCTGGACGGCACCATGTTCGGCCTGCCCGACCCCATCTACGGCTGGCCGGGGCAGACGGAGTTCCACCCGGATGAGTCCATGGTGTGGCCGGCGGAACCGGAGGCGGCTCCGCAGACGGCGCCGGACGCGCGGACCCACCTCTGGACGGGGCCGGACGCGGCCGCTCCACCGGTGACGGTCCCGGACGCGTCCGCGGTCGGTCCGGCGGGTGTGCGCATGAGCGCGCCCGCGGCAGCGTGGGACGGTCTGACCGGTGCCGGCGACCCGGAGGACATGCTCGCCGTCCCCGGCACCGGCGAGGCACCGCAGACCCACCCGCTTCCCCCCGCGTCCACCGACTCCGTCCCGTCGGACCGGCTCGACGCCCGGGTACTGCTCGACGGCGCGGGCCGACCGGTCGGCATCGACTTCGTCCCGACCGGGGAGAGCAGACCGCGGCAGGTGCGGGAGAGCGAGGGCCGTTCCATCTGGCGCCTCGACTTCGACCCCGGCGTCCCCCCGACGGCCGCACCCGCGGTCGTCCTCTACCAGCGGGGTGAGCCGGTCCGGGTGCCGCTCCGCGCCTTCGCGGACCTGGTGGCCGGGAACCTGCCCGACCGTCACCCCATATGGCTGGTCACCGCCCACGGCGCCCGGTACGGACTCGACCTGGCCAGGGCGGTGGCCGACCGGACGGGCGTCCGGGTGTACTCGCACACCGGCCGGGTCGACCTGGCCGAGACCGTCTTCGGTGACCTGGCGGTCGCCACGATCGACGGACAGGACGGTCTGCCGGACGGGCACTGGGTGTACGTGGATCCGGCCGAACCGGAGGCGGACGGGCCGGAGTCCGGCGCGGACGAGACCGGGCCGGAGAACTACGTCACCTCCGTCACCGGCGAGCGGTTCCACTTCCGCTCCCTGCTGATGACGCCGCTCGCCGGCTCCGACGGCCGGCTGATCGGCCACGTCTCGATGCCCGACTTCCAGTTCAGGAAGTTCGAGGCGGCCTTCATGGCGCTGCCGCAGCGAACCCGGTTCAGTGTCGAGTCGGCCGAGGGCGTCCGCTACGGCATCGACGGGTGGACTCCCTGGTCGCGAAGCGACGGCGCACGGCACTTCCTGGCCTTCCACGGATATCCGGACGTACCCCACGCGTTGCTGCACACCCGCGACGGCCGGTACGTGGCGTTCGACGGCGAGCAGACGGCGGCCCTGCTGCGTCGCCGGGCCAGTTTCGAAGCGTTCCGGCGGAACGCGGTGGGCCGCGCGGACAGCGCCGTGATCGCCGCGGTCTGTTACGCCGGGCGTTCCCAGTCCATCGTGCCGACGTCGTACGTCCAGCAGCTCGCGAACGGCCTGGGACTGCCGGTCAGCGGCCCCACCGGGGAGCTGTTCGTCGGTCCCGAGGATCTGATCACGGTGCCGGCCGACGGTCTGGCCGGCTGGCGTACCGCGCGGCCGGGCGACCCGGACATCACGTTCGAGGGCCACGAAGGGCTCGACGCACACCCCGCGGCGGCGCGGACCGGTGCCGACGACGACGCCGCCCGCCCCGGCGGAGTGACGTCCGACCAGCCCGTCATCTCCCTCGCCGCGCCGGAACGCGCCACCCGGACCGAGACCGACGCGCCGGCGGTGGCGAGCGACCTGGACCGGCCGAACGCCCCGGCTCCCGCCGGAGCCGCCCCGGTCTCCGCCGGAGTCGTGGAGGCCGCAGCCGCCCCGGTCTCCGCCGCAGTCGTGGAGGCCCGAGCCGCCCCGGCCGTCGCCCCCGCCGTCGAGGACGGGACGGCGGCACCCGACCCGACGACGTCCGAGGCAGGGGCCGCGACCGGGCAGGAGCGGCTCAGCGGTTCCGTCACCTCCTTCGGCACCGGCCGCGACGGCGCCCAGGGCCTGGTCCACGTCGACCCGGTGCCGGAGGAGACCGTCCACTGGCTGTGGGAGCAAATCTTCCGGCACGTCGAGGGCGACCGGGGAGAGGTTCCCGCGTTCCGCCGGGCGGTCCGGGCGACGCTGACCCCGGCGTACCTCAGCAGCGAGTGGGCGCGCCTGTTCAGCGAGCACGGCCTGCCGCTGCGGGCCCCCTACCGGGGCGGCACCTACCGGGTGAGCCTGCGCTTCGGCCTGTCCGAGCCGCGCCGGGTCCCCGCGGGGATCGAGGAGATGCCGGACGGCCCGCCGGTCGGCATCCAGCGCTGGATGTTCGGCGTCAGCGAGTCCGGCAGCACCGACTCCACCGGTGACCTGCGGGCCGCGAGCCTGAGCCACGGGCACACGCTGCCGTTCGCGCACACCGGCTGGTTCCGCCGGCTGACGTTCGCCCCGCAGCTGACCTTCACCCACAACCAGACCACCACCTCGGTCACGGCCGGCGCGACGGTGCAGCCGATGGTCCTGCTGCGCAGCCGCGAACGCTCCTGGCCCGTCGCCTACACGCTGCACGCGCAGCTCCGGACGACCGCCTCACTCGGCGAGGCGGTCACCGCCACCCCGGCCGCCGATGAGTGGCACACCTCCGCCGAGGCCGCGCCGTCCCCGCTGACCGTCTGGTTCCCCCAGCACCTGCTCGACGACGAGTCCGACACGGCGGCGCCGGCCGGCGACGACGCGGAGCGGCTCCCGGCGCCGATGGAGGTCCTCCTCGGACGGGTCCCGCTGTTCGCGACGGAGACCGTGCCGCACGCCGACCGGCTCCTGGCCGACGTACTGCGCTCCTTCGGCCCGGAACTGGACGGCCTCTCCGAGGCGTCCCTCGACCAGCTCCGCCGCTTCCTGGACGAGGGCGCCGTACGCGGCAACCTGCCCCTGATGTACGGCGGCCACCACAGCTCGCCGACCCTGTACGCCGAGAACGGCTCGGTGATCGGCATGCTGCGGCTGCACGCCGAGGTCTCCCAGCGCACCGGCGAGCAAGCGCTCGCCGGACCGGCCACCCGCAACGGGGTGCTGGAGTCGCACGTCCTGCGCTCGGTGCGGCTGTCCGGCACCACCGCGGTCACCAACGCGGCCGGCGTGGGCCTCGCCGTCAGCGGCGGCCTCGCGCTCGGCAGCCCCGACCCGGCCGCCGGGACCGCGCCGGCCGGCCTCACGCTGACCGCGCAGGCCGCCGTCCAGCAGCAGGTCACCGACTCCGTGACGGCCGGTGGCAGCGCCCGTACGTCCCGTTCGCTGCGCACCGCGAAGCCGCTGCTGCGGGTACACGCCGACGTCGTCTGGCGGGCCACCCTGGTCCGTCCCGACCGGCCCGAGCAGCAACCGGCCGAGGGCAGCCCGCTGGCCCGGGGAGCCCGCTACCCCCTCATCCTGCGGGTGCCGTCCGCCGCCACCGTCACCGGCGCCCCGGCCACGCCGCGCCACCTACCGCCGGAGCTCCTGCACCTGCGGGACCTGGGCGTCTCCACCACTCCGGTCGCGGTGAGGGGGACCGGCCCGCTCTTCGACGAACTGGAGACCTGGCTCGGCGACCACGGCTTCCTGCCGCCGCGCCGGGGCCGGGCCGGCGCCTGGTACCACGGGCCGGTGAGCGGTGCCGCGCACCTGCAACGGCTGAACAACCAGCGCAAGCTGGACCAGCTCCGCTCCGACATGGGCCTGCGCGCCGCGTTCGACGAGATGACGGCCGGCGGCCATCCCGTCCGGTTCGAGCTGCCGACCGCCACCGGCACCCACCGGGTGTCGTTCCGGATCGCCGCCGAGCGCCGCTACCTCACCGGACGGGAGGACGGCGGCGTCACCCACGACCTGCACCTGACCGGAGTGCAGACGCTGAACTACACCGGTTCCACCGTGGTCGGCGACGAGCAGGCGACCCGGGTGCCGCTGGCGCTCAGCGGCACCGTGCAGGCCTCGCTGACCAACCCCTTCGACGGCCACGGCAGCCTGTGGATGCCGGGCCTGACCCCGGAGTACGCGCACAGCCGCCAGTCCTCCCGGGTCACCGGCTCCAGCTCGGGCACCGGCCACGAGTTCTACGCCCTCAGCCCCACCGCCGACGGCGTCCAGGTGCACACCCTGCCCGTCACCTACCGCACGTCGGTGTCGTACAGCCACGGCCCGGCCATGGAGCCGCGCGAGGCGGAGGGCGAGGTCAGCCTCGCCGTACCCACCTACCGGACGCTGGAGCGGCCCGCCGGGTCGGAACCGCCCGCCGAGGTGCGGCCCCGCCCGCTCGGCCCGGACGACGCCGCCGTGCCGGCGAACGCGGTACGGCTGCCCGAGACGGCCTGGGTGGACCGCGCCGGCGGCAGCCGGGAGCTGCGGCAGGCGGTGAACGAGATGCTCGCCGCCCTGCGGGGCGCGCTCGCCGAGGACACCGCCGCCGATCGGTCATCGCGCACCGACGACGTGGAACTGCGGTCCATGCCGGGAGCCTGGCCCGAGCCGGTGGAGGACGGCCGGGCCGCGGACGACCGTCCGGCGGACGCGACAGCCGTCCCGGAGTCCGCGGCGGGGGAGTCCCGCGACACGGCCGCCGCCCCGGACACCGCTGCGGAAGCGTCCCGCGACACGGCCGCCGAGGCACCCGGACGGGCCGGGGACGCGGCGGCGGAGCCCGCGGAGCGCGACCACCCCGCACAAGCCGACTCCGTGCAAGCCGACCCTGCGCAAGCCGACTCTGCGCAAGCCGAACCGGCGCAAGCTCCCTCCCCGGCATCGGACACGGCAACGGCATGGGCCGCCGCGGCGTACCGGCGCTGGGCGGCGAACGCCCTGGACGGCGCGGCCCGGGCCGTGCGGCAGACGGTCGGCCAGGCCGCCGCGGCGGTGCGCCGGGTGGACGAGCTGGCGACCGGACAGCGTCCCGACGCGCCCGGGAGCGTGGTCCAGGAGGTCGTGGAGGCAGGGCTGTCCCCGCACCACCTCGTCGCCAACGCCTACCGGCTGTTCAACGACAGATATGTGATCGAGGGGGCCTCCACCTCCGGTGTGCTGACCGGCACCGACATCACCATCGAGGTGGAGGGCCGCCTCACGGACGTACGGGCCATGCCCCGCCCCGGGGTGATGGACTACGAGCGGTGGATCCAGTCCGTGGACGCCTCCGCGGAGACCCGCGGCACCAGCCGTTCCCACGCGCTCGGTGTCACGGTCGCCGCCGACTACGGCGCCTCCGGCAGGGTCGTCGCCCCGTCCGGCCACTACGCGCACCGCCGTACGGTCACCGAGGCCACCACGGTCAACGACACCTCCGCGGTCTTCCGGGTCACCAGCGAGAACGATGTCCCCGCGCACCGCTTCGCGGCCACCGCCCGGTACAAGGTCACGGTGCGCGCCGGGCTGCGCAACGCGGTGGCCGGGACGGTGGCCGCGGGACCGCGGTACGAGGACACCCGGATCGTCGAACTGCCCCCGGAGAGCGTCGAGTTCCTGCTCTCCGACCACGACCTCGTCAATCACCCCGAGTTCCGGCTGGACGGGGTGCCCGAGCCGCCCGAGGCGGCACCGGCGGACCGCGCGCTGCCTTCCTGGTTCGTCGGCAGCGGCGGACGGATCGGCTTCGGCGCCGTGGTGGAGGCCCATGCCGACGGCCCCGACGGCGGCAGGTCGGCGTTCGAGGACACCGTCCTGCGGCTGGTCGAGCAGGTCGCGCCCGGAGCGACCGTCCCGGGCACCGCCGCCTACCGGCCCGGCGTCCGCTCCCGGATCAACGAGCACGCCTCCTCGCTGGGCCTGCGGACCCTGGTCAACGCCGGCCCGGACGGGCACATCGGGTTCTCCTTCGTCCACCCCTCATGGCTGGGGCCGATGCGGGTGGAGGTCGTGCTGCGGGCCCGGCCCGCCGTCCCGCTGGACACCGTGCGCGGGCGGCGCGCCGCGGGCAACCCCGGTCTGGACAACGTCCTCGGCCACACCAGCGGTGACGGCAGCTCCCTGCCGGAGCCCGGCAGCACCCGGCAGACCCGTTCCACCACGACCTCCGCCACGGCCGACTTCTCGCCGGTGATCCAGCACGGCGGCTACCGCTTCCGGCCCACGCTCTCGGCCTCCTGGCAGGCCGGCGTGGCCGACGCGGCCACCTCGACCCGCGATCGGCGTGCCTGGCAGCGCAGCATGATGGACGTCTCCGAGTTCGAGCTCCGCTACCGGTACGAGGCGACGGTCTCCGCCCGTCCGATGGACGAGCTGCTCCCCGGCGCGTCGCTGCGGATGCTGCGCGGCGGACTGACCGGCCTGGCCGACGCGGTGGCCCGGCGGCTCCCCGAGGACACCCGCACCGCCCTCGGACACCTGGCGGGCCGCCTCCCGCTGCCGGTGCGGCAGGTCTCCGACGGAGTCGGCGTACGGGTGGTGCTGCGCTTCAACGGGTCGGAGACGCCCGCCGAGTCCGCGGCGCCGCGCCCCCTGGTCGAACCGGCCGTCCTCACCGCAGACCCGGCCCGGCCCCTGGCGGCCCCGCCGGAGGGGACCGTCATCGACATGGAGGTTCCGGCCGCGCTGCGCGAGCTGCTCGCCGCCCCGGCCTGGGTCCCCCGGCGGCCCTTCGCGGTGTACGACATGGACGCGCTGCCGCAACTCGCCGAGGCGCTGCGTGCCGTCGACCCGTCCCTGGGCGGGCCGGCCGGCCTGCCGACGTCCGGCTCGGCGGAGGGCATGCTGGTCCGTCTCACCCGGCTGGCCGGTACCGGCCGTCTGACGCTGCTGCCTCCGGCCGCGACGGCGCCGTTCCTCGGACAGCCGGGCCGGGGCGCCACCTCTGTCCAGCTCTCGCTGTACGTGCCCCGCAGTGAGGGGGACAGCCTGGACACCGCCATCGACCGGGTGGAGATCGCCACCGACGGCGCCCTCTCCCAGGGTGACCTGACGACGACCCCGGCCCTCGGCTTCGGGCTCAGTGCCCCGCTGAACGGCGCCGCCACCGACCGTCTCGGCCCCACGATCCCGGTGACGGGCCTGCGTACCACCGCGGGGCTGACCCACACCCAGTCCGTGCCCCGCCGGGAGATGCTCCGCTTCGGCACGCCGATCGCGGGTGCCGCGCGAGGCGCGCGGGGTCACCGGGTGCGGGCGGTCGGCGTATTCCGGGTCACCGGCCCCGGGGGCACGCGGTGGGTGGTGGGCACCGTCGTGCTGCGCACCACGGAGGCGCCGCCCGCACCCGGTACCGGCCCGGAGACCGGCGTGGCCGGGCCCGCCCCCGGCGCGGGCGGCGCGGCGCCGTCGCCCCGCACCGCCGGGAGCCCGGGCGAGCCGTCAGGGCCCGGACTCGGGCCGTCCGGGCCCGCGCCGCAGGCGCTGTCCGCCGCCGCACGGAGCGACCGGGAGAACCCCGGCGAGACCCCGGCGGGGCAGTCCGGCGCGGAAGCGGGGGCGGTCCGGACCCGACTGCCCCGGCTCTGGCCGCGGCACTCCGCCGTCCCGGCGACCGGTACGCGCAGCCGGAACCACACCCACGCCCCGTCCCCGGTACGGCGGACGTCCGGCGCGCGGCCGGAGGATCCCGCCAGGCTGTCGAGCACCGCCCGGAGGGCGGTGCCGGACCTGCGCGACCGAAGGGACCCCGACGACGGCCCCGCCGTCCGGCTCCGTCCGCTGTACGACGCCGACGGCCGCCTGATCGGCTACGCATCGCACATCGACCCGCACTACGAGTGGCGCAAGCGGCACTACGCGGGCTACCGGCCCTACAGCAGTCCGGTGCGCCACGTACCGGCAACGCCGAGCGAACTGGCCGACGCGGAGGTGGCTCCGCCAGGTACGGACGAGGCCCCGCCCTGGCAGGGAGTCCCGGAGCAGAGCCGCGCGCCGCTGACCTTCTTCGACGCCCACGGCAACGAGGGGGGCATCGGTCTCGTCAGCGGCACGGACGAGGCGGCCCTGGTGCCCCACGAGACGGTGGGCCACCTGCTGAACCGGGTGGACCCCGACGGCTACGGGCCCATCGTGCTCATGTCCTGCCGCACCGGCCGCGACTACTCCACGACCGTCGCCAGGACGATCGCCGAGATGACCGGCCGGCCGGTGTACGCGCCGACCACGGCGGTCGGGATGTACCCCTCCGAGAGGGGCACCGTGCTGCTGATGGCCGCCCACGAGGAGACCCGTCGGCGCGGCCGCTGGGTGCTGCTGCTGCCCCCGGTGCCGAAGGGGGTCGATCCGTCCGGCATGCCGGATGTCCGCCGGCTCATCGGCGGAGGGAGAAGTGCCTTCGGGCCCGCCGCGGAGCACCCGGGAAGTGCCGCGGGCGGGTCGGCCGGTGCCGGGCGGGGCACGACGGCCGACGAGGACGGCCGGCGGCCGAGGGCACGGGCCCGTTGACCCACCCGGTCCGCGAACGGCGGCGGCGGCCGGACGGCGGGCGGAACGGTCAGGCCGGCGGCCCGCCGACGGTGGGCAGCAGGTCGGCCGCGATGGCCCGGACCTCGTTCAGGACCGTCACCACCGCGGGGACCGCCGCCATGTCCGGCCACAGCAGGGCGTAGGTGCGGCGCCGGGGCCAGTGCCGCAGCGGACGGTGCACCAGACCGGGGACGACGTAGAGGGACAGCGCCATCTCGCTGACCAGGCTGATGCCCAGGCCGGCCGCCACCAGCGCCTGGATGGCGCTCACGTCGTCCACGGTCGCCGCGATCCGGGGCTCGAAGCCCAGGTTGGTGCACGCGGCCAGGAAACGGTCCCGGAAGCTCTCCATCACCCAGTCACGGGAGGCGAGTTCGGCGAGGTCGATGTCGGTCTCGCCGGCCAGCGGGTCGTCCTCGGGCATCAGCACGCAGCGGCGGTCCGTCATCAACTCCACCCGCAGCATGGTGCCCTCGCCGTCGGGCAGGTCCTCGTTCTCCCAGTTGCACAGCAGGCCCAGGTCGGCCTCGCCCGTCCGGATCAGGTGCCGTGCCTCGACCGGTTCGGCCTGCACCACCGTCACCCGGACACCCGGATGACTCACGCGCAGCCGGGCGATCAGCTCCGGCACGAGGGTGACGCAACTGCTCTGGAACGCCACCATCCGCACCAGGCCGCCACCGCGCGCCACCAGGGAGGAGACCTCCTGGTCCGCGGCGCGCAGCATGGAGAAGATCGCGTCCGCGTGCTGGACGAGGGCCCTGCCCGTCTCGGTGAGGCGCAGGCCCCGGCCGATCCGCGTCACCACGGGCGTGCCCACCGCCTGCTGGAGCCGGCGCATCTGGTAGCTGACCGCGGGCTGGGTGTAGCCGAGGGAGGTGGCGGCCGCGGTGTACGAGCCGGTCCGCGCGACCTCGGTCAGGACCTTCAGTTGATGAACATCCAGCATGACGAAACGATAAGGGAATTTGATGCGTACGCGAAAATATCCTCGTTGGACAGAGCGGTCGGGGATTCGATCAAATAGACGTATCGAGCGAGCCGTTCGTCCTCCACTCCCCGCCCTCCCGCAGGAGTCTTCGTGACCAGTACCAGTACCAGTACGGTGCGGATCGGCACGGACCGTGAAGCCGGCTCGGCCGAGGCGCCCCCACCGCTCGTGCGGATCAGGGGCCTCGACAAGTACTACGGCACCACCCAAGTGCTGCACGGCGTCGACCTGGACGTCGCCGCCGGTGAAGTGGTGGCGATCATCGGCCCGTCCGGATCCGGCAAGTCGACGCTGTGCCGCTGCGTCAACCGGCTGGAGTCCGCGACGGCGGGCACCATCGCCCTCGACGGAGTGCCCCTGCCCACCGAGGGCAGGGAACTCACCCGGCTCCGGGCGGAGGTCGGCATGGTCTTCCAGTCCTTCAACCTCTTCGCCCACCTGACGGTGGTGCAGAACCTCATGCTCGCCCCGGTCAAGGTCCGCGGCATCTCCCTGGAGGAAGCCAGGGAACGGGCGTACCGGCTGCTGGAGCGGGTCGGGCTGGCGGACAAGGCGTACGCCTACCCCCGGCAGCTGTCCGGCGGCCAGCAGCAGCGGGTGGCCATCGCCCGCGCCCTGGCGATGGAACCGAAGGTGCTGCTGTTCGACGAACCCACCTCGGCTCTGGACCCGGAGATGGTCCAGGAGGTGCTGGGGGTCATGACCGAGCTGGCACAGGACGGCATGACGATGATCGTCGTCACGCACGAGATGGGGTTCGCGCGCCAGGTCGCCGACCGGGTGGTGTTCATGGACGGCGGCAGGATCCTGCGGATCGCGCCGCCCGCGGAGTTCTTCGCCTCCCCCGGACACCCGCGCGCCGAGTGTTTCCTGGCGTCCCTGCCCGGACACTGACCCGCGGGGCGGCGGTCCTCCCGACGCCCCCGGAACACCGGCCCCGGCACTCCCCAGCTCCGGGCGGGCCGGGCGGACCCCTCCCCGCCGCCCGGCCCGCCCGGCTCACCCGGCGCCGCACCCCCGCTCCCGCGCGCGGACACCCCCACCCACGCGCCCCCGTTATCCCGTATCCCTTCCCTCCCCGGAGAGTTCATCGTGCACAGCACCGCGCGGACACGGCGCCGCTCCGTCCCCCTGGCCGCCGCGGCGGTCGTCGCCGCCCTGGCCCTCACCAGCGCCTGCTCCGGCTCCTCCGCCTCGACCGTACCGGGGGCGCCGGCCGTCGCGGGCAAGGCCGCGAGCACGGGCACGGTCGACCGGGCGATCGAGCGGGAGAAACCCGCGGACGCGTCCCTGATGCCGTCCGGCTCCACGGCCGCCCGGATCAGAAAAGCCGGCACCCTGAAGGTCGGGGGCACGCAGACCGCGGCGCTCTTCTCCCAGCTCGACCCCACCACCGGCAAGGTCGAGGGATTCGACGCGGCGATGTCGCGGCTGCTCGCCAAGTACATCATCGGTGAGCCGAAGACCGAGCTGGTGAACGTCACCGCCGCCACCCGCGAGGCGCTGCTGCGCAACCACTCCGTCGACGCCGTCCTCGCCACCTACACCATCACTCCCGAGCGGTCGAAGGTCGTCGCCTTCGCCGGCCCCTACTACGTCGACGGCCTGGGCATCCAGGTCCGCGACGACGAGAAGGACATCAAGTCGCTCGGCGACCTGAAGGGCGCCACCGTCGTGACCCAGTCGGGCTCGACCGCGGCCCAGGCCGTCAAGAAGCAGGTGCCCTCGGCGAAGATCCAGCTCTTCGACACCAACACCGAGTGCCTCCAGGCACTGCGGCAGGGCCGGGCCGACGCGTACGTCCTCGACCAGGGCGTGCTGGCCGGCAACGCCAGCACCCACCCCGACGTGAAGGTGCTGCCGGGCAAGTTCGACGAGCAGCCGTACGGCATCGGGCTGCCGCTGGACGACCCCGACTTCAAGAAGTTCGTCAACGACTGGCTGCGGAAGATCGAGCGGGACGGCACCTGGGCCACGGTGTGGAAGAACACCGTCGGCACCCAGGTGCCGGGACCGGTCCCCGCTCCGCCCACGATCGGCTGAGCCCATGGACGTCATCACCTCCCACGCGGACGTCTTCGGCCGGGGCCTGCTGGTCTCGCTCCAGATCAGCGGCTGCACGTTCCTGCTCGCCGCGGTCGGCGGAGTGCTCCTCGCGGTGTGCCGGATCAGCCCGGTGCGGCCACTGCGCCTGTTCGCCGCGCTCTACGTGTCGACGGTGCGCAGCGTTCCGCTGCTGGTCCTGCTGGCCCTGTTCGTGTTCGGCCTGCCGGAGATCGGACTCGTCTACTCGCTGCTGTGGACCGTGGTGACGGCGATGGCCCTGTACTGGGCGGCGTTCTTCTGCGAAACGGTGCGCGCGGGTGTCCGGTCCGTCCCGGTCGGCCAGACCGAGGCGGCCCGCGCCCTGGGCCTGACGTTCTGGCAGGTGCTGCGCCACGTCGTCGTCCCGCAGGCGCTGCGCTGCGCCGTCCAGCCCCTCGCGTCGCTGCTGATCGCCGTGGTGCTCAACTCGTCACTGGCCGCGGCCGTCGGGGTGACCCAGGAGCTGACGGGCCAGACCGTGCTGCTCGACCAGCAGTACGCGCAGCCCGTGTTCACCTTCGGTGCCGCCGCCGTGTGCTACGTCCTGCTCACCCTGGCGGTCGGCCGGGCCGCCGCCGTGCTCGAACGACGACTGGCGGTGCTGCGATGACCTCGTCCCTGCGGGAGGAACCGGACGTGCGGTCCGCCGCGGCCGACGACCGGCCGGTGCGGTACGCCGGGTTTCCGCCGAAGCGGCCCGGCCGGGACGCCCCGCGCGGGCTGCGCGCCCGGCTCTCCGGCGCGCTGGACCGGCTGGACGGCGACGACGTCCCGCTGTTCGACGAGCCGGGCCCACGCGGGCGGCGCCGCATCGCGATCGCCACCGCCGTGTCACTGGCGCTGTTCGCCGCCCTCGTCGCCGTCGCGACGCAGCGGTTCGCGGCCCACGGCCAGCTCGATCCCGCCAAGTGGCGGCTCTTCGTCGAGTGGCCGGTGATCCGGTACCTGCTCGTCAGCCTCTGGGCGACCGTGCGCGTCACCCTGGTCAGCGGCGCCATCGCGCTGCCGCTGGGCGCCCTGCTGGCGCTGGCCCGGCTGTCCGGCACGGCCTGGCTCAGCCGGCCGGCCGGCCTGTACGTCGAGGTGATGCGGGCCGTCCCGCTGCTGCTCCTGATCTACGCCTTCCTGCTCGGTCTGCCCGCCGCGGGCCTGCGCCTGCCGCTGTTCTGGCAGCTCGTGTGGCCGATCGTGCTCACGAACGCCGCGGTCTTCGCGGAGATCTTCCGGTCGGGCGTCCTGGCCCTGCCGGCCGGGCAGACCGAGGCGGCGCACGCGCTGGGGCTCGGCGGCTGGCAGACCATGCGCCTGGTCCTCCTGCCGCAGGCCGTACGGCAGACGGCGCCCGCCCTGGTCAGCCAGCTCGTGCGGCTGCTGAAGGACAGCACCCTCGGCTACGTGGTCAGCTTCCTGGAACTGCTCAACGCCGCGAAGGTGCTGGGCGAGTTCAACCACACGATCATCCAGAGCTATCTGGTGGTGGCGCTGGTGTACGTGGTGGTCAACCTGGTGCTGGCCCAGGCGGCGGCCCGGCTCGAACGGCGTCTCGGCGGACGAGGCGGCCCCGCCGGTCCGGTCCCGTCCCCCGGGACGGCGACCACGGTCTGAGGGGCGGCACCCGCGCCCCGTAGGCCGGCACGGCACTCGGCGGGCCGGCCGCGCGGTGCCCCGGACCGGGGCACCGCGCGGTTCCCGCCGGGGCCGCCCGGCCCGGCGGACCGGACGGTCGCACCGGGCCCCGGGACCGGTGCGCCCACAGGCACCCCTTTTATCCGCATCAGTCCACCTATGACCGGCGCGGCCCGCTCCCACGAAGACGACCGCGCCCCGCGGCCGGCCGGTCCCCGCCGCCCGGACCCGCGACCTCCCGTCCAAGAGAAGGAGATATCCGCATGTGTCGACTCATCGGTGCCGTCTCGCGGCATCCCGACACCGTCCGCGACCTGTTCGCCGACGACCTCGAACCGTTCCTCAGGCTGGCCTGTGAGCACGATGACGGCTGGGGGCTGGCCGTCCGCACCCCGAACGGCACCGTCGACTCGGTGAAGGAACCCGAACCCGCGTTCGCCGGCCCACGGCTGAACCCGCTGCTCGACACGTCGACCACCGACGCCGTACTGCTGCACCTGCGCATGGCCAGTCCCAGCTTCGCGGTCAGCGGGCCCAACACCCACCCGTTCGGCGACAGTGACATGGCGTTCGCCCACAACGGCGACTTCTCACCCGCCGGCTCCCTCGACGAGGTGATCGGCCCCGACCTGCTGGCGAGCGCGGGCGGCGAGACCGACAGCGAGCGGTTCTACCTGGCCGTACGCCGCCGCGTGGACGACGGTGTGGGCCCCGTCAAGGCCATCATGCAGGCGGCGCAGGACATCCGGGTCCTCGCCGACCGGTTCGTGAGCCTCAACTGCCTGCTGCTCACCGCCGACGGGCTGTACGCGTACACGGAGCACGACCCGCACTCCGAGGTCATCGGCCGCCGTGGCGCGGGCTACTTCGGACTCCACTACCGGACGACCGAGGACGGCAGGGTGGTCGTGGCGTCCACCGGGTGGGAGCAGCCGGAACCGGAGTGGGAGGCGCTGCCCGAGCGGCACGTCCTGGAGCTGACGCCCGGCACCCTGGCCCGCACCGTCCACGGCGGGTAACGGGCACGCGCGGTGCGGGCGCGGCCGGGCCGCCCGCATCCCACCGGGGTCACGGCGTCCGTACGACCCGCCGTACCCCCTCCGCCCGGCGTGGGCCGCCGGCCCGTCCGGGCCGGGCACCCGTCCCGTCTCCGGAGCACACCTCACCACGCAGAGGGGAGTTCCCGTCATGATCGATCAGGCGAACGGTCGGCACAGCGGAGCCGAGTCGACGACGGCGGTCGTCGTACAGGCCGACGACGCGCTCATCCTGCACGGAACCACCGCTTCCTTGGCGGCCACGGGACGTGTGGAGGTGCTGCCCGCGGAACGGATGGCGGAGGCGGACGTGGTGGTGGTGATCACCGCCGAGGTCACCACGGGCACGCTCCAGGCGATGAGCCGGATCACGGAGACCACCGCCGGCCGCGCGCGGGTCGTGCTGGTCGCCGACCGCGTCTCCGAACCGCAGCTCCGCTTCGCGGCCGGACACGGCGTGGTGGCCTTCCTGATGCGGTCCCGCACGAGCGGCAGCCGGCTCCTGGCGGCCGTGCTGGAGAGCCACCGCGGCGAGCCGGTCCCGTCGACGAGGAGGCTGAACGTCCTGCGCGACCAACTGCGCAGCAGCCGGAACGGCGCCGTGCCGGGCGAGCAGCTCCCGGCCGGTCTGGCGGCACGCGAGATCGACGTGCTCAGAATGCTCGCCGAGGGGATGGACGTGATGCAGATAGCCGCCGAACTCACCTACTCCGAACGCCTGATCAAGAGCGTCATCCACAGCGTGGTCAAGCGGTTCGGGCTGCGCAACCGCACGCACGCCGTCGCCCACGCCATCAGGATCGGCATCCTGTGAAGTACCCGTGCCGGAAGGGGCGGCGAGGGACGCGGGGCGGGGCAGGTTCGCCAAGGTTTCACGTGACACAGCGGCGGCCTGACACCGGGCCGGCCGGCCCGGCTCCGGCACATCCCCCACCGGACGCGCCGCTCGCCGCGGCCAGGAACGGCAGCCCGGAAGGAACGCAGTCGTGAAAGACCCCGTCGAACAGATGCCGCTCTCCGTGGATCAGGAAGCGATGTGGATCGCCTGGCAGCGCGATCCCGGTCAGGGGATCCACATCATCCCGAGCCCCTTCCCGGTGCGCGGCACGATCGATCCCGCGTGTCTCGGCCGGGCCGTCGACGCCCTCGGTCGCTCCTTCCCCCGGCTCCGCGGCCGAGTGGCCGCGGGCGCGCGGGGGCCGGTGCTCGACTGGTCCGACGCCCCCCGCATCCCGGTCCGGGAGTCGACCACGCCCCTGGCCCGCGACGAGGCCGTACGCCACGTCCGGCAAGTCCCCTTCGACCTGGACCACGGACCACTGGCCCGGGTGGAGCTGCTGCACGGGCCCGACTACACGGTTCTCGTCCTCGCCGTCCACCATCTGGTGTCCGACGAGGCGTCCGTCCTGATCCTGGCCGACGCGCTGCGGCGCGCCCACGCGGGCGAGCCGCTGCCCGCCGGTGACCCCGTACCGGCGCCACGGGCCTTCGCCGACCGCTCCCGCGAGGCGGCCGACACTCCGGCGGGCGAAGCACACCGCACCTACCGGCGCCGGCCCCTCGGACAGGACGCGCCGGTGCCGCTGCCGCCACGGAGCGTGGACGAGCCGGCGTACACCACGCCCGGCGACCCGCTGCCGGCCGGCCTCGTCGCCCGCCCCCGGCTGGGGGAGTCATCCGCCGCCGACCACCCCCTCCACGACCCGGCGCGGGCCCCCGCCGGGTCCACCGCGGTGCGCAGGGCCGCCCTGGTGCAGGAACGGCTGTGGTCCGCCGCACCGGACGGCCGGCACGGACTCTCGGTGTCCCTGCGCCTGTCCCGTCTGCCGGATGACGAGGCACTCCAGGAGGCGGTCCACCGGGTCACGCTGGCGCACGACGCGCTGCGCACGCACCTCGGACTGGCCGGGAACCAGGTCGTGCAGCACGTACGGACCGGGACGGCGGTGACCCCCGTCCGGTTGCCCGTGCGGCCCTCCAGCGGGAGCGCCGAGGTGCCGGACCCGCTGCGGGACTGGGCGGCCGAGCCCTTCGACCTCGCCCGCGGCCCCCTGTTCAGGATCGCGGTGCTGCCCGAGCGGTCCGGCGGCGGCTGGCTCAGCCTGGCCGGGCACCGGGCCGTGCTGGACGAGTGGTCGCTGCGGCTGGTCGCCCGGCAACTCCTCGCGGCCCTCGACGACGCCGCGCCGGCCGAGCCGAGCAGCTTCCCCGACTGGCTGGACGACACCGCACCCGTGACCACGGCGGAGGAACTCGCGGCACGGGCGGCGGAGCTGAGTCCCGCCGCCGAAGCCCTTGGACTGCCCGGGCGCCGCCCCCGGCAGACGGACACCCCCGAGCAGGAGTACGAGGAGGGGGTCGTGACGTTCGCCGTTCCGCGGGAGCGGGCGGTGCGCGAGGCGGCCGAACGCCTCGGTGTCGGGCACCGGGACCTGCTGCTCGCGGCTTTCGCCGCCCTGCTCGGCCGGTACACCGGCCGGCAGGACCTGCTCGTCGGCGTCGCACACCACGCACGGCTGCCGTCGGACCGGCACGTCGTGGGGCCGCTCGCCACCGTGCTGCCCGTGCGGCTGCGGCCCGAGGCGGGCGAGGACCTCGCCACGCTCGCCACCCGCACGGCCGCCGAGGTGGCCAAGGCCACCGCCCACTCCGGGATACCGGCCGAGGAGCTGATGCGGCTCGTGGACCCGTCGAGGACCGACCGGACGGCCCCGCCGACCGAGGTGCTCTTCGACTGTGACGACCACGACGGCTTCGACCACGGCGGCTTCGACCACGGCGGCTTCGATGGCCACGCCGGCGAGGCTGACCGGCCCCGACCGGACGTGCCCGGGTGCGCGGACGGCGCGGTGCGCGCCGTCGTCGAGACGTCCGGCGGCCAGGACGCGTATGACGTGGCCCTGCTGCTGCGGCACCGGTCCGGACGGATCGAGGGACGCCTCGCCTTCGACGCGCGGTACTTCGACCACGACCAGATGCACGTCATGGCCGAGGACTATCTCCGTCTGATCGAGCGGTTCGTCGAGACACCCGGCCGAGCCGTCGGCGAGACCGACCGTCACCCCGGTAGGCCGTAGGGAACGGTACGGAGGCCGAACGCCCGCGGACATCTGTTCCCCGGGCGGTCCGACGGCACGCCCCCGTCCGGCCGCACGCCGTCCCGGTGACCGCAGACCGGGCCGAACCGCCCAAGGCGTACCGCCACCGAGCCCGGCACATCGCCGAGTAGACGCGTTGCCAAGTGGGTGTGTACTCATCGCCAACGACATCCATGCCGCCGCCCCCTACCGTGAAAAGCGCACCGGTGAGGGTTGGTCGTCGCGATCGCCCGGGTGCGCGAATCATGTTCAGGTCACGTCGGAGAGCAGACCTGCGACATATGGGGGGAAACATGCAGCGACGCACGGGCAAGGCCGCCGCGGTAATGACCGGGGCACTGCTGATCGGGGTCATCGGCACTCCCGCGGCCCACGCCGAGGGGAAGAAGACCTCGTACATCAAGCACTGGGCGCCCTTGAGGGAATCCAGCAGGTGGAGCGACCACAATCTCGACTCCGTGAAAACCTCCGTCACGCTCAGCGGTTGCTCGACGGACGGGTCGCGCTTCGAATGGGCAAGGCTGACGCTGTACCGGTACGCCCTTGGCCCCGACACGAAGATCAAGTCGATCAGTAAGAAGTGCGGCACGTATTCCTTCGGGCGTGTCTCCGCAGGGACGTACTACTTCACACTCGACGGCTTCGGCAGCGGGGGGCTGTTCTGGGCCAAGAAGGTCGTCATCCGCTGGTGACGCCCGTGCGTGCACGGGGGTGTTCCGGCAGGCCGACTGACATGGCGGGGAAGTGAGAGGGGGCGAACGCGTGTCCTGGGACGAGTGGGAGCAGTTGAAGGCGGATGCCGCGGCACGCGGCACCACCGAGACGCGATGGAACAAGGTGTCGCCGGCCGGAGGCAAAGGCGGCGAGACCGGTGGTCTCAAGTCGGACAAGAAGGTCTGGGTGAGAGCCGGCGAGGACACCAAGGACTTGCGGGACGACCTCGGCGAGGCGCTCGGAAAGCGGGCAAGACGGCGTCCGCCGCCGTGCGCGAGCTGAAAAGGCCGGGCCGGAATCTCCACTACGTGCAGACCGAATGCGCGCTGGCCAGCACCGCGCTGAACGCCTTCGTCTTCGACATGGGCGCGGCGAAGCGGAAGTTGGAGGCGGCAACGGCTGACGCCGAGGCGGCCGGGTGCACGGTGGGCGCGGACGGTTCGGTCACCTACCCGGCGGGCGGCAAGGAGGTCGACGGCAAGGTACCCGAAGGCGGCACCGTGGCAGTCGGGTCGAGTACGAAGGATCCGACGGCGGCGCTGGACCGGCGAAGACATCCGACAGCCGCGCGACAGTGACGGAGTGTTCCGGCAAAGACCCGGACACGTACTTCCGCATCCTCCACCCGTGGAGCTTCACCCCGGCATCCTCCGGTGACCTGGAGGCAGCCATGCGACGGCTCAGGAAGGCGCTGCCGGAACACGGCTGGAAGATCGTCGAATACGGGCCGGACACCAGCAGGAACGAGAACCTCAGGCTCACGGCCGACAACGCCGCGAAGAAGGCAAGTGTCCACATCGTCCAGATGGCCAAGGACAATCCCCCGATGCTGAGCGTGGATGTCATCTCCGGCTGCTACCAGGTCCCGGACGGCCGCAAGGTCGAGCACTTCTAGCCCGTGCAGGGCCCGGCCGAGCGCGTCTCACGCCGCAGCCACGGCACCCGGCGCCGGAACCGATCGCCCCTGCGGGTGAACACCGGAACGGGAGCGGACGGGGGAGACGTCCTTCCGGGGCGGGGTGCCCCAGCATGGTCCCCCGCATGCGGCTTTCCCGAGGCGGTGCTCGGCCGCCGCACCCGCGCCCCGGCGGCCCACCGCCGTTCCCTCCCCGGAAGAGGTGCTCAGTGAGCTTCGGCAGGTATTTCGAGGAGTTCGAGGTCGGCCAGGTCTTCCACCACTGGCCCGGCAAGACGGTCACGGAGTACGACCACCACCTGTTCTCCCTGCTGACCATGGTCCGGCACCCCCTGCACCTCGACGCCCACTACGCCAGGACGGCCACCCGGTACGAGCAGCCGCTGGTGGTCGGCAGCTACGTCTTCTCGCTGCTGCTGGGCCTGTCCGAGGCAGAGGTGGCGGGACGCGCCATCACCCACCGCGGCTTTGAGCGGATCGAGCACCACGCGCCGGTCCTCCACGGTGACACCCTCTACGCGGAGAGCGAGGTGTACGCCAAGCGTGACATCCCGGAACGCGCGGGACGCGGCCAAGTGGGCGTGGAGACACGAGGCCGCAACCAGGACCGTACGTTGGTGATGACGCTGCGCCGCGAGCTGGTGGTGCCCAAGCGCCCGCCGGGCTGACACCGCGGCGGGCGCTCGGTCACCGCCGCGACGCCAAGCCGACGGAGGGTGGGGACACCGGCCCGGCGACGCCGGCGACCCCGCGCGACTGATCCGCCCTGGTCAGACCGGCGGCGCGTCGCGGACCAGCCAGGAGCGGAGGTCCGTGGGGAGCCGTCGCAGCGCCTGCTCGTGCAGTGCGAGGTCGTCCGCGGAACACCGGGTGCGCCACTGCCCGCTCGTGCCCCGGTGGAAGAAGTCCCACGTCCCGAGTGCGGAGCCGGTCGGGCCCGAGTCCCAGATCTCGTGCCCCTTCGCCTTCATCTCGGCGAAGGTGCAGGCCCTGACCAGGTCCGGCCAGAGGCGGGCGTCGACAGAGATGCCGAGGAAGTCGGCCAGCCGGCGCATCCGACCCTCCAGGTCGTCCAGCATGTCCTGGTAGTGGAGCAGATGGACGTTGGGCTCCGACCGGTGTTCCCACCACGAACGCAGGTGGTGGGTGGGGGAGTTGTAGGGCCAGCCGTCCGATTCCCACGGGTAGGCGCTGCGGGTGAAGAACTCCCGCCAGAACGCGTGCACGTCCTCGGGGACTTCCGGCGGGCGGAACGACGAGGCGTCGGACCCGCCGTACGTCTCCAGGGCCGCTGCGAGGGCGGCGCGCGGGCCGGCGGAACCCATGCTGCGGGCGTGGTGGTGGGTGGACAGGGCGAGGTCCCGCAGGTCCCGGCCGATCACCAGATAGGACACCTCCGCGTGGAACGGGAGCGCGTCCAGCGGCAGGTGTGTCTTGATGAAGCGGCGGTGGCGCTGTGCGTGGAGCGACGCCAGGACGTCGGCGAGCGGGGTGACGTCCAGGTCGAGCCAGGGGCTCAGCTCCATGAGGGGGAGCGGCAGCCGGGCGCTTTGGAAGACCAGCGACGCCACGATCCTCTGCGTCCACGTGGTGCCGGCCTTGGTGGCGGTGGAGATGACGATGTCCCCGCGCCGGGGCGTGTAGGAGTCCCACCGCGTGCTGTCGAGCAGCGGTCCGCGGTACACACGCGAAGGCTGGCGCACGGGTTCCGACACGACGGCCTCATCCCCTGTCCGCTGCCGAGGTTCGTCGTCATGCAAGACGATGCCGTCCGGTCGGCACAAGGAAAGGGAGCGGGAATCACCCGATGAGGTGGTCCCGGCCCGCATTGCGGGGCGTCCGCGACCGGACCAGTCTGGAAGGAGGGGAGCGACGGGGGAGCCGCCTCTGACGGCAGGTGAGCGGTGATGAACTGGGAAGAGACACAGCAGCAGGAAATAGACAGTGCGATCTCCCACGCCCTGGAGAACGACCCGGAAATCATCTCGGGTATGGCGGATGCCCACATTTCCCCTGATGAATTGAGGAATCAGATAAAGAAGAAGCGGGACAAGCTGGAGTCCGCTTACGCACCCGAGTTCAGCCGGCTCCAGGAACTTGAGGCGCGGACCCAGGCCATGGGCGAGGCACTCGCCGCGAGGACCCGATGGGCCGCACCGGTGAAATTCCTCGTGCTCCTGGTCGCGGTCGTCGGGGCCGCGTTCGGCCTGCTCTTCGCCTTCGCCCTCTTCCTCGCCGGAGGAACCGCGGGAAAGGTCTGCGCCGTGGTGACCGTCCTCGCCATGGGCGCGATCGGATGGCGCGCGGTGCGCAGCAAGGCCCGTGGCCGCCGGCGCGGGGCCGCCGCGGCGGAGCGGTACCTGGTGCTGAAGAGCAACCTGGAGACCGCGCGGCGGGACTGGAAAGCGGCCCTGCGGTGGCGAGCGGTACCCACGCTCCTGCGGGAGGAGATCAACGACCGGAGACCCTCGTACTCCCTCACCCTCGACATCCGCGACCCCAAGGGGCTGGCGGAGCTGGAGGACCCGCAGTTCCTCATCACGGTGCCCGCGGTGCGGGAGATCGACCAGCTGATCTCGACGATGCCCGGCGGCAGCATCGGCATCTCCGGGCCCCGCGGCGTCGGGAAGACCACGTTGCTGCGGCACTACTGCTCCAAGGAACACGCCCCGGTCGCGGAGTCGCTGGCCGACAAGCCGCCGGTACGGGTGCTGGTCCCGGCGCCGGTCAAATACGACGCGCGGGAGTTCATCCTGCTGCTCTTCTCCAGGGTGTGCGCCGCCGTCGTACCCGATGACTGCCTGCCCCGGCGGGCGCGCGGGGACGACGAGGACGAGGGCTCACCGGCTTACACGCCGCTGGACTTCGTCGTCATGACCGTCCTCGCGTTCGCGGGCTGCTGGGGGATCGTCCTGCTGATCATCGACGGCGAGCACTGGACACCGCCGGCCCATCTGGCCGCGGCCATCATCCTGATCTTCGCCTCCTGTGTGGGCTGGGTCTTCTGGACGATCCACCGGGGGCTCCACCGGTGGGGCGCCGACGAGTCCGCCGCGATCGAGGCGGCGCACGGCTCGGAGGCGGCCGAGGCGTCGATACTGCTCCGTGGGCTGGTGTACCAGCAGTCGGTGTCCCGAACCTGGTCCACCGGGATCAAGACGCCGGTGGGCATCGAGGCCGGGGCCTCCGCGAATACGACGATGACCGAGAATCCCATGGGATTCCCGGAACTCGTAGCCCGGCTGAACGGCTTTCTGCGGACACTGAAGCGCAGCCGCCGCAAGGTCTTCATCGGCATCGACGAACTCGACAAGATCGACGCCAATGACCAGGTCCACCAGTTCATCAACGACATCAAGGGAATCTTCGGGCGGGAGGAGTGCTTCTACCTGATCTCCGTCTCGGACAATGCCATGAGCTCGTTCGAGCGGCGCGGGCTGCCCGTCCGGGACGCGTTCGACTCGTCGCTGGACACCGTCGTGGACGTCCGTCCGGCCGACCTCTCGATGTCGCGGACCCTGATGAGACAGCGCGTCATCGGTCTGCCCGAAGCCTTCCTCTGCCTCTGCCACGTCGTCTCCGGGGGTCTGCCGCGTGACCTCATCCGCGCGGTCCGCGCCCTGGTCTCGCTCGCGAAGGGGAAGCCGGAACCCGATCGCATGCTGGAAGCCCTGACCCGGGCCCTGGTGCGGGCCGACCTGGAGCGCAAGGTCCACGCGCTGGAGATCGCCGCACACCACAGCGACCTGGAACCGGACACCGGGGTCTTCCTGTGCACCCTGCACGAGGTCCTGGACCGTACGCAGGCACCGACCTCCGCTTCCCTGCTGGCCGAGATGGACCGCGTCACGGTCGGTACGGCTCCCCGGACCACCGATGTCGAGGCGGTGCGGAGCGCCCATGAGAAGCTGAACCGGCTCCGTCTGGAGATGGCCGCCTACCTCTACTTCTGCTCGACGCTGATCGGGATCTTCGACAACTCCCTCAAGGAGGAGGAGGTACGGCGTCTGATCCGGAACACCGGCGCCGGCCGTCTGGCACGGCTCGCGCAGGTGCGCTCCGAATTCGCCGTCAATCCCAGGCTGGCCTGGGCGACGACGTCGGCCTTCCGGGAAGCGCACGGCCTGCCCGCCAAGCCGTATCCGCATCCGGCACCGGAGGCGCCGGCCGCCGGTCCCGACGGGACCGCCCCCGGCCCGCTGAGGCCGCGCGCGGCGCGCGGGAGGGCGCAGGGGGCGGCCACCCGGCCGCGGTGGCGCAACGGCGGCTCCGACTGGACGACCGCGTCCGGCTCCCGGCCGGCCACGCGGCACCGCCCGCGGTCCCGGTCGGAGGACCACCGGCTCTGACGCCCGGGCCGCTGCCGGCTCCTGCCGGCGGGCGAGCCGATGCCCGGTCCGCGTCCGCCGACACCGGTCCGGGACCGCCGCCCGTCCGCCGGGGCACCGCGACGCCCGGGTCAGCCGGCCGTCCCCTCCCGCGTCGTCAGGTCCGCGAGCAGCGACCGGACGGTGGGGCGGCGGTACAGGTCCCTCAGCCGGACGGCGGGCAGCCCCTCGGCGCGCATGGCCGTGCCGATGCGGATGGCGAAGAGCGAGTTGCCGCCGAGTTCGAAGAAGTCGTCGTCCGGGCCGACGGGCACGCCCAGCACCTCGCTCCACACCGCGCTGAGCCGGGCGGTGAGGCCGTCGTCGGCGGCGGGTGGGGCCTCCGGTCGCGCGGCCCGCGCCAGGACGGGATCCGGCAGCCGGGACGGGGCGAGTTTGCCGTTGGCGGTCAGCGGCAGGGCCGGGAGCACCGTCACCGTCGCCGGCACCATGTACGCGGGCAGGATGCCGGCCGACCGCGCGCGTATCCCGGAGGCGTCGCCGTCGTCGGTGAGCACCACGTACGCGTCGATCCGCGCGGTGGCGGCGTCGGCCGGGTCCTCGCGGCGGACCACCACGGCGGCCGCCCGGACCCGTGGGTCCTCCAGGAGCACCGAGCGGATCTCGTCCGTCTCGATCCGGAAGCCGCGCACCTTGACCTGGGTGTCCAGGCGGCCGAGGTGGTCCAGTGTGCCGTCGGGCCGGAGCCGCCCCCGGTCGCCGCTCAGGTAGAGCGTGCCACCGGTGAACGGGTCGGGTGTGAACCTCCGGGCGGTCAGCTCCGGCTGGCCGAGGTAGCCCAGGGCGACCCCGGCGCCGCCGACGCGGATCTCCCCGGCGACCCCCGGCGGCAGCAGCCGGCCGGCCGGATCGGTCACGTACAGGTGCCAGCCGGGCAGTGCCGTACCCACCGAGCGGGTGGCGGCCAGGGCCAGCCGACGGGTGAGGGTCCGCGCGGTGACGTGGACCGTCGTCTCGGTGATGCCGAACATGTTGACCACCCGGCAGCCGGACTCCGGGTGCCGGTCGAACCAGGGCAGCAGCATCCGCGCGTCCAGCGGCTCCCCGCCGAAGACCACGAGCCGCACGGACAGGTCCGTGTGGTCCACCTCCAGCAGCTGGGCGAAGGCGGAGGGCGTCTGGCTGAGGACGGTGACGCCCTCCGTCCGCAGCAGGTCACGGAACCGGTCCGGCTCCCGGGAGACGTCGTGCGGTACGACGACGACCCGGCCCCCGGTCAGCAGGGCGCCCCAGATCTCCCAGACGGAGAAGTCGAACGCGGCGGAGTGGAAGAACGTCCACACGTCCGAAGGGCCCAGCGCGTACTCCTCGCGGGTGGCGTCGACCAGCGCGACCGGGTTGCGGTGCGGGACCACGACCCCCTTGGGCCGGCCCGTGGACCCCGAGGTGTAGATCACGTACGCCGGGTCCTCCGGGCCCGCCGCCGACCGCGGCGCCCCGCCCCCGCCGGTCGCGATCAGCTCGCCCGGGGAGACGGCCTCGGCCCCGGTGCCCGCCGGGAACCGCGCCGGGTCGGTGACGACGACGGAGAGGCGCGCGTCCCGCACGGTGTGCAGCAGCCGCTCGGCGGGGTAGGCCGGGTCGGTGGGCACGTAGGCGGCGCCCGCCTTGACCACGCCGAGCAGGGTGACGACGAGTTCGGCCGTGCGCTCCAGACACACCCCGACCCGGTCGCCGTCCCGTACCCCGCGTGCCCGCAGCCCGCCCGCCAACCGGTCCGAGCGCTCGTCGAGTTCGCGGTAGGTCAGCCGCACGGTCCCGTCGGACACGGCCGCCGCCTCCGGGACCCCGGCCGCGACCCGGCGGAACGCCGCGTGCAGTGTGTCCGGGGTGGTGACCAGGGCGGCGGACGGACGGCCCAGCGCGACGACCCGGGCCTGTTCCGCCGCGTCCAGCAGTTCGGTCTCCGCGACCGTCCGGTCCGGGCGGCGCAGCACCTGCCGGTGCACCTCGGCCAGGTGGCGGACGAACTGCCGCGCCATCTCGGGGGATATCCGGCCGGGCAGGTGATCGCAGCGCAGTCGGCGGCCTCCGTCGTCCTGGTACACCGACACGGTCAGCGGGAACGGCGGTGCCAGGCACGGCACGTACGTTCCCGTGCCCGCCGCCCCGTCGTGGAGCAGCCCCACGACGGCCGGCCGGTCCGTCGGCAGCGTCTCCAGCGAGCCCAGCGGCCCGTCCGGGGACACGGTCACCGCACCCCGGAGCGTGCCGATCACCGGCGCCTGCTCGGGGTCGTAGTGATGCAGGGTGACGGCGAGCGCGGTCAGCCAGCCGCGCTCGTCCCCTGGCCCGCCACCGGGTGCGTCGTCCGGTGTGCGGCCGGGTGAGTCGGTGGGTGTCGCGGGTTCCGGTCCGCCGCCCGGTCCGTCACCGCCGCCCGGTGCGCGGCCCGGTTCGCCGCTCGGTGCGTCGTCAGGCTCGCCGGCCGGTGCGTCGTCGGGGAGGGTGATCCAGAAGGCCGCCGGGTCGGCCGGGTCGGCCGGGTCGGCCGGGTCGTCCTCGGGCAGGCCCCACGGCGGACCCGAGGCGGCCACGGGCACGTCCGCCGGCGGGGGGCCGGCGGGCGGTCCGGGGTCCGCCCCCGCGGACAGCCGCAGCAGCGCCGCGCGGTCGAACACGTCCCGCCGCGCCACCAGGACCAGGTCCGCCGCACCGTCCGCCCAGCGCAGCAGCACGGCGCGGAACGGGTCGGCGGGCCTGCCCAGTTCGAGGGCGCGGCGACGCTCCGCCGCGGGGTCCGCGGCGGACACCGGGACGTCCTCCACCCACAGCCGGCCGGCCGGTACGCCGGCCAGCCGCGCGGCGAGCGCCGAGGTGTCCACCTGCCCGGTCATACGGACCCGGACGGCGTGGCACCGCGCCCCCGTCCCGACTGCTGAACCCCTGTTGCCTCGCACGGGAAGTCCCTTCTGCCTCAGCGGGCGGTGAAGCCGCCGTCGACGGTGAGCACCGAACCGGTCACCTGACGGGCGTCGTCGGAGGCGAGGTAGACCACGGCGGCCGCCACGTCCTCCGGTTCGATCAGCGCGTTCATGGGCTGCGCCTCGGTGAACGCCTGCTCGTGTTCGCCGACCGGGACGTCCAGCGCCCGGGCGATCTCGGCGAGCATCCGGCCCTCGGCCGAGGTGTCGTCCCGTACCGAACCGGGGCAGACGGCGTTGACCCGTACCTTCAGCGGCGCGTAGTCGAGGGCGGTGGCCTTGGTGAGGCCGATGACGCCGTGCTTGGCGGCGACGTACCCGGCGAAGTGCCGGTAGCCGACCAGCCCGGCGGTGGAGGCGATGTTGACGATGCTGCCCGAGCGCTGGTCGCACATCACCCGGCCGGCCTCGCGGATCATCCGCCAGGCCCCGGAGAGGTCGACGTCGATCATCAGCGCCCACTCCTCCTCGCTGATCTCGTGGACCCGCTTGCCGGACGGCGCCGCGATGCCGGCGTTGTTGACCACGACGTCGATCCGGCCGAACCGGTCGTGCGCGGCCGCCACCGCCTCCCGTACCGAGGCCGTGTCCCGGATGTCGGCCGCGGCCGTGAGCACGGCGGAGCCGGCGGCGCGGCACAGGGCCGCGGTGTGGTCGAGCTGGCCGGGCGAGCCCAGTGGGTAGGGGACGCCGGGGAGGTCGGCGCAGACGTCGAGGAGGACGAGGTCCGCGCCCTCCGCGGCGCAGGCCACCGCGGTGGCCCGGCCGAGCCCGCGGGCGGCCCCGGTGATGACGGCGGTCTTGCCGGTCAGACGCATGGCGCTCCTTCAGAGACTGCCGACGATCAGCCGCAGCAGGGCCGGCGCGCGCTCGGTCAGGTACATGTGGCCGCCGGGGATCTCGACGTACTCGAACTCCCGGCCGGCCACCTTCGCCCAGCCGGCGGCGTCGTCGGAGCCGACCAGGGTGTCGTGGGTGCCGCGGACCGAGGTGACGGGCGCGTCCAGCGGCAGGTCGGTGCTCGGCGTGTAGCTCTCGTGCAGGGCGACGTCGGCGCGCAGGGTCGGCAGGATCAGCTCCCGCATCTCCGGGTCGTCCAGCGCCTCGTGGCTGTAGCCGGCGAACTCGCTCACCCGGGCCAGGAACGCGTCGTCGGGCAGCCCGGTCGCCCGGCGCGGACGCGGGGTGCCGGGCTCGGGGGAACCGCTGACGAAGAGCCGGACGAGTTCCAGCTCCGGTGCGGCGCGGACGCGGTGGGCGAGTTCATAGGCGAGGACCGCGCCGAGACTGTGGCCGAAAAGAGCTATTCGGCGTCGCTCGCCGAGTTGCGTGACAAGGTCCCGGAACAGTCCTTCCGTCGCTTCTCCGACTTCTCGGTAGGGCGCCGCGTCGATGAGCCGTTCGCGCCCGGGCAACTGGAGCGGGAGGACGTCCAGCGCGTCGTTCAGTTGTGACCAGGGGCGGAAGAATGAGGCGCCCGCTCCGGCGAACGGAAGGCATACGAGTGTGGTGCGTCGGTCTTCTGGGGGCACGGCGGATCGCTTTCGGGGGTTTCGGGGGCGGACGGGATCGGCGGACGGGTCGAATCAATCCGGAATTCACCCGCGGGCGGTGTGCGGGTCACCGTCACGCTCGCGTTCTGCCGCGGTAGCGCGCGGTCGCGAGGGTCGTGAAGACCGCGATCAGTCCCGCGGACCACAGCAGCAGATAGGGGGTGGGGTGGTCCACGGGCCAGCCGCGCGGCCGGGAGAAGCCCGGCGGGACGGGGGTGGCGAACTGCTCCCGCAGCGCGTTGGACAGCGCCGTGATGGGACTCCACGCGGCGACCGTGGCGAGCGGTCCCGGCAGGCTGGCGCTGGAGACGTAGCCGGAGGAGACGAAGCTCGCCGGGAACATCCAGATCAGGCCGAGGCTGGCGGCCACCTGGACGTTGGGCGCCACGACCCCGACGAACGCGCCCACCCAGGACATGGCGAAGGCGAAGCAGAAGAGCAGCGCGTAGCCCGCCGCGATGTGCGGGAGCCCGCTGTGCGGCCGCCAGCCGAGCGCGAGTCCGCACAGGGAGGTCACCAGCACGCCGGCGGCGCACGTGGTGAGGTCGGAGAGGGTCCGGCCGAGCAGCAGGGCCACCCGGGAGATGGGCAGGGCGCGGAACCGGTCCACCGTGCCCTCGTGCAGGTCCTTGGCCAGGCCCAGGGCCGTGACGGCGGTGCTGAAGGTCACCGTCTGGGCGAGCAGCCCCGCCACCATGTACTCCCGGTACACCGCCCCGCCCAGGCTGTTGCCGAAGACGTAGCCGATGAGCAGCGCGAACATGACCGGCTCGACCAGGCTGCCCATCAGGGCGGTCGGGGTGCGGCGCAGGTGGAGCAGATTGCGCCGGGCGAGGTGGGCGCTCTCCCGGCCGGCCCGCAGCAGCGCGTTCACCGGGTGACCGCCGGGTGCGGCGGACGGGCGGTCAGGCCGAGGAACACGTCGTCGAGCGTGGCCCGGCCCAGTCCCACCTCCAGCGCCTCCACCCCTTCGTCCGTCAGCACGGACAGCGCCCGTGCCAGGGCGGACTGCCCGTCCGTGACGGCGGTCTCGACGCGGCGGCAGCGGCGGTCGACCGTGGGGGAGCCGCCGGCGGCGGTCGCGGCCCGCACGGCCGCCGGCACCTCGTGGTCTTCGGCGACCACGATGACCAGGCGACTGCCGGCGGCGGCCTTCAGCGCGTCGCCGGTGCCGGCCGCCACGACCCTGCCCCGGTCGAGCACCGTGATCCGGTCCGCGAGCCGGTCGGCCTCCTCCAGATACTGGGTGGTGAGCAGCACCGTGGTCCCGCCCGCCGCCAGTTCGGCGACCGCGTCCCAGGTGTCCAGCCGGCTCCTGGGGTCCAGCCCGGTCGTCGGCTCGTCCAGGATGACCAGCGGCGGAGAGCCCACCAGCGCGGCGGCCAGGTCCAGCCGCCGGCGCATACCGCCGGAGTACGTCTGCGCCATACGGCCGGCGCTCTCCGTCAGCCGGAACCTGTCGAGCAGTTCACCGGCCGTGCGCCGGGCCGTGCGCCGGTCCATGCCGCGCAGCCCGGCGATCAGGGACAGGTTCTCAGCTCCGGTCAGCATGCCGTCGACCGTCGAGTACTGCCCGGCCAGCCCGGTCGCGGCCCGCACCCGCGCGGGGTGCGCCACGACGTCCCAGCCGGCCACCGTCGCCACTCCGGCGTCGGGGCGGAGCAGGGTGGCGAGAATGCGGACGAGCGTCGTCTTGCCGGCCCCGTTCGGGCCGAGCAGCGCGAGGATCTCGCCGGCTGAAATGTGAAGGCTGACATCCCGTAAAGCCCAGATGTCTTTGTGCATTCTTTGTAATCCCTCGACGACCACCATAGGTTCATCTTCTTCGGGGTTCACGGGAGGCCCACTCGTTTTGCGTGCAGAAAAGCAGTGCGGCGGGAACGTAACAGGTTCCGCGTGGAAGGTGCAACGGGCATTCGAAGCGGAGACTAGTGATTTCCCTAGTCGGTCCCTGCTTAGTCTCCAGACGCTGGTTCCGGCGCTGATTCCGGGTGCCGGCACGGTCAGTCGACCCTTCTGAACATCTGGGTGGTGCTTTTCGCGTGAATGGCGCTCTGGCGTCCGGTGCCGACCTCGTGTCCGTTCTCAGGGAACGCGCCGGGAGCACGCCGGACAGAAATGCGGTCATCTTCGTGCGGGACCCGCGGGCCCGCGAGCACGTGTCCCTCTCCTACCCGGAGCTGGACGCCCGGGCCCGCTCGACCGCGGTGTGGCTGGCCCGGCGCACCGAGCCCGGCGACCGGGTCCTGCTGCTGTACCCGCCGGGCGTCGAGTTCACCGCCGCGTTCTTCGGCTGCCTGTACGCCGGGCTGATCGCGGTCCCCGGCCCGCTGCCCGGACGCTACCGGCACGAACGCCGGCGACTCGCCAAGATCGCCCGGGACGCCCGCGCCACCATCGTGCTGACCGACCGGCGCGGGCTGCCGGAGATCGAGAAGTGGGCCGCCGACGAGGGCCTCACCCACCTGGTCGCCCACCCGACCGACGAGACGGACGGCGACCCCGGCGCCTGGCGCCGTCGGGTGCCGGCCGACCCCGAGGCCGTCGCCCTGCTCCAGTACACCTCCGGCTCCACCGGCAGCCCCAAGGGCGTCATGGTCCGGCACCGCAACCTGCTGGCCAACGTCGACGCCGTGGTGCGCTCGCTCCGGCTCTTCCCCGGCCACCGTCTCGGCGGCTGGATCCCGCTCTACCACGACATGGGCCTGATCGGCCTGATGCTCCCCGGCGTCCTGCGCTGCGACGGCTACGTCCAGATGGACCCGATGGCCTTCCTGCGCCGCCCGCACCACTGGCTCTGGATGATGGACGCCTACGACGTCAACGGCACCGCCGCGCCCGACTTCGGCTACGAACTCTGTCTGCGCCGGGTCACCGACGATCAGTGCGCCGGCCTCGATCTGAGCGGGGTGCGCGCCGCCGTCGACGGCTCCGAGCCGGTCCGCGCCGCCACCGTCACCGCCTTCGCCGCGCGCTTCGCCGCCGCCGGGTTCCGGTCCGACGCGCTGGTCCCCATGTACGGACTCGCCGAGTCGACGCTGCTCGCCGCCGGCAGCAGCGGACGGCCGCCGTTCGTGGTCGCCGCGGACACGGCCGCGCTGGAGGCCGGTGTGCTGCGGCGCGCCGCACCCGGCACGCCCTCCCGGGACCTGGTCGGCTGCGGCGCCAGCGTTGGTCCGCCGGTCCGCGTCGTGGACCCGGACAGCGGCGAGGTGCTGCCCGACGGCAGGATCGGGGAGATCTGGCTCGACGGGCCCAGCGTCGCCGCCGGCTACTGGGCGAACACCGGGGCCACGCGGGCCGCCTTCGGCGCCGTCACCGCCGACGGCCAGGGCCCCTGCCTGCGCACCGGCGACCTCGGCGGGCTGCTGGACGGCGACCTGTTCGTCACCGGCCGCCGCAAGGACGTCCTGGTGCTGCACGGACGCAACCTCCACCCGCAGGACATCGAGGCCGAACTCCGCGCGCAGCACGAGGAACTGGCCGGTCTGCACGGTGCCGCCTTCACCGTCGGCTGGGACGACGGAACCGGCCCCCGGGAGTCGGTCGTCGTCCTGCACGAGATCAGGGGACACTGGGGCGCCGAGCGGATGAGCGAGCTGGCCGCCGCCGTGAAACTCACCGTGGCCCGGGAGTTCGGCGTACCGGTCGGCGCGGTCCTGCTGCTCAGGCCCGGCGGTGTCCGCCGTACCACCAGTGGCAAGGTGGAGCGTGCGGCGATGCGCGCACGCTATCTGGAGCGCGCCCTCGAACCCCTGCTGACCAGCGAGGACCCCCACCTGACCGCCGCCCTGGGCGACGCCGCGCAGCGGGAGGCGGGATGATCCGGGCCGCGGCACTCGAAGCCGTCCTCGCCGGGCACGGGTCGGGCGCCTTCGCCGCGACGGAACTGGAGGCGCTCGACGCCCGCGAGGAGTTCCCCGCGGACGCGGTCGCCGTCCTCGACGACACCGGCCTGGCGGCCTCCTACGTCCTCACCCCCGACCGCGACTTCCCCGCGCTGGTCGCCTTGATCCGCACCGTGGCCCGCCGCGACCTGACCGTGGCCATCGCGCACGGCAAGACCTTCCTCGGCTCCGTGCCCGTATGGATCGCCGGCACCCCCGCACAGGCCCACGGGCTCGCGGAACGGGTCCGGGCGGGCCACCCCGTGTGCTGGGGGCTGACCGAACGCGACCACGGCAGCGACCTGCTGGCAGGCGAACTCACCGCCACCGCGGAGCCCGCCGGGGGCTGGCGGCTCGACGGCGAGAAGTGGCTGATCAACAATGCCGGCCGGGCCCGCCTCGGCTGTGTCCTCGCCCGCACCGCACCCGCCGGCGGCAGCCGCGGCTTCAGCCTCTTCCTCGTCGACCGCGACGCACTGCCGCCCACCGCCTGGCAGGTGCTCCCCAAGGTCCGTACGCACGGCATCCGCGGCGCCGACATCAGCGGTTTCGTCCTGCGCGACGCCCGGGTGCCCGCCGACGCGCTGATCGGCCGGCCCGGCGACGGCATCGCCGTCGTCCTGAAGTCCCTCCAGCTCACCCGCACCGCCTGCGTCGGGCTCTCCCTGGGCGCCGCCGACCACGCCCTGCGGCTCGCCCGGGACTTCACCGCGCGACGCGAACTCTACGGACGCCGCCTCGGCTCCCTCCCGCACGTCCGCCGCATCCTCGGCCGCGCCGCCGCCGCCGTGCTCACCGCGGAGGCCGTGAGCATCCTGGCCACCCGCTCGGTGCACGCCCTGCCCGGTGAACTCTCCGTCAGCTCCGCCATCGCCAAGGCGTACGTCCCCACCACCGTGCAGGCGACGCTCGGCCGGCTCGCCGAGGTCCTCGGCGTCCGCGGCTTCCTCACCACCCCGCCCGGCGGCGGCTTCGCCAAACTGGAGCGCGACCACCGCATCTGCGCCATCTTCGACGGCAGCACGGTCGTCAACCGCGCCGCGCTCCTCACCCAGATGCCCCGGCTGGGCCGGCTGCTGCGCCGGGGCGACGTCGATCCCGGCGCGGTGCGCGCCGCGGCCGACCCCGCCGTACCGCCCGCCCCGTTCGACCCGGCCCTCCTCACCCTCACCTCGGCCACCGGATGCAGCGTCGTGCAGAGCCTGCCCGCCGTCGTCGAGGAGATCCGCGCGCAGGGGCACCCGGCGCTGACCGCGCTCGCCGAGGCCGTGCTGGCCCGCGGCCGCGAACTGGCCGCCGACACGGCCGGCTTCGTACCGGTCGGCGGCGGACTGCCCGGCGCCGCGTTCACCCTCGCCGAGCGGTACGAGCGGCTGTACGCGGCCTCGGCCTGCCTGCACCTCTTCCTGCGCCGCCCCGGCCGCCCGGCCACCCCCCTGGACGAGGAGGCCCGCTGGCCGCGCGCCTGCCTCGCCCACCTCCTCGACCTGCCCGACGACCCGGCCTACGACGAACTCGCCCGGACCGTCGCCGACTGGACCGGACCCGGCTTCGGCCTCCTGGACGGTGAACTGTGACCACGGCCGTACCCGAACGCGCCGCCGCCCTCGACCGCCTGCTCGGCGACCCCGCCGACCAGGCCAATCCCGTCGGGACCCGCGCGGTCCTCGACGCGGACGAACGCGGGGAGACGCCGGCGGCCGGCGAGCGCGCCCTCGACGCCTACGGCCTCAACGCCGAATTCGTCCCGCCCGGGCACGGCGGCCGGCTCACCCGGGCCGACCACCTCGTGGAGGTGATGCGCGCCGTCTACCGCCGCGACCCGGTGCTCGGACTCGGCTACGGAGCCGCCTCGTTCATCGCCGGCGTCCACGTCTGGACCGCGGGCGACCGGGAACAGGCCGGGCGGGTAGCCGATGTACTGCTCGCCGGCCACAAGGTCGCGGTGGCGTTCCACGAACTCGCCCACGGCAACGACATGAGCCGCACCGAGTTCACCGCGGCGCCGGACGGCGAGCGGCTGCGCCTCAGCGGGCGCAAGGAGGTCGTCACCAACATCAGCCGGGCGCGGGCCCTGGTCGTCCTCGCCCGGACCGACCCCCGGCCGGGCCCCCGCAGCCACTCCCTGGTGCTCGTCGACCGGGCCGCCCTGCCCGCCGGCGCGATCCGCGACCTGCCCCGGTTCGGCACCGTCGGCATGCGCGGCCTCCAGCTCGGCGGCCTGGAGTTCGACGCCGTCCCGGTACCCGGCTCCGCGGTTCTCGGCCCCGTCGGCAGCGGACTGGAGACCGCCCTGAAGGCCCTCCAGATCACCCGGACCACCCTGCCCGCCATGGCCTCCGGCGTGCTGGACACCGCGCTGCGCACGGCCCTCGACCACCTCGGTGCCCGCACCCTGTACGGCGGCACGGCCCTCGGCATCCCGCACGTCCGCTCCGTGCTGGCGGGCGTCTTCGCCGACCTGCTGCGGGCCGAGGCGGTCGGCGCGGTCGGCACCCGCGCCCTGCACCTGGTGCCGGAGTCCGCGAGCGTCTACTCGGCCGCCGTCAAGTACACCGTCTCCAAGCTGCTGCTGGACGCCGTGGACCGGCTCGCCGAACTGCTCGGCGCCCACTTCTACCTGCGCGAAGGACCGACCGCGCTGTTCCAGAAGCTGCTGCGCGACCTGGCTCCGGTCGGCTTCGGGCACATCGCCCGGGCGGCCTGCCAGATGAGCCTGCTGCCCCAGCTCCCGCTGCTCGCCAGACGCTCCTGGACCGGCGGCACCCCCGCCCCGGACGCGCTGTTCGACCTGGACGCGGAGCTGCCGGCGCTGCGCTACGACCGGCTGGCCCTGCACGCCGCGGGCCGCGACCCCCTCGCCGCCTCGCTGGCAGCGGCACTGGACGGCCCCTGGGACGACCGGCACCGGCCGCTGCGGGCCGCCGCCGAGGCCGACCAGGCCGAACTCGGCGAACTCGCCCGGACCTGCGCCGCACTGCCGGTCACCGAGTGGGGCGTCGACGCCTCGCCCGGCACCTACGACCTCGCCCACCGGTACGGCACGCTGCTCACCCGCGTCTGCTGCCTCCAGCTCCAGCGCCACACCACCGACCCCTTCCTGGCCGACCCCGCCTGGGTGCTGGCGGCCGTCCACCGCACCCGCCGGGAGTCCCCGCCGCCCGGCCCGGTCGAGGACGCGCTCCTCGGCGAACTCCTCCGCCGCCACCGCGACCACCGCTCCTTCGGCCTCGCCGCCCGCCCCCTGCCGCACCGAGAAGAGACCACACGATGAGTTCTGGCACCCGAGACATCCGCACCTGGCTGACCGAGCGGGTGGCGACCTATCTGCGCCGCGCGCCCGAGGAGATCGACACCGCCGTGCCGATGTCCGAGTACGGGCTGGACTCGCTCACCGCACTGGCCGTCTCCGCCGACATCGAGGACGAGTTCGGCCTCGTACTGCCGCCCGAGACGACCTGGGACCACCCCACCATCGACCAGCTCGGCGCGGCGCTCACCGCCCTCATCGAGGAGAAGGCCTGACCGTGGAGAAGGCAGCGACCGGCGACATCCGCGGCATCGCACTGACGGCGGCCCAGCACGGCGTCTGGGTGGCCCAGCAACTCGACCCCGGCTCCCCCCTGTTCGTCTGCGGTGTCCACGTCGACACCGCGGCGCCCTTCGACCCGGGGCTGCTGGACCGGGCGGTCCGGCAGACGGTGGCGGAGACCGAGGCACTGCGGGTCCGCTTCACCGACGACGGGGACACCGTCCGCCAGCGGGTCGACCCGGCGATCGAGGGCACGCTCGGCGTGGTCGACCTGGGCGGCGAAGACGACCCGGAGGCCGCCGCGCGCGCATGGATCGAGGCCCGGCAGTCGCAGGCGCCGCCCGCGCTCACCGACGGCCCGCTCTTCGCCCACACGCTGCTGCGGCTCGGCCCGGACCGCGACCGGCTGTACTTCCGCTACCACCACATCCTGCTCGACGCCTACGGCCAGATGCTGTACCTGCGCAGGCTGCTGGACGTCTACGACGCGCTCGCCGCGGGCGGCCGGCCCGCCCCCGCGCACTTCGCGCCGCTCGCCGGCCTCGTCGCCGAGGAACACGCCTACACCGGCTCCCCGCGCCACGAACGGGACCGCGCCCACTGGCTGGCCCGCTTCGCCGACCTGCCCGCCGCCACCGAACTGGGCAGCGGCCCCGCGTCCCTGGCCCGCAGCCTGCCACCGGTGACCGGGCTGGTGCCCGCGGACACCGCCCAGCGGCTGCGCGCCCTGCCCGGCGCCCGCTGGTCCCTGCCGGTGATCGCCGCCCTCGCCGCGTACACGCACCGCGCGACCGGCGCCACGGACGTCGTCATCCGGGTCTTCCTGGCGGCCCGGACGACCCCCGACTCCCTCGCCACCCCGGCGATGCTCGTCAACGACCTGCCGCTGCGACTGACCGTACGGCCGTCGGCCACCTTCACCGAACTCGTCGGACAGGTGCGCGACCGGCTGGCCGAGGCCGTCCGCCACCAGCGCTTTCCCGGTGAACGGCTCCGCCGCGAACTCGGTGCCCGGGGCCCGGGCGCCCTGACCGGCCCCACCGTCAACGTGCTCTCCTTCGCACCCGGCCGGCTCACCGTCGGCGGTGCCGAGGCGACCGTGCACCAGGTCGCCTCCGGCCCGGTCCGCGACCTCGTGCTCAACGCCTACGCCGACGACACCGCCGCCGACGGCATCCGGCTCACCGTCAACGCCCACCCCGACCGGTTCACCCCCGCCGACGTCACGGCCCACCGCGACCGCTACACCCGCCTCCTCACCGCCGCCGCCGGGGCCCCCGGAGCGCCCCTCGGCACGCTCGACCTCCTCGGCCCGGACGAGCACCGCCTCCTGGCCGGCTTCGACGACACCGCGGCCCCCCTCGACCCCCGCCCGCTGGTGGAGCGGATCGCGGCCCAGGACCCGGCCGCCGAGGCCCTGGTCTTCGAGGGCGAGAGCGTCACCTACGGCGAACTCGGTGCCCGTGCCAACCGCCTCGCCCACGCCCTGCGCCGCCGCGGCGCCGGCCCCGAGTCCCGGGTCGCCGTCATGCTGCCCCGCTCGGTCGACCTCGTCGTCGCCGTACTGGCCGTCCTCAAGGCGGGCGCCGCCTTCGTCCCCGTCGAGACCGGCTACCCCGCCGCGCGGGCCGCCCACATCCTCGCCGACTCCGGCGCCGAGCTGGTGATCGCCGCGGACGACGTCCCCGGCTTCGAGCGGATCGCCCCCGACGCGGGCGCGGACGAGCCGGCGCACGACCCCGGTGTCCGGGTCCGCGGCGACAACGCCGCCTACGTGATGTACACCTCCGGCTCCACCGGCCGCCCCAAGGGCGTCGTCGTCCCGCACGAGGGCCTGCTCAACCGGCTGGCCTGGCTCCAGCGCGACCACCGGATGACCCCGGACGACCGCATCGTGCAGAAGACGCCGATCGGCTTCGACATCTCCGTGTGGGAGCTGCTGTGGCCCCTCGTCCAGGGCGCGACCCTCGTCGTGGCCCGCCCCGAGGGCCACCGCGACCCCGCCTACCTCGAGCGGCTGATCCGCGAACAGCGCGTCACGATCGTCCACTTCGTGCCGTCGATGCTCGGGGCCTTCCTCGCCGAGGCCGCGTTCGGCCCCTCCGTACGGCTCGTCGCCTGCACCGGCGAGGCCCTGCCGCCCGACCTGGTCCGCCGCTTCCACCAGCGGGTCGACGCCGAGCTGTGGAACCTGTACGGCCCCACCGAGGCCGCCATCGAGGTGACCTCCCACGCCACCGGCCCGGACGAGGACCCGGTGCCCATCGGCCGGCCCGGCGCCAACACCCGCGCCCATGTCCTGGACGCGGGACTCAACCCGGTGCCGCCCGGCGTGACCGGCGAGCTGTACCTGGCGGGCGTCCAGCTCGCCCGCGGCTACCACGGCCGCCCCGCACTGACCGCGGAACGCTTCACGGCCGACCCGTACGGCCCCTCGGGCTCCCGGATGTACCGCACCGGCGACCTCGCCCGGCGCCGCCCCGACGGCACCCTGGAGTACGCCGGCCGGGTCGACGACCAGGTGAAGATCGCCGGTCAGCGCGCCGAACCCGGCGAGGTCGAAGCGGTGCTCGGCGGCGCGCCCGGCGTCCGGCAGAGCGTCGTGGTGGCCCGCCGCGCCCCCAGCGGCGCCCAGCAGCTCGTCGCCTACGTCACCGGCGAGCCCGAGACCGACCCGCGCGCGTGGCTGGCCGCCCGGCTGCCCGCCTTCCTCGTACCCGCCGCGGTGCTGACCCTGCCGGAGCTGCCGCTCACCCCCAACGGCAAGATCGACCGCAAGGCGCTGCCCGAACCCGCGGCCCCGGCACCCGGCCGGGCCCCCCGCACCGGGACCGAGCGCGTCCTGCGCGACCTGGCGGCCGACCTGATCGGACACCCCGGACTCGGCGCCGACGACGACCTGTTCCTCCTCGGCATGGACAGCGTCCACGCCCTGCGGCTGGCCGCCCGCGCCCGCGCCGCCGGCCTCGGCCTCACCCCGCAGGACGTCTTCGCCCACCCCACCGTCGAAGCCCTCGCGGCCCTGGCCGGGACCGTCCCCGCCACCGGCGCCGCCGGGACGCCGCCGGGACCCGCACCGGACGGCGGCACCCCGCTGACCCCGGCGGACGTCCCGTTCGTCACCGTCGACCAGCGCGAACTCGACCGCTACCCCGGCGCCCAGGACGTCCTGCCGCTCTCCCCGCTCCAGGAAGGACTGCTCTTCCACGCCCTGTACGAGGACGACGACCCCTACGTCGGCCAGCTCGTCCTGGACGTCGAGGGCGGCTTCGACCCGGCGCGGATGCGCGAGGCCGCCACCGCCCTGCTGCGCCGCCACCCGCTGCTGCGCGCCGGCTTCCGCAGCCGGTCCGCGGGCGCGCCCGTCCAGGTCGTATCCGCGCGGATCACCGTGCCGTGGGAGGAGCGGGACGCGGCCGGGGACGACGAGCTGACCGCCTTCCTCGCCCGGGACCGGGCCCGCGGCCTGAGCGTGCTGCGCCCGCCGCTGCTGCGCTTCACCGTGCTCGGCACCCGGCTCGTGCTGACCCACCACCACCTGCTGCTGGACGGCTGGTCGCTGCCCCTGCTGGTCCGCGAGCTGTTCGAACTGTACGGCGGCGCCGACCTGCCCGCGCCCGTCTCCCACCGCGCCCATGCCGCCTGGCTCGCCGGCCGCGACCGGGCCGCGTCCACCGCCGCGTGGCAGCGGGAGCTGGCGGACCTGCCCGGCCCGACCCTGCTCGCGCCGCGGCGGCGGACCCCGGACGGCCACGCCGAACACGAACTCCTCCTCGACGAGACCGTCACCGCGGCCCTCACCGGGGCCGCGCGCCGCCGCGGCCTCACCCTCAACACCGTCATGCAGGGCCTGTGGGCGCTGCTGCTGCGCGAGTTCACCGGCCGCGACGACGTCGTCTTCGGCGCCACGGTCTCCACCCGCCCGGCCGACCTGCCCGGTGCCGAGTCGATGATCGGCCTGTTCGTCAACACCCTGCCGGTGCGCGTGCGCGTCGACCCGGACCGGCCGCTGGCCGGGCAGCTGGCCGAGGTACAGGCCCGGCAGATCGCCCTGGCCGGGTACGCGGACGCGGGCCTCGCCGACCTCACCCGGGCCGCGGGCGTGGACGAACTCTTCGACACCGTCCTGGCGTTCGAGAACTACCCGATGGAGAGCGGGACGGAGGCCGGCGGGCTGCGGCTCGCCGCCGCCGACCTCGCCCTGCACTCCCACTACCCGCTGTCGGTCGCCCTCTTCCCCGGCACCGCCCTGCGGCTGCGGTTCTCCTACCGCACCGGGGCGTTCACCGCGGACGCCCTGGCCGTCCTGTCCGGCCGGCTGACCCGGCTCGCCGCCCTCGCCGCCGAGGACCTCGACCGGCCGGCCGGCGACCTCGCCGTGGTCACCCCCGAGGACCGGCTCGCGGTGACCGGCGACGGGCCCGCCACCGAACCGGCCGCCCCGCGCCGCCGCGCCGCCGCCACGTCCGCCTCGGCCACCACCTCCGCCCCCGGCACCGGGACGGCCCCGCGCACCGGTGCGGAGGAACGGCTGCGCACCGTCGTCGCCGAGGTCCTCGGCCTCGACGGCATCACCGTGGACGACGACTTCTTCACCCTCGGCGGCACCTCCATCCTCATGATCCGGCTGGTGCACCGCGTCCGCGACGAGTTCGGAATCGGCCTCTCCCTGCGCGACGTCTTCGCCACCCCGACCGTCCGGGGCCTCGCCGCGCTGCTGGCGGACGGTCCGCGGGACACCACCGCCCTCGCGGTCCGGGAGCGGCCCGAACGGATACCGCTCTCCTTCACACAGGAGCGCATGTGGTTCCTCCAGCGCCTCCAGGGCGCCAGCGGCACCTACAACATCCCGCTCGACATCCGGCTCAGCGGACCGCTCGACGCCACGGCGCTGGGTGCCGCGCTCACCGACCTCGTCGACCGCCACGAAGCCCTGCGCACCCTCTATCCCGAGGACGCCGAGGGCCCGCACCAGGTCGTCCTGGCGCCCGGCGGCACCGGCTTCGTCCTCGAGGTGGTCCGCGACCCCGCCCCCGACCTCACGGCGCGGGCCGCCCGCCCCTTCGACCTCACCACCGAACTCCCGCTGCGGGCCACCCTCTTCGACCTCGGCGCGGACGAGTACGCGCTGCTGCTGGTGGTGCACCACATCGCCACCGACGGCTCCTCCATGCGACCGCTGGCCGAGTACCTCTCCGCCGCCTACACCGCCCGGCTCCAGGGCACGGCCGCCGACTGCCCGCCCCCCGCCGTGGAGTACGCCGACTTCGCGCTCTGGCAGCGCGAGACGCTCGCCCCCACACTGCCGGACCAGATCGCCCACTGGACCGAGGCACTCGCCGGACTGCCCCAGCAGGTCACCTTCCCGGCGGACCGGCCCCGCCCCGCGATCGCCGGACACCGGGGCGACCACGTCGCCTTCCGCGTGGACCGGGAACTGTACGGCCGGATGCTGGACCTGGCCCGCCGCACCCGCACCACGCCGTTCATGGTGCTCCAGGCCGCCGTCGCCCTGCTGCTGACCGCGCACGGGGCCGGCGAGGACATCCCCGTCGGCGGCGCGATCGCCGGCCGGCCGGACTCGGCCCTGGACGGGGTCGTCGGCGTCTTCATCAACACGCTCGTCTACCGCTTCGACACCTCCGGCGACCCCTCCTTCACCGAACTGCTCGCCCGGGTGCGCGACACCGGCCTGGCCGCCTACGCCCACCAGGACGTGCCGTTCGAGCGGCTGGTGGAGGAACTGGCGCCGGAGCGGTCCCGCGCCCACCACCCCTTCTTCCAGGTCATGGTCGCCTGGCTGGACTTCTCCGAGGCCCGCCTCACCCTGCCCGGAGTGCGTGCCCGCACGGCCCCGGTACTGAGCGGCACCGCCAAGTTCGACGTGCACTTCGACTGCGTCGTCGACGCCGACGGCGACGGCCTCGACTGCCGGCTGGAGTACGCCACCGAGCTGTACGACCGGCAGACCGCCGAAGCCTTCGTCACCCGCTTCCTGCGCGTGCTCGACGCCGTCACGGACGAGCCCGCGCGCCGGATCTCCCAGGTCGACCTGCTGGACGACGAGGAGCGCGCGCTCATCCTGGACGGCTGGAACGACACCGCGAGCACCATGGACGCGGACTCCGTCGTGGAACTGATGGAGGCCCAGGACCCGGACCTGCCCGCCGTGGTCTTCGAAGGGGAGCGGGTCACCTACGGCGCCTTCAACGCCCGGGTGAACCGTCTCGCCCGGGCCCTGCGCAGGCGCGGCGTCGGCCCGGAGACCCGGGTCGCCGTCATGCTGCCCTACTCGGTGGACCTCGTCGTCGCGCTATGGGCGGTCATCAAGTGCGGCGCCGCCTACGTGCCGATCGACACCGGCTATCCGGCCGACCGGATCGCCTACCTCCTCGGCGACTCCGGCGCCCGTCTGATCCTCGCCGAACACGACGTGGAGGGCTTCGAGCGCGTCCCGGTCGACGCCGCGGAGGAGTCCGCCGAGAACCTCGGCGTCGTCGCACACGGCGGCAACACGTCGTACATCATCTACACCTCCGGCTCCACCGGCCGACCCAAGGGCACCCTCAACACCTACGAGGGCATGACCAACCGGTTCTGGTGGATGCAGCGGGACCTGGACCTCGGCCCCGGGGACCGGGTGCTCCAGGCCACGCCGACCGGGTTCGACGTCTCGGTGTGGGAGGTGTTCTGGACCCTTTCCCGCGGTGCCGCCCTCGTGGTGCCGCGGCCCGGCGGCCACCGTGACCCGGTCTACCTCTCCCGGCTCATGCACGACGAGTCCGTGACCGTGCTGCACCTGGGCGCGTCCCGGCTCGCCGCGTTCCTCGCCGAGGCCGAACTGCCCGCCACGGTGCGGGCCGTCGAGTCCGGCGACGAGATCATGCCGGCCGAGCTGATCCGCCGCTTCCACCAGCACTCCCGCCACCCCGACCCGGTCCTGACCAACGCCTACGGCCCCACCGAGGCCGCCGTGGACGTCACCCGGTGGCCGACCCCGAAGGACCCCGGAACCGTGCTCATCGGCGGCCCGGTGCTCAACACCCAGGCGTACGTGCTCGACCGCACCCTGCGTCCCGTGCCGCCGGGGGTGACGGGAGAGCTGTACCTCGGCGGCCTCCAGCTCGCCCGCGGCTACCTCGACCGTCCCGCCCTGACCGCCGAACGGTTCGTGGCCAACCCCTACGGCGCACCCGGCAGCCGGGTCTACCGGACGGGCGACCTGGTGCGCTGGACCCGCGACGGCGAACTGGAGTACTTCGGCCGCGCCGACGACCAGGTCAAGCTGCGCGGCCAGCGGATCGAACTGGGCGAGATCGAGTCCGCGATGCGGGCGCACCCCGGCGTCGCCCAGGCCGCCGCCGCCGTCCACGACCAGCGGCTGACCGGCTACCTCATCACCTCCGCCCCCGTCGACCACGAGGAACTGCGATCCCGGCTCGCCGCCGAGCTGCCCGCGTACATGGTCCCGCCGGTGTTCCTCGAACTCGACCGGTTCCCGCGCCTGAGCAGCGGCAAGCTGGACCGGCAGGCGCTGCCCGTGCCCGACTTCGCCCCGGCCGCCGGCCGCGTGCCGCGCACCCCGCGCGAGGAACTCGTCTGCGGGCTGTTCGCCGAGGTGACCGGTGTCCCCGAGGTCTTCCTCGACGACGACTTCTTCGCGCTCGGCGGCCACTCGCTGTCCGTGGCCCGGCTGGCCAACCGGATCCGCACCGTGCTCGGCGTCGACGTCGAGCTGGTCACCCTGTTCGAGGCCACCACACCCGCGCGGATCGCCGCCCGCCTCGACGGCGCCGCCCCGCGCCGGCCCGCCGTCACCGCCCGGCCGCGCGGCGAGCGTCTGCCGCTCTCCCACGCGCAGGAACGCCTGTGGTTCACACACCGCTTCGAGGGGCCGTCCGCCACGTACAACCTGCCCGTCGCGCTGCGGCTGACCGGTGACCTCGACGTCGCGGCCCTCGGCGCGGCCCTCGGCGACGTCGCCGCCCGGCACGAGGCGCTCCGCACGGTCTTCGCCGAGGACGAGCAGGGCCCGCACCAGATCGTGCGGGACTCCGTCCCGCCGCCGGCCGTCGTCGTCACCGACGCGGCCGGGCTCGACGGCCGGCTCGCCGAAGCCGTCCGGGTCCCGTTCGACCTGGCCGCCGAACCCCCCATGCGCTCCATCCTGTTCGACCTCGGATCCGGCGAGTACGTCCTGCTCGTCGTGCTGCACCACATCGCCGGCGACGCCTTCTCGATGGCCCCGCTCGCCGAGGACCTCATCACCGCCTACACCGCGCGGCGGGCGGGCCACGCCCCGGGGTGGACACCCCTGGAGGTCCAGTACGCCGACTACGCCGGATGGCAGCGCGAGGTGCTCGGCGCGGCCGACGACCCGGACAGCGAGGCAGCCCGCCAGCTCGGCTTCTGGACCGAGAACCTGGCCGGGCTCCCGGAGCAGCTGGAACTGCCCGCCGACCGGCCCCGGCCCGCCGTGTCCAGCCACCGCGGCGACACCGTCGCGTTCGACGTGCCCGCCGAGGTCCACACGGCCCTGAGGGCGCTCGCCCGCGAGCACCACGTGACCCCGTTCATGACGGTGCAGGCCGCACTGGTCACCCTGCTGCACCGGCTCGGTGCCGGCGACGACATCGTCATCGGCTCGCCGGTCGCCGGCCGCCCGGACGAGGCCCTGACCGGACTGGTCGGGTTCTTCGTCAACAACCTCGTCCTGCGTACCGACCTCTCGGGCGATCCGACGTTCACCGAGGTCCTCGCCCGGGTCCGGGCGACCGACCTGGCCGCCTACGCCCACCAGGACGTGCCCTTCGAGCGGGTGGTCGAAGCGGTGAACCCGCCCCGCTCCACGGCCCGGCACCCGCTGTTCCAGACCAACCTCAACTGGGTGGACGCCGAACTCGAAGCGGTCGAGGACCTCGCCGGACAGCTCCCCGGGCTCGACGGACGGGTGCTCCCGCTCACCTCGCCGACCGCCAAGTTCGACCTGGCGTTCTTCGTCAACGAACGCCGCGGCGGCGGCCTTTCGGGCTTCCTGGAGTTCGCCTCCGACCTCTTCGACCGGGAGACCGCCGAGCGGATCACCGCACGCTTCGTCGACCTGCTCACCGCCGCCGTCGCCGCGCCCGAGACGCCCGTCGGCGACCTCGGCATCGTCGGCCCGGCCGAACGCCGGCGACTGCTCACCGAGTGGAACGCCACCGCCCGCGAGCTGCCCGCGACCACCCTCACCGCGCTCGTCGAGGCCCAGGCGGCCCGTACCCCGGACGCCCTCGCGGTCGTCTTCGGCGCCACCGGGCTGACGTACGGCGAACTCGACGCCCGCGCCAACCGGCTGGCCCGCCGTCTCGTCGAACTCGGCGCCGGTCCCGAGCGGTTCGTCGGGGTCCTGCTGCCCACCTCCGAACAGCTCCCGGTCACCCTGCTGGCCGTCCTCAAGTCGGGGGCCGCCTACCTGCCGCTCGACCCCGGGCTGCCCGAGGAGCGGATCGCGTTCATGCTCGGCGACATCGCCCCCGTCGCCGTGGTGACCACCCCCGACCGGGCCGGCCGGCTCGGCGGAATCCCCGCCGTGCTGCCCTACGACCCGGCCGTGACCGCGCAGCCGGCCACCGCGCCCCCCGGGGTGCCGGCGCTGCCCGGCCACGCCGCGTTCGTCATCTTCACCTCCGGCTCCACCGGCCGGCCCAAGGCCGTCGTCGTCGAGCACCGCTCGCTGACCGCCTACCTGGCGTGGGCCACCGACACCTACGACAGCCTGCGGGGCCGCGCCCTGGTGCACTCCCCGGTCGCCTTCGACCTCACCGTCACCGGTCTGTGGGGGCCGCTCGTCTCGGGCGGCTGCGTGGAACTGGTGCGCTGGAACGCCACCGGACCCGACACCGAGTACGGCGTCTCCCGGCCCGACTTCGTCAAGGCCACCCCGAGCCACCTGACCCTGCTCGGCGCGGTCGCCGACACCTACTCGCCCAGCGGCCAGCTCGTCCTCGGCGGGGAGTCGCTGCTGGGCGACGCCCTCGACACCTGGCGGGCCGGCCACCCGGGGGTGACCGTGCTCAACGAGTACGGCCCCACCGAGACCACGGTCGGCTGCACCGTCTTCCGCATCGCACCGGGCGACGCCGTGACCCCGGGCGTCATCACCATCGGCACACCGGTGTGGAACACCCAGGTGTACGTGCTCGACAGCCGGCTGCGCCCGGCCCCGGTCGGCACGCCCGGCGAGCTGTACGTCGCCGGTGACCTGGTCACCCGCGGCTACCACGGGCGCCCCGGCCTCACCGCGGGCCGCTTCGTGGCGAACCCCTACGGACCGGCGGGCTCCCGGATGTACCGCACCGGCGACCTGGCCCGCTGGACCGGGGCGGGACTGCTGGAGTTCGCCGGCCGGACCGACGACCAGGTGAAGATCCGCGGCTTCCGCGTCGAACCCGGCGAGGTCGAGGCCGTACTCGCCGCCGCGCCGGAGATCGCCCGGGCCGCCGTGGTGGTCCGCGAGGACCAGCCCGGTGACAAGCGGCTCGTCGCCTACCTCGTGCCCCGGCCGGGGGCCCGCGTCGACACCCGGGCGCTGCGCGCGAGCGTGGCCCGCACCCTGCCCGACCACATGGTCCCGGCCGCCCTCGTCGTCCTGGACGCGCTGCCGCTGACCGTCAACGGCAAGCTGGACCGCAGGGCGCTGCCCGCCCCGGACCAGGGCGTGCCGCCCGACGGCGGGACCGCGGCGGCCCCGGCCGGAGAACGGTCCGGGGCCGGCCCGGACGCGGACCGGCCGGTGGCCGATCCGGCCGCGGACCGGGTCGCGGAACTCTTCGCCGAGGTGCTCGGCGTTCCCGGGACCACGGCGGACGACAACTTCTTCCTGCTCGGCGGCCACTCCCTGCTCGTCGCCCGGCTCGTCAACCGGATCCGCGCGGAGTTCGGCGTCGAACTGTCGATCCGGGACGTGTTCGAGAACCCCACCCCGGCCGGGACCGCCCGGCTGCTCGGCGCCGCCCGGACCGCTCGCCCGCCGCTCGTCGCCCGGGAACGCCCCGCGCGCGTACCGCTGTCCACGGCCCAGCGGCGGATGTGGATCCTCGACCGGCTCCAGGGCCCGTCCGCCACGTACACCATCCCGGTCGTGCTGCGGCTGGCCGGCGACCTCGACACCGACGCGCTGCGGGCGGCCTTCGCCGACGTGGTGGAGCGGCACGAAGCGCTGCGCACCCTGATCGCCGAGGACGCCGAGGGCCCGCACCAGGTCGTCGTGGACCGCCCGGCCCCGTTCACCGTCACCGCCTGCCCGGCCGGCCGGCTGTCCGCCGAGATCGCCCGCGCCGCCGCCGTCCCCTTCGCCTTGGACCGCGAACTCCCGGTACGTGCGACCCTGTTCGACACCGGTGACGGCACGTACGCGCTGCTGGTCGTGCTGCACCACATCGCCGGTGACGGCGGCTCGATGGGCCCGCTGGCCGCCGACCTGGCCACGGCCTACGCCGGACGTCTGGCCGGCACCGGCTCCGGACTCGCCCCGCTGCCCGTGCAGTACGCGGACTACGCCCTGTGGCAGCGCGAACTCCCCGAGGAAGGCGTCGCGTTCTGGACCACGGCGCTCGACGGCCTGCCCGAGCGGATCGACCTGCCCACCGACCGGCCGCGCCCCGCGGCGGCGTCCCAGCGCGGTGACACCGTCGCCTTCACCGTGCCCGCCGCGCTGCGCGCCCGGGTGGAGGAACTGGGGCGCGCACGCGACGCCGGCGCCTTCATGGTCCTCCAGGCCGTGCTGGCGCTCCTGCTCAGCCGGCTCGGCGCGGGCGACGACATCGCCATCGGCAGCCCGGTGGAGGGCCGCTCCGAGGCCGCGCTGGAAGGACTCGTCGGTCTCTTCGCCAACACCCTCGTCCTGCGCGCCGACGTCTCCGGCGACCCCACCTTCACGGAACTCCTCGGCCGCGTCCGGCGGTTCGACGTCGATGCCTACGCCCACGCCGACGTGCCCTTCGAGCAGCTGGTGGAGGCGCTCAACCCGGAGCGGTCGCGCTCCTGGCACCCGCTGTTCCAGGTGATGCTGACCCTGAACGCCGAGACCGCGCCGCCGGACCTGCCAGGTCTCACCGTCCGGCTGGGCGACGCCCCGTCCGGCGCCGCCAAGTTCGACCTGTCCCTGACCCTGTCGGAGAACGGCACGGAGTGGGACGCGGTCCTGGAGTACGCCACCGACCTCTTCGACCGTGCCACCGTCCGCTCCTTCGCCGACCGCTACCTGCGGCTGCTCACCGCGGTGACGGACGACCCGGCCCGGCCCGTCCGCGGCCTGCCGCTGCTGACCGCCGCCGAGCGGACCGAACTCCTCGTCACCCGCAACGCCACCGCCCGCCGCGGGCCCGGCACCCCGCTGCCCGAGCGGTTCGAAGCCCAGGCGGACCGCACCCCGGACGCCGTGGCGGTCGTCTCCTCCGGGACCACGCTCACCTACGCCGCACTCGACGCGCGGGCCAACCGGCTGGCCCGTGACCTGGCCGGCCGGGGCGCCGGCCCCGGATCGGTCGTCGCCGTCGTCCTGCCGCGCACCCCCGACCTGCTCGTCGCGCTGCTGGCGGTCCTCAAGACCGGAGCGGCCTACCTGCCCGTCGACCACACCTATCCCGCCGCCCGCGTCAGGTACCTGATCGAGGACGCCGGCGCCCGGCTGACCGTCACCCCGGACACCTTCACCGCGGAGTCGGACCGCCACCCGGACACCCGGCTCGGCATCCGGCCGCACCCGCGGGACGCCGCCTACCTGATCCACACCTCCGGATCGACCGGCCGGCCCAAGGGCGTCGTCGTCGAGCACGCCGCGCTGGCCGCGTACCTGGACGCGGCGACCGCCCTGTACCCGGCCGCCGCCCACGAGGCGCTGGCGCACTCCTCCGTCGCCTTCGACATGCCGGTCACCGTGCTGTTCACCCCGCTCGTCACCGGCGGCCGGGTCCGGTTCGCCGCACTGGACGAACACACCCCCCGGCCCGGGCTGCTCAAGATCACCCCGAGCCACCTGCCGCTGCTGGAGGCCCTGCCGGACCGGGTCTCGGCCGCCACCGACCTCGTCGTCGGCGGTGAGGCGCTCGACGCCGGGCCGCTCGGGCGCTGGCGCGCCCGCCACCCGGACGCCGTGGTCACCAACGAGTACGGGCCCACCGAGACGACCGTGGGCGTCGTCGTGCACCGCCTCGCACCCGGTGACCGCCTCGCCGACGGCCCCGTCCCCATCGGACGCCCGGTCGGCGGCGCGCGGGCGTACGTCCTCGACGCCTTCCTCCAGCCCGTCCCCGACGGCGTGTGGGGAGAGCTGTACCTCGCGGGCGCCCAGGTGGCCCGCGGCTACGCCGGACGCCCCGGCCAGACCGCCGAACGGTTCGTCGCCGACCCCTTCGGCCCCGCGGGCACCCGGATGTACCGGGTGGGCGACCGGGCCCGCTGGAACACCGCCGGAGTGCTGGAGTACGGCGGCCGGGCCGACGACCAGGTCAAGATCCGAGGCCACCGCGTCGAGCCCGGCGAGACCGAGGCGGCGCTGACCGCCCTGGACACCGTCGCCCAGGCGGCGGTCGTCCTCCGCGAGGACCGTCCCGGCGACCCCCGCCTCGTCGCCTACCTGGTCGCCGCCGACCCCGCCGTACCGATCGGCGACCCCCGCGCGGCCCTGGCCGCCACCCTGCCCGCGCACCTGCTCCCCTCGGCCTGCGTCGTCCTGGACCGCCTCCCGCTCACCCCCAACGGCAAGCTGGACCGGCGTGCCCTGCCCGCCCCGGACACCACCGGCGCCGCCCTTGGCGGCCGGGCCCCGCGCACCCCCGCCGAGGAGATCCTGTGTGCCCTCTTCGCCGAGGTCCTCGGGGTCCCGGAAGTCTTGGTCGACGACGACTTCTTCCGGCTCGGCGGCCACTCGCTGCTCGCCACCCAACTGGTGAACCGCGCCCGCAACGCGCTCGGCACCCCGGTCCGGCTCGGCGACCTGTTCGACACCCCGACGGTCGCCGGACTCGCCGCCGGGCTCACCCCGGGCGGCACGGTGGAACGCTTCACCCTCCTGCCGCGCCCCGACCGGCTCCCCCTCTCCTACGGCCAGGAGCGGCTGTGGTTCCTGCACACCCTCGACGGCCCGTCCGACACCTACAACATCCCCGTCGTCCTGCGGCTGTCCGGCACCCTCGACACGGCCGCGCTGCGGGCCGCCCTGGGTGACCTCGCGGACCGGCACGAGATCCTGCGCACGGTCTACGCGACCGACGCCCGCGGCAGCCACCAGATCATCCTGCCGCCCGGGCGCGGCCTGCCCGCGCTCACCGTCACCGACGTCGACAAGCAGGCCCTGCCGGCGGCCGTGCGCGCGGCGGCCGGCCACCTCTTCGACCTCGGCCGGGACGTCCCGGTCCACGGCCGGCTGCTGCGCACCGCGCCCGACGAGGCGGTCTTCGTCCTGGTCGTCCACCACATCGCCGCCGACGCCGTCTCCCTGACGACACTCGCCCGCGACCTCGGCACCGCCTACCGGGCCCGGCACGCCGGCCACGCGCCCGACTGGGCTCCGCCGGCCGTCCAGTACGCCGACTTCGGCCTGTGGCAGCGCCGGGTGCTCGGCTCCGACCAGGACCCGGACAGCGAACTGTCCCGCCGGCTCCGCCACTGGACCCGCACGCTCGCCGGCGCCCCGGAACTCATCGCACTGCCCACCGACCGGCCCAGGCCCGCCGTCGCCTCCCATCGCGGCGGCACCGTACGGTTCACGATTCCCCGCGCGCTGCGCGAGGCGCTCACCGAACTGGCCCACGGCAGCGGCAGCACGCTGTTCATGGTGCTGCACGCCGCGTTCGCCGCGCTGCTCGGCAAGCACGGCGCCGGTGACGACATCGTCCTCGGCACCCCGGTGGCCGGCCGGACCGACGAGGCCGCCCACGACCTCGTCGGGTCCTTCGTCAACACCCTCGTCCTGCGCACCCCGCTGGACGGCGACCCCACCTTCCGGCGGCTGCTCGACCGGGTCCGGGCCGTCGACCTGGACGCCTACGCCCACCAGGACGTGCCGTTCGAACGACTGGTGGAGGCCCTCAACCCGGTCCGCTCCACCGCCCACCAGCCGCTGGTACAGGCGACGATCATGCTGAACAACACGGTCCGCCCCGCCGCGTTGGACCTGCCCGGCCTCCGGGTCCGGGCGGAGGAACCGGCCGCGCCCGCCGCCAAGTTCGACCTCTCGCTCTCCTTCGCCGACGCCGCCGACGGCGGCCTGGACGGCGGCCTGGAGTACGCGGCCGACCTGTTCGACGCCGACACCGTCACCGAGCTGACCGCCCGGCTGGTCCGCCTGCTCACCGCCGTCACCCGGGACGCGGCGGACCAGCCGCTCAGCCGCGTCGACGTGCTCTCCGACACCGACCGGCGCAACCTGCTCCACACCTGGAACGGGACCCCGCGCCCGGCCCCGGAGACCACCGTCACCACCCTCTTCGCCGAACAGGTCCGCCGCACCCCGCACGCCGTGGCCGTCGTCGCGGACGGCACCGCGACGACCTACGCCGAGCTGGACGCGCGCGCCGAACGGCTCGCCCGCCGGCTGCGCGCCCTCGGCGTCGGACCCGAGACGCCCGTCGCCCTGCACGCCGAGCGCTCCCTGTCGCTCGTCGTGGCCACACTCGCCGTGCTCAAGGCGGGCGGCGCCTACGTACCGCTCGACGCCCGCCACCCCGCGGCCCGGCTGGAGCGCATCCTCACCGACACCGGCGCCGTCGCCGTACTGACGCACTCCCGGGCGGCACACCCGGACCTCGACCACGGCCTGCCCCTGGTCGACATCGACGACCCGGGACCCGACCCGGCGCCCGGCACCGTCGCACCCGCCGGCGCGGCCCATCCCGACCAGCTCGCGTACGTGATGTACACCTCCGGGTCCACCGGCACCCCCAAGGGCATCGCCGTCACCCACCGCGACGTGGTCTCCCTCGCCCGCGACCCCCGCTGGGCCGGCGACGCCCACCGGCGGGTGCTCCTGCGCTCGCCGCACGCCTTCGACGCCGCCACCTACGAACTGTGGGTACCGCTGCTCGGCGGCGGCCGGGTCGTCGTCGCCCCGCCCGGCGACCTCACCCTCGACGCCCTGCGCACCCTCCTCACGGCCGAGGAGGTGACCGCGGTCTTCCTCACCACCGCGCTGTTCAACGTCATCGCCGAGGACGACCCGACGTGCCTCGCCACGCTGCGCGAGGTGTGGACCGGCGGCGAACAGGCCGCACCCGACGCGTTCCGCCGCGCCGTCACCGCCTGCCCGGACACCGCCTTCGTCCACGTCTACGGGCCGACCGAGACCACCACCTTCGCCACCTGCCACCCGGTCCCCCGCCCCTGGGCGCGGCCCGGTGCCGTCCCCATCGGCCGGGCCATGAGCGGCATGCGCGCCTACGTCCTGGACGCGGCGCTCACCCCCGTGCCGCCGGGCGCACCCGGCGAGCTGTACCTCGCCGGTCTCGGCCTGGCCCGCGGCTACACCGGCGCGCCGGCCGCCACCGCCGAACGGTTCGTCGCCGACCCGTTCGGCACCCCCGGCACCCGCATGTACCGCACCGGCGACATCGTCCGGTACAACCGCGACGGACAGCTGGAGTTCACCGGCCGCGCCGACGCCCAGGTGAAGATCCGCGGCTTCCGGATCGAGCCGGGCGAGATCGAGGCCGTCCTCACCGGCCACCCCGGCGTCGGCCGGGCCGTCGCCGTCGTCCGCGAGGACGCCCAAGGGGAACGCGCCCTGTACGCCTACGCCGTACCCGCTCCCGGCCACCGACGCCCGGAACGGGACGAACTGTGCGCCCTGCTGGAGTCCGCCGTGCCCGGCTACGCGCTCCCCGCCGGCCTCGTCGTCCTCGACGAACTGCCGCTGACCCCCAACGGCAAGGTCGACCAGCGCGCGCTGCCCGCCCCCGAACCGGCCGCGCACCCCCGGGGCCGCCTGCCGCGCTCGCCGAGGGAGGAGATCCTGTGCCGGCTGTTCGCCGAGATCCTCGGCGTGCCGTCGGTCTCCGCGGACGACGACTTCTTCCAGCGGGGCGGCCACTCGCTGCGCGTGACCCGCCTGGTGAGCCGCGTCCGCTCGGTGCTCGGCGTGCAACTCCCGGTGCGCGACGTGTTCGAGGCACCGACCCCGGCGGGACTCGCCGCCCGGCTGGGCCGGGCCGCCGCCGCGCCCGCCGGTCTGCGGGTGCTGCCCCGGCCGGACCGGGTCCCGCTCTCCTACGCACAGGAACGGCTGTGGTTCCTGCACCGCTTCGAGGGCCCGTCGGCGACGTACAACATCCCGCTCGCCCTCCGGCTGCGCGGCCCCCTGGACACCGACGCCCTCCGCGCGGCCCTGCGGGACCTGACCGGGCGGCACGAGTCGCTGCGCACCGTGTACGCCGAGGACGCCGACGGCTCCCACCAGGTGGTGCTGCCCGCCGGGACCGCCGTACCCGAGCTGACGGTGACGGACGTGACCGCGGCCGAGGTCCCGGACCGGCTGGCACGGGCCGTCGAGTACGCCTTCGACCTCACCGCCGAGATCCCGCTGCGCGCCCACGTCTTCCGGCAGGGCCCGAGCGAAGCGGTGCTGCTGCTCCTCGTCCACCACATCGCCGGGGACGCCGAGTCCATGGTCCCGCTCGCGGACGACCTCTCCCGCGCCTACGAGGCCAGGCTCTTCGGCCGGCCCCCGGGGTGGACACCGCTGACCGTGCAGTACGCCGACCACGCCGTCTGGCAGCGGCACGCCCTCGGCGACCTCGACGACCCGGACGGCCCCGGCGGCGGACAGCTCGCCCACTGGCGGTCCGTGCTCGCCGGCGCCCCCGAGGAACTGGAACTGCCCACCGACCGGCCCCGCCCCGCCCGGCCCTCCGGCGCCGGCGCCGCCGTCCCGCTCGACATCCCCGCCGGTCTGCACCGCGGCCTCGCCGAACTGGGCGAGGCGGAGGGCGCCACCGTGTTCATGGTGCTGCACGCCGCCCTCGCCGCGCTGCTGACCCGGCTCGGCGCGGGCACCGACCTGCCCATCGGCGCACCGGTCGCCGGCCGGGACGACGAGGCCCTCGACGGCCTGGTCGGGTTCTTCCTCAACACCCTGGTGCTGCGCACCGACACCTCGGGCGACCCGTCCTTCCGCGAACTGCTCGCCCGGGTCCGCCGCACCGACCTCGACGCCTACGAACACCAGGCGGTGCCCTTCGAACGGCTCGTCGAGGCACTCAACCCCGCCCGGTCACCCGCCCGGCACCCGCTGTTCCAGGTGATGCTGTCGTTCCGCAACAACACCCGGGCGGAGCTGCGGCTGCCCTCGCTCACCGCCGAACCCGTGTCGGTCCGGCTGCCCGCAGCCAAGTTCGACCTGTCGTTCAGCCTCACCGAGCGGTTCGGGCCGGACGGTGAACCCGACGGGGTGAGCGGCGAGGTGCAGTACGCCTCCGCGCTGTTCGACGAGGAGACCGTGCGCGCCCTGGCCGAGCGGCTGGTGCGCGTCCTCGACCAGGTCCGCGCCGACCCCGGCCGCCGGCTCGGCGCACTGGACGTCCTGCTGCCGGGCGAGGAGCAGCGGCTGCTCCACGAGTGGAACGCCACCCGGCGCGCACACCGCGACGCCACCCTGGCCGACCTGTTCGAACGGGCCGTGCGCGCCACCCCCGACGCCGTGGCCGTCCGGGCGGACGGCACGGAACTGACCTACCGCGAGCTGAACGCACGGGCCAACCGGCTGGCCCACCTCCTCATCGGCGCGGGCTGCGGACCCGAGTCCGTGGTGGCCCTGGCGCTGCCCCGTTCCCTCGACCTCGTCGTCGCCGCGCACGCCGTGGCCAAGGCGGGCGCCGCCTACACCCCCGTCGACCCCGCGGACCCGGCCGAGCGGACCGCCCGGATCTGCGCGGACGCCGACGTGGCGCTCGCGATCAGCACCACCGGGCACCGCGACCGGCTGCCCGCACCGCTGCCCGTGGTGCTCCTCGACACGCCGGAGACCGCGACCGCGCTCGCCGGGCGGCCGGACACCGACCCGGCCGACCGGGACCGCACCACGCCCCTGCTCCCCGACCACCCCGCGTACGTCATGTTCACCTCCGGCTCGACCGGCCGCCCCAAGGGAGTGGTGGTCTCCCAGCGCTCCGTCGTCAACCACCTGGGCTGGCTCCAGGACACCTACCGGCTGACCCCGGACGACCGCGTCCTGCACAAGACGCCCATCGGGTTCACCGTGTCGGTCTGGGAGCTGTTCTGGCCCCTCCAGACCGGGGCCTGCACGGTGGTCGCCGAGCCCGACGGCCACCGCGACCCCGGCTACCTCACCGACCTGTTCGCCACCCACGGCATCACCACCGTCCACTTCGTGCCCTCCATGCTCGAAGTGCTCCTGTCCGGGACGGACCGGTCCCGGCTCGCCGGGCTGCGCCGCGTCTTCGTCGGCGGCGAGGGCCTCACCCGCGACCTGTACGAGCGGTTCACCGCCGCGTTCGGGACACCGCTGCACTACAAGTACGGCTCCACGGAGGTCACCTGCGACGCCACGGTCTGGGACCCGGACACCGACCCGGGCGCCCGGCCCCCCGTGACGATCGGCGTCCCCGTCCACAACACCCGCGTCCACGTCCTGGACCCCGAGCTGCGGCCCGTCCCGCCCGGCGTCCCGGGCGAGCTGTACGTCGCCGGCGACCAGGTCGCCCGCGGCTACGCCGGCCGCCCCGGGCTGACCGCCGAACGGTTCGTGGCGAACCCGTTCGCCCCCGGCGAGCGGATGTACCGCACGGGCGACCTGGCGCGCTGGGACCGGGCCGGACGACTGCACTTCGTCGGCCGCTCCGACCAGCAGCTCAAGGTGCGCGGCGTACGGGTGGAACCCGCCGAGATCGAGGCCGTCCTCACCGAATCGCCCTCCGTCACCCGCGCCGCCGTCGTCCTGCGCGACGGTGCGCTGGTCGCCTACGCCACCGGCGACGCCACCCCCGGCGAACTCCACCGCAGGCTGGCGGCCCGGCTGCCCGGACACCTCGTCCCGCGCGCGGTGGTGATCCTGCCCGAGTTCCCGCTGACCACCAGCGGCAAGCTGGACCGGGCGGCGCTGCCCGCGCCCCGGGACACCGCCCGGCCGGCCCGGCGGGCCCCGCGCACCGAGGAGGAGCGCGCCGTGTGCGCCCTCTTCGCCGACCTGCTCGGCGTCCCCGGGGTGGGCGTCGACGACGACTTCTTCGCGCTCGGCGGACACTCCCTGCTGGCGGCGCGGCTGACCGGCCGGATCCGCGCCGAGCTGGGGTACGACGTCTCGGTCCGCACCCTGTTCGAGGCCCCGACACCGGCCGCGCTCGCCGAGGCGCTGCGCACCGGCGACGCCACCGGAGCCACCGGCGTGCTGCTGCCGCTGCGCACCGGCGGCCCCGGCACCCCGCTGTTCTGCGTCCACCCGCTGGGCGGCCTGGGCTGGGCCTACCGGGCGCTGACCCGGCACCTGGACGCCCGCCACCCGGTGTACGGGCTCCAGGCGGCCGGCTTCGACGAGCCCGCGCCGCTGCCGTCCGCCATCACCGGGATGGCCGCCCACTACCTCGCCCGGCTCCGCGAGGTACGGCCGTGCGGACCGTACCGGCTGCTCGGCTGGTCCTTCGGCGGGCTGGTCGCCCAGGAGATGGCCGTCCAGCTCCAGGACGCGGGCGAGGAGGTCGAGCTGCTGATGCTGCTCGATGCCTTCCCCCGCGACCTGACCGCCGCCCAGCCGGCACCCGAGGAGGTGCTCGCCGGGGTGCAGGTCCCCGACGACATGCTCGCCGCCTTCACCGAGGACCAGCTCACCCACCTCAAGGCCGTCTTCCTCAACAACAGCGGCATCGCGGGTCTGCACACCCCCCGCGTCTTCCACGGCGACGTCGTGTTCTGCGCCGCGACCGAACTGGAGGACGGCGAGCGGCGCCGGCCGCCCTCGCTCTGGCAGCCGTACGTCACCGGCCGGATCGAGGTGCACGACATCGAGGCCACCCACAACACCCTGCTCGCCGAGCGGCCCGCCGCGGCCGTCGGACACCTGCTCGCCGACGTGCTCGGCGCCCTGGACGCCTCGCGCGCGGAGGAGAACGCGTCATGACCGGCCCCACGACCCCGCCCACGACCCCCGTCCGCACACCGCTGCCGCCGTCGGCGCTGGCCGGCCTCGACCTCGCCGACCCCGCGACCCACGCCCGACACGACCTGTCCGAGATCTGGCGCACGCTCCGCGCCGAGGACCCGGTCCACCGCCACACACCCGCCGGGGGCGCCCCCGCCTTCTGGGTGGTGACCCGGTTCGCCGACGCCACCGAGGTCTACCGCGCGCCCGACCGGTTCACCTCCGAGCGGGGCAACGTCCTCGCCTCGCTGCTCGCGGGCGGCGACTCGGCGTCCGGCGTGATGGCCGCCGTCACCGACGGGCCGCGCCACCGCGACCTGCGGCGCGTACTGCTCCGGGTGTTCTCGCCGCGCGCCCTGTCCGGCGTGGTGGAGAAGGTGGAGCGGACCGGCCATGACCTGCTCGCCGCCGTCGTCGGCCGCCCCGAGTGCGACTTCGCCGAGGACGTCGCCGCGCACCTGCCGCTGAAGGCCGTCTGCGACCTGCTCGACGTCCCGCCGCCGGACCGCGCCTTCCTCCTCGCCCGCACCCGGACCGCGCTCAGCTCGGACGGCCCCGACCAGTCGCCCTTCGAGGCATGGCAGGCCCGCAACGACATTCTCGCCTACTTCGGCGAACTGGCCGAGCACCGACGGCAGCACCCGGGCACCGACGCCGTCAGCGTCCTGGCCACCGCACGGATCGAGGGCCGGCCGCTGACCATGGACGAGGTCGTCGCCAACTGCTACAGCCTCATCCTGGGCGGTGACGAGACCAGCCGGCTCGCCATCACCGGCGCGGTGCTCGCGTTCACCGAACACCCCGACCAGTGGCGGGCGTTCAAAGACGGCGAGGTCCGTCTCGACACGGCGGTCGACGAAGTGCTCCGGTGGACGACCCCGGCCCTCCACTTCGGGCGCACCGCGACCGCCGACACCCGGCTGAACGGCGTCCCCGTCGCCGCCGGCGACATCGTCACCGTGTGGAACGCGTCGGCCAACCGGGACGAGGCGGCCTTCCCCGACCCCGACCGCCTCGACCTCGGCCGCACTCCCAACAAACACCTGTCCTTCGGCCATGGACCGCACTACTGCGTCGGCGCCCACCTCGGCCGGGCCGAGATCGCCGGCCTGCTGGGGGCCCTGCGGGAGCGGGTCGCCCGGATCGAACTGACCGGCAGACCCGAACCCGTCTACTCCTCCATGCTCAGCGGCTTCAGTTCGCTGCCCGTGCGGCTCGTCCCCTGACCGGGCCGCACCCCCTCACCCCCGCCCACCCCCTACTCACGGAACAGGGAACACCACCATGACCAACCCCTTCGAGGACCCCGACGCCCGCTACCTGGTCCTGGTCAACGACGAGAACCAGCACTCGCTCTGGCCGGAGTTCGTACCCGTGCCCGACGGCTGGCAGCGCCGGTTCGGCCCCGACGGCCGCACCGAGTGCCTGGCCCACATCGAACGGGAGTGGACCGACATGCGCCCCAAGAGCCTGATCGAGGCGATGGGCGAATGACCGCGCGCCGACGCCCGGCGGGAGGACCGAGGTGACCACCACCGAACAGCGCGCGGCCCGGCTGTCCGGACCCGAGCTGGCGGACCTCTCGCGGACCGCGCACAAGCTGCTGGAACGGGCACCGGACCGGGTCGACGACCCGGCCTGGGTCGCCGACGCCCGCCGCGCCTGGGAGGAGACACCCGCCCGGCTGCGCCGGCTGGTGCGGGAGTTCCGCCGCCACTCCGGCACCGACGGCCGACTGCTGCTCACCGGACTGCCGATCGGCCCGGAGAGACTCCCCGACACACCGGTGGTCATGGGGTCGGCGCAGCGCACCCCCGCCCTGCCCGCGGCCCTGCTCATGCTGATCGCCCACGGACTCGGCGACCCCGCCGCGTTCGCGGCGGAGAAGGACGGGGCACTGGTGCAGGACGTCGTCCCGGTGCCCGGCCAGGAGGAGTTCCAGGGCAACGCGGGCTCGGTGGAGCTGACGTTCCACACCGAGAACGCCTTCCACCCGCACCGGCCGGACTACGTCCTGCTGCTGTGCCTGCGCACCGACCACGAGGAACAGGCGGAGCTGCGCACCTGCTGCTCCCGGAGGGTGCTGCCCCGGCTGACGGACCGCGCCCGCGCGGCACTGGCCCGGCCCGAATACGTCACCGAGCCGCCGCCCTCCTTCGGCAGGGGCGGGACGGACAGCCTGCACGGCATCCTCACCGGCGACCCGGAGGACCCCGACCTCTGCTACGACGAGGCGGCCACCCGGGCCCTGACCGACGCCGGCCGCGCCGCGCTGGCGGAACTGGACACGGTGATCCGCGGCAGCCACGACGGCGTGCGGCTGCGGCCCGGGGACCTGGCCGTCGTCGACAACCGGGTCACCCTGCACGGCCGGTCCTCCTTCCGCCCGCGCTTCGACGGACGGGACCGCTGGCTCCAGCGGACGTTCGCCTTCACCGATCTGCGCCGCTCCCGGAACCACCGGCCGGCCGACGGGAACGTGCTGGCGAAGTGAGCGAAGAACAGCGAAAGACATGGAGTGCCGCGTATGGCCGAGCCTGACCTGACCGATGTGTTCGCCCGGCACGAGTCCCGGGTGCGCAGCTACTGCCGCGGATTCCCGGCCGTGTTCGAGCGGGCCTCGGGACACCACCTGTGGGACGTCGAGGGGCGCCGGTACACCGACCTGCTGTGCGGCGCCGGCGCGCTCAACTACGGGCACAACCCGCCCGACATGGTCGCCCGGGTGACCGACTACCTGGCGCGCGGCGGACCCGTCCACTCCCTGGACCTGCACACCACAGCGAAGGCCGGTTTCCTCACCCGGTTCGCCGAAACGGTCCTGGCACCGCGCGGCATGGGCGACCACGTCGTGCAGTTCCCCGGCCCGGCCGGCACCCTCGCCGTCGAAGCGGCCCTGAAACTGGCCCGCAAGGCGACCGGACGCTCATCGGTCATCGCCTTCCGCGACGGCTTCCACGGAGTCTCCCTGGGCTCCCTCGCCGCCACCTCCGCACCGCTGCTGCGATCCGCGGCCGGCACGCCGCTGCGCGACGTGACCCTCCTGCCCCGCGACGACGGGCGCGGCGGACGGGAGTCCCTCGACGCGCTGGAGCGGGCGCTGCGGCCCGGCCGCGGCGTCGGCGCACCGGCCGCCGTGCTGCTGGAGACCGTACAGGGCGAAGGCGGGCTGAACGTGGCGAGCCGCGCCTGGCTGGCCCGCGTGCGGGAGCTGGCGGACGCGGCCGGCGCGCTCGTCGTCGTCGACGACATCCAGGCGGGCTGCGGCCGAACCGGCACCTTCTTCAGTTTCGAGCACGTCCCGGAGCTGCGGCCGGACCTGGTGTGCCTGTCGAAGTCGCTGGGCGGCATGGGCCTGCCGATGGCGGCCCTGCTGATCGGCCCCGGCCGGGACGTGTGGGAGCCGGGCGAGCACAACGGCACCTTCCGCGGCCACAACCTCGCCTTCGTGGCGGGCACGGTCGCGCTGGAGTACTGGGCCGACCCCCGCTTCACCAGCCGGGTGGCCGGTCTGACGGCCGCGATCCGCACCTCGCTCGACGACATCGTCGCGCGGCTCCCCGAGGGCGTCGCCCAGGTCGCCGGACGCGGCGCGATGAGCGGACTGCGCTTCGCCGCGCCCGAGCCGGTCGAGCGGGTCCGCCGCGCGCTGTTCCAGGCCGGGATCATCGCCGAGAGCGCGGGGGAGGGGCGGGTGCTGAAGTTCCTGCCGCCGCTGACGATGCCCGTCGCCGCCTGGCAGGAGACGGCGCACACGATCGGCGACGTCGTGCTCAAGACCCTCGACACGGCCGTCCACCGCTTCGCCTGACGGCCCCCACCGCACACTCCCACCTCCCCACCCCGCACACTCCCCCCACCCCGCACTCCCACCACGAGGACGAGGACCCACCGTGACCAACGACAACGGCCGTACGGCGCAGGAGACGCTCCACGACGTCATCGGCGTCGGATTCGGCCCGGGCGGTATCGCGCTGGCCGCCGCCCTGGAGGAGGAGGCACCCGAACTGGACTGCCTCTTCCTCGAAGGGCGCAGCGAGGCCGCCTGGCAGCCCGGCATGCTGCTGCGCGGCTCCGACACCCAGCACCACCCCAGCCGCGACCTCGCCACCCTGCGCGACCCGCGCAGCCGTTACACCTTCCTCAACTACCTGCACGAGACCGGCCGGCTGCTGGCCTTCCTCAACGTCCCGGCGCACTTCCCGCTGCGCCGCGACTACGCCCGCTACGTGCGGTGGGTCGCCGCACAGCTCTCCCCGTACGTCGTCTACGACCGCAGGGCGACCACCGTCTCCGTCGCCACCGACCCGGTGCCGCACCACGTCGTCCGGACCGCGTGCGGCCGGACGTACCGAGGGCGTGCCCTGGTCGTGGGCACCGGACGCACCCCCTACGTCCCCGCGGTCTTCCAGCCCCACCTCGGCGACCGGGTGTGCCACAGCGGCGAGTACCTGTGGCGGCTGGAGAAGCGGCGGGCGGCCAAGGGCGGCCCGCTCGACGTGGCGGTCGTCGGAGCCAGCCAGAGCGCGGCGGAGATCGCGCTCGACCTGCACTCCGCCGCCGCGGGCGACCGGATCCACGCGGTCATGCGCGGCTTCGGCTACCGGCTGAAGGACACCAGCCCGTTCTCGGAGGAGGCGTACTTCCCCGAGTTCACCGACTACTACTTCGACGCCTCGCGGGAGGCCAAGGCCGCCCTCGACGCCCAGCTGCGGCCCAGCAACTACTCCTCCGTCGACCAGGACGTGCTGGAGAGCCTGTACGTACGGCGGTACGAGGACGGCGTCGACGGCGAGGAGCGCCTGCTGCTGCACCGCAACCACGAGGTCGAGGACGTCGAGACCGGTGACGGTCCGGTCCGGCTGCACCTGCGCGAGCGCCACACCGGGGAGTCGAGGCAGGTGACCGTCGACCTGCTGGTCCTCGCCACCGGCTACCGCGACCTCGGCCCGGCCGAGCACGACGAGCCGTACCCCCGGATCCTCGGCCCGGTGGCCGACGGGCTGGCCCTGGACGACTCGGGCGTACTGCGGGTGGAGCGGGACTACTTCGTGCCGCCCCGGCCGGGCACCGGTGCCCGGCCGCCGCTGTTCCTCAACGGCCTGTGCGAGAACACCCACGGGCTCGGCGACGCCGGCTCCTTCAGCCTGCTCTCGCTGCGCGCCCGCACCCTGCTCGAGGGGATCCGGCACCGGCTGGCCGCCGGGCCCGCGGTGACCGGCGGCACGCCCGCCTGACCGCCGGCCGGCCCCCCACGGGCCGGCCGGGGACGAGGACCGGTGTTCCCCCGACCGGTCCTCGCCCGTCTCAGGTCGCGATGAACTCCGGCTGGACGCGGGGCGGCCACTCGCCCACCGCGAACACCCCCATGGCGTACCCCTTGGAGATCAGGGCGGTGCGGTTGACGACCTTCATCTTCCGCAGGAGCGTCGCGACGTGGTACTCGACTCCGCCGCGGCTGAGGAAGAGCCGCGCGGACAGCTGGACGGTCGACTCCCCGGCGGCGACGCCCTCGAGGACGCGGGCGTGCACCGGACTGAAGAGCGTCTGCCGTGCGGAGGCGACCCGCGGGCCGTCGTCGTCAGCGGGCCGGAACAGCACCACGATGGCCTCTACCCGGCCGCTGGCGCTTCCCTGTACGGCGATGCCCGTCAGCTCGCCCTGGAAGGGCTCTCCGCGCGCGTCCACGCCGATGACATGGTCCGCGAAGCGTGCACCGCGCCCGTCGGTCAGCCGGGCGAACTCGCGACGGAACTTCTCCCGCACGCTCGGGTGCAGATAGACGAGGATCTCCTTGCCGACGATGTCGGCGGGTGCGGAACCGATCCGGCCGGAGAACGGCGCGTTCGCCGCCGAGATCCTCAGGGTCGGTTCCAGGTGAGCCATGCAGAGGCCGGACCGTGCGAAGACGGACCGGCAGATGTCACCCCATCGTTCCCGGGTGCGGTGGTCAGCCGCCGCCGGGGATAAGTCGTGAGCAGCGTGACCGGAATCTTCCATGATCAAGATGTTGCCCCTCTTGCCCTCGAACCAGGCGCGATGCGCGATACGGGGAGCTTCGGGTATGGACGCCTGGTCCCCTCGAAGTTTGCTGGCAAAACTAGCCGCGACCAGCCCGGGCGGATGATCTCACAGCGCACGATCACTAACCTTGCCGCGCATGAACACCCGAAGCCCTTGACACCCGGAGGGAGCGGGGGCAGGGCTCTGCGCGCCGGTCAGTTCCCGAGCAGGTCCAGCAGTTGCCGCGTGGCCTCGAAGCCGGCGCCCGCCGTCGCGAGGAACCTCCGGACGCGCCCCACGGCCTGTTCGGTCGTGACGTTTCCCCCGCCGGCCAGCGCGGTGTCCAGGGAGTCGGCGTGGCTCAGCGCGCTGTCCGCCACCTCCTGAGGGGCGTGCGCGGCGTCCTCGCGCAGGGCCTGGGCCAGGCGCTCCAGGGAGACTTCCTCGTGCTGGACGTGGCTGTGCTGGATCCAGTTCCGCGTTCCGGGGCTGTTGACGTTCGTGATGATGGAGCCGGACCCGGTCTCCTGCTGGAAACTGATGTCCATGGCGGCCTCCTTGCCTGCGATGTTCCTCCCGTTCCTCCGCACACCGGCGGCCGTGGCGCGGTACCGGTACGGACTGATGGGGTGGGTCGCGCTCACCACCTGGTGGGCGAAGCCCAGGGCGTGCAGCCTCCCCATGACGTGGTGGACGTCCGCCGGGTTCCAGGTCCGCCGCCGGAAGTAGTCGGTCATGTCGACGTACACCCCGGGCACGCTTCCGCTCGCGCTGCACAGGTGGTCCAGGGCCTCCAGGGCGAGCTGGTCGGTGTCGTCCGCGGAGGTCGACCGGGGCGGCAGCGAGGCCAGGAAGCCTTCTTCCCTGCGGGCCCGATTCTCCTCGGACCGTCGCCTCCGCAACGCGAACAACGCGAGGCCGGCGACGACGAAGAAGGGCGCGATTGTCAGGACGTTCACGGAAGTGGCCTCCCCCGCCGGCACTCCGAGACTGAAGCGAAAGGGTAGGGCCGCGCCGAGGCACCGGGCAAGGCCCGAACCGGCCGGCCGTCGCCTCCCGGCTGCTCGGCGGTCTCTCTCAGGCGCGGCTCGGTGCCGGTTCCGGCGTGGTGGGGAGCGGTGCGGGGCGGCGGGGGAGCAGCAGCGGGGTCGCGAGGACGAGCGCGCCGGCCAGGCCGATGGCCGTACGCGGGCCGAGCAGGGCGCCCAGCACGCCCCAGACGGCCGTCAGCAGCGCCGTCGCGGCCTTGGTCGTCACCGACCAGGCGGACAGCGTGCGCGCGACCCGCCCGGTCGCGGTGCGCTCCAGGCGGTAGGTGGCGCAGACCGGGTTGAACACCGCACAGCAGAAGATGAGCCCGAGCTCCACACCCATCACCAGCAGCAGTCCCCCGGTGCCCGGCCCCAGGAAGGCCAGGCCGACGGGCCAGACGGCGCGCAGCGTCCCGGACCCGACCAGGACCCGGTGCTGTCCGAACCGCGTGACGAGCGGCCGGGCCAGCCGCGCGCCGAGCAGCCCGCCGATCGAGGGCGCGGCGAAGGCGAGGCCGTACTGCCAGGGTGTGAATCCGAACCGGCCGAGCATCAGGACGGCCAGCAGCGGCTCGGCGGCCATCACCAGGGCGTTGAAGGCGGCGGTGTTGAGGAACAGCGGGCGCAGGGTCGCGTCGGCGAGGATGTGGCGCCAGCCGTCGAGCAGGTCACCGGGCCGCCCGCGCGCGGCGTCCCGGCGCGCGGGCCGTGCCTCGTACCCGCCCATCGCGCGGATGCCCAGGGCCGAGAGCAGATAGCTGACCGCGTCGGCCACCACCGTCGCCACCGGGCCGAGGAGCCCGATGGCAGCGCCGCCCAGCGGTGGTCCGATGATCGTGGTCGTCCAGGCGGTGGACTCGAAGCGGGCGTTGGCGACGAGCAGGTCCTCGGCCGGGAGCAGCGCCTTCAGATACGCGCCCGAGGCCGCGCGGAAGGTGATGTCGGCCGCCGCGACGACGACCGAGACCAGCAGGAGCTGGAGGAAGGTGAGCGCGCCGAGCGCGAAGGCGAGGGGAATGGTCAGCAGCGCCGCGCACCGCGCCAGGTCCGTCGCGATCAGCACCGGCCGCTTGCGGCGGAACTCCACCCACGGGCCGAGCGGCACCGCCACCGCGGCGCCCACCGCGGCACCCGTGGCGGAGAGCGCGGCGACCTCGGCCGGTCCCGCGTGCAGCACCCGGACGGCGATCAGCGGGAACGCGCCGAAGGCGAGCCACGTGCCGAGCGCGCTGGCCCCGTACGCTCCCCAGAGCCATCCGAACCGGCGCCCCAGCCGAGGTTCGAACAAATGTCCGAGCAGAAGTCCAGGTCCCCGTTGGTGCCCGCCGCCCATGCCCGCCGCCCTCGCCCACTCACTCGCACAACCGATCAGCGATCAGCAGCATCAAAGCGAGCAGCACGACCTGGAATCAAACAACCACGGAGCCGTCGGTCACAACCTGTGGTTGTGGCCGTAGGGTGACCGGTATGGACCTCGACACCGTCCGGACCTTCGTCGTCGCGGCCGACGCGGGACAGTTCCAGGAGGCCGCCGCCGAGCTGGCCGTCACCCAGCAGGCCGTCTCCAAGCGCATCGCCGCACTGGAGCGCGGTCTCGGCGTCCGGCTGTTCACCCGCACCGCGCGCGGCGCCCGGCTCACCATCGACGGACAGGCGTTCCTGCCCCACGCGCGCGAACTGCTGCGCGTGGCCGAACGGGCGGTCGCGTCCGTGCGCACCGGCCGCCGTCCGCTGCGCGTCGACGTGATCGCCTCGCGCGTCGCGCCGTCGGGGCTGATGCGCGCCTTCCACCGCGCGCACCCCGGGATCGACCTCGACGTGGTGATGCTCTTCGACATCGACGCGGCCGTCGCCGCCCTCCGCTCGGGCACGATCGACGCCTCCTTCCGCGCCGTCGGCGCGCCCGGCCACCCCCTTCCCGAGGACATCGAGTCCGTCCGGGTGCTCGACGAGCCGCTCCAGCTCCTCACCGGCCCCGCCCACGCGCTGGCGGGCGCCCGCTCGGTGACCGTCGCCCAGCTCGCCGGGCACCGGATCTGGATGCCCGGCATCGTGCCCGGTACCGAGTGGGCCGCGTACTACGACGACCTCGTCGCCGAGTTCGGCCTCACCATCGAGGCGACCGGCCCCAACTTCGGCTCCGACGCGCTGCTGGACACCGTCGCCGACACCCCGGCCCTGGCCACCTTCATGGGCGAGCTGACCCGTCTCGTCTGGCCCGCCGGCTTCGGCCTGCGCCGCATCCCGGTGACCGACCCGACGCCGGTCTACCCGCACTCGCTCCTGTGGCACCGCGACAACCCGCACCCGGCGCTGACCACCCTCCGCGCCCACCTCACCACCACGGCGACCGGCCGCGACACCACCGGAACCTGGACCCCGGACTGGGCGTCCCCGCGCTGAACGCCGCCCGGCGGAAGGCGCCTTCCGGCCGGAGCGGGGAGCGTGACGCCGGCCGGCCGTCCGCCGCCGGGCCCCGCGGACCCTACGCTCGAGTGAACCCGTGGCTGCGTTCCACCTTCGCCACGTGCAGCGTGTACTTCTCGTACCACTCGGCCCGGCCGCGCTTCTGCGCCGCCCGGTGCTCGGCGTTGCTCCGCCACTGCGTGAGGGCGTCGGCGTCGCGGAAGTACGCCACGGTGATGCCCAGCCCGCCGGGGGTCTGCGCGTGGTCCGTCCCCAGGTACCCGGGGACTTCCTTCACCAGCTCTTCCATCCGTGCGTCGGTCTCGCTGTAGCCGCTCTGGTCCTGGGTGCGCACCGTGGTGAAGACGGCCACGTAGTAAGGGGGTTCGAAGGGCGCGACGGGCGCGACGGGCGGTTCCGGGTGATCGCTCATGGCGCCACCGTAAGGCGGCACGCGCCCGGCGATCCAGCGCCTTTCCCGTCGCCCGCGGCGGACACCGCGCCGGAGCGGTCCCGCGGTGGGCCGCCGGAGGTGCCGCGGCCGGACTCGGACGGGTTCAGTGCGGGGCCGAGACCGAGGTGTCGATCGAGGTCAGGGTGATGACGAGACCGCTGGTGAGGACCATGCCCGCCAGCACGCGGGCTCGGGCGCAGGCGCGGTTGCGGCCCGAGAGGGTGATGCCGCCGGCGGCGTCCGTCTCGTCGGCCGGACGGGCGGGGAGGTCGGCGGAGGCGTCGACGGCGGCGGGGGCGGCGTTGCTGCGGAGCTCGTCCATGGCAAGAACCTCGTGTCTGTGAGGGCGACTGCGGGGAAGGGGAGCGAGGCGGCGTCGGTAGCTCCGCCCGGTGACTGTCAGCGTGCGAAGGCCCGGCCGGTACGCGGAAGTTCGGGGTTCGGCGCGCTCGGGACGGGGGCGCCGGTGCGGAGCGGGTAGCGGCCGGTACCGGCCTGGGGGATCGCGGTGGCCCGCCGGGCGGGGGCCGTGGGGTTCGCGCTCGGGGGAGTCGCGGTTGCGGCTGCTTCGGTCACGAGAACAAGGTCACAGATGTCGTGGGGGACCCGCATGGGGGACTGTCCCCCATATTCTCCGGCGCCCCCCACCCGGTGCCCCGGAGCGATGGGGGACCGGGCCGCGCGCGGTGCGCGGCGCCCCGGGCCGACCGGCCTCGGCCGTACCGTCCCGCAGGGCGAAACCGCAGGTCGGCTCCGTGTGCGCGGCTCACGGTACGGCCGGGTCCCGCGGGGGCGGAGGGCGTACGGGACGGGGGTCGGACCGCATGGGTATATGGGGGTGGGCCCGACCCGGAATGGGGGACCGGGCCCCACCCGGGACGGGCAAACCGGCCCTGAGCGCGCCCCGGGGCCCGATCCGCCCCCGGCCGAACGGGCCACTACGGCCGGACGGGCGGAGCCGGGTCGCGCCGCTCGCGCGGGACCGCGCCGCCCCGCGGCCCATCGCCCGGTGCCGGACCGGTGCGCCGGGGTGCGGGTGCCGCACGCGGTGGTGTCCGTGCCCGCCCCGTGAGCCGGTGTCCCGCAGGAACTTGGGGGATCGGCCCGCATTTCCCGTCGCGGCGGCTCCCGCTCTACTGGTGTCCGGCCGGCGGAACCCGCGGTGACCTCCCGGGGGAGCGCCGTCGGCCCGGTCTCGACCCGTGTCCCACAGCCAACAGGTGCCGTACGACAAGACATACAGGAGTGCACGACATGCGGACCTCTCTCGGTATCGACTCCCTTGCGCGGAGTGTCTACATCGCGATGGTCGACCGGCCCGGTGCCGAGGTGGCCGAACTGGCCGGGCAACTGGGGGAGACGGAGGAAGCGGTCCGGGACGGGCTGGAGCGGCTGTCCGCCCTTTTGCTCGTCGTGCCCGGGGACTCCGCCAGCGGCTGGCGGCCGGTCGACCCGGAGGTCGGACTGGCGGCGATGCTCGCCCGGCAGCAGGACGAACTCGCCCGCCACCGGCTCCAGGTGGAGGGCAGCCGGCTGGAGGTGACGCGGCTGCTGTCGGAACGCGGGCGCGGCGGCCGGGAGAGCGTCCCGGACGTCGAGTGGCTGGCCGGCGCGGACGCGGTGTGGCGGCACGTCACCGCTCTCGCCGAGGAGTGCGGACACGAATGGCTGACCGTCGGGCCGGCCGAGCGGCTGGACGCGGGGGCCCTCGAGGCCGCCCGCCCGGTGGACGAGATCCTGCGGCGGCGCGGCACACCCGCACGCGCCATCGTGCTGGAGAGCGTCCGCAACGACCCCGAGGCGACGGAGCGCCTGCGCCGCACGGAGGAGTGCGGCGGCGCCGTCCGCACCCTGCCGTCGCTGCCGGTGTGGATGTTCCTCTCCGACCGCAGGCACGCCGTCGTGCCGGTCACCAGCGGTCGCGGCGTGGTCGGCGCGATGGCGTGCGGCGTGGAGTCGGTGACCGAAGCCTTCGCGACCCTGTTCGCCCGGCTGTGGAAGGAGGCCCTGCCGCTCGCCCAGGCACGCCCCCGTACCCGGGGCAACCTCTCCCTCCAGGAGCAGCACGTGCTCCGGCTGTGGGCGCAGGGCCTCACCGACGCGGCGGCGGCCCGCCGGATGGACGTCTCGCTGCGCACGGTGCGCCGCCTCTCGGAGAAGCTGACCGACCGGTTCGGTGCCCAGAGCCGGTTCCAGCTCGGCGCCCTGGCGCTCGCCAGCGGCGGCATCCGCGCCGAGGACGTGGCCTGAACCGCCCCGCACCCGGCGTGACCGGCGGCACCGCGCGGGGGCCGGACCTCGGCGACGAGGTCCGGCCCCCGCACGGCGTGGCACCGGGCGCCGTCACCCGGCCGGCGCGAACTGCGCCGTGATCGCCGCCATCATCAGGTCGGCGATGCCCTGGGCGAGCTGCGCCGGGGTGGGCGAGTCGAACACGGCCCGCACCGGTACGTCGACCCGCAGCGCCTTCCGCAGCCGGGAGGCCACCTGCGTGGCGAGCAGTGAATGCCCGCCCAGCTGGAAGAAGTTGTCGTGCACGCCGACACGCTCGATGCCCAGCAGCTCCTGCCACACGGTGGCGACGGTCCGCTCGACGGCGTTGCGCGGCGCCGTGTACTCCGTCCCCAGGTCCGGCCGCTGGTGGTCCGGCACCGGCAGGGCCGCCCGGTCCACCTTGCCGTTGGCGGTCAGCGGCAGCCGCTCCAGCGTGACGAACGCCGCCGGGATCATGTAGTCGGGCAGGAACCGCCCCAGGTGGGTGTGGAGTTCCGCGGTGCTCGGCGCGTCCGTGCCGGTGGCGACCAGGTACGCCACGAGCCGCTTGTCACCGGGCGTGTCCTCGCGGACGATCACGCCGACCTCGCCGATGCCGGGGTGGGTCAGCAACGTGGCCTCGATCTCGCCCAGTTCGATGCGGTTGCCGCGGATCTTCACCTGGTTGTCGATCCGCCGCAGGAACTCCAGCTGCCCGTCCGCCCGCCACCGCACCAGGTCACCGGTGCGGTAGACCCGGGTGCGGACGCCTTCGGCCTCGTACGCGACGAACTTCTCCTCGGTCAGGTCCGGCCTGCCCCGGTAGCCGCGGGCCACCGCCACGCCCCCGATGAGGAGTTCACCGGGCACCCCGACCGGTACCGGCCGGCCGTGCTGGTCCACCACGAACGCCGGGACGTTGGGGATGGGCCGGCCGATCGGCGGGACCACGTCGCCGGGCTCGACCACCGTCGAGGTGACGATGACCGTGGTCTCGGTGGGGCCGTAGTTGTTGACCACGCGGAACGGCAGCCTGGCCCGCGGCGGCATCCGCAGCCGGTCACCGCCGGTCAGCACGTAGTCGAGGGTGCTGTCCTCCGCCCACTCCAGCGCCACCAGCGCCTCCAGCATCGGCGTGGACAGGAAGGTGGCGTGGACGCGCTGCTCGCACAGCCAGTCCCGCAGCAGGGGCGGGGTGAGCCGGACGGTCTCGGTGGTGACGCAGCAGGTCGCGCCGCGGGTCAGACCGAGCCACAGCTCCCACGCCGCCGCGTCGAAGCCGATCCCGGCCAGCAGCGCGATCCGCTGCCCGGGCTCCAGCCCGTACTCCCGCGCCGTCCAGTGCACCAGGTTGACCAGACTGCGGTGCTCGACCTGGACGCCCTTGGGCCGGCCGGTGGAACCACTGGTGTAGATCAGGTAGGCCAGGTGGTGCGATGCCGCGACCGGCGGCGGGTCGGTGTCCGGCTCACCGGCCAGTGTCGCGGTGTCCTCGTCGAGCCGCAGCAGCGGTACGTCCGAGGGCAGCCGGCCGGTGTGCGCGGAGCCGGTGAGGACGACCGGGGTCGCGGTGTCCCGCACCATGTACGCCAGCCGCTCCGCCGGGTAGTCCGGGTCCAGCGGCACGTACGGCGCCCCCGCCTTCAGCACGCCCAGCACCGCCGTCACCAGGTCGGGGCCGCGCTCCAGGCACACCGCGACCGGCATGTCCGGCCGTACCCCGTACCGGGTGCGCAGGTGGTGGGCGATCCGGTTGGCGCGCGCGTTCAGCTCGCCGTAGGTCAGCGCCCCCTGCGGCCCCTCGACGGCCACCGTGTCCGGCTGCCGGGCCGCCCGCTCCTCGAACAGGCCGTGCAGCGTCGCGGTGTCCGGGAAGGCGGCCGTGGTGCCGCTCCACTCGACCACGGTCCGCCGCCGCTCCCCGGGAGTGAGCAGGCACAGCCCGGACAGCCGTGCCGTGGGCTCGCCGGCCACCGTCTCCAGCAGCGTGCCCAGGTGGCCGGCCAGCCGGGCGACCGTGTCCCGCTCGAAGAGGTCCGTGCGGTACTCCAGGGCGCCGCGCAGCCCTCCGTCCGCCTCCTCGGACATCACCAGGGTCAGGTCGAACTTGGCGTCCGGCAGCGTGACCGCGAACGGCTCCACGTCCAGCCCCGGCAGGCTCCAGCCGTGGCCGTCCGGGGTGTTCTGGAGGACGAACATGGTCTGGAAGAGGGGGTTGCGGGACGGGTCGCGGTCGGGGGCGAGTTCCTCCACCAGGCGTTCGAAGGGGAGGTCCTGGTGGTC
>NZ_JOCB01000011.1 GCF_000718775.1 Streptomyces sp. NRRL S-31
GCCGTCGGCGGTGCCCACGCCGGGCCCCGGGGCCGCCCCCGCCCAAGCCGTACCCACCGCACCGGATGCCGGGCCCGCCCGGGCCGGAGCCGTACCCCCGGCCCCGGCCCAGAGCGGTACGGTGCGAGCCGGAGCCGGAGCCGGAGCCCGGGTCCAGGCCGTACCGAGCCCCGCCGCCAGCGCGGTGCCGCCCCGCGACGGCATCGCCCGGGAACGCGAGTGGCTGCGCGGCGCCTTCCGGCAGCAGTACAACGACGGGGCCGGCGCCGTGGCCCGTCTGCTCTCCGAGTCACCGGGACTGCGCGGGAGCGCCCAGACCCCCACCGAGGACGTCCTCACCGACCTGGTGGCCGCCCGGCTCTACCTGCGCGGCGACAGCGCCCTGCTCGACCGGCAGATCCGCGCGGCCTCCGTGGGGCCGCACATCCCGTTCGCCCGCTGCGTGGCCGCGGGACTGCGCCGGCTGCCCTCCTACCGGGGCGCCACCATGCTGCGCGCCACCCTCGGCGACGCCGAGTGGGACTGGTACCGCCGCCGTACCCTCGTCACCGAGTGGGCGTTCTGCTGGGCGCTGACCTCCGGCGCGCCGGAGGTGCCCGGTGACGCCGACCTGCTGATCTGGTCGATGACCGCGCGCCGCACCGCCCTGCTCGACCCGGACCAGCCGGCCCGGGTGCTCTTCCTGCCCGGCACGACCTTCAAGGTGCTGGCGGTCCGCGACGGCGACCGGCGGACCGTGCTGCTGCGCGAGCTGTCCGCGTCGGAGATCTCCGCCGACGGCCGGGTCGACACCGGACGCACGGCCCTGGACGACATGGCCCTGTCCGGGCTCGAACAGGCGGACCGGACCTGGCAGGGCGGCGAGACCGGCACGGCCCCGAGCCTGACGCCCGAGCAGGCCGTCCGGTTCACCGCTCCGCCCGGACTCGTCCTGCCCCCACAACCCAACCCACCAGCCCCGCCCGGAAAGAGGACAACACCATGAGCCGGCAGATGCTGCTGGTCTCCCAGGACGGCTCCGCGCCCTACCGCACCATCGGTCAGGCCCTGGCCGCCGCCTCCGACGGAGCCCTCATCACCATCGCCGCGGGCACCTACCGCGAGGCCCTCGTCATCGACCGAGTCGTCACCCTTGCCTCCGGCGCCGAGCCGGGGGCCGTCCGCGTCGACGGCGGCACCGCCAGCGCCGTGGTGATCGCCGCCGAGGCGGCCCAGCTCAACGGGCTCTCCCTGGAGGGCGGCAGCGAACAGATACCGGTCGTCGAGGTACGCCACGGCGAGGCGTCCCTCCAGCAGTGCACGGTCTCCGGGAACGCCTGGGCCGGCATCCTCGCCTGGCAGCGCGGGACGCTCATCGCCCGCTCGTGCCGGGTGACCGGGTCCGGCGGGGCGGGCATCGTGGTGACGTCGTCCGGTGCCAACGTGGTCGAACAGAGCACGGTGGCCCAGACCTTGTCCTCCGCGATCGTGGTCGCCGAACGCGGACGGCTGACCGTGCGCGACTGCCGCCTGGAGGAGCCCGGCGGCAACGGCGTCTGCGTCAACGGCCAGGCCCGTGCCGTCGTGGAGACCACCGAGATCACCGCGAGCGCCCAGCCCGCCCTGGTCGCCGAGCAGAGCGGCGGCGCCGAGCTGCGCGCCGTCACCGTGACCGGCAGCGCGGGACTCGACGCCTACCTCACCAGCCGGGGCGAGGTCGTCCTCGCCGACTGCGTGTTCACCGGTTCCGGCGCGGAGTCCGTCCTCGTCAGCGGCGGTTCGGCTCCGCAACTGCGCGGCTGCTCGATCACGGGCGCCGCCCGGACCGGCGTACGGATCACCGAGTCCGCCAAGCCGTACCTGGAGGACTGCCAGGTGACCGGCTCCCCCGTCGGCATCCGGGTGGACGGCGGCAGCGCGCCCGTGCTGCGCTCGGTGCGGGTGAGCGACGCTAGCGGCGAGGGACTCCTGCTCGCCGACGACGCCACCGTGGAGGGCGAGCGGCTGTCGGTGTCCGGCGGTACCGGCGCGCGCGCGAGCGGCGGCGCCGTGCTGACGTTGCGCGACTCGGAGCTGGCGGCGTCCTCCGGCCCCGCCGTCGACGTCCGGGAGAGCGCCACCGCCCGGCTCACCGGAGTGCGCCTCGGCGCCGTCGGCGCGCCGGGCCTGGCGGTCGCCGGGGCCACCGTCGTCGCCGAGGCGTGCGTGCTGCGGGACTGCGGCGCGCTCGTCGGCGCCGACGCGCGGGCGGAGCTGAAGGACACCGAGGTCGTCGCCTCGGACGCGGACGGCGTCCGGGTCGCGGGCGGCGGCGACCTCACGGCCGTCGGCTGCCGGGTGCACGGCGCCCACGGCCATGGCGTGCACATCCAGGCCGGCGGCCGGGCCGACCTCACCCACTGCGTGGTCTTCGACAACACCGGGGACGGCATCCGCACCAACACCGAGGAACCGGTGCGGATCCAGGACTGCGAGCTGCGCGACAACGGCGGCCAGGCGCTGCACCAGCTGCGGCAGAACCCCCGGTTCGAGGCCGTGAACGTGACCGGGGCGGACGACGCCGGCACCGCGCCGGCCGATCCCGGGCACCGGTGGTCGCAGCCCGGGGAGGCCGTCGGCCGGGACGCGGGGCCCACCGCGCGCCACGCCGGCACCGGCCCGCTGGCCGAGATGGACGCGCTCGTCGGTCTGGAGAGCGTCAAGCAGGAGGTCACCGGCCTCATCAACCTGAACAAGATGGCACGGCGGCGCGAGGAGATGGGCCTGCCCATGCCGCCGATGAGCCGGCACCTGGTGTTCGCCGGGCCGCCCGGCACCGGCAAGACCACGGTGGCCCGCCTCTACGGCGCCGTCCTCGCCGAACTCGGCATCCTCACCCAGGGACACATGGTGGAGGTGTCCCGCGCCGACCTGGTCGCCCAGATCATCGGCGGTACGGCCATCAAGACCACGGAGGTCTTCAACCGGGCCCTCGGCGGCGTGCTGTTCATCGACGAGGCGTACACCCTGACCAACCAGTCCAAGGGCACCGGCCCGGACTTCGGTCAGGAGGCCGTCGAGACCCTGATGAAGCTGATGGAGGACCACCGCGACGAGGTCGTGGTCATCGCCGCCGGCTACTCCGAGCACATGGACCAGTTCCTGGCCTCCAACCCCGGCATGGCCTCGCGCTTCTCCCGCACCGTGGAGTTCCCCAACTACACGGTCGAGGAACTGGTCACCATCGTGCGCGGCCTGTGCGCCAAGCACTTCTACGAACTCACCGACGGGGCCCTGGAAGCCGTGGGCCGCTACTTCGCGCACATCCCGAAGGGCCCCACGTTCGGCAACGGCCGGGTCGCCCGCCAGGTCTTCGAGTCGATGATCAACAGACAGGCGTCGCGGCTCGCGGTCTCCCCGCCGGGCAGCGACTCCGAACTGAGCCGGCTCACCGAGGCCGACGTCGAGGTGGTGCCCGAGGCGCCCGGGGCCCCGGAGGAGACGACCCCCGCGATCACCGCCACGACCACCGCCACCGCCGCTGCCGCGGGCGCGGCGGTGCGCGAGGGGCCGCCCGAGGCCGTGGCCGGTCGCGCCGTCGCCCGCATCGCCGGACTGGTCGGTCTGGAGGGCGTACGCCGGGCGCTCCAGGACCAGCTGGCCGCCCTGGTGCCGGCGTACCACCGGGGCGAACCGCTCGCCGGACGGGCCAACCTGGTGTTCTCCGGCACCGAGGGCAGTGGCCGTGACGCGGTGGCGGTGCTGTACGCGCGGGCGCTCGCCGAACTCGGACTGCTGCCCACCGGCACGGTGCACCGGGTGCCGCTGTCCGCCTGGCCGTCCCGCTGGCCCGGGCAGGCGGAGGCCAATGTGCTGACCGCGTTCGACGAGGCGGCGGGCGGCGTACTGGTGCTGGAACTCGACGAGTTCTTCGCCTCCCGCGCTCTGCCCGAGCGCACCGCGCTGCTCACCGCCGTACGGGAGCTGGCCGCACTCCGGGACGACGTGGTGCTGATCCTCTCCGCCGAACCCCGGCCCCTGGCCGACTTCCTGGGCGGCGCACCGGGCACCGAGCTGGCCGCCGCCTTCGCGGGGCAGGTCGACTTCGCGCCGTACGAACCCGGGGAACTGGCGCTGCTGACCGTGCAGCGGCTCGCGGCGACCGGTCTCGAGGCCGGCGAGGGGGCGTTCGAGGCCCTGGCCGAGCACTTCACCCGGGTCCCCGCGGCGCGGGGTGCCTTCGAGGCGCACGCCTTGGCCGACCGGCTGGCCGACGTGGCGGTCTCGCGCGTCCTCGACGCCGGTGACGTGGCGGATCTGCTCGACGAGGACGCCGCCGAACCCGAGCCCGAGACCGTGCCCGTCGGCTGAGTCGGGCGCCCGCACGGCTCGCAGGGGCAAAGAGCCTGTCACACCGGGCAGCACGGCCCTCCACGGCTGTCCACGGACGCGGCGGGCGAACAGGATGGAGGGCACAAGGACACGGGTTCCGTGTCGACCGAGCACACATCGGAGGAATCGGTATGGCTTCTGGGACTGAGGCAGTCAGCCTTGATGGCTTGGCAGGCTCGATCAACGTGCACCTGTCCGCGCTGGAGGGCGTGGGCCTGACCTACGGCGAGATGCAGCAGCTCGCGGAGCAGGCCGAGGCCGGCTGGAAGGGCCAGGCCGGGCAGAACTTCAAGCACGCCCTCGACGCCTGGCTCGCCAACTACAAGAAGGTCCACGAGTACGTGGACCTCATGAACCAGAAGATGAACGCCCACCTGAAGACGACGACGCAGACGCACGAGGCCACGAGCCAGGCCACGGCGACGCTGGCCTCGGGCTCGATGGAGCCCATCGGTCTCGCGGGCTTCTGACAGAGGTCGCCAACCCTCGTGTCGTGGAGCCGGTTCCCAGGGTCCGCGGCGCACCACTTGTGAACCGAGCAGTGCCCTGGAAAGGGGAAAAGCATGGCTGAGACGTACTCGATCAACTGGGGTGCGGTCAACGAGGTGCTCGATCGGCTGAAGGTCGTACAGAGCCACATCGACGCCCTCACGAACGACTTCGACTCCGGCAACACCAAGGCCCTCGCCGAATGGGCGAGTGATGTCCGCGAGGCCTTCAACGCGCACAAGGTCGAATGGGTCAAGCGGTCCCACCAGATGCAGGCGCAGGCCGCTCAGGCCCAGGCCGTGGCGGACTCCTGCAAGCAAGAGTACCAAGGCGCTTACAAGTTCGGAATGCAGCTCTTCGCGGGCGGGCAGTAGGAATGGCCGCCGTTCCCACGCGGGGCGGCTACGAGCCCCCCGACGCCCCGGCACCGGACGGCGGTCCTCCGCAGGCGTGGGACCCCACCAGCGTCCACCGGCCCGACACGCCCAACACGCCGGACCCGGGTACGGTGCCGCCAGCGCCTGCCGTACCCAACGGCAGCGGCACAGGCAAGGAGGCCGTGAACACGGCTTCCATGGACGCCTTCGCCAAGAACATCGCCGCCCTGGTGCCGCACGTCGTCGAGGCGCGCAACAAGATGGCCTCGGGAACGGCTTCGGTCGTCCACCCGGGAGCGTTCTACGACGCCTACCAGCTGCGCTCGCAGACGTCGGGACCCAACGGCGGCGCAGGCCTCCAGCAGCGGTACTACAACGTCCTCGACGACCTCGCCGAGGGGTTGCAGGACATCAGCACCGGCATGCAGCAGCTGAGCAAGAAGCACAGTACGACGGAAGAACTCAACCGTTTGAAGACCAGTGACCTCCTGGAGGCACTGGGCAACGCCTCGGCGGACTTCCAGCGGCTGGGAAACGACAGCGGTGCAACCGTCACGTCCACCGGTGGATCGTCGACCACCACGGGCAACCAGAACGGCGGCTCCGGCGGCACCACCAAGACATAACCGAAACACCCGCCGCTGTCGGCGGCATCGGACCCCGGTGCCGCCGACAGCGGCTCAGGCATGGACGCATTCGGCGCTCGGTCCCGCCGCCGTGATCACGCTCGCGCGCCGGAGGCCGAGGCCCCAGACGAGAGCGCAGGCTTATGCCGGACTACAACCAGGGCGGATTCCACCAGGACGACAGTGGCATCTACGCCGACCCCACGGTCCAGGGCTCCCCGTCCGATTACGACAACTGGGACTGGAAGCAGATCATGGCGGCCATCGTGGGTGGCTCCAGCATGGTGCCCGGCGCCGGCGGGGACAGCCGAGCGTCCTCCGTGTCCTCACCCCAGACCCTGGTGCAGGCGGCGAACGACTTCCAGTACGTCCAGGAAGTCATGGCGATGGTCGCCAAGAGCCTGGCCGACCAGGCCAAAGCCCTGGCCGGCGGCGAAGGCGCGCCCTGGCAGGGCGGTGCGGCGGACGCCTTCATGGACACGATGACCAACTTCTCCAAGCAGGTCGCCTCCAACGCCGAAGCCCTCGGCGGCGGTGCCACCGGCTCCTCCGTCGGCCAGAACCTCGTCTGGAGTGCCAACGCGCTCACCGTCGCCCAGACCAACATCCATGCCATCGACGCCTGGTACGCCAACCAGGCCGCCCGGCTCGGCGTCAAGCCCATGGCCAACGGCCTCATGCCGATCAGCCAGAAGCCCGAGCTGGTCAAGATGATGACGGACGACATGCGGGCCGAGCTGAAGAAGCTCGCCACGAACTACGCCCAGGTGAGCCAGACACTCGGCCGCGTCCAGCCCAAGCCGGTCGTCTCGCCGGTCAAGGACCCCACCACGGGCGGCGGCAACGACGGCGGCACCAAGTTCCCCGACACGGGCACAGGCGGTGGCTCGGGCGGCCCGAACAGCCCCGACCTCAGCGAGCTGAACGGTGGCGGCGGCGACGGCGGCGGCACGGGCGGTACCGCGGACCCGTTCACCGGCGGCGCCCCCCCGCCCGACCTGGCCACGACCGGCGGCACCGGCGGGGCCGGTGACCCCGGCACGATCGGCGACCCCGGCACCACCGGAGCGATCGCGCCGTTCCCCGGCGGCACCTCGACCGGCGACCTGGGCTCCGGCGGGTCGACCGCGCCGGACTTCACCATCCCCGACACGGGCACGGGAGGCGGCACGGGGGGTGGCACGGGCGGCACGGGCTCGCCGGCGCCCTTCACCGGTGGTGCCACGGTGCCCGACCTGCCCACCGGGACCGGCAACCTCGGCACGGGCGGCACGGGGGGCACAGTCGATCCGTTCCCCGGCTCCACGGGCGGCCTGAACGACCCCTTCACCCCGACCACCGGGAACGGCATCACCCCCGGCAGCACCGTCCCGCTCCCCGGGTTCGGCTCCGTGGGCACACCGACGACGGGGAACAACGGCAACTCGACGTCCGGCAACGGACTGAGCGCGCCCCCCACAGCCTGGACGGGCGGCGCCCAGACGCCGGAGCTGGGGACCGGTGGCGCGGGCACCACCCTTCCGGGGACCGGCGGTACGGGAATCAACCTGCCGGAGACCGGCACCATCGGTACGCCGGACATCGGAACGGCCGGCGGCACCGGCGGGGCGGCACTGCCGAGCGACCTGCTGAGCAGCGCCCCCGGTGTCGGCACGCCCTCCGCGATGCCGTCCGCCAACCTCGCCTCCGCCCCCGGCCTGCCCGACGCGTCGGCATTGGGCTCCGCCGGCGGGGGCGCCGGTATGCCGATGATGCCGGGCATGGGTGCGCCGGGTGCGGGTGCGCAGAACGGTGCGGGTGCCGAACGGCCGGACTCGTCCGGCTTGTTGGGCGGTGAGGTGAAGCCGTGGTCCGGTGGTGCCGAGCTGGGCGGGTTGCCGGAGGTCGAGCCGGTGGCGGGTGCGGCGGCCGGTGGTCCGGGTCTGTCCGGGTTGGACGCGAGTTCGCTGGAGCCGGTTGCCGGTCTCGCCGAGACCCCGCAGTCGGCTGCGGCGTCGGCGCCGGGCACGGGTGAGAGCGTGAGTGCATGTCGCCGGGCATGGGTGCGCCGGGTGCGGGTGCGCAGAACGCCGCTGGAGCCGAACGGCCGGACTCGCGGTACCGGAGGCGGAGCCGGTGGCGGGTGCGGCGGCCGGTGGTCCGGGTCTGTCCGGGCTGGACGCGGGACAGGCGGCGACGCAATCCGCGGTGTCCTCGGTACCGGGTGCCGGTGAGACCGCCGCCGCGGTCGCCGGTATGCCGATGATGCCGATGGCCCCGGGCATGGGTGCGCAGGGGGCCGGTGCCGGGAACGGCTCCTCGGGCGAACGGTCCGACTCCTCCGGGCTGCTGGAGCAGGCGACCGCTCCGTGGACCGGAGCCGGAGAGGTGGGCGCGGAGGAGGGAACGGCTCCGGTGGCCGGGGCGCCGACCGGCGGCTCCACGCTGTCGGGTGCGGCCACCGCCGCACCGGCGATGCCCGTCCCCGTGCTGCCCCTGCCGTTGGCGCCGACCGGCCGCGGAGGCGCGCAAGGCGGGCGTACCGGTGCCGGTGGTGCCGGGGGCGAGGGCACCGCGTCGTCCGAACTGCTGGGCGGCTCGCGGGCCGTCTGGTCGTCGGAGGACGTCACGGGGGCGGCGGCGCCGCCGGCCTCCGCGGCACCGGCACCGGCCCACCCGGCCGCAGTGCCGACCGGTGGCCCGGCCCATACGGCCGCACAGGCACCCGCCGAGACCGGCGCGGGCCAGGAGGCGACCGAGTCCGCCACCGCGCAGTGGGCGACCGAGTCCGCGACCGCGCAGTGGGCGGCGGAGTCCGCGACCGTGCAGTGGGCGACCGAGTCCGCGACCGCGCAGTGGGCGGCGGAGACCGTGCCCGGCGAAGAGGTGGTGGCGGTCCCGCTGCCGGACCTGCCCGACGACCGTGTCCCCGTGCCGGCGCGGACCGAGGCGGCGGAGGACACCTCCACCTGGGACGTGGCGGCGGCCGGCTTCGGCATGCTGATGGTCGCGTTCGCGGGCCAGGGTACGGCCGACGCCGAGCACCCGGAGAGCACCTCCGGGTACGCGACGGCCGCGCCGGCCGTCTGGGAGGCGGAGGGCACGAGCACCGCCCGGGCCGCGGAACGCACGGTGGACCCGGGCACCGCGTCTTTCGCCGAGCCGGAGCTGACGACCTGGCGGCCGGCCGCGCGAGGCGCCACGGCGGTCCAGGGCCCGGCCGCCGCGAGCCTCGACCCCGACGTCGAGATCCGCTGCGGGAACGGCGCGGGCGAGCTGCCGGAGGAACCGGAGGCCGAGGCGACCGGGACCGGAGCGGACGGCGAGCAGGAGGAGGACGATGCCGACGACAAGGGCATGGTCAACCTGCTGACGCAGGACGCCTCGACCTGGGGCACCCGGCCCGTCGTACCGGACTCCATCGGCTAGGCACCGCCCACGCCCACCCGGCGTGTCCCTCGCCCGTGCCGGACGGCCCACAGCCGTCCGGCGCGGGCGGGACGCCCCTCCCGCCGCCCCTTCCACCGCCCGCTCGACGGCTTCGGCCGCCCAGGAGAACGGACCCATGAGCGACATGAGCACCGCACCCGCCACACCGGTCGTGCCCGAACCGCCCGACGACATCAGGGATGCCGCGCGCCAGGCCCCGGACCACTGGTTCGGGATGGTCGACCCGGCCTGGGACGAGGCCGGGGGGCCGCCGCCCGACTGGGCCGTCATCGGCCGGTGGCGCTCGGACGCGGCCGGCGAGATCGTCGAGTGGCAGGAGAACGACACCTACCGTCCCTCGCCCGCCGCGCTGGGCTGGGCCCCGCCCACGGACCCGGCGGACCACGCCGTGCAGCGGGCCGCCACCGGTTACGGCCGGCCCGAGGACGTCGTACGCGCCCTCGTCGACAGCGAACTGGCCGTGCACGTCCGCCCGGACGGCGAAGTCGTCACCGCCGTGACCCCTGAGGGCACCGCGGTGGTGCCCGCCTTCACCGCCCAGCCGCAGGTGGACGCGGCCGGGCGACTGGCGTACCGGGTCGTGACCTGCCAGGAGGCCGTCGGCCTGCTCCCTCCCGGCCACCAGCTCTACCTCAACCCGGCCGGAGCCGTCGCCCTCGCCGTGGAGACACAGCCGCTCCTCGAGGCGCTGGCGGAGGCGGGGGACAGGGCGTAGAGCGTCCACGTCCCGCCGGAGGGTGTCTTTTCGGAGCACGTCTTTTCGGACAGGACCGGTGTTCACGCGGGCACGCCTCCTGAGCTTGGGTTCTCTCCCGGGCCCGCTCGTGTTTACGTGAGCGGCAGAGGCTGTGACCGCCTCATCCGTCACCGAGGCCCGCGCCGGGTGACCGTCCGACCCCCCGACCCATGAGGAGCGAGCAGTGTCTACGCCGTACGACGATCAGCTCGAGGAACTGCGGGCGGGCTACCAGGCCCAGTTGGCGCAGATCGGCGAGTTGCAGAGCCGTATGCGCGAGGTGACGGGCACCGCCACGGCCAAGGCGCAGGCCATGAAGGTCACGGTCGGCCCGCAGGGCGAGCTGCTGTCGGTGGAGTTCCCCACCGGCGCCTACCGCAGCATGGCTCCCAAGGAGCTGGCGGACCTGATCGTCAAGACGGTGCAGGAGGCCAGGGGGAAGGCCACCGCCGCCGTCGCCGAGGTCATGGCTCCGCACCTGCCCCAGGGGTTCGATACGACGGGACTGCTGAACGGGTCCGCCGACGTGACCCAGCTGATGGGGTCCGAACCGGTCATGCCGGACGCGGTGCGGGAGTACGTGGACCGGGGCCGCCCGGTGTGACGGCCCGACGGTGCTTCCCGTGCCGCCGGAACCGTTCCGCCGCCCCCCCGTCACCCCTGTCGCCGTTCGTCTGACCCACCTGTTCGGATTGGAGCCCCGCCATGGCTGAGAACTTCATCGTCAACCCCGACGGGCTCCAGAACGCGAGCGTGCCGCTGAGGGCGCTGGCGGAGCGTCTGGGGGGATTTTTCGAGGCAGCGTCGGCCGTGATCGCGGACGGGTCCAAGGCGTGGGGGGATGACAAGCCCGGTCGGCAGTTCGCGAGCAGGTACGTTCCCGTCGCCAGGGACATCATCGAGGCCGGGCAAGGCATCCGGACGGTCCTGACCACGACCGGGGAGAACCTGCATGAGATGGGCAAGGGCTTCTCGAGCGCCAATGAGAACAGCATGCAGGCCACGAGCCGGCTGAACGGGCAGTTCGGCGGCACCCAGGGCCGGGGCGGCAGCGGCGGCGGACGACGCGCGTGAGTGCTGTTCCCGAGCCCCTTAGGTGGGCCGCGCTCATCACCGGCACGGAACTGCCGAAGGCTGATCCTGCCCTGCTGCGTCAGCAGGGTGAGGTCTGGGGCAGCCTTGCCCAGCAGGTCCAGGGCATGATGAGCGAGGTCAGCTCGGTCCGCAACGGTGTTCTGTCCAATGTGAACGGGCAGCCGGCGGAGGCGTTCGACAGCTACATGCGGACGCTGGGCACGACGTTGCCCGAGTTGGCGAAGGCGGCCGACAACCTGCGGGTGCAGAGCGACGATTTCGCTCTGGAGGTCGAGCACGCCACCGCGATGACCGAGGCGATGCTGGCCTGGATGCTGGTCGAACTGGCGTTCCTGGCGAACACGTTGTTCGGGCTGGCGGCGGTGCCCGCGCTGATCACGGGTGTGCGGCAGGTGATCCAGGCGATCCTGCGGCGGCTGTTCATGTCGGCGGCGATCGGCGCCGCTTCGATGTCGGGGCTGGAGGCGCTTCTCCAGGGCATCGAGATGCTCAAGGGCACGCGTAAGCACTTCGACGCCAAGACCGTGGGCAACATGGCGCTGGGCGGGGCCATCGGCGGTGCCGTCTTCGGCGCGTTCTCCGGGGTGGCTTCGCATTTCGTGCCGAAGTTCGCGAACTCGCTGATCGGGCGTACGGCGATCGGTGGCGCGTCGGGTGTGGCGGGTGGCGCGGCGGTCAACTCCGCGCTCGGTGCGGACCAGGATCTGGGGCTCGCGTTCCTGGCGGGTGCGGCGGGTGCCATGCTCAGCAGGCCGGACACGGGCGGGGGCCGCAAGGCGGACGCGACGCCGACGGAGGGGCTGGCCGACGCGGTCAAGTCGCTGTCGACCAAGGATCCGTTCAAGTCGCCGGACGGTGTGAACAGTTCGGATCTGTTCGCGTTCGGCGGTGTGGGCGGCCCGGGAGGCACGAAGGACTTCACGACGGTCACCCCGGACCCGGGCACGGGTACTCCTGGTCGTTCGCCCTCGGTCGACACACTGCCGCGCTACACGGCGTCCGCTGATCCCAGGCCGGAGACGACCGTTCCTGCGGGTGCGGGTACTCCTGGTCGTTCGCCCTCGGTCGACACACTGCCGCGCTACACGGCGTCCGCTGATCCCACGCCGGAGACGACCGTTCCTGCGGGTGCGGGTGCGGGTGCGGGCGCCGGGACACCGGGCGCGCCGGGTACGCGCACGGCTGGCGCTGGTGTCACGCGGACGGAGCCGGTGGTCCGGGGCGGTGTCCCGGATCCCGTCGGGACCGGTGGTGTGCCTCCGGTCATGCGACAGGGGACGGGGCTGCCCGGTTTCGAGACCGTGGAGTCGGCCCCGGGCGGGGGTTCCGTGCGGCCGGCGGACCCTGTGACGGCCTCCACGGCAGAGCCGGTGGTTCCGCCTGTCCGGAGCGGTGGCGGCGAGGGTGGAGCACCGGACGCGGTCCGTGCTCCGGAGACGGCGGCGCCGAACGCGGGCACGGTTCGGCTGGAGGAGCCCGCGTCGGCGGGTGGCGCTGCGGAGGTGCCGGGGCGCACCGTCGCCGGTCCTGGTGGCGGGTCTGCCGGGGTGCGCGGTGTGGAGGAGACGCCGGTCGCGGGTGCCGTGCGGTCCGAGGGACCGGAGGCCGTCGGGGGCGGCGGTGTGGTGCCGGGCCGGGCTGTGGAGCCGGGTGCGGGCGGCCAGGCCGGTGTGCCAGTGGGTCGTACGGCTGGTGAGACGACCGTGCCCGGTGCGGGGGCGTCGACCGGTCCGCGACCGGATGGGACCGGTACCCCGTCGGCGGCTGCGGGCAGGCCGGAGGGTGTGGCGCGCGGCGCCGAGACGTCCACGCCCTCGTCGACGGGCAACACCGCGTCGCCCAGGCCGTCCTCCACCGCTCAGCCCGGCCCGGCTCCCGCGCCTCGTGCGGCTGGTGGGCCGGAGGCCACTGTCAGGGATGGCGGGGGCGCGGCTCCTGCGGTCCGTACCGAGGCGGCGGCGCCGGGGACTGGTACGGCGGCACGGCCGGGTGAGGTGTCCGGGGCCGGGGCCGGTGCTGGTGTGCGTGGTGCTGGTGAGCCGGTGACTTCGGGTCAGGGTGCGGGTGTGCGGCCTGACGCGGCGGTCTCTGGTGGCGGGGGTTCCCGGCCGGCCACGGTGGGCCAGGCGCCTGGTTCGGGTGTGCGCGCTGCTGGTGAACCGTCGTCGGTGGCGGGTCAGGGTGCGGGTGCGCGGCAGGACACCGTGGTCCCTGGCGGCGGGGATGCGCGGCCCGGTGCGGTGGCGGAGCAGGCCACGCCGAACGCGCGGATCCAGAGCCCGGGTGAGACCGGGAACGTTCGGCCGGGTGAGGTGTCCGGGGCCGGGGCCGGTGCTGGTGTGCGTGGTGCTGGTGAGTCGGTGACTTCGGGTCAGGGTGCGGGTGTGCGGCCGGACGCCGTGGTCTCTGGTGGCGGGGATTCCCGGCCGGCCACGGTGGGCCAGGCGCCTGGTTCGGGTGTGCGCGCTGTCGGTGAACCGTCGTCGGTGGCGGGTCAGGGTGCGGGTGTGCGGCCGGAGCCCGCGACCCGTGGCGGCGGGGATGCGCGGCCGGGTGCGGCGGCGGAGCAGGCCACGCCGAACGCGCGGACCGAGAGCCGGGGTGGAGAGCGGACGCCGGTGTCCGGTACGGCTGGTGGCGGGGGCGAGGCTGCTGGTCGGGGCCCGGTGTCCGCCGTTGAGCGTGGAGTGCGGGGCTCGGAGCAGGCCGGGGCGCCGGGGTCGGTGGGCCGGCCTGGTGAGGGGGCTGTCTCCGGTGTGCGTGCCGGGGCCGAGACGGCGGGCCAGGGACGTGAGGTCTCCGGGGCCGGTGGCGCGGGGTCGCGGCCCGGTGCCGGGGCAGGGGGCACTGGGGCTCCTGCTGTGCGTACGGAAGCGGCGCCGGGTGGCGGTACGGCAGCGCGGCCGGGTGCGGTGGGCGGGCCTGCCGACGCCGCCGTACGCACCGGGGGCGGACCGGCGGTCACGAGCGAGGGCGCCGGTGCACGGCCCGAGAGCGGCGTCCGCGCCAGCGGGGACGTACGGACCGGGGCCGGGTCAGAGCAGGCCGCGTCGAACGTGCGTACCGAGAGCCGGCCGTCCGCCGCCGAGGCGCGCGCCGACGCCCCGGGTGTCACGCGGACCGAGACGCGGGATCCGTTGTCCCCGACGGACGGCCGGGACACCGCGGCGACGGGCGGCACCGAGCGGGCCGACCACGGCGGGGCGTCCGCCGGTCGGGTCGACGGGCCCTTCACGTCCGGGGTGGTGCGTGAGTCGGCGGCCGCGCCGGAGGTGGTGACCGGCCGGGGCCGGGACGGGAACGATTTCGCGTTGCCGTTGCCGGAGGGTTCGAGGGCGCTGTTCGACGGGGCGGGTGAGCTGCGGCACGTCGTGCTGCCGGACGGGGTGAGTTTCGAGCGCGGCTTCGACGGTCTGTGGGGGCCGCCGCGCCACAGCACGGGTGAGGTGATCTCCAGGAAGACGGACAGCGATACCGTGCTCACCCTGCACGACGGCAGCACCGTGGTGCTGGGCAAGGAGAACGAGCGGATCACCGACAACGCCGCGGACAAGGTCCTGATGTACCGGCAGATCAAGGACGAGAACGGGGCGTGGCTGGCGCAGCCGAAGGTTTTCCTGCCGCACGAGGAGGGCGGCTGGGTCGAGCGTACCGATCTGAACACCTCCACCTACGAGGGTTTCCTGGCGAGTGCGAACAAGGCGCATGACGCGGCGCAGAAGCTGTTCGACATCGGGGCCCGGTCGGCGCGGAGCGTGCCGGAGCACGAGCGGCTGGACCGTATCGGTGAGGAGCAGCTGAAGGAGCTGTACTGGCGTGGGACGGAGGATGACAAGATCGCGGCGCTGTATGAGTGGGTGCGGCGCAGCCAGGGCATATCGCTGCGGTACACGCAGCTGGACGCGGTGATCGGCCTGGGCCGGGGCGAGATGGTCAACATGGCCGCCGGTGAGGGCAAGTCGTGGGTGTTCTTCATGAACGCCGCTTTGCAGGCGGCGAAGGACGGCGTGTCGGCGTCGTATCTGATCACGCCGAGGGATGTGCTGGCGAACCGGGAGATCGTGCACTTCGAGAAGGTGCTGGGCGACTGGGCCCATGTCCACCGGATGAACTCCGACACGCCGCCTCCTCCGCCGGGCGGCGACAAGCCCACGATCTACATCGGCACCTCCGAGGACGTGGCGTTCGGGAAACTCAAGCACGGCCTGTTGCAGGGCCAGAACAACCCGGGTGACGAGATCCGTGTCCATGTCGCCGTCGACGAGGCGGACGAGGCGTTCGTCTACGCCAACCCGACCTACATCCTCAGCGAGGGCGCGCAGCGCGAGGCCGCACCTCAGACGGTGACCGAGGTGAACTGGGCCGGCGAGACGCTGAAGGACGGTCTGGACCGGGGGGTGCTGGACGAGACGGACTTCGGTCTGCGTTCCGGTCATCTCGGCGGTGGCGGGGCGCAGCTGACCGAAGCCGGCAGGGCCAAGCTGGAAGCGGAGTTGCAGCGCGGCCTGACCGAGCAGGAGGTGCACCGGCTGAACATGGCCGCGCTGGCACAGTGGGTGTACAAGCCGAAGATCCACTACGCGGTGCACGAGGGCAAGATCTACATCATCGACCAGAACTCGCACAAAGTTCTCTACGACCCGGTCACGTCCTCGGAGTCGCGGTGGAACAACGGTCTGGCGCAGGCGATCGAGCATCATCTGGGGCTGACGGTCCGCTCGGACTCCGACAGCAGCCGCAGCCTGACCGCGCAGGACATGGTCAAGCTCACGGAGTTCAGCCAGACCAGCGGCGCCTCCGGCACGGTCAAGGGACACGACTTCGGCGCGCTGGGCCTGTCGGACACCGTCCGGGACGTCAACCGCTACTACGAGCACCGGTTGGAGTTCATCCCGGACCGGATCAGTGAGGATCTCCACCGCAAGCTCGACGAGGTCGTCGACGACACGCTGAACGGTTATCCGGCCGACCGGCGTCCGCCGCAGCTGATCCTGGCCCACCGCAACGACCTGGTCGGTGAGATCTCGGCGCGGCTGGAGGCCGCGGGTGTGGAGCACACGGCGATCGACGCGAACTGGTTCCTGGAGAAGGGCCGCTTCCAGGAGGACGCCTTCGAGGAAGCCATCAAGGACGCGGGCCGGCCCGGCAAGATCACCGTCATCAACATGACCGGCGGCCGCGGCGTCGACATCAAGGTCGTCGACGCGGCGAAGGAACTGGGCGGACTGCACGTCAGGATCACCGGCCGCTCGCACATCTCCGCCGACATCGACATCCAGGCCGAGAACCGGGCCGCCCGTGGTGGCGACCCGGGCAAGGTCACCTACTACGGCACCCCGCAAGACGACATCTACGCGCTGTCCCCCAACCCCGACGTGCACCACGTCGTGATCCGGTACACCGACGCGGTCAGGAACCACCAGGAGGTCCCCGCCCCGGAGACCGCGCAGGCCCTCGGCCACGCCGAGCAGGACCTGCGCGACCTGGTGCCGCGGCTGCAGGACGCCGCGGCCGCCGCCCGCCGCGCCCAGTACGCCCATGACGCGCCGGCGAACGCACCCCCGGTCGGCACCACCGGCCAGGCCTCCACCACCGACCAGGACACCCCCACCCCACCGCCCGAACAACCGGCGGAGCAGCCGGTGGAGCAGTCCGGCACGCACTCCGAGGCGGACATCCCGGCACCGGCCACCGACACCACCGACCCCGCCGGAACACGGCCCGGGACGGCCGGCTCCCGGGAGGAGATGCCGGCGGCCCCCGCGCCCCTGCTGGATGCCCTGGCCGGACTGCGCGACAGGGTCGAGGCGCGGGAGCGGGCGTACGAGGAGTTCGACAGGCGGCTGGCGGAGTACCCCCCCGGGCTGCGCTCTCCCCTGGTCGCGGAGCGGGTCGCCGAGGCCCGCGAGACGTTCGCCGACGCGTGGGCACAGGACCACCCGGCCGCGGGCCCCGCCGAACTCACCGCCACCCGTACCCGCGCCCTCACGGATCTGACCGCGCACCTGGCGTCCGCACAGGACGCCCTCACGGCACGGGAACAGGCGCAGACGGTCTTCGACCGTGAGGTCGCCACGGTGGTGGTGCCGGACACACGGATCCGTACGGCCTTCCAGGGCTCCACCCAGGCGACGGCGCTGGCCGAGGAATTCCGGCAGACGGTGGCCGACGCGTCCGGCGGCACGGAAGCGGCGGTACGGGAGTTCCGGCAGCGTTATGCCGAGGCGCACACCGCCTGGGCCGCCGAACGGCGGGCCGGCGCCGCGTTCGACAACGCCCTGCGGACCACGGCCCCGGACGGGCGGCGGATCCACCTCGGGGACGGGCTGGCGCAGTGGAGCGCCCCGGTCCGCGATTGGTACTCCGAGCGACTCGTCTCCCTGCGGGAGAGTTACGTCGCCGAGCGGACCGAGACGCTGGCCGTCGCGGACGAGGACGAGCGTCAGACGCGCCTGGACCGGCTGGACAGCGACATCCGCCAGGCGGCGCTGTTCCAGCAGCAGCGAGCGCAGGTGGCGGCCGCGGCAGGCCTCCAATTCACCGAGCACACCGCCCGGTTCGCGGCCGACCCGGCCTGGAACAGCGAGCTGACCGCCTGGTACCAGCACCGGCAGCGGGCACTTTCCGAGCCGCTCCTCGGGCAACTCGACCTGTACGGGCCCCGGGAGCGGGCGCAGGCTTTGGCGCGCTTCGACGAGCAGGCCACCGCACTGCGCACGGTCGCCGAGTCCCGCCACCGGGCGTACCAGGACTTCGAGCGGCTGGTGGAAGGCCACGCCGAGCACACGGGGCCGGTGTCCCACGCCGCGACAGCCGACTGGACCGGGCGCCAGATCACCGCCCTGCGCGACGCCTACCTCGAGACCGTCCAGCAGGCCCGGGACACCGCCCTGCCCGTCCAGTTCCCGGCGGCGCATCCGCAGGCTGCCGCCGAGGACGACTGGCGTGTTCCGGCGTGGCAGGAAGCGCAGCGGGAGCTGCACCGCCATTACGCCGACCTGCTGGCCCAGGACCGTACCGAGGACTCCGCCACCGACGCCGATGGCGAAACCGTGGCGGAGGAGGAGCGGGAGAGCGCCTTCGACGAGGCGTTCCGCCAGTGGGCGCGGGAGCAGGCCCCGGGGGTGTCCGAGGAGCGGCTGGCCGCGGTCCGGGAGCGGGTCAGGGAGAACCCCGACCGGTTCGCCGAGCCGACCGCCGACGACACGGCGGCGGACCGGCTGCGGGACGCCTTCGATCTGGGGGCGGCGCGTGAGCTGGCCGCGGTCCGCGGTCAGCAGGCGTTCGACACCGCGTACCGGCAGTGGGGGCAGCGGTTGGCGGATGCGTGGCGGGGCCGGCTCGCCGACGGTACGCCGGCGCCGTTCGAGCTGGTCGCGGAGATGGCCGAGTCGGTGCGGGAACTGGCCGCCGGTGACTTCCGCGACCGGTGGGAGGGGATGCTCCAGGACACCCTGGTCTCCGGCACCGACCTGCGCACCCGTGGCGGGGAGGTGGTGCGGGAGTCGGCGCGGATGCTGCGCGGGCTGGTCTCCGGTCTGGAGGGGGAGTTCGACCGGTACGCGCTGCGCTTCGGCCAGCTCTCCCGGCTCGACGCGGTGTTCGAAGACCTCGCGGACGGAGCGTTCCGCGACCGGCTCGACCAGAGCGGCCGGGACCTGCTGACGGCCTTCGGCGCCGAGGACACCGAGGTGTCCGAGCCCGGCCGGACCCGGATCCTCGAAGAGACCCGGCAGACGCTGCGGGAGGCGTTCGACCGGGTCTTCCCCGGCGCGGAGTCCGTGGCGGGGCTGGCCACCGGCGGCGTCCTGCCCCAGGCATGGCAGGACGAGGTCCGCACGGTCCTGGACGCGCTGCCCGGCAGGCTGGCCCTCCAGGCGGCCCGCGAGGCGGCCATCCTGCGTTCGCAGGACGCGGTCGCGGACGCCGTCGCCTCCTGGGCCGACTCCGCCACCGCCACCGGCCGGACCTTCCTCGACCGTTTCCCCGTCTCCTTCGGCCAGGTACGCCCCCAACTCCGGCGCACCCTGGACGTCTCGGTCGCCGCCGCCGTCAACGACCACTTCGAGCAGCTCTTCGGCCACGACGGTGTGACCACCGACCCGGCCGACGTCCGGGCCGGGCTGGAGCGCTGGAACACCGCGTACGGCGAGCTGACCGGCCGGGACCGGCTGCACACCTGGCTCACCGTCCGGCACGCCCGGGACGGCGTGTACGCAGCCGCCGCGCGCCTGTTCGACGAGCAACTCGAGCGCTGGCAGGCCACCCACGGCACGCAGGCGCTGACCGAGGCGGACATCGCCCGCGCCCGGGCCGGCCTGGACGAGCGGCTCCTCGCCGCCTTCGACGCGCTGTTCACCGGCCGTCCGGTCGGCTCCGACGAACTCGCCGGCGCGGTACGGCAGTGGGACGCCGTGCTCGCCCGGCAGGCCCGCACGCTGGCCGCGCACCTCGACTTCGAGTCCTGGACCGACGCCGCGCTGTACGACGCCGCGCGTTCCTTCGACACGCTGCGCCCGGATGACGACACCGCCCGGCAGCGGTGGGAGGAACACGCCGAGGACTTCCGCGCCGACTTCCTGGACGCGTACGAACTGCTGTGGGCGCCTGAGGCGCTGTCCACGTCCTGGGCCGCCCACGAGGCGGAGTACACCGACGCGTTCGGGGCGGGCCTGGAGGCCGCGCGCTTGCACGCCCAGCGCGGTGACGACAAGGGCAAGGCCCGGTCCGCCGGTGAGCGGCCGGCCGACTCGCTGCCGACGGAGTTGCGGGGGCTGGAGCACGGCGAGCTGGCCGCGCTGATCGGCAGGGCGGGGCAGCTGGTGCCGCCGAAGCTGACGATCAGTGGTGAGGCGGAGACGGAGGCGCTGCGTGAGGCGCACCGCCGGCGGGTGCTGGAGGTTGCCGCGGTCCTGCACACCCAGGACGAGCAGGCGGCCCGCGACCGGGCCAGGGAACTGGGCGCCGACCCGGCACCGACCGGTATCCGCGCGGGCGCCCGGCCCGTGGACATGACACGGCAGCAGGCCGGTTCCTCGTCCGCCGCCGGGCAGGGGTCGTACGGGCTGCGCATGCCGAGTTTCGGGGTCGGTGTCCAGCGGTCGGCCGATGTGCCGCAGGAGCAGCCGGACATCATGGCGGAGCTCTTCGGGGAGGACAGCCCCGCCGCACAGGAGGCCGAGGAGTGGGCGCCCGGGACCGAGGCGGCGCCGATCGTGATCGAGGACGACGAGGAGACCGGGGGCGGAGCCGCCCAGGAGTGGCGTTCCACGAGCTGGAGTTCCCCCTCGCAGCCGCCGTCCACACGTCCTTTCTGGGGCGAGTGGCTGAGCCTGGACCAGCAGGACGAACTGTTCGCCCGGCTGCGGGACGAGAGCGCGAGGGCGCGGGAGATGACGTTCGGCGACGTCGCCGACACGGCGTTCGCCATCTCGGGCAAGGCGCTGGGGCAGCAGCAGGTGGAATGGCTGCACGCGGAGTACTGGCAGCAGCACCAGCCCTCGCGGCGCGGTGAGCACCACAAGTGGCGCGACTACGTCACCGGAGAGGCAGCGCACCACCTCGAGGCGGCGCGGGACTACTTCGCGACCCACGGCCACTTGGAAGTGCCGGCCAGGGTGGATGGAGTGCACAACACCCTGGGCCGCTACATCGACTTGTTGCGTCGGGGGTCCTACCAGGCCCTGTCCCAGGAGATCGTGGACACCTGGAACGCCATGGGCATGCGCTGGAGCACGACCACCGCGCTGGAGGCCGCCCGGGCGTATCTGGCCGGCAGGGGTCTCACCGGAGCGCAGCTCGACGCGCCGCCACCGGCCGAACAGCTCCGGGCGGTGTCGGTGCCCGGTTGGCAGGCCACGTTCGACCTGGCCCACTGGGGCCGTGTGCTGCCCTACTTGTCCCGGATGGCCGAGGCCGAGCGGACCAGGGTCCGTGACGTCCTCGGTCCCGCCTGGGCCCAGAGCGTCCTGCCCGGGGAAGCGGCGCCCACCGAGGGGTGGACCCAGTTGTGGGGTGTGCCGGCCCGCGCCCTGCCCGCTTCCGTGGCCCGGGCGACCGCCCCCGTCCCGCAGGACGCGGTCACGCCCGAGGAACGCAGGCAGCTGTTCACGTATGTGCGGTCTCACGAGCGGGGGCGCAAGCGCAAGTTGACCTTCCTGGATGCGAACGTCTATGCCCAGAGGGTCTTGAACAGGAGCCTGAGCCTCGAGCTGATCACCCAGCTGAGTGCCGAGTACGCCGACCGCGCCGCTCGGCCGGCAGGCGCCGCGCCCCTCGGCCGGCGCGGCGCACGGATGTCACGGCAGTCCGCGCCCTCCACCCGGAACATGGCCGCACCGGAGGCGACCGCCTCGGGTTCCGGCGTGCCGGGGACGACGGAGAGCCAGGGCGCCCCTGCGCACAGCGAGCGGGAGACCGGCCCGGCGGACGCCGTGATCGACCTGACGACAGAGCCTGAGGCCGGGCGGACGGTGCCCGACGACGGCCTGCCGGACACCGCAGGTCCGTCGCACGACACCCGCTCGCACGACGCTGACCGGGAGGTGCGGCCCGAAACGGACGCCGGGTTGGATGCCGGGCAGATGGACCTGGACCAGCTCGGTCTCGGTGATCCGGGTGTGGGATTGGATGCCGGGCAGATCGATTGGGGCCGGCTTGGTCTCGGTGAGCCGGACGCCGGGGTGGATGCCGGGCAGATCGATTGGGGTCAGTTCGGTCTCGGTGAGCCGGGTGCGGGATTGGATGCCGGGCAGATGGACCTGGACCAGCTCGGTCTCGGTCTGCCGGACGCCGCTGGAGTCGATCTGGAAGCCGCGCTGGCGGCGCTGGACAGTCTGCTGCCCGATACCTCGCAGTACACGGACATGCTCGCCGGTGATCCCTGGTGGTCGTGGCTCGACGGGAACACCGTCGGCCCGGCACCGGACGCGCAGTTCCTCCCGGACGCCGGTGCGGACGACACCACGCGGGTGACGTCGGAAGCCGGGCCGTCGTCCGCGAGCAGGGCCGAGGTTTCCGATCGTGAGGCCCAGGCCTCCGACTGGAGGTCCCGTCCATGGGGTCTTTCCTTTGAGCCCCGGTCCGACGCACAGTTCGACGACGGGCTGAGCGACGCCGAACGCACCGACTTCTTCGACACGGTGCGCAGGCGGGAGAGCCGGAGCGAGCAGGCCCTGACCTATGGCGAAGTCGCCGCCTTGGCGGCAGAGCTGCTGAGAAACCTGCATACCGCCCCCGGCTTCGACGTGGTGGATCAGTGGGGTCGGCTGTACGCACACCGGCAGTTCGAGGCGGACTGGCGGCTCACCGCGGCGGCGGACTACTTCCGGCGGCACGGGCACCTGAACGTCCTGACCACCGGGGACGACGCGGACGCGAAGCTGGGCCGATCCCTCGCCAACATGCGCAACCGCCGCCATGCCCAGGTTCAGCGGGTCGTCGATCTGCTGGACTCTTTCGGCATGTTCTGGTCCGCCCGCGACGCCGAGGAAGCCGCGAAGGCATACCGGCGGGCCAAGGGGGACTCCCTCGTGGTGCCGCCGCCGGCGGACGAGATCCGCGCGGTGCGCACCCCGGGGCAGAAGTCGACCTTCGACCTCGACGCGTGGATCAGGCTGTTCCACCAGCGTCCCGCCATCTGGCAGGACGACCAGGCCGTCCTGCGCGGTTTCGGCGAAGACTGGGGCCGCCTGCTCCTGGCGGAGCGCCACAGACAGCGCGACCTCCGGCACGCCCGGCCCGCCGAGGCCGCCGCCGAGCCCCCGCGTGCGGTGAGGACGGGACCCGTTCAGGAGGCGTCGGGCCGCAAGGAGTCGCGGTTGCGGCGGGAGTTCGGTCAGGACAGGTTCGAAGCTCTCGCCCGACAGGCGTCCGGGCTGCTCCAGCCCGCCGTGCTCGCGGCCGGGGACCCGGCGAGCGCTCAGCTGCTGGAGACGCAGCGGCACGGCCTGCTGAGCATCGTCGAGACGCTCGGACGGACCAACAGCGTCGCGCAGGCCGTGGCACTGGCCGACGAGCTGACGGCGCGGACGCCCGGCATCTGGTCGCCGGTGCAGATGCTGGGCTCCGGTGCCTTCGGCAGCGCGCGCACGGCGGACGGTGAAGCCCCCGAGGTGGTCGGCGAACTACGACGCGGTCTCGGGTCCGGCTTCGACCTGCGCCGCGGCTCCGGCCTCGCCGGCGACCCGGACGCAGCCGCGGTCGCGCGCATCCTCGGACCTGACGTCTACGGGCAGCGGCAGGCACCTCAGGCGCCCGGGTTCCTGCGCGGCTACGACTTCTCCCAGCTGAAGGCGGCGCAGCGCGCGGCGTTCTTCGCGGCCGTGGACATGACCCGTCCGGCCCCGAGCGCGGACGAGCTGCGGCCCTCCGCGCTGCCCCGGCAGCCCCGGACCGTGGTCGAGTCGCGCAGCCGGTCGATGAGCCGTGGCAGCATGCCCGTGCTGCCGAAGGCCGCGAGGATCGCCAAGCTCGCGCACGCCATCTGGCTCGGCGGGCCGCTGCGGGACGCGGGGGCCACGAACGGCTTCCGCTGGAACCTGGAGAGACTGGCGGCCGCGCAGCCGGAGTTCACCGTCATCCTGTGGACCGACGTCACACGCGCCGAGTTCGCCGCCGCCGAGGCCGCGGCGAAGACATCGGCCGACGCGACGCACGCGAACCGCCGGACGGCCGACGTGCTGGACATGCTCCAGTGGGCACGCGCGGCAGGGGTGAGACTGGTCAACGTCGACGAGATCTTCTCCGCGACCTCTCCCATGGTGCTGGAGGGCATCTACCGGGCGGAGATCGCGCGGGCGATGGGCGTGGCGTACGCGGCCGCCAGCGACGTCCTCCGCCTGGAGATCCTGAGGCGGTTCGGCGGTGTGGCCAACGACCTGGACAACGCGGTCGCCGGCGACCTGACCGGCGAACTGCGGCGGGTCGTCGACTCCCCGCAGGGCTTCGGCATCGCGCGCCACGCAGGCCGGCCGTGGAACGCGACCCTGATCGCGCCCGCCGGGCACGCCCTCCTGGACCCCTACCTGGACGTGATCCGCGGCAACTACACGCGGACACCGGCCGAGAACATGCTGCGGTCCATGCAGTTGCAGAACGGTGACGTGCTCCCGGACGACCGCTCCGCGCGACGCCCGCTCGCCCCCGACGTGCTGTCCCACTCGCGGCAGACGATGCGGGACGAGGTGCTGATGCGCAGCGGCCCCAGCCCCTCGGTCTGGCGCACGCTGGCCCGCCGAGCCGGCCTGTCGGACATGCTGGACGAGCTGGTCACCGTCTCGCCCGAGGTGTTCGCGCTCTCGTCGGCACAGTCCTGGCTCCCGCCGCAGCCCGGTCAGGGCACGACGGCCGCCACGGACACCGCACCGGCGTACGACCTGGCGGAGGATCTCCGGGTCGCGCGCGCCGCGGTGGTCACCCTCGTCCAGGGCCTGCACCGCCAGCCCGGCAACCTCAACCTGGCCCAGGTCGCGCCGATGATCAACGGCCGGCCCCGTCCCGACGACCTGTGGGACGCCGTCGTCGGATTCCTCGCAGACCACCCCGAGCTCCGCGACCGCGTACGCTCCGTCACCCTCAGCACACTCGGCGGCAGCCCGCTGAAGCCGGTCCACACGGTAGTCCTGCCCCCGTGGTCCCGGCGACCGTTGCAGACCATGCCCGCCGCGCCCCGCGACGGTCTGGGCAACCACGTGTTGCCGGCCCGGCTGCTCGACCCGGCCGAGGCCGGTCCCGACCTGCTCGGGACCGAGGGCACGGGACGACAGGACGGCGCCACGCTGTCGGGCGGCGCCCCGTCGCGCCGTACACTTCCGGACGCCACGCCGGGGGCGGGACCGTCGAGGCCGCGGAGCGCGCGGACGGAGCCCTACGACACGTCGTCGCGCGGGTGGTCCCTGCCGCGTGCCGGCGAGCGGCAGCCGGGCACCGACGACGCCGTGATGGAGGAGTTGTTCGGCCGTACCCCGGCGCCGGAACAGCACAACGCCCAGCCGGGCAGCTCAGCCACGGAAGCCATCGACGTGGACGCCTTCGAGGAGGTGCGTGCGCCCGTACAGCTGGGGGAGCGGGGGGCGGTCTCGTGGAACTCCGCGGCGACACCGCAGCCGTTCGTCCGTCCCCTGTGGACGCAGTGGCCGACACAGGCGGAGCGCGACGGGCTCTTCGAGCACCTGCGCGGGCTGCCCTCCCGGGAGCAGCGGAAACTGACCTTCCAGGGGGTGGCCGACCTGTTGCTGGACCGTACCGGACGGCAGCTGGACGCGGTCCAGATGGAACGGCTGCACTGGGAATACCACCAGCAACCGCCTGCTCCTCGCTCTGCGCGCTCCAGGGCGGGCCAGGTGCCCCAGTTGTTGGATCATCGCTTGCAGGCAGCCCAAAGGCATTTCGAGCGGTTCGGGCACCTGGAGCCTCGCCTCAAGGGTGAGTTCCAGGCGTTGCATCATTACGTGATCGGCTTGCGGGCTATGGAGTATGCCAATCTCGCCCCGGAGTTCGTCCGCAGGTGGGAGGCGGTCGGCATGCGCTGGGCGACCACGGCGGCGATGCGGGCCGCACAGGAGTACCTGCGGGGCCGGGTGCCCGCAGAGGCGCCGCCGGACGAGGAGATCCGGGCGATCACGGTGCCGGGTTGGCAGGCCACCTTCGACCTCGCCCACTGGGCCAGCACCCTGACCCACGTCCAGATCAGCAACCTGCCCCTTGCGCATCGTCGGCTCATTTACGACACACTGGGGCCAGCCTGGGCGGTCACTCTCGTGCACGGGCCTGATGATGTCCTCCGGTTGCAGGCGGCACGGTCGTTCTTCGACCGGGAGGGTCACCTCGAAGTCCCGCGGAGTACCGTCGAGAACGTCGGAGAGCCGCCGCAGCCCGTTCTGCTCGGCAACCGTGTCAACCTCATGCGCTCCGAGGGCTTCGGTAAAATCTCGCAGGACGTCGCGGATGCCTGGAACGCGGTCGGCATGCGATGGTCGACTCAGGACGCCTTGGCGGCCGCGCGCGTGTACCTCAACGGCAGGGTGCCCACCGAAGCGCCGCCGGACGAGGAGATCCAGGCGATCGAGGTGCCCGGCTGGGAGGCCGCCTTCGACCTGGCCCACTGGGGCCGGGTACTGCGCCATGCGTCCTATCTGACCTTCGACCGACAGCGGGACATCCGCGAGGTGCTCGGCGAGGCGTGGGCCGTCCGGATCCTTCCGCCCCGGTGGACCGAGGATGACGGCGCGTCCGCGCAGGGCGCAACCGCCCACCGCACCGAGAGCGGTGCGGCCCACCAGGCCGGGCCGTCTTCCGCGTCGCGGCCGGAGGGCAACGACCCCATGACGCGCCCCGACTGGTGGGCACGGTCGTGGGCCGTGCCGGGTGCGACTGAGCCCGCGGCCCCCCCGAACGGACAGCCGCTGTCGGCCACCGTGGTGGAGGAGTTGATCCGCGCCGTGCGCCGAGTGGAGGTCGGCCGGCGGCGTCCGATCACGTGGCTGGAGGTCGCGGGTTTCGTACGCCGGTCCGCCGGTGTCGATCCGTCCGTCGACTTCCTCGACTGGCTGAACGCGGAGTACCTGCGTCGCTATCCGACACGGCCGAGCCGTATGTCGACAGCGATGCCGGGGATCGGGTCGGCATCTCAGGCCAGAGTGAACGCGGACTTCACCACGGACTGGAGGCTCGGCCCCGCGCGGGAGTTCTTCACCGCCCACGGTCACCTGGAGCCGCCTGCCAACTTCTCGATCCGTGATGCGTCGGGGAACCAGCACAACCTCACGTCGCTGCTCAATCTCGTCCGGCAGCAACGCACCGCGCTGCCGCAGGAAGCGGTCGACGCGTGGGAGGCCATCGGCATGCGCTGGCTGACCAAGCACGCGGCGGCGGCGGCGACCGCCTACCTGAACCGGCACCCCGGTGAGACGGTGCCGTCAGTGTCCGACATCAGGGCGGTGCCCATCGACGGGCACGTGGTCGCTTTCGATCTCGCCGCGTGGTCCACGGCGTTCGGGTACAAGGCGCGCGTGGACAAGAGCGAACGCGAATTCGTTGTCAAGGCTTTCGGCCAAGCCTGGGCCGACCAGATCTTCGCCGACCGCGAACGCCGACTTCGGGAGCAACGTGCCAAGGCGCGCGCGTCGGCGCAGACCGACGCGCCGCCGTCCGCCGGGACGACGGGGGAGCAGAGCGGACCGGCCGGAGCGTCCACGCCCGGTGCGGAGCCCACGGCACCCATCACGGCCCCCGGTGAGGAGACGGGGCAGTCCGGTGGGACAGGGACCTCGGAGGGCGTCCGGCAGCCCGGAGCGATCGAACCCGACCTGAGCACGATGGAGCAGGACGCCGGGTTCGGTGAGTCGGATGTTCCGCTGGATCAGGCGGACGACTTCTCCTGGCTGGCCGATCTCGGGCAGCCGGGTGCCGGGTTCGGTGAGTCGGATGTTCCGCTGGATCAGGCGGACGACTTCTCGTGGCTGGCCGGTCTGGAGCAGCCGGGTGCCGGGTTCGACGGGTTGGGTGTTCCGCCGGGTCAGGCGGACGACTTCTCGTGGCTGGCCGGTCTGGAGCAGGCGGACCCCGGCGGGTGGACAGGCCAGGGCCTGGTGGACATGCCGCCGTACCAGGGCATCCAGGGGCTGCCCCTGGAGCAGCCCGCCCCCTTCGACGCGAACCACGGCGGGTTCGACTTCGCTGCCGACCTCATGGGCCTCGCGGCCCCGGCCCGGGACGACGCCCGTCAGGCGAACGCCCTGCCGGACGTGGACATGCGGCCGGCGCCCCTCCAGCCGGGGCCCGGCACTGTCGCCCCCGGCACCGCGGACGCCGGTGGGTCGGCCCAGGACGCGCCGCGGACGCAGCCCGGGACCGCCGTCGAGACGGTGGCGGACATGGATTCGCGGCTGATCCGGGAGTTCGGCGAGCCCCGGTTCCTGGAGCTGCTGAACGACGCGTCCGGGATGCTCGACCCGGTCGTGCTGGCGGGCACGGATCCCGAGACCGAACGGCTGCGTGAGGCGCAGTACCGGGCGATGCTGCGGATCGCGGAGACGTACGGCAGGACGGGGAGCTACACCCGGGCCGTCGCCCTGGCGGACGAGCTGGCCGTGGAGACGCCCGGTATCCGGGTGTCCGGGCAGCCGGGGCCCGGCACTGTCGCCCCCGGCACCGCGGACGCCGGTGGGTCGGCCCAGGACGCGCCGCGGACGCCGCCCGGGACCACCGCCGAGACGGTGGCGGACATGGAGTCGCGGCTGATCGGGGAGTTCGGCGAGGACCGGTTCCGGGCGCTGGTGACCGACGCTTCCGGGATGCTCGCCCCTGCCGTGCTGACGGGCACGGATCCCGAGACCGTACGGCTGCTTGAGGCGCAGCGCCGGGCGACGCTGCGGATCGCGGAGGAGTACGGCAGGACGGGGAACTACCCCTGGGCCCTTGTCCAGGCGGACATGCTGGCCGTGGAGACGCCCGGTATCCGGGCCTCCGGGCCGGTGGGGCCGGGCGGCTCCGACTCCGCCGCGACGGCCGTTCCGGCACGTGCCGCCCAACTGCCGTCACGTACCCGGCAGCTCATCGAGGACGTGGCCGCCGACGCGGTGCGTGGCCTTCCCGCCACGGCGATCGGGCCCGACGCCCTGACCGCCTTCCTGACCAGGACTGCCATGCGCTCCTGGCACGAGGACTGGCCCGCCGCGGAGCTCGCCCGGATGGCGGCGGTCGACCGGCAGTGGACGGAAGGCGCGCACGCCCGCCTGGTCGACGCGCTGACGCACCCCGGCCACCTGCACGTGCTCAGGGCGATCGTGGCCAATCCCACTCTCGGGGCGCTGCTCCGCGTGCGGCCGCAACACCTGGACACGTTCTCCGAGTCCGGCAGGCTGCTGTCGGGCCTCGGTGAGCTGCCCGCCGCGACCCTGGATCTCTATGTGCGCACCCCGCGGTTCCTGGACGACCTGCTGGCCGCCGACGCGAACGGGCGGCGGGAACTGCTGGAGGAGATCGAGCGGCGCCCTTCCAGCAACTTCGTGCTGCTCTCCGCCGCCGGTCTGGCCACCTGGCTCCAGGGCAAGGCCGCCCACACCATCGCCCTCTCCGCCCGGGGCCCCGTGGCGGCGACCGTCGCGAGCCTCCCGCAGCTCGCCGAGGCGGTGCGGACCGGCTCCGCGGACAGCGCGCGGGCGTTCGCCCACGAATGGACGCTGTCGCGCGCCCTGCACATCAACGCGCAGGCCCGCGTCCCCGTCCCGGTCGACTACGCCGCCCTCCTCGGCAACCGCGCGCTGCGTACCGCCCTCCAGCTCCACGCCGACCAGACGCTCCTGCTGGTCAGGGCGCCGCGACTGCTGTCGGCGGTCGCGCGGGACACCGGTCTGCTGGACGTCCTCGCACGCGCGCCGCGGCTGGTCGACGTCCTCACCGACCTCCCCGCGTTCGCCGACCGTCTGGCGGCGGACGCCCGGCTGCTCACCCAGGCGGTGGACAACGCGGCCGTCGCAGCCCGGCTGTCCCACGACCCGGCGCACTTCGACGGCGTACCGGACGACGGCCTGCGCGACGCCCTGCGGGACGCGACGGAGCCCGAGCACGCCGTTCCCACGGTCGGCGCCGACGGCGGGCCGCTGGCGGAACTCCGGGCCGCCCTCCCCGGCCTGGACGCCGTGCTGACCGCCGAGCCCGAGCTGTCGGCGGTCCTGCAAGAGGACGACGCCCTGGTGCGGACGATGCTGGCATACACCGGGCTGCTGTCGGAGCCGCACGAGTACCGCCGGCTGCTCGACGACAGCGCCGCGGGGCTGCGCAGGCTGGTGCGCGAGGGCTCACCGCTGCTCGCCCCGAACCTGCTGAGGGCGGCGCTGCGCCACACGACCCTCGCCCACTGGTTCACCCGGCTCCCCTCCGTCCTCGGTGCGGCACCGACCGACGTACGCCGGGCGCTCGCGGCGGCCGCCTTCGCCGACCCGCGGGTGGGGGAGATGCTGTTCGCCAACCCGGGCCTGGGGCTCCTTCTCGAGAGCCGCACCGTTCCGCTCGATGTGAACCGGCTTGTCCCTTTTTGGGAGGCCCGGCCCACCGACGAACGGGTCTTCAGCCGTTACTTCACCCCCGGCTTCGGCGACATCCTGACGCGCCCGGCGGCCCCCGGGCGCCTGCTGGACGTACTGTTCCGCGACGACGACGCCCTGTTCCGGCTGGCCGGGAACGACCGGTCCGTCCTGGACGCCGTCGACGCCGAGGCGGTGGACAACCTCCACGCCAGTCCAGCCGTGGTGACGGAGCTGGCCTCCCGGCCGCAGATCCGGCTCAGCGGCCGGCACTGGCGCCGCTTCTTCCACACCCCGGACCTGCTCGCGGGACTGGACGCCGACCGGACCCTGCTCGGCCTGCTGGCCTCGGCACCGGAGGCGCTCCGCGAGGCGATCGCGCGGCCCGGTCTCGTCGGAGCCCTGCACGACGCCGGGTTCCAGGACGGGCTGTCCCGCATCGCCGCGGAGAAGAAGGCACGGGCCAAGAAAAAGAGCCGGACCTGGGCGAAGGACCTGCACACCCTCGTGACGACGCACGGCGGTGAGGCCGTGCTGTCCCCCGAGGGGGTCCGCCTGGAACCGGGCGACCTCTTCTGGGGTCACCTGTGGGGCCGCCCGCAGGACGAGGCGAGGACCGCGCTGCGGGAGGCCCGGCCGGAACCCGGACAGCAGGAGGACCTGCGCAGACTCCTGGACATCGACGACAGGGTGCGCGGCGACGAGAACCTGTTCGCCGCCGCCCGGCGCAACCGCGCCCTCGGCGCCCGCCTCTTCCTGGACCCCGAGCTGGCCGAGACGCTGGAGGCCAGGCCCGCACTCCTGGCCCGCCTCGAGGACACCGGCTCCTCGCTCATGGTGCCGCTCCAGACGACCCCGGCGCTCACCGCCGCCCTGCGCACCGACGACTACCTCTACCGGTACGTCACGAACGACGAGGAGGCCGCCGGCGTCCTCACCTCGTACCCTGGGTTCGCCGAGCAGCTGACCCGCAACCCCGAGCTGGTCCGCCTGCTCACCACGCAGGGCGTCCGGTACGGTCTGGCGCAGACCAGACCGGCTCTGAACGTCCTGATGAGGGCCTTGCCGGACGTGGCGCGGGTCCTCGCCGACGGCGGGCCGGTCGCCGACCTCCTGCTGCGCAACCCCGGGCTGACCGGTCTGCTGGCCGGACGCCTCCGGGACCGCGAAGCGGGCGCGGCGGTCATCCGGGCCGTGACGAGCGGTTTCCCGGTCGCGGCGGCCGTCGCACTGGCCCCGGCGCTCACCGAGGTGCTCTCCCTGTTCCCCGCGGTCGTCCGTGCGGTCGGCGACCACCCGGAGGCCTTCCCGGACCCGGCCGCCTTCATGCGGTTCATCCGCAACGAGGACCTGCTGCGCCTCTTCCAGCGGCACCCGGCGCAGGCGGACGTGGTGCTGCGCTCCGCCGAGCTGACCGAGACGGCGGTGCACACCCCCGCCACGGTGGCGGCCCTGGCGGCCGACGACGGCCTGGCGCCGCTGCTCGATCGCCGTCCGCTGGGCGAGGTCGTGCACCGTCTGCTCCGCGAACAGCCGGAGCTGGCGGACCACCTCGCGACGGCCCCGGGCGAAGCCGGTCACGCGCTGCGCTCGGCGCTCGGCGCGGTACGCGGCCTGGCCGAGGCGATGGCCGCCGACCCGCGGATCGGCCGTGACCTGCGGGACGCGCCGTGGCTGGGCGGGGCGCTGCTGCGTGGCCACCGCCTGGTCGAACACGCGGTGCGGGACAGCGCGCTGTGGCGTGCGGCCCGGGCCGCGCGGACCTTCGCCGACGCCCTGACCCCCGCGCTGGCGCGCAGGGTCTCCGACCACGAGACGCTGCTGAACCGGTTCGCCGAACACCCCGGCGCCCTGGCCGACATCGACCCGCTGGAGCTGCGGCGGCTGCTGACCGACCCTGGTCTGGCGCGCTTCCTGGACGACGACGACGCGTTCGCCGGACAGTTCCTCGGCACGCCCGCGTGGCGCGCCCGCGCACTGGAGTCGCGGGGCTTCGCCGACGAACTGCGGCGGCTGGCGCGGGACCCCGACGGCTTCCGGCGACTCGTCGCGGACACCACCGGGGAAAGCCTGCTGACCGCCCTGGCCCCCGCCACCGTCACGAACCGGGAGACCGTCCGGGAACTCCCGGTGCGGGACGCCGGCACGCCGGACCGCCCCGGCGCCACCACGGCCCGGGTGGCGCGGTCGTCGCCGGGCTCGGTGTGGGCCGAGGCGCTGGCCTCGGTGCCCGAGGCGGCGGAACTGCTGCTGAGCCGCGAGGCCGCGGACGTCGCCGGCGAACTGGGACGGCACCCGGAACTGCTGCCCCTGCTGCTCGGCGCGCCCGCCGTGCTCGAGGACCTCGCGCGGGACCCCGCGGCCTGGCGGGACTACACCTTCGGCGAGTTCCTGACCGGCGGCGAGGACCGGCTCGACACCTTCGAGACCGACTTCCACGACTGGCTGGACCGGCTGGGTGCCGTGATGGACGGTGACCTCCACGGCCGGGTCCGCGACCTGGCGCACGCGGTGTGGGACCGGGAGCGGGCCCGCCGGGACGCGCAGCGGGCCGAAGAGGCCGCCCGCGTCGCGGAACGACTGGCCGCCTTCCAGCCCCACCTGCCCGACACCTGGCAGTACAGCGGCCGGCTCGTCCTCGCCCGGCACGTCAAGGAGGACCGGCTGTCGCCGGAGCAGCTCCGGGACCTGCGCAGGGTCGCCACCGGGCAGCTCCGCCCGCGGGAGAGCGAGGTACGGGCGCACCAGGCACTCCACGTCCACCTGGGCGGTGGCAGCGGCGGTGCGACGTTCACGTACGTCCTCGCGGCCGACGGCCGGGTGGACACGCTGGTGTACGCCATCAGCGAGGTGCGGCGCGGCAACAGGTACGTGTGGGACGGACACGGCACGAGCTCCGTCGACGGCCCGCTGGAGATCGGTGCGGTGCGCAACGAGCCCGCCCTGGTGTCCTCCAGGGAACGGGTGGAGGCCGAGCGGGCGGCCGGGGAGCGCGCGGGCAAGGGCAAGGCCAGGGACACCCGGCCCGCCGAGGAGCTGTCCGCGGCTCCGGTGGACGCCGAGACGGCCCGGCTCGCGGACGCCCTGGCGGCGTACCACGCGGCCCTGGCCGGGCAGCACACTGTCAGGCATGGGCGGGACAAGCGGACCCAGTCGCGCGAGCAGGCGAGGGCGCTCGTCGCGCTGCGGGACGCCCGGGAGGCGCTGCGGAAGCTGGGGCTGGAGACCGACGCGCAACCGGACGCGGACACCGCGGCCGACCTGGCGGAGCGGCTGGGCCTCTCCGCCACCGCCGCCACGGCGCTGCTGACCAGGGCGAGCGGCTATGTCCGGGCGCCGATGCTCATGGACTCCGAGGCGCGGGCGGACTACTACCGGCGGCTGGCCGAGGTCGCCCATGTCCTGCACACGGAGGGCGAGGCGGCGGCCCAGCGGCTGGCCGGCCCTGACACGCGTCTCTTCCCGCCGGGCGCCGCCCGGCCCGCCGAGGCGGCGGACACGACCCACCGGGACCCGGACCAGGCCGGACCCAGCACCGTCACGGCCGAGCCGGTCCTCGTACCGGTGGACGCCAGGCGGGCGGCGGAGCTGGACGATTCGGTCCTCGGCCCGCGCCCGGAGGAGCCGCAGAGCCTGGACGCCCTGCTGTCCCGGGCCCCGGTGGACGCCAGTCGGGCGGCGGAGCTGGACGCGTCGGTCATCGGCGCGCGCCCGGACCAGCCGCGCGGCCTGGACGCGCTGCTGGCCCAGACCCTCCACGACCGGCCGGAAGCCCGACAGCGGGCCGAAGCGCCGGAGTCGGCGGTCGCCGTGCCCGAACCGGCGGCCGAGGCAACCGAACCCGTGGTCGCCGCACCGGAGACGGCCGTCGCCGTACCGGAACTCAGCGAGCACGTCCGGACCTTCGGTTCGGCCTTCGACGGCGCCCAGGGCACCACCCACCTCGGCACCGTGCCGGAGGAGACCGTCCTCTGGCTGCGCGAGCAGGTGGCCCGGCAGCTGGAGGGCGCGGCCGGCCCCGACGCGGACCTGCGCCGGCGCATCGAGGCCAGGCTGACCCCCGGCTACCTGATCCACGAGTGGGCCGACGTGCGCAGCGAGACCGGGCTCCGCCTGCCGCTGGAACACCGTGGTGTGCGCCGGACCGTCCACGTACGGCTGCGGCTGGACGATCCCCGGTCCGCGCCCGGACTGCTGGACGGGCTGGCCGAGGGCGTGCCCAACCGGGTGCAGCGCTGGGGCGCGGGCTACACGGAGGCGGGCAACTCCGCCGGCACCGCCGATCTGCGCACCTTCCAGTTCAACTACAGCCATGTGTGGGACGTGCCGACCGCCGGCCCGCTGCGCCAGGTCGTGGTGCAGCCGCAGGTCAACGTGGTCCGCAACCAGCTGTCGACGTCCGTGAGCGCGGCGGGCGGCGCGCAGTCGCTGTCCATCACCACCACGCTCGGCGGAACGGTGCCGTTCGAGTACGGGATGCACTGGCAGGTGCGGTCCGATGCCGCGCAGGCCGCCGGTGATTGGACGGCCTCCCGGGAGCACGGCCGGATCGCGGTCTGGTTCCCGGAGTTCCTGGCGCGGACCGAGTCGGCGGACGCGGACGGCGACGCGGGCCCGGAGGCCGCGCCGGACGGCACGGCCGGCGGCGACGGCACGACCGCTGTCGCCCGGCCGGGCGCGGCCGAGCGCGAGGCCGCCCCGCTGCGGACGGCGGTGCGCGAGGCGCCGCTGTACGCCGTGGAGTCGGTGCGCTTCCCGGACCGCGTGGTGAACACGGTGGAGGATTCCTTCGCGGATCATCTCGACGGGGTGACGGAGGCGTCCCGGGAAGACGTGCGCCGGTTCTTCGGCGCCCGCAACCTCCGCGACGCGCTTCCCAAGATGCTGAGCGGATGGCACAGCTCGCCGGTGCTGCTGGCCGCTGACGGCTCCGTACGGGGCCACTTCCGGGTGCACGCGACCCTCACCGGCCGCGAGGAGACCGTCGGCCCCGCGGCTCCCGCGGCGGACCTCATGCAGATGGTGGTGCGCTCGGTACGGGTCACCGGGCAGTCGACCGTCACCAACGCGGCGGGCGCCGACCTCAGCGTCTCGCTCGGCTTCTCGGCGCCGACGACCGACAGCGTCCCCGATCCGGTCGGCGGCTCCCTGTCGCTGAACGCCGGAGCACGCCACCAGGTGTCGTACGGCCTGGGCTCCGGCGGCGAGGTCACCCGGTCCCAGGCGCTGGAGTTCGGCGGGCCGCTGTTCCGCGTACAGGGCGAAGTGGGCTTCACGGTGGAGCTGGTCCGCCCCGGCGGGAGCCTGGACAACCGGGTCGGGTTGGGCGCGTACCCGGTGGTGTTCCAGGTGCCGTCCCGCGCCGCGCTGGAGGGCGTCAAGGAGGCCGTCCCGCGCCGGCTCCCCGCCGAGGTGGCGGAGCTGCGTGCGCTGGGCGTCTCCACCACGACCCTGCGCGTCGACGGCACCGAGCCGCTGTTCGACCTGGCCGAGCGCTGGCTGCGGGAGCACGGCTTCCTGCCCTCGGCGACCGGCGACGGCTGGGCCGGCGAGGCCGCCCGGGCCCGCCGGCTGGTCAACGCCCGCGCCCTGGACCACGCCCGTTCCGGCGAGTCGCTGCGCGCCGCGGCGGACGAACTCGTCGAGGGCGGCCACACGGTCTGGTTCGAGCTGCCCACCACGGCCGATGTGCAGCGGGTCGCCCTCCGGCTGACCGCCGAGCGCGTCGGCGACGGACCGGTGGAGGCCGTCCGGGCGCTGCCCGGCGTCCAGGTGAACAACTGGTCCGGGTTCGCCCGCCCCGGCCAGGAACAGCGCACAGTGGCCCCCGTCGCCTGGTCGGTGACCGGGTCGGGCCAGGTCAGCAACCCGCTGGAACGCCACGTCGACCTGCCGTTGCAGGGCCTGGGACCCGAGTACACGTACAGCAGGCAGACCGCCACGACCACCGGCACCGGATCCCTGGTGGGCCAGGAGAAGTACGTGGTGTCCTCGCCGGACGACGGCCTCCAGGTCTTCGACGTCCCGGTGCGGCTGCGGATGGAGCTGTCCTGGAGCCACGGCCCGGCACCGAGGCCGGTCGTCGCCGACGGCACGCTGGGTCTCGCGCTGCCCACGTACCGCACCGAGGCGGCACCGGAGGCGGACACGTCCGCACCGCCCGCGCCCCGGTCCGCCACGGACGCCGTCCCGGTGAACGACGAGGAGCTCCAGCGGCTGCGGGCCGCCGCCGACGCCGGTGAGCTGCACCGGCTCCCGGAGACGGCCTTCGTGGACCGGGTGTCGGGCGGCGCCGCCCTGGCCGACGCGGTGAGCCGGGTGCTGGGCGCGGTCCGGACCGCGCCGGCGACCGAGGAGCCGTTCGACCTGTCGGCGGCTCTCGCCGGCCCCACGGAGACCGCCGAACAACGCACCGGCGCCTGGGTGTCGGACGGCGCGGCGGGACCGCTGGGCCGCTTCGTCCGGGCCGCGGACGGGGCCTGGCGGTGGACGGCGCGCTCGGCGGTGGGCGGTTCGCTCACCGACCCGGACAGCATGGCGCAGCAGGTGCTGCGCTCCGCGCTCTCCTCGCAGCAGCTCACCGGCAACGCCCTGGCCGTGTTCGGCGACGGCTTCGTCCTGGAGGGCATCGGCAGCCACGGACTGGCCCTGGGCACCGACGCCTCGGTGACGGTCCGGGCCTACCTGACCGACGTGCGGATGGGTGACGAGCCGCCGGAGATGAGCCTGGAGACCTGGCTGTACTCCGCGGACACCTCCTCGGTGACCCGGTCGGTGGGCAGCGGGCGGACCCAGGGCATGACTGTCAGCGGTGCCTACGGGCCCACGGTCGGCTTCTTCCCCAGCGGGCGTTACGCGTACTCCGCGGGCACCTCGGCCGGTGTGACCGTCGCGGACAACGCGTCGAACGCGCGGGTCACCGCCGACAACAACACCCGGCTGGACCGGTTCACGGCCACCGCCACCTTCGAGGTGACGGTCCGCGTGGGCCGCCGGAACGTGGTCGCCGGAACCCTGGCCGCCGGCCCCCACACGGAGCGGACCTTCGGCATCCGGGTGCCCGACGCCGTGGAGTTCCTGCTGCCGAAGAGCGAGCTGGCCCGGCACTTCCCGCTCGCGCGCGTGCTCGGCATCACCCCGGACGTTCCGGCGGCCGACCTGGTGCTGCCCTCGGCCTACCGGGCGACCGGCCAGCTCGGACAGGGCGCCGTCACCCAGACCGTCCTGGACGGCCCGCGCGGCGGCTTCCAGCAGCGGATCACGCACGCCGTGGAGCAGGCGGCACCCGGGGCCACCGTCCCGGGACACGCCGCCTACCTGCCCGGCCTCGCCACCTGGATCGCCGACCGCACCTCGCCGGTGGCCCTGCGCGCCCTGATCGCCGCAGGCCCCGAAGGACGCGTGGCCGTCGAATTCGTGCACCGCGGCTGGCTGACGCCCGTCCTGGTCCAGTTGACGCTGGCGGCACTCCCGAAGCCGGACGCCGACCTGGACGCGCTGCGCGGACGTCCGGCCGCGGAGACCTCCGAACTGACCCGCTCCGCCGCGCACGGCAGCGGGCGCGACGGCGACCTGCCGGTGCCCGGCGCCATCGGGCAGAGCGTCTCCCACTCCCGGGGTCACGAACTGGACGCCATGCCCGTGGTCCAGTACCAGGGCCGGCGCGTGCAGACCACGATGGCGCTGTCCGCCGAACGCGCGGTGGGCGCCTCCGTCTCCGCCTCCCGGGAGACACGTGTCTGGCGCCGGTCGGGCCGGCTCGCGGAGTTCGACGTCCCGTACGAGATCCAGGCGACCGTGCGCAGCATCCCGCTGACCGCGGCGCCCGTCGCCCGGCTCGCCGACGCGGTGGCCGGCGGCGTCGCCATGGCGAACCTGCACGCCTCCGTCGACGCGCGGGTCACCCTCCGGTTCGACCGCACCGATCTGCCCGCCGAGCCGGGCGACACCACGCGGCTGACGCGGCCCGTCCCCGACGTCCTCACCGACGACCCCACCGCTTGGCAGGTGGCACCCGAGGACGCGGCCGTCGTCGACGTGGAGGGTGTGCCGCTCGCCCTGCGCCCCACCCTGACGGGCGACGACTGGGTGCCGTCGCGGCCGTTCTCCTTCGAGGTCTTCGACGCCGCGCCGCAGCTCGCCGAGGCCCTGCGGCAGGTCGACCCGGCGCTCGCCGGGGTGGACCGCATGCACACCTCGCTGTCGTACGAGGCCCTGCTGATCCGGCTCGCCCGGCTGGTGCGGCCGCAGGGCGACGACGCGGGCGTCCTGCTGGACCGGAGCGCCGTGGGCCGTTTCATGGGACGCACGGGCACCAGCGACGCCACGTCCGTACGGCTCCGGCTGTACCCGCAGGAGGTCCTGACCGAGGGCCCCACCGCCCTGGACGACGTCCGGGTGGCCTCCGACACGTCCGCGGTGAGCGCCTCCACGGCCGTCACCCCGGCGGTCAGCACCCGCTTCACCTCACCGCTGACCACGGACCAGACCCACCGTGTCCGGCTCACCCTGCCGAACGCCCAGAACCGGGCGAGCCAGGGCCAGTCCGCGGCGACCAACGTCTACCGGCGCGACTACCTGAAGTACGGCGTCTCCGCCCCGGCCGGCGCGACCCCCGGCTACCAGATCCGCTCGCTGGCCGTGCTCCGGGTCGAGGGGCCGTCCGGCACCCGGTGGGTGCTGGGCACCACGGTGCTGCGCACCCTGGACCTGCCGCCGGGCCTGGCGGTGCCGCGCCCGGACGGGGACACCGAGCGGCCGGCGCGGACGGACGAGGCACCGCGGGCAGGACAGGCGGACGAGCGGGCGCCCGGCGCCGAGCCCGGTCCGGCGCGGACCGAGGACTCGGGGCCGGCTTCGGACACCGAACGGGCACCGGCGCGGGCCGCCGAGGAGACAGGACCGGTCGAGGGCGGGGTGTCCGCCGGAGGCCGGGGTCCGGCGGACGGCCGGACGACGGCGGGTGCCGTCGAGGCGGAAGCCGACCGGACGCGGGAACCGGGCCGGCCGGCGGAGGAGCGGCGGGTGACGTCCGCCGCCGCGGACGGCGACGTGCTGATCGAGTTGGGCGACGACGAGCCCGACCAGGCCCCGGCGGACGCCAAGCGCGGCGGCAAGTCCAAGCGGCGCAAGCCGGGCCAGGGCGGTGCCGCCCGGACCACGGAGCAGAATGCGGCGCCCACCGGTGAGACCTCCACCGGCCGGGCCGCCGTACCCGCACCGCTCACCCCGGAGGGGCGCAGACTGCTGGAGACGGCCGCGCGGGAAGCCGCCGTACCCGACTTCGCCAAATCCGTCGTGCGGACGCGGCTGATCGCGGCGGCCCAGTCGGCCGGGTGGCACGACGCGTGGCCGGTGCGCGCGATGGCCCGGCTGCTCGGCGAGGACGTCCGGTGGTCCGAGCCGGCGAACGCAACGGCCGTTGCCCGGTTGCTCCAGCCCGACGCCGCCCACCTGGTCGAGCAGGCCGCGGACCACCCCGCGCTGACGCCGTTCCTGTTCGCCCACCCGGACATGCCGGAGGTGCTGGCGGTCTCGCCGGCCTTCCTGGACATCCTGAAGACGCTGCCGCAGGAGCATCCGGGCAGCGCCGAAGCTCTCATCGACACGCCCGAGTACCTGGACGCCCTGCTGGCCAAGTCCTCGTCGGGCCGGCGCGAGCTGGTCGACGCGATCGAGAGCCAGGTGAACTGGGCGAAGCTGCTGCCAGTCCTCCCCGGACTGGCCTCCTACCTGAACGGGCAGACGGAGCTGCTCCGCACGGTCCTGGAAGCCAGGGACAAGTCGCTCGCGGCGGTCCTCGACGTGGTTCCGGAGATGGCGCGTGCGCTGATGCGGACCGATCACCCGTTGCACCAGGCCGTTTCCCTCCTGGAGGACTGGGCCCTGATGGCCGGTCTCTCCTCGGTCGTCGGGCTGTCCGCGCCGGACGAGATTGACTACCGCCGGCTCTTCGCCCACCGGCAGCTGCGTGCGGCCCTGCGCGTCCACGCCGACCAGACCTACGCCCTCTTCCAGGTCCCCGGCCTGCTGAACCTGGCGATGGGTGACCCTTCCGTCATCGAGACGCTGGCCGGCAGCCCGTGGCTCGTCGACGTCCTGCCCGACGTCCCCGCCTTCGGCGCCAGGATCGCCCGCAGCACGGAGCTGGTCGGCGCGGCCGCCGGCAACCCGGCGGTCGCCGAAGCGCTCTCCTACGACCCGCAGGTGTTCGACGGGGTCCCCGACGAGCGGCTGGCCGACGCTCTCAGGGAGGCGACCTCCCCGAAGCCGGCCGCGCGGACCGCGCCGCAGGGGCCGGCGGTCTCGGCCGTGGACCGGCTCAGGGCCGCCGACCCGGCCCTGGACGCCGCCCTCGCCCTGCCGGGATTCGCGGACGTGCTGCGGAACGAGGACGGGCTGGCGGCGGTCCTGGAGACCCACCGCGGTCTGCTGTCGCGCCCGCACGAGTACCGCAGGCTGCTGCTGCCGGCGAACGCTCCGGTCAGGCAGCGGCTGACCGGCGACGGCAACGAACCCCTGCTGATCCCCGGCGTACTGCGGGCGGTCCTCCGGCACGGCAAGTTGCGGGACGAGGTGATCGACTCCACCGGCGACGTCGTTCTGGCCCGGATCGACGTGGCCGCCGGACAGTACCCCTGGCTGCCGACCCTGCTCGCCGTGAACCCCGCGATGGCCCAGCTCATCGCCGGCGTCCCGCACGTGCTGCACACGCTGGAGGCGCTGGACGGCCTGGAGGAACGGCTGGCCACCGACGACCGCCTCGTCGGCTTCGCCGGCGGATCGCTGGGAGCCTCGGCGTTCTTCCGCCGGCTCGGCACAACCGAGGACCTGGTGGACGCGCTGCTGGAGAACGACAGCGCCCTGCTGAGGTTCTTCCAGAGGAACCCGTTGTCCCTGCCCGCCGTACGGGCCGCAGAACTGGAGAACCTGCGCCGGCACGGGTCCCTCGTAGGCGAACTGGCGGGCCGGTACGGCATCCCCGTCACCCTGAGGCACTGGCAGCGCCTGTTCGCCGACTCGCTGCTGCTCGACGCGCTGGAACGTCCCGGCAACGCGACCGGCCTCGACCTGCTGCTCTCCGCCCCCGAGGCGTTCGCCGAAGCCCTCGCCCGTCCCGGCTTCACAGAGGCGCTGGACGCCGGCCGTCTGGAGGCCGATTTCGCCCGGATCGCCGAGGTGCGCAAGGCCGGCAGGAAGAAGAAGAGCCGTGCCTGGGTCAGGGAACTCCTCGCCTCCGTGGCCGGCACCGGCGAGCCCGTGCTGTCCCCGGAGGGCATCGAGTACGAGCACCGGGACCTGGCGCTCGCGCGCACCCTGAAGCTCCCCCAGGAGGAGGCGGCGCGGCAGCTGCGGGCATGGGCCGAGGAGACCGGCATGGCCGCCGAGGACCGTGAGCACATGCTCTCGATCAACGAGACGGTCCGGCGCGACCAGCGCCTCCTCGGCCTGGCCCGCGAGCGGGAGGCGTTCGGCGTCGCCTTCTACCTCAACACCGAGCTGTTCGAGACGGTCCAGGCCCGCCCCGCACTGGTCGACCTGCTCGCGGACTCCAGGCAGAACGCGCTGCCGCTGCTGTACGACAACCCTCGCCTGACCCTCGCGCTGCGCACCAACGACTACCTGTACCGGCTCTTCCTCACCAACCCGGGCACCCGTTCCTGGCTGCTCAACAGCACCACCTCCGCCACCGTCGCCGTGGACAACCCGGACCTGAGCCGGCTGCTGCTGTTCGCCGAGCACCTGTACGTCCGGCTGACCTCGGAGAACGATCAGACGCTCGTGATGTTGAGCGTCGACGCGGCGCGCGTCCTCGCCGACCAGGGACCGATCGCCGACGTGCTGATGGCCGGCAAGGAACTGCGCGACGAGCTGGCCGAGCAGCTGACGCAGGACGGGGGGCAGCTGATCGTGCGCGCCGCGCTCAGCAGCCTGCCGCTGGTACGGGCGCTGGCATCCGAACCCGACCGGCTGCTGGTGATCCGGAGCGTGCGCGGCCTGGCGGAGGCACTGGCCCAGCACCCGGACCTGTTCTCCAAGGAAGCGGACTACCTGTCGCTGCTCGGCAACAAGCCGCTGCGCCGCGCGCTGATGGCGCACCCCCCGCAGGTGCCGGTGGTGCTCTCGGACGCCGAACTGGCGAGGACCGCGATGGCCAACCCCGCCGTCGTCGCGGCCCTTGCCGCGGACGAGGGGGTGGCCCCGCTGCTGGCCCGCCGCCCGGCGGCCCACCAGCTGCTGCGCCGGCAGCCCGAGGTGGCCGGGGACCTGTCCGGGGACAGCCGTACCCTGCGCCTTGCCCTGACCGCGGTGCCCGGCCTCGCGGAGGCGATGACGCAGCAGCCGCGGATCACGACGGAGCTGCGGCAGGCACCCTGGCTGACGGACGCGCTGCTGCGCAGTCCCGGCCTGCTGGAGCACGCGCGGACGGACGCCCCGCTGTGGCGGGCGGCACGGGCCGGCCAGGTCTTCGCAGAGGCACTGAACCCCCAGCTGACCCGTCGCCTCCCGGCCCGGGAGGAACTGCTCGCGGTGCTGGCCGACCGGGCGCCGGTGGCCCGGGAGATGCCCGCCGCGGACCTGCGGCGGCTGCTGTCGAACACGGACCTCACCCACTTCCTGAACGACCACCCGGCGTTCGCCGAACGCTTCCTGGGCACGGCCGAGTGGTACGGGCAGGCGCTGGAGAACGGTGACTTCACCACCGCGGTGCGCGCCCTCGCCCGGGACGCCGACCGCTTCCGGCAGCTCGTCGGGGACGCCTCGCCCGAGGCTCTGCCGGGTGCGCTGACCGGCGCCGCCGGCCCCGCACGGACCACCGCGGCCCCCCAGCAGCGTGCGCCCAGGGACAACGGAGGCGACCGGTCGGCACGCCCCGGCCCCACCGGCCGGCAGACGGCACCGCAGGCCGCGCGGGAATCGGTCTGGGCGCAGGCGCTCGGCTCGGTGCCCGAGGCCGCCGAGCTGCTGCTCGGGCCCGCGGGCGGCGCGGTGGCCGGTGCGCTGGCCGAGAACCCGGAGCTGCTGCCCCTGCTGATCGCCTCGCCGACCGTCGCGGAGGACCTGCGGCAGAACCCGTCGCTCTGGCCGGACTTCGCGTTCGGCACGTTCCTGCGCACCGGCGGCGCCGGGCTGGAGCACTTCGAGAACGACTTCCGGGCGTGGCTGGACCGCACCGGTGTGGTGCTGGAGGGCGACTACCACGGCCGGGTGGCCGAGGTGGCGCGCGCGGTGTGGGCGCGCTCGAGTGCCGAGCGGGAGGCCCGCGAGGCGGCGGAGGCCGCCCGGACCGCGCAGCGCCTGGCGGAGTTCGCCCCGCTGCGGCCCGACACCTGGGAGCACGGCGAGCGGCTCGTGTACGCCAGCCATGTGCGGCCGGAGCAGCTGACGGAGGCGCAGCTGAAGGTGTTGCGGCGGGTGGCCGACGGCGGTCTGCGGCCCCGCGAGAGCGAGGTGCGGGTCAACCGCGCCCTGCACGTCCACCTGGACGGCGGCAGCGGCGGCGCCTCGTTCGCCTACGTGCTGGCGCCCGACGGCCGGGTGGACGCGCTCGTGTACGCCGTCAGCACCGCGCGCCAGGGCAACCGGTACAAGTGGGAGGGCCACAGCAGCCGGTACAGCGACGGTCCGCTGGACATCGACGCGGTGCGCAACCACCCGGCACTGGTGGCCTCCGTGGCGCTGGTGGAGGAAGCCGCGCGGCGGGCCGAGGCTGCGGCCGAGACGGCCCGGGCCGCGACCGGCAAGGGCAAGGCGAAGCGCAAGGACGCGGCGCCGACTCCCGCCACCCAGACCACCGCGCTGCCCCAGCTCTCGGTGGAGCCCGAACTGGTCTCCCTGGCCCAGGCGTTGACGAAGTACCAGAACGCCCTGGCCGAGGTGAACGCGGCACAGGCCGCGCGGGACACCCGCGCACTGTCCAGGACGCAGACCCGGCTGGAGGAGACCCGGCGGGCCCTGCGCGAGCTGGGGCTGGACCCGGACACGTACAGCGCGGGCGACGCGCTCACGCTGAGTGCGACCGGCCCGCTCGCCCAGTGGGCCGACGAGGACGCCGACGCGCCGGAGTCCCCGATGTCGTACGACGACGACTCCGACGAGGACGGTTCGGCGTCCTCGATGGACGAGGACGCGCGGGGACTGCCGGACATCGACGCCCGGCTGCTGTACGACACCGTCGGCAACGTCGCGGGACTCGACCTGCTCGGCACCGCGCACGAGGGCGCGGACGACGTACGCCCGCTGATCCCGCTGGACGACTTCGTCCTGCGGTTCGACTACGACCCGGGCGTTCCGCCCGCCGCGCCCACCGTCGTGGCCTACGAGGACGGCGAGCCGGTCCGGCTGTCGCTCGACACCTTCGCGGAACTCGCCGCCCACAACCGCGTCGGGGACCGCCCGCTGCGGCTGGTGACCAACGACGGCGCCCGGTACGGGCTCGACCTGGCCAAGGCGGTCGCCGACCGGGCGGGCGTCACGGTGTGGACGCACAGCGGCCGGGTGGACCTGGCGGGCAACGCCTTCGGGGCGCTGGAGCTGCGCACCGTCCGGGACGCGGACGGCAATCTGCCCGAGGGCCACTGGATGCGCGTCGAGCCCGACGCGACAGAGCCGTCCGCCGCCGCGCAGGAGGAGGACACCGCGCCGGACGACTACGTCCGGTCCGTCACCGGCGAGCCGTTCCACTTCCGCACCCTGGTGATGACACCCTTCGCCGACCCGCGCACCGGCCGCGTCATCGGCCACATGTCGCTGAGCTCCCAGGACCGGAGCCGGACCGAGTTCGCCTTCCGGACCGTTCCGGACATCGGCAGCTTCCGTGCCGGACGGTCCATGGACGGCGACACGGGCATCACCGGTACCAACCCGTGGGGCGACGGTGCCCCGCGGCACTACCTGGTCGCCCACGGCCGGGTGGGCGGCGCCACCGTCCGCCTGCACACCCGCGACGACCGCCCGGTCGAGTTCGCGGCCGACCAGATGGGCCTGCTGCTGCGCCGCCAAGCCGGCTTCGAGGCGTTCCGGCGGAACGCGGTGAACGTCGTGGGCAGCGCCGTGATCACCGTGATCTGCAACATAGGAAGCTCGCCCGCCCTGCCCGAGTCGCCCTACATCCAGACGCTGGCGAACGTCCTGGGCATGACGGTGACCGGTCCCACCGGAACGCTCGGCATCGGACCCGGCGTGATCTACATCGCGCCGTTCCGGAACCGGGCGGGCTGGCTGACCGCCCGCCCCGGCATGACCGGCACGACGTTCCAGGGCGCGGAGATCGTCGAGGTCCCCGACGGCACCGGCACCGGCACCGCCGCCGGCGCGCCCGTGACCGAACTGGCCGCGGAGCCCGGCACCCCGGAGGCGGAACGCCTCGACCGCGCCCTGCTGGAGCCGCGCCCGGAGACCGTCCCCAGCCTGGACACGCTCCTCGCCACCGACGGCACCACCACCGAGGCGCCCGCGCCCGAGGCACCGCAGCAGGAGACGGCCGCCCCCGGTCCCGTCACGCAGCCCGCCGAGACCCCCGCGCCGGCCCCCGCCCCCGCCGACGCCGACCTGGTCTTCGCTCCGCCCGCCCACACGGTGTCCGCCGCCTTCCGGCACGGCACCGGCGCCGAGACGTACGCGCTCGCCGACGACCGGCTGCCGGCGGCGATCCGCGAGGGCGTCCTCGCGCTGCTGCCGGAGCGGTCCCGCGAGCGGGCCGTGGACGCCCTCGCGGAGTACTTCGACACCGCCGGCCTCGCCGACGCCCTGCGCCAGGCCGTCGCCGACCGGATCACCGTGGTGCTCGGGCTGCCCGGCGGCCCGGTGGCCGTCACCGTACGGCTGCGGCTCGGCGACTGGACCCAGCTCACCGACGCGCAGGGCACGCCCCTCGCCGAGGGCGTCCTCACCACCCCGTGGCCGAGCGGTGACCGGCGCACCCCGCAGGTGCTGGACTGGCGGGAGACGGCGTCGGCCAACCGCGCGGTCCGCCACGGCGTCGACGCGACCACCGCGCTGCCGTTCTCCCAGGCCCTCGCGCTGGTGCCGCCGCTGGCCCTGGCGGGCTCCGCGCTACGGACGCTGCTCCTCGGGGCCGGCAAGTCCAGCGACTTCACCGTCTCCTCCACCCTCGGCACCACCCGCACCCTGCGGCCGTCCTCCGACCGGGCGGTGGACTTCCGGTACGACGTGGGCGTCGACCTCGTGGTGCAGAGCCGGGGACAGGACCCGCAGCGGTGGCAGACCGTCGTCGAGGGCTCCCTCCTCGCCCGGCACCCGCGCGAGGCCCTGCGCGAGCTGCCCCGCCCCGACGGCGTACGGCACGCCACCTCCGCGCTGTGGCAGGAGTGGTCCGGCACGCCGGAGACCGGCACCGCCGGGCTGCGCGGCGCCCTGGACGCGGTCCGGGGCGGCGCCGCCCCGACGGCCGTCGCGCACCACCTCTGGTCCCCGGCCGGCCGGACACCGCGTCCCGGCGTCGTCGGCGCGCCGGTCGTCCTGCCGCCGGACTCCTGGCTGGAGTCGGTCACCGGCGCGGCCGACTACCGGGCCGCCGTGTTCGCCGCGGTGGACCCCGCCCTGGCCGACCCGTTCTCCCCGGCCTTCGAGACCCTCGACGCCTTCGCCCGGGTGCGGACCCTGATGGCCGGTCTGCACCAGGCCGCCGCCGGCGGCTACCGGTCGGTGCCGGTCACCTCCACCACCGGCCGGGCCGACGCGGTCCGGGTGCGCGCCTCCTTCCACAACCCGCGGGTCGTGGCCGGCCTCGACGAGCTGACGCGGGCGGACGCCGAGGACGTCCGGTTCGGCGCCGTGGGCGCGCCGGCCACCCAGTGGGACGCCTCCACCACCGGGGTGTCCGACGCCGTCTCCCTGGTGGCGACCGCCGTCGGGCTGCCGGTTCCGCTGCCCTCGCTGTCCTACGTGCGCACCGTGCGCTTCTCCCGGCCCGGCCAGCAGGCGGGCAGCGTCGAACTCAACCGGCTCCGGTACACCGACGAGCCCACCACCGTCGTCGAGTTCGACGTCCGGGTGGACACCCGCGGGCTCGACGGGCGCGGCGGCCCGGAGACCTGGCTCACCGCCCGGGTGCGCATGCTCACCGCCGACGCGGACCGCCTCGGCCTGCGGGAGCAGGACCCGACCACACCGGCACCCACCGCCGCCGACCCCGACACGCCGGCCCGGACCGCCCCGGGTCGTGTCCTGCGCCTGCCCGCGGCGTTCCGCGACTGGCTGCCGCCCACCAGCCGCGTCGCCCACCTGGACGCGACGGGCGCCGAGCTGGTGCGGCTGCGGACGCTGGAACTGGTCCACGACCGCTTCCCGGGCTTCCTGGCCGTCCGCGACCCGTGGCGGGACGCCCCCGCCGACGAAGCCGCACCCCTCGTGCCCCGGTCCGCCGCCGCGCCGCAGGAGCACCAGGTCCGCAACCAGCTGGCCCTGGACGAGGCCCTGAGCGAGACCGGACTGATCCGACGGATGCGCGAGATGGTCGGCGGCCAGGGCCACAGCCTGGTGCTGACCCGACCCGGCTCCGCCGGACCGGAACAGGTCAGGGTCACCGTCCACGCCGCCCTCACACCGGAGGACTTCGCCTACGTCCGCTCCCGGCACGGGCAGATGGACGTCTACTACGGCTCGTACTACGACCTGACCAGCTCGGCGACCCGGCAGTGGAAGGTCGCCGCGGGCGTGGAACTGCCGCTCGCCGGACTGTTCCCGGACACGGACCTGTCCACGGAGCCCTCCGGCGGCCATGTCGCGCCCGGCCTCAGCTGGAGCGGTGCGGTCACCGAGGCCGGCGGGTTCTTCGCCGGCGGAGCCTCCGGCGGCGGTTCCCTCTGGGTGTCCGAGTTCGGCGGACCGGTCCGCCTGCACGTCACCGTGGAGCGCGTCACCGGCCCCGGGCAGCAGGCCGCGGACCCGGTCGTCGCCGAGCCGCTGCCGGTCCAGGCCCGCCTGCTCGTCGCCGAGGACCTGGTCATGGAGGACGACGGCGACGGCCGTACCGTCCGCACCCTGGACCTGGCCAGCCGACTCGACGACACCGGCGCGGCCGTCCGTGCACCGCGCGCCGCCGCGGACGGTCCGGCACCCGTGTGGACCCCCGAGGACGGGCGCCTGCCGCAGGACACCCTGCACATGGTGCGCACCGACCAGCTGCTGCCCCACATCACCGACCTGCTGCGGCAGGCCGGCGTGCCCGAGCTGGACCCGCTCGACGAGGCGGCGCTGCGCACCGCGGTGGCCGGACTGGCGCCCCGGGTACGGGACTTCGCCGGAGCCCCCTATCCGCTGTGGACCCGGCCCCTCGGCCGCGGCTCCCTCGGCCTGCCGCAGTGGGCGGAGGTGTCGGTCGAGGCCACCGCCGGACCGCTGACCGCGATGGGGGAGAGCGAGCACGCCTACCACTACGACCACTCCCTGGGCACCGCCCTGGTCCGGCACGCGCAGACCGACGGCAACCTGTCCTTCTACGCGGGCGTCAGCACGTCCCTCAGCTTCGCCCCCGGCACCGCGGCGGAGGAGGACCCCGTCGACGTCCAGCTGTCGGACCTCAACCGGTCCGGGCCCGAGTTCGGCGCCCCGCGCCGCGGCCAGGCGCCGGGGGACCGGGCGACGAGCGGACAGAGCCACCGGGTCGACGTCACGACCGGCGGACACGTGTGGGCCGACGCGCCCGTCACGTTCCGCGTCACGGTGCGCCGCTGGTCGGAGCGGCAGGCCGGCTTCCTCGGCCGGGCCGGCTCCCGGCGGGCCGCCGACCGGGAGATCACCGGCGAGCCGGTGACGGCACCCGGACTCGCGCTGATGCAGCGGGAGACGGCCCTCGAGCGCGGGCTGCTGGCCATTCCGGGCGAGGCGGCGCCGGCCCGTGAGGCGGCGGAGGCCGCCCCGCGGGCGCTGGCCCCCGCCAACGTGCTGCGCGGCGACGGCTTCGACCACACCGCCCTGCTCTCGGTGCCCGACCTCAGGCCCTTCGTACGGAGCCTGCTGCCCAGGCTCCGCGAGGTGCTCTCCTCGGAACACGCCGACGCGGTGGAGGCCGAACTCTGGAAGACCGCCTCCCACCAGGGCACCAAGGGCCTGCTGGAGACCATGCTGACGGGCCTGCCGATCCTGGTGCCCAACCGGAGCGGGCTGTGGACGACGACGGCCCGGGTCACGCTCACCGCCAGGCTCACCAACCCGCGGGCGCTCGGCCGGGAGCCCGGCGGCCACGTGCTGGAAAGCGGGAACCTGCGTGCCGACGAGCGCTTGGGCACCCAGCTCGGCGACGGCGCCGGGCAGCCCGCCCTCCCCGAGCAGCTGGCCGTGCTCGACTCCGACGCCCCGCAGCACGGGGTGTCGGGCTTCGCACCCACGGTCGGCCACGCCGCGACCCCGGCCGGGCAGGCACGTACCGGCCGGCGCACGGGTACCGCCCTCCAGCACGCCGCCCGCCCGTGGACGACCGCCTTCGACGTGGAGGTCACCGCCGGCCTGGACGTGCACTGGGCGCTGAGCGCGTCCTCGCCGTGGGTCGGCATCGGACTGCCGCTGATCGGACGGCACCAGCACCACCGGCTCGGCACCCGGCTGCTGCCCGGCTCCCTCCGCCTCGGCTTCCCGGAGGAGCTCACCCAGCCCCGGCCGCTCCCGGCCCCGCGTCCGCCGGCCCTGGTGGTGTCGCGGGCACCGGTCGCGTACGCACGGCAGGGAGTACGCCCGACCCCCGAACTGCTTGAGGACGCGTTCCTGGGCACCGTCGGCGACCTGGCGGCGCTGCGGGCGGCGACCGAGGGCCTCTTCGCGACACGCGGACCGCGCACGGGAGCCTCCCCGGCCGCCCATTCCTGGCAGGGCGGTCTGTTCGTACTGCGCTCCAAGATCGCGGCGATCTTCAGCCCGCCGTACCTGAGCCGGTGGTTCCTCGATCTCGCGGCGCAGGGCACCCTGCACGAGCCGGTGACGGTGCCCGGAACCAGCAGCGACCTGCACGGACACCTGGAGATCAGCGCCGACATCCGGGGCCTGCGCCAGTCGGCGCCGGGTGAGGACGGCACCGGCACACTGTCCGGCACGACCGTCCAGGACGTCCGGGGATCGCTCCGGGGCACGTCCGGCGCCGTCGGTTCGGGCGCCCGGATCGCGGGCGCGCCCACCGACGCCCCGGTCACCGGGAACACCGCGCTCCGGCAGGACGGCCGTGCGTTCTCCCGGGTGGAGGCGACCTCCGTCACCTGGCACATCGTCCACCGCCCGGCGACCGGCGAGCCGCGCGCCGTCGACGTGACCGTCAGCGACGAGGCGGCCGTCTTCTACGTGCCCGCCGAGAAGCTGGAGACCCTGCTCGCCCTGGACGGGGACGCGGCCCACGCGCGACCCGTGGCGGACAAGGGCAAGACCCGGCAGGTCCCGGCGGAAGAGGACGCGCAGGAGCCGTCCGGCGGCATCCGCCTCACCCCCGACGAGGAGGGCCTCGCCCGGCAGGAGGAGGCCGACGCGGCCCACGAACTGATCCGCGCCGAGGCGCACGTGAACGAACTGCGGGCGCACAGCAGCACCGGGGCGTACGCGGCGGCCGTCGCCCGGCTGACGACCGCCCGCGAGCGACTGGCGGACGCGGCGGCGGTCACCGAGAACCTGCCGCAGGAGTCCACGCTGGTGCCGCCCACCGAGGAGGAGCTGCGGACGCAGCCCCGCATGCGTGGCGGCGCCCCGCTGGACCGCTTCCGGGAACCGAGGGACCAGAACACCTCCCACCGGATCATCTCCGAGGCCGGCACCGTCGTCGGCCGTGCCTACTTCACAGCGGACGACTGGGCGGGCCGGGCGGGTGACTGGGCCGGGTACGACCCGGCCACCACCGGCGTCTACATGCGGCAGCGGCACCCGAACCGGCTCGAACTGGTCGAGCAGCCGGTGCCCTGGCGCGGGCCCGGCCAGTACTACCTCACCTCGCACTCCAACGCCTCCCAGTTCGCCGTGGAGGACGCCACGGGCAGCCCGCAGCGCCTGTACGGCGCGGAGCTGGCAGCCGTACTGCGGCGCCGCCCGAGCCTGCGGGACCTGAGGGCGCAGCACCCGGACGCCGGCGTGGTGATGGTCGCCTGCGAGGCCGGTGCCCTGGACGACGGCCTCGCCCAGCAGACGGCCGACCACCTAGGTGTCACCGTCTACGCGCCGACCGCCGTGGCCGGGGTGTACCGCCCGACCACGATGGCCGACGAACCGGGCGGTCCGGCGCGGCAGTTGTCCGCCCGCCCGTACGCCGCCGGCGCCGACGGCCGGTACCTCACCTTCCGCCCGCGTCCGCACGCTGCGGCCAGCGTGTCGTTCACCGGCGGCGTGAAGCTGGCCGACGACGCCACGGCGGTCGTCGACCGCCTGGCCGCCGAGATCGCGCCGCACGCCCTGGCGGCCCGCGGGAACACCCGGCTGAAGCCGGTCGTCACGGTCACCGGGTACGCGAAGGGACGCTTCCCGGACAGCAAGGGCGTCAACACCGGCCGCGAGCGTGCCGAGAAGGTCGCCGAGCTCTTCCGGCACCGCCTGGCCCGTCACCTGGCCGCACGGCAGCGCGGCCAGGCGGCGCCGGTCGGCACCGACGCCGTCGTCGTGGTCACGGTCTCCCGGGGCCAGGACGTCCCGGCGGAGGACCTCGCCACCGGACAGGACCGGTCCGCCCTCCTCTCCCGGGCGACGGTCTCCCTCCACGTGCCCCGGCCCCGTGCCGCCGCGCCGGAGCAGGACCGCCAGGCGTCAGCGGCCTCCGGTTCGCGAGGCTTCTCCGCCCCCCGGCCGGAACTCCACAGCGGCGACGCCGCGCAGGACGACATCACCAGCCACCCGATCATCTCCGCGACGGGCACCGTCATCGGCCGCGCCTTCCACAACGAGCAGGACTGGGAGGCCCGTTCGGCCCACTGGGCCGGCTACGACCCGGTGTCCGTGGCCACGTACCTCCAGAGTGGGCGGTGGGACAGCACCGAGCGTCCGGTCCCCTGGACGGGGGGCGGGCAGTACTTCCTGTCGTCCCACGGGCACGGCGGGATCCTCCAGGTCGAGGAGACCGCGGGCGGCCAGCGGCGGCTGTACGGCGCGCAGTTGGCGGAGGTGCTGCGGCGACGCCCCAGCCTGCGGGCGCTGAGGTCGCAGAACCCACAGGCCGGCGTCGTCATGGTCGCCTGCGAGGCCGGTGCCTTCGACGACGGCCTCGCCCAGCAGACGGCCGACCACCTCGGCGTCACCGTCTACGCGCCGACCACTTCGGTCGCCCTCATGCGCGGCCCGTACGACGAGAACGCCCGCCCGTGGCTCGACAGCGACGAGGGCGACGCCGAGTACCGCACCTTCCGCCCCCGGCCCGACGCCGCGACCACCGTGGCGTTCGCCGACGGTTCCGGCGAGCTGGCCCCCGACCAGCTCACGGTCGTCGACGACCTGGCCGTCGAGGTCGTCCGGTCCGTGCTGTCCGGCGTCGGCACGCCCCTGCTGAAGCCCGTCGTCACGGTCACCGGCTACGCGCCCGGCACCGACCTGGACCCCCAGGGGCTCGCCACCGGTCAGACCCGGGCCGACAACGTCGCCGCGGCCGTCCGCTCCGCCCTCACCGGCCACTTCACCGCCCTCGGGGAGAACGGCGCCGAACGCGCGGCGGCCGTCGTGGTGCTGGCGCTCTCCCGGGGCCAGGACGTACCGGACGACGCCCTGGCCGCCGCCCAGGACCCGGCCGCCCTGCTGCGCCGCGCCACGGTCACCCTCCACGTGCCCCGCACTCCCGCCCCGCAGCCCCGGCAGGCACAGGAGGAGGACGAGGACGAGTACGGGTACGACCGGGACCTGGAGTACGGGTACGGATACCGCCGCCCCGACCAGCGGCTGTTCAACACCGTCAGGCCCGAGGGCGACGAGCCGCTGTCCCACCGGATCGTCTCCGACGCCGGCACCGTCGTCGGCCGTGCGTACTTCGGTGAGGCCGAGTGGGCGGACCGGTCACTCACCTGGGCGCAGTACGACCCGGCCACGACCGATGTCTTCATGCGGCAGCGGCAGCCGTACGACCCGTTCGTCCAGCAGTTCGCGCCGTGGTCCGGGGCCGGCCACTACTTCGTGTCGTCGCACGCCGACGCGGCCTACCTCGCCGTCGAGGACGCGACAGGCCGGCAGCGGCCCCTCTTCGGCCCCGAGGTGGCCGCGATGCTGCGGCGCCGGCCCAGTCTGCGGGAGCTGAGGGCGCAGTACCCCGACGCGGGGGTGGTGCTGGTCGCCTGCGAGGTGGGCGTCCACGACGACGGTCTTGCCCAGCAGGTGGCCGATCACCTCGGCACGACGGTGTACGCGCCCACCGGGGAGGTGGACCTCAGCGGAATCGCCGAGCACGGTACGCCCCGGCCCTACGTGAAGGCCGGCGACGACTCGGCCCCCGGCGACTACCGCACGTTCCGGCCCCGGTCCGCCGTGGCCGCCACCGTGGTGTTCGCGGAGGACTCCGGCGAGGTGCCCGCCGACCAGGTGCCGGCGATCGAGGGGCTGGCCGCCCGGGTCGCGCCGGACGCCGTACCGGGCTTCTCCGACCCGCTGCTGCGGCCGGTGGTCACCGTGACGGGCTACGCGGCGGAAACCGCTGCCGACGCGCAGGGGCTGGAAGCGGGCCGCCGCCGCGCCGAGGCGGTCGCCGCGCTGCTGCGTACCTCCTTCGCCCGGCACGCCGTCGCACTCGGGTACGAGAACACGGGCACGAGGGAGCCCGTCGTGGTTCTCGCCGTCTCCCGCGGCCGGGACCTGACCGAGGACGACCTGGCCACCGGCCGGGACCGGGCGGACCTGCTGCGCCGTGCCACGGTCACCGTCCACGTGCCCCGGATGCCGCAGCACGAGGAGGACTTCGAGGACGAGGACCTGGGCGAGATGTCGTTCGGGGCGTCCGGTGGCGCCGCCGACACCTACAGTTCCGACGAGGACTTCGCCGGCGGTGTACCGCGCGGCTTCAGTCCGCTGGCCGCCCCGCCCGCCGCAGTCACCGAAGTCACCGAGGCCGCCGAAGTCACCGAGGCCGCCGAAGTCACCGAGGTCGCGGACGTCGTCGAAGACCTCCAGTCGGGCTCCGAGTACCCCTGGTACCTGGACCACGGGTCGCTCGGGCACGCCGCCGTCAGTGACGCCGGCACCTTCGACGACGCCGGTGCCCGCGCGTGGGCCCGCGAGGCCGTCGATGGCCTGCCGGACCGGAACGTGGCCGGTGACGTCGAGAACGCGCTGCACACCATGCTGGCCACCACCGACCGGCACGCCTGGGAGGACCTCCTCACCCACGGTGTGACGCTGGCCTCCCACGGCCGTCTGGTGTGGCTGCGCCCGCTCCTCGCGGGCCTGCGCCCCGCCGACGGGCGGGAGTCGGCCGTACGCGAGTACAGTGTCCGGTTCGCCACGACCGGCGGCAGCGGGGAACGCCACCGGGACCGCACGATCGGCGCGGACTCGGCCCTGCTGCTCGGCCTCAGCACCGCCTCCGCGGTGGCCTCCACGATGATCCTCGGTGTGCCACAGGTGCGGGCCGACTCGGCCGCCCGGCGCTCGGAGACCCGGCGGCGCAACCTCATCTCGGGGCGGACGATGTTCATCGCCAGGAACGAGCCCTTCCTGGCCGGGCTGCGGATCGAGATCTTCGTGGACGGTGTCGCACACCGGCCCGACGCCGTCCACGACCGCGGTCTGCGGGTGGAGTTCCCGGGCGAGTACACCGGCGCCGACGCCCCGCGCCCCCGCATGGGCGAGCCCGCCAGGGCCCTCCCGCCCGGCGAGGCCCGGCTGGGCCCGGACCGGGTCGTGCTCAACGCCGTCGACACGGGCCCGGTGGTGGCGGCGCTGCACCGCAGGCTGCTCGGGGCCGGGATGGACGCCGGCACGGCCGAGCGGTTCATGACCCACGCGCGGGACATGCTCAGCGAGCGGGCCGCCCGCACGCGCGGCCGGTGGTGGCTGACCAACGGCGACGTCTCCGGCGAGATCCAGGTGCCGGGCCGGTTCGGACGGCGGTCGTTCCGCGGCCGGCTGCGGGTGCGGGCCGAGATCGACGGCCTGGAGTTCGCCGGGACCACCGACAACGTCCAGATCCGCGAGGACCTCGGCGGCGGCACGGCACGGGGCATCGGCCGGTCGGGCAGCGGCTCCGCCGGCATGTCCTTCGGCTACAACGCGGTCGGCTTCGCGCTGCCCGTCTCCGAAGGCGTCCCCGGTTCCGCGGCCAAGGGCCTGCTGCCGATGTTCGGCGTCGGCTTCGACCAGGGCACGGGCAGCGGTCTGACGGTCACCTCGCAGACCCTGGGCCACACCGTCCTCAACTTCCGCGAGACCCAGGCCAGGTACCGGGCCCGGCTGCGGATCACGGTCACCGTCGACTCCCCGACCCACCCGCGGATCGGCACGGTGTCCGAGGTGTCCGAGGCGGAGATCGGACTGCCGTGGCGCGACGGGCAGGGCGCGGCCGGCTTCGAGCGGCGGGTGCTCGGCGCCGTACGCACCCCCGAGCTGGAGACCGACGCGGCCACGGACCGGTCCGAGCCCGTGGAGACCTCCGAACCGGTACGGGAACTGCTGAGGCTGTCCGGCACCGCGCCGGTGCGGTCGATGGAGCCCCCGCGCGCCCTGGACCCCGCCTACTGGCGGGACCAGAGCGCGGCGGGCAGCCGGCGGACGGACTCCGCGGGCGAATCCGCGCCGGCCCAGGCCGAGGCGCCGGCCGTAGCCGAGCCGCCGGCCCTGGCCGCGCGGCGCGGCCTCGGCTTCGCCATGCCCCTGGACATGGCCGGCTCGGAGGTCGTCCAGGACCAGCTGAGCTGGGCGCTGAAGGAGATGGTCCCGGCCTCGGTGCGGCGTTCCGCCGACTGGACGGCGGTGGAGGCCCAGCTCGGCCTGTACTTCAGCAGGCCCGCGCTGGAGGGCAAGCTGCCGCTCGAGGAGACCGTGCACACGGTCACCGTGGGAGGGGAGCGCTACCGGGCGTCGGTCAAGGCGATCCTGCTCGACGGCAAGCAAGGGCGCAGCTACTCGATGACCGTCAACGCGCGTGCCGCCCGCACCGAGACCGTGATGGGCCGGCGGGGCACCGAGTGGAGCGCCACGGTCGCCGCGGGCGGTGGTGTACTGGTGCCGCTCGGCGGTTCGACGCGCCTGCGGATCGGTGGCATCACGGCCCGCGGCGGGTTCGAGCGGTCCCTGGAGGACCAGTTCACCGGCGCCAACACCGCCTACTACCGCACGGAGACCGAGGGCGAGGTCGACGAGCACGTCTACCGCACGGTCTACGAACTGTCGCTGAGCCCGGAGCGCCCGGACCGGCGTCACCTGGCCGAACGCTGGTGGATCGAGCGGCCGTACCTCACCACCACGATCGCGGTGCCCCGGCAGAGCGTGCCCGCCGAGCCGCGCGACCCGGCCCGGGCCGCCGAGGTGGGCCGGACGACGTACCTGCGGGCCTGGCCCGACGCCGGGCAGCGGGAGGTCGACTTCGCCCGGGGCGGCACCGACGCCCTGTTCCCGGCCTTCCTCGCCATGCCGCAGCTGACGCACCTGGCGGCCACCGGTTACGCCCAGCTCGCCGGGCTGTCCGGCCGCTGGCTGGCCGACTCCGCCAACTGGCCCCAGGAACTGTCGCAGGCGACCGACTCCGCCGCGCTCGCCGCCCGCCTCCCCGCGCTGACCAGCCCGGACGGGTACCGCGTCGCGCTGCCCAAGCGCGACGGCTGGCGCTACGAGCTGCGGCTGAAGGTGCGCGCGTTCTCGGCCGAGGACCTGGGCCGGACCGCGGGCGACACGGAGATCGAGCACTACGCGCAGTCGACCGACCGGTACGCCCGCACGGAGAAGACGGGGTGGCAGGCGGGTCTGAACGCGAACGTCGGACCGCAGTTCGGTATCGGCGCCCTGGGGAGCGGCGGCCAGCACCACGATGGCGCGGCGGTCCTGGCCCGCGAGGGAGGCGGGGAGGAGACCCCCGCCCACGGGACCCAGCGGCACGGCGGAACGGGCCTGCGGGCCGTCGCGCTGGCCCAGGCCGGCGTGCGGTGGGGCCGGGGACGCGGCCAGGAACGGCTGCGGGGCTCGGTGGAGATCAGCCGTGCCACCTACCGGGAGGAGACGCACGTCCTGGAGGCGTCCCCGGTCTTCATGGTGACCGTGACGCGCTCCAAGGGCAGCAAGCGGGAGGAGTCCGTCCGCTACCTGCGGGTCGAGCACGGTCTGGAGATGCTGGTGCCCGAGCGCCGCGTCCCGGACCTGCTGCCGCCGCGCACCGCGGTCCCGGCGCCCGTCTCCGGCACCGCCACCGCCACCGGCACCGACTCCGCGGCGACGGCCGGGGAGGGCACCCGGACGGCGCCGGACGCCGTGCCGCAGGCCGGGCCCTCGACGAGGCCGGCCCAGCCGGCGGAGTCCGGCGCGGCCGAGGCCCCGGCCGCCCTCTCCCGGCCGGCGGAGTCCGAACCCGCCACGACCGCCGTACTGGCCCGTACCCACCTGCTCGGCCGGCCCCTGCCCGGCGCCGCCCATGTGGAACGGCTGCGCGCCGACGACGTGCTGACGACGATCGTGCAGCGGCTGGACGCCCGCGGCGCGCTGGGCAGCAGCGGATCGGCGCGCGAACACCTGCTGTCGGCGCTGCGCTCCGCGTTCTCCACCGACTCGCTCCGCAACCAGTACACGGCCCTGACCGGTACCGGTGTCGCCCGCTGGCTCCCGGTCAGCGGCCCCTTCGGCAGCACCCGGTACGTGTGGGTCATGGTGACCGCCGACCTGGAGGCGCCGCACGCCCACCGGTCGCGCCCGAAGGTCAAGCTCACCCTGCGCTCCGAGGGGGTCACCGAGGAGAAGAGCGGCACCGAGCGTTCCTTCCACGCCGGTGGCGGCCTCAGCGTCCGCACCCGCATCGGCGACCACGACGCCCACGGCGGCACCGAGCTGGAGGCGTCCTACGGCATGAGCCGGGGCCGGTCGCAGGAGACCGCCCGCCAGGTCGTCGACATCGCGCGCGCCAACACCAGGGAGGGCTCCGAGGAGTTCGAACACAAGCTGACCTTCCGCATCCAGCTGGGCGCGACCACCGAGCCGCCCGCCGCCCTCGCCGTACCGGCGCAGGCCGTGCGGGACACGGCGCTGCGCCTGACGGCGCTGGCGCGCGGGCGGGACACGGCCCGCCGGACCGATCCGGTGCGGGTGTGGACCTGGCAGGACGACGGCCTCGGCGACCACCCGCCGGTCACCGGCGACGTTCGGCTGCTCGTCCCGTCCCATCTGACGCTCCCGGTCGAACAGCCGGTGCCGCCGGTCGTCGCACCGGTGCGGCCGGAGGGCACGCCGTCGTGGACGGACCCGTTCACGGACCGGCCCGCCCTGCCCGAGGCCCTGACCGACTACATCCACCCGTGGGACGTCCCGGCCGCGCACACCACGCAGCGGTGGGCCAAGGTCGCGGCGCAGACGCCGGTGCGCGCACCCGACCTGACCCGCGAGGGCGCCTGGCAGGTGCCCGGGCTGGAGCCCCTCACCGCGGCCGGGTTCAGCTACGACCACCACACCTCGACCACGATGCTGCGGGCCAACATCACCGATCTGCTGCGCCACCGCTACCAGGTGCCGGTCGGCGACCGCACCGTCGTGATCGGCTTCGAGCTGACCGCGGCCGAGGTGGTGGGCCCGGTCGAGGGCGTCGAGTTCAAGGCGCGCCGCTACCAGCAGGACCACACCAGCCCCAAGAGCGAGCAGAGCAACTCCCGCGGCGGGGTGCTCACCCTCGGCCCCGAGGCGGGCGGCATGGCGGACGGCAACCGCGTCTTCGACCGGCTCACCTTCGACGTGTACGGCGTGCACACCGGCGACAAGGAGGGCTTCGAGGCGGGCGGCACCCATGAGACCAACCGGGAGGCCACCCGCAGGTACCGCCACTACAAGTTCCACGTGACGGTGACCGCCCAGCTCGCGAACGGTGCCCGCCGGGCGCTGCGCGTCGAGGTGCCCGGCGGTCTGTTCGCGATGCTCCCGCTGGACCGCGACGGCCGCCTGGCCGGCGGTCTCGAGGACGCCCTGCCCCACCTCTTCCGGGCGCCCGAGCCGACCGGGGTCCCCCGGGGGCTGTCGCTCGGAGAGCCGCTCGACGTGCAGCCCGCGGCCCGGACGATCGGCATCCCGCGCGCCGAACTGCCCTACGTCCCCGAGGTCGTGCGGACCCTGCGCACCCTGGTCGGGCGGACGGGAGTGAGCGTCCCCGACGCCGTCTGGGACCAGCTGCCGCAGCGCCTGCTCAGCAACTACCGCTACCTGGTGCCGGGCGAGGGTGAGGGCGACGGGGCGCACACGGGCCTGCTCGTCCCGCTGGGCGGTGCCGAGGCGCTGATCACGCTCGACCCGCGGGACCCGAGGGCGGTGCGCGAACCGGCCGGGTCGTACGACGGTGCCGCCACCACCCTGGAGACCATCCCCGAGGAGCCGGAGCCCGCCGAGTCCGGCGAGTCCGTGTCCGCGGTGCCGGCCGGCCCCCAGGGCCTGGTCCCGGCCCGCGACACCGCCCCCGGGCGGTTCCACGCCAATCAGGCGATCAACGCCTCGTACCTGACCGGCGCCCACGTGGAGAGCCACTCGGGTCCGACCAGCGCCGCACGCGCCGGGATCTCGGTGTCGTACGGCCTCGGCCTCGGCCCCGGTGTGCTCCAGGTCGCGCGGGTCGGCGCGGGCATCTCCGGTACGGCCAACGCCTCCGGCCGGTCCACGAGCCGGGTGGGAGACGCCGAGGGCGGCCATGTGGAGCTGGCCAACGCCGACTCCACGATGGTCGCCTACCGTCCGCACTGGACGGTGCGCGTCCGCACCGAGGCCCAGCGTCGCTGGGAGGACGTGCCCCCGGTCCGGGTCGCGACCGAGGGCGACCGCCGACTGCTGCTCTACGTGCCGGAGCACTACCTCCAGCGGGCGCCCCGGCAGGTCGTCGCGACGGGCACCGGCCCCCTGGAACACCGGCTGCCCGCCGTGTACTTCGCGTCCGGCCTCACCGGCCTGCCCGCCCTGTTCGACCGGATCGTCGCCGCCGCGCAGCAGCAAGGACTGGAGCTGCCGGTCGGCAGCGTGACGCGCGACGAACTGCTCCAGAAGCTGTGGAACCTCGACTCCCACCTGGACGAGGCCGTCGGCGACGCGCACGGCTACCCCTTCGCCCTGCACGACCGGCACGGCAGGCCCGTCGCGACGATCCAGGTGCGCACGGTGCGCTATTCCCGCGGCACCCGGGTAGGCGTGACCAGCGAGAACGCCCCGATCGAGAACGTCAGGACCGCGATCGACGGCACCAGCGGCTCCCACTCGATCGGCAACTCCACCACGGTCAGCCTGCCGTCGGCCGAACTGAACCTGGCCCCGCTGCCGTTCACGGATCCCGACTTCGGCCTGGGCGTCAGCGCCGCGCTGGCGATGACGTGGTCCAACTCGGACGGCAACAGCGCGGGCCGCACCGGCCTGTGGGTCGTGGTGCCGCGCTTCACCAAGCACACGAACGCCTACGAGCTGGAGTTCCTCCACCACGCCCTGGTGTCGGTGCGCGGTGACGCGGAGCCGGTCGCCACGCCGGCCGTGCACGGCCAGGGCCTGGTGCGGGTGCGGGAAGGCCACGCGTTCGAGCACGGCATGCCGGTGGACGAGGAAGCGCTGACGACGGCCGCCGACGCGGCGGTCGCCGCCCCGGTCGCGGAGCCGGGTCAGGGCCGGATCACGGACGGGACCACGGACGAGACCACGGCGGTCGTCCCGGCCCCGGCGCGGACCGTGCCGTACGCCCCCGGCCTGGTTCGCGGCTCCGTCCCGCGCCCGGAGGAGCAGATGCCCCTCCCGCCGCACGTCGCCGAAGGACGCGGCATCGGCATGGGCGTCGTCGAGTTCGACGAGTCCACGGTGCGTGAGCTGCGGCAGGGCCTGGACCGGGAACTCGTCCGGCTCGGCTTCCTGCCCGCCGACGAGGCGTCACCGCTGGCCGGCGCCCGCTGGTGGACGCACGCCGGCGAGGTGGACAGCCTGCTGGAGAACCAGGAGAAGCTCAACAAGTGGATCTCCCTGCGCGGACTGGAGTCGCACTACGACCAACTGCACCAGTCCGGCCTGGTCATCACCCTGTACCGGCGGCGCGGCGCCCTCGGCACCGACTTCGACCAGGACGCCGTGAAGATCACCCTGCGCGCGTCCAAGCCCCAGGAGGGCGAGACGCAGGAGTACCTCGGCGCCACCGACGAGATGGCCGTGGTCAACCTCGCGATGGGCATGGACACCGCCGGGCAGTCCAGCGGCGGAGCCAAGTCGGTGGGGCTCAGCTTCCGGGTCAAGGCCCTGACCGGCCAGCTCAGGGGCGCGGTCACCGGCTTCGACGTCCGGCGCTCGGTGGGTGCCAGCGACAGCGTCTCCTTCCTCAACAACAACCCCAACCTCCTGGAGTACGACGGCACCGTCCACAAGCACGCGCTGTACATCGACCTCACCGCCACCCTGGAGCTCCAGCACAGCGGTCTGCGGGGCCGCATCCGGCCGGGCGCGCGCGACCCCGAGCCGATCAGGCTCTCCCGGCAGCGGACCATCGCCTACCTGCCGCCGCTCGGCGGTCTCGACCACCCGGGCACGACCTCGGTGCGCCGCACGCCCGCCTCGGTGCTCGACCGGGCGGTGATCTACCACATCGACGCCACCGGTCTGCGGGACGCGGCCACGACCGTGCTGGGCGAACTGACCGGCCCGCAGGGCCACGCCGACCAGGAGATCACCTCCTACACCAGCACCATCCAGGTGCGGGCGCACCTGAAGGAGATCCTGAACGGGCGCTACACCAGCGACCAGTTCTTCGACACCGGTCTGCGCGACACCTTCGGCGCGATCGACGTGCGGGGCCGCATGGGCCGCTCCCGGTTCGCCGGGGCCACGCCGGACAAGTTCGTCCTGGGCGTGATCAAGCTGTGGATGACGCAGACCAACGGCACCGACACGTCGTCCGCCGGGGTCTCCTGGGCGCAGGCCGGTGTCACCGTCGGCGGTGCGGTGGGCGACGCGTCCGTCCAGGGCGAGGCCGGCGCCTCCCGCAGCTGGCAGTGGAACACCTTCTCCAGCCAGGGCCGCACCGGTGCCGAGGAGCTGATCCAGCTCGACTTCAACCGGGCGTACGCCTACCACACCGAGGTGGACTTCGAGGTCCGGACCCGCCTGGAGAAGACCGCGAAGCTGCTGCCCGGCACCCACCGCTCGGACCGGCAGGAGGTCAACGGCCGCACCGCCCTGTTCCTGCTGTCCGAGCCGGACGCGCTGGAGCAGTACGCCAAGGACGTCCTGCCCGTCTCCGACCAGCAACTCGTCGACGTGATGAACCGCTGGCACGACGGAGAGGTCAGGCTCAGCGGCAACACGGTCGCGGGCCTGCTGCTGCGCTGGGTGGTGGACACCCCCGACGCTCCCGATGGGCTGAAGGCAAGCCGCGAGGAACTGGCCGGCCTGCTGGCCGGGCTGCACGACACCGGCGCCCTGCCGGTGCCGGACGAGCGGATCCGGACCGCGTTCCGCCACCGCTTCGGGCGCGAACTGAAGGACTCCGCGAACCTCTTCCCCGACGTCGGGTTCCCCGAGTACCTGACCCGCCAGGACCGCGGGGGCCGGCTCCTCGGCCACAGCGGGGTGCACGCGTTCGGCTACGACGACGGCCGCTCGACCTACGACATCGTGCGCGAGCAGGTGGAGCGGGTCGCGCCCGGTCTGCTCGCCTCCCGGCCGGAGCTGTGGACCGGTGACGGGCGCCGGATCGGCCGGCTCCAGGGCGCCGTGAACATCCTCCAGTCCCTGCTGGCCGAAGGCCGCGACGACGCGATGCTGAAGGACCTGATCTCGTCCAACGGCCACACGTTCCTCCTGGCCGACCCCATCGGCTGGGTGCTGTCCGACATCATCGCGATCAATCTGAGCGTCGCCCTGGAGGAGCCCGACCCGGAGAAGACCGGTCCGGAGAAGACCGGTCCGGAGAAGACCGGTCCGGAGAAGACCGGTCCGGAAGTGATCGACTTCCGGCCCGGAACCGGTCTGGAGAACTACGGACACGGCTACGCGAGCGCCGCGGTCGGCGCCTCCCGGGACGAATCCCAGGCCCTCACCGCCGGCCGGCTCGGCGCCGGTGAGGCGCACACCTCGCACAGCGGCGGCATCGGCGTCGGCCAGGGCACCCACCGGGGCGTCACCCGGGCCGAGACGGGCACCACGGAGCAGACGGCGTACGCGTGGAACGGCACCTACGTGGTCCGCTTCCGCCACCGGCTCACCGTCGAGGTCAAGCGCCTCGACATGGCGGGCCGGCCGCTGAACAACTGGCTGACCGGGCTCTACCGCGGTCTGTCCACCGCCCTCTCCGCCGACCGCTCCGCCACCGCCACCGCCACCACCAGCGTCCCCGGCACACTCGATCTCCAGGTGCCGCGCGGACTGGCCGAGTTCCACCCGCTGAACGGACCGAAGACCGACCGCGACCTCAGGCCGCTGCCCGCGCTGCCCGGCGACGCCTACCTCACCGGCGTCCTGCTGGACGACGCGCTCCCGGCCGCCCTGAAGCTGATGACCAGGGTCTTCGGCGCCGACGCGGACGGCGCGCGGGTGCGCACCAGCCTCAGCGTCCGGCAGCTGATGAGCCGCGGCCACCTGACCAACCACCTGCTCCCGGCCACGGCCGGCGGACGCCACCTGCTCACCGACACCCTCTTCGTGCCGGGCCACTCCTCGCGGCGGGCCAGGCTGTACCTCGAGGGCGACCTGTTCGACCTGGAGGTCCTCGGCCCGGTCCACGGCACCGGCACCGGCCGCTACACCAAGCACCAGAGCGGTACGACGGTCAGCGCGAGCAACGACCGCTGGCGCCCCTCCGCCGGCGTGGGCACCTCCGCGTCCGGCGTCCTGGCCCCGCACGACCCGGCACGGACCGCGGACGGCCACGCCTACCCGCCGTACACCGGTTCGGGCGGCGCTTCGACGTCCTGGAACACCGGCAGCAACCTGGCGGGCGCGGGCACCGAGAACTACCGGCGCGAGCAGCACATCAAGCAGCAGGGCCCGATCCACCTGGTGCGGCTGCGCGGGCGCTACCGGCTGCTGGCCGAGAGCTACGTCCGGAACCTGCTGGGTCCGGCGACCACCGAGGGCGACACCCTGCGCAGCGACCCGTTCACCGGTGACGTGTACGCGGAGCTGTTCCAGGCCGAGGTCGACGAACTGCTGGACCGGCTGAGGCGGACGCCCGTCCCCACGGCCCTCGACGCCGCGCGCTGGGCGGCGCTGGACGGCGCCCACGCCTTCGACCTCGGCGCCCTGATGGAGCAGGCCGCGGGCGAGCCGGGCATGTCCGCGGCCCGGCTGTACCAGACGGTGGCGCGCCAGGTCCGGGACCTGACCGCCGGTCCGCTCGACGCGGTGGTGCTCCGCCTGGACCGCACGGCCCTGGACGCCCGCGCCCACCGCACCACCCTGCGCTGGGCGGTGGACACCCTCCGCGCCGACCTGGCCGCCGCCCGCTCGGCGAACCCCGGGACCGAGATCCCGGACCCCGTAAGCCTCACGCGGTACGAGGGCCTGCTCGAGGACACCGCGCACGTCGTCGACGCCGCCGACTCCGTCGACGCCGTGATCCTGGAGGTCAACCGGGTCCGCGACGTGCTCTCCCCCCGCGAGGCGGTCCGCCCGGCCCGGCTGCCGCTGCTGCTGTCGTTCTCCGCGCTGTCCATGGACCACCTGGTCCGGGACATCGCCCATGAGCTGGACCTGCCGGTCCGGGTCGATGTCGCCGGCCCGGACGGCCGTACCGTCAGCCGCTGGGCCGAGCCCTTCGGCCGCGTCCACCCGTTCGACCCCCGGACCCGGCAGGCGGCCGGCCCGCTGACCACCGAGCAGGCCGAGGCGGCCGGACTGCTCACCCCGGTCTCCCGCCGCGCGGTGACGGAGCTGGGAATCGACGCGGCCGAGCTGGGCGCGCTGCACCGGGCGTCCTGGCAGCCCGGCCTCACCCTCGACCCCGCGGTCCGCACCGAGGCCGAGCGTCGTCTGGAGCCCCTCCACCCAGGCCTGCCCGACCTGCTGTACCGGGCCTGGGACGTGGCGCAGCGGCTGGACACGGAGCGGACTGCCGGCGCGGTTGCCGACGCCCGGCAGGTCCTGGAGGCGCTGCGCGGCATGGTCCGTGACGCCGATGACCTCGCGGACGGCACGGCCGACCGGCTGGGCGAGTTCCTGACCCGCACCGAGGCGCTCCTCACCCCGCACCTGACGGCCGATGCCCCGACCGAGCGGGAGGTCCGCACCGAGCCGGTACCCGGCGATGCGGACACGCCGGCCGCGCCCTCCGCGCTCACCGAGCAGGACCGCGAGCGGATCGGCCTGGCCTTCCGCCTCCGTTCCGGCGACACGGCGGTGGCGGCCCTGGAGGAACTCCTGCTGGCCGCCGGACCCGGCGCCCGGTCCCTCGTGGTGCCGGAGCGCCACCTGGCGGGCTCCGGCGGCCCGCTGTACGCCGTCAACGACGAGGGCCGGATCGCCTGGTCCGAGCACGGCGGCGAGGTCCGTCCGCTCGTGGAGGCGCCCCGGCTGTCCGGCATGGTGGCGTCGATCGACCTGGACGCAGGCGGAGCCCTGCTCGACCCGGCCCCGGAGCTGCTGGAGCTGGGCCCCGACGCCGCCCGCTTCCCGCAGCTCGCGCTCGGCGCCGACCTGTCCCGCCTGCTGGGCTTCGGAGAGGAGTCGCAGCGGTCCGACACGGCGGCCGGCACGGACCCGGTCACGCACACGGACCCGGTCACGGACCCTGTCACGGACCCGGTCGTGGACACGGCGGCCCGCGCCGACGTCGTCGCACCGGCCGCACCCGCGCACGACGACACCGACCAGGCCCGTGCGAGGTTCGAGCAGGAGGTCGGCGCCTACCACCACTCGAGCCCCGAGGCGCTGGCCGCCGCCCGCGCGGCTGTGACCCGGCTGAGGGACGTCCTGCGCACGGCCTACCCCGAGCAGGGCGAGGAGGCCGTGGCCGCCTCGTTCTTCACCACCGACCCGACCAGCGCGGGACAGGTCGGCACGGCGGACGCCGGTGCGTCCAGCCGGGACCGGCTCGACGGACTGCTCGCCGACGGCAACGTGCGCGAGCTGATGACCGCGTTCTCCAACGCGGTGGGCCGCAAGGCGCTGTTCGAGAAGGACGACACCGTCCCGAGCCTGACCGCCGTACTGAAGTCCGTACTCGCCCCGCCCACCGCCGACGATTCGGCACCGGCCTCCCCGGCGGGTCTGGCCGGGGCCGCCCGGCTGGGTCTGAACGAGAAGGCGCTGGAGGCGTACTCGACGTTCCTGCACGGCGGAGCGCGGGCGGAGCTGCTGCGGCGCACGGCCGAGGACCCGGCGACCGCACCGCAGGCGCACCTCTTCTCGGACGACCCGTTCGCGCTGGGCAGCCTCGCCGCGTACCGGAGCAACGGCCACTCCTCGAAGGACCCCATGGAGGTGGTGCACAGCCAGGCCGCGCGCGTGGTGCGCACCGAGGAACAGCGCGCGACCGGCGAGCGGAAGAAGACGCCCCGCGACTACACCTATCTGGGTGCCCCGTTGAGCGACCGGGAGCGCACTTTCCTGGCACGGTACGAACGCCCCCTGTCGCTGGTCGGGTTCGACACCGAGGAGATCCCGCTCGCCTCCCTGGAGTTCGACCCGCTCTCCGGGGAACCCCTGCTCGACGACATCCTGGCCCGTCCCGACGTGCTCACCGTGGAGGTGCAGCGCCGGTCCGTGGCCGCCGCCCAGGTGGGCGAGGAGCACGACGTGCCGCCGCGGGCGGCCGGGGCCACCGGCCCGGTCGAGCGCGTCGTCGCCGTGGTGCGCACCCCGGTGACCGTCGCGCACCCGCGGCAGGGCGACCTGACCCGGGACGGCGAGCAGGGCCCCGAGCTGCCGCTGAGCTGGGTCGAGGGGACCGCCTACTTCGACCTGGACGAGGAGTCGTCCTGGTACCGCGAGTGGCACGGCGAACACGGGATGCCGCTGGTCGCGGGTGTCTCGGGCACCGCGCTGCGCATGCTCCGGGCCCACCAGTGGCTGAATGTGCCCGGCGCCACCGGCAACGGCTTCCGCCGCGCGCTGCTCGGCTGGATGCTGCCCGGCCAGGAGCACTCGCTCTTCGAGGTCATGCGCGGTGCCTACCTGGCCGACGCCACCACGCCGGAGGAGGAGCGGGCCCTCGGCGGTGACGTCCACGGCCTCTACGCCCTGCCCGGCGTCGCCCCGGCACACCTGGACCCGCCCGGCGTCATGCGTCCGGCCGAGGGGAACCCGGACGTGGCTCCGGCGGTGGACTATTCCGTGGTCCATCCGGCGGATGTGGCCTATGTGGTCGAGAGTGGTCCGAACGAGATCCTTTGGCATTTCTCGGACACGGAGCCGGAGTATGTGTTCACTCACGGCTTCTCGCCGTGGAATGTGCAGGCCCGGGTGTCGTTGGAGGACTGGACCGTTCTGAATTCGCCGTCGCCGTATGTGTCGGCGACGCGTGACTACAACTTGTGGTTGCAGGGCAGGCGTTACCGGTACGAGATCTTCGCGCCGGCGAATCACGATCCGGTCGGGATCGATGTCAATGCCAGTCTTGAGCGGCAGGGGATGGAGCCCGATTACGAGCAGGAGCAGGAGATCGCGTTCACCCATGGCATCAGCCCGGAGGCGATCACGATCGTCTACGACGGTGACGAGGACCGCAGCGGGACGTGGAACCCCGACACGCAGGAGGTGGAGTGGAGTTCCGGCATGCTGAGTGACGCGGCTCCGCCCGTCAAGCTCCCGGTCGTCAATGCGGACGCTTCCTCGGATGACGAGACGGCCGGGCAGGGGAACCCGGACGGTGCTCCCGCGGTGGACTACTCGATGGTGCACCCCGATGACCGCGATCACGTGGTGGAGAGTGACCGCGAGGAGCTTTTGTGGCGTTTCTCCGACCGGCGGCCGGAGGAGGTGTTCACGGAGGGATTCGAGGCGGATGCCACGTGGGCCCGGGTTTCCTTGTCGCAGTGGACCGCGATGAACCCGGCAGCCCCTTATGTGTCGACCACGCGCAATTCCGTCCTGTGGCATGACGGGAAGCGGTATCGGTACGAGATCGTGCCGGCGGCCAATCCCGACCAGACCGGGGTGGACGTCATCGCCACTCTGGAGAGGCGGGGCCTAACCGTAAGCCACCCGGAGGAAGAGGAAGTGGCGTTCACCGGGAGCATCAGTCCGGACGCCGTGGCCTTGGTCTACGACCGTGATCTCGACCGGTCCGGTATGTGGGACGGCCGGCGGGTGGTCTGGCAGTCCGGTGAGTTCACCCAGGCGACGGAGGTGATCGCCGAGGGGACGAGCGGCCCGGACGCGCAACCGGCGGTGGACCTCTCCATGGTGCACCCCCAGGACCACGACTACGTCGTGGAGAGCGAGCCCGACGAAATCCTGTGGCGCTTCTCGAGGACAGAGCCGGAGGTTGTGTTCACCGTCGGGTTCCTGCCGGAGGACGCGAGTGCCCGGGTGTCTCTGGCAGAGTGGGCAGCCAAGGCTCCGGCGTCTCCGTACATATCCACCACCCGTGACTCCCAGCTCTGGTTCGACGAGAGGCCCTATCGCTACAAGATCGTGTCGTCGCTCAATAACGACCCGACCGGCGTCGACGTCACCGCCACCTTCCGGGAACAAGGGGCGAGGGACCACCACCTCCTTTACGCCGAGGAAGAGGAGGTCGCGTTCACCGGCGGCATCAGCCCGCAGGCCGTCGTGGGGGTCTACGACCGTGACGGGGACCGGAGCGGGACCTGGGATGCCCAGGCCCAGAGGATCATCTGGACGCCTGGGGACGCCGATCCGCCGGAAACCCTCGCTACCGGCTTCGGAGGCATGCCGGTCAGCTTCCAGCGGGACGCCGACGTGTCGCCGCAGTTGCCGGCAGGCGGTTCGCGGCCTGCCGAGGGGGTCGCACCGGCCCGTTTCACCAGGATCGACCGGACGTCGTTCGGTCCGGTGTTGGGGCGGGGTGAGGTGAGCGGTGAGCGGTGGCTGCCGTTCGGGTCCCGGACGGGTCCGGATGGGCAGGAGGAGGCGGGGGCGTTCCGTTTCACGACTCCGCGGCCGGGTGAGCGGCCGGTGGTGAGCAGGCCCGCCGGGTCGGGTGAGCGGACCGAGGTCGGGTACGACTGGGTGTGGCACGCCGGTGAGACGGCGGGGGGCGAGGTGCTGGTGCTGACCCGGCGGCTGCACCTGGTTCCGGGGCATGGGGTGACGCCCAAGGAACTGGCGGGTCTGCGGCGGTCGGTGGCGGACACCCTGGAACAGCTCGTCAACGCGCCGGCGTACCGGCTGCCCGCGCTTCAGCCGGACCAGGTGACCGGGCCGGTGCGTCCGGGGCCCCGGTTGCGGGTCGAGGTGCGGTTCACGGCCACGTCCGAGGGCGCGCACGCCGATGTGACCGTCCTGCGCGGGCTGCCCGGGAAGCGGCAGATGGTGCAGAACGTGTGGTTCACCGGGGTGCATCCGGTGGCGGCGGTGCACGAGATCCTGCACGGCGCCGGTCTTCTCGACGACGCCGCCGACCCGAGGGTGCTGCTCACTCCCGGCGGGCGCGGGGAGCAGGAGGTGCCCGAGGGCCGGTCGAGCATGATGGGGGTGATCAGCGGCGCAACCGCGTCCGGCCTGGTCCTCACGCCGGACCACCTGCGGCAGATCGCGGAGGTGTGGGCGCCGTACGCGCACCGCGGTGAAGGCACCACCGCGTCCGACACCCAGCAGGGCGGTCGTGCGGCCGGGCACGAGCGGACGCCGGCACGTCCGGAGCCGTCCGCCGGTCCGTCGGAGGGCCGGGACGTGGACACGGCGGCCGCGGTCAACTATGACCAGGTCCACGCCGACGACCGCGATTACATCGTGAGGAGCCGCCCGCACGCGATCGTGTGGCGCTTCTCGGACATGGAACCCGAGACGGTCTTCACCGACGGTTTCCGAGCGGTGGCCCCCGACGCCTCCGTGCGGCTGGAGCGTTATGTCCATGAATACCCGCTGAGCTCCCAGTACGTGTCCACGACCCGCGACCCCGCACTCATGGTGTCGGCGCGCCGCTACCGCTACGAGATCCTCTCGTCGCTCAACGCGGACCCGACCGGAGTGGATGTCGCCGAGTCCCTGCGGAACATGGACCAGCCCCATGACTTCCGCCGGGAGCAGGAGGTCGCCTTCACCGGCAGGATCAGCCCGGGCGCCATCGTCCTGGTCCACGACCATCGGCAGCAGCGCACCGGAAGCTGGGACGCCCGGACCCGGCAGGTGGTCTGGACTCCCGGGGAGACCTCCGCGGCGCTCATCGCCGTGGGCGAGGTGCGCACCAACAGGTACGTGCCGCCGATCGAGTCCGAGGTCGGATACGAATGGGCCTGGTACCACCCGGAACACACGGGCGGGGACGTACTGCGCCTGACGCGCCGGCTCTACCTGCGGTCGGACGGGGCACCGACGGAGTACCTGGAGGTTGTCGGCTCGCTGATCTCGGAGGAGCTGGAGCGGCTGGTCAACGTCCCGTCGTACCGGCTGCCCGAACTGCGCCCCGTCCCGGTCGCGGCGGGACCTGAAGGACCCCTCCTGCGCGTGAACGTCGAGTTCACCGACGCGCCGGAGTTGGCACACGCCTCCCTCACGGTGCCCTACGAGGCGGAACCCTCGATCGGCGGGTTCGTGGAAGAGATCCTGCGCGGCCTGGGAGTGTTCGACGGCGGCGGAAACGTGCCCGAGACGCTGACGGGGGAACACCTCAGGCAGATCACGGAGACCCTGGCGCCGTACGTGCTCCGCGAGACGAGTACCACGGCTGACGGGTCGGGCGCGGACGCGGCACCCGCGGTCGACTACTCGATGGTGCACCCCGACGACCGCGACACCGTGGTGGAGAGCAAGCCCGGTGAGACGCTGTGGCGGTTCTCGGCCAAGGAGCCGGACGTGGTCTTCACCGAAGGGTTCCGCGCCGATGACCTCACGGTCCAGGTGCCTGTCGAAAGATGGGCGAACTGGAACCCGAAGGCGCCGTATGTCTCCACCACCCGCAATCCCAAGAGGCGGTACATGGGAAGGCAGTACCGCTACGAGATCGCCACCTCGGCCAATCCCGACCCGACGGGTGTGGACATCAACGCCACGCTCGCCGCGACAGGGCGCGCACCCGACTTCCCGCACGAGAAGGAGGTGGCGTTCACCGGCGCCATCAGCGCCGACGCGATCGTTGCGGTGTACGACTACATCGCCGATGCGACGGGCACGTGGGACGCCGCGAAGCGACAGGTGGTGTGGACGCGGGGGGATGTGGCCGCTAGGGACAACCGCCGAGGGGCCACCGACACGGCACCCGGACTCCCGGACGGCTGGGCCTCGCTCGCCACGGAGCCGGGCGACTCGGGGGTATTGGCCTCAACCGGCGTCACGACCTGGGACGACGCCGCGGCCCGGTTCTCCGGCCTGACCATCGAGGAGCCGGAACAGCGGAGCGTTCCGGTACCCGACGCGGTGCCGATCGCCTCGGGCCGCGGCCTGCGGCGCGGCTTCGGCCTCGACTTCCGGCCCGACGGCGTCCGCCGACTGGACGCGACGGCGCCGCCCGAGGTATGGAAGACGTACGTCGCGGGAACGGCCGGTCCCGACGGAAGCAGGACCTACCAGTCGGAACGGCCGCCGTGGTTCTCGCGCTCGCTCTTCGCGTCGGCGCCCTACCTCGTGGTCGCCGACACCGCCAGGGGAGGCGTCCTGGTGCGCACGGCCCAGGGCGCCGCCACGATGCGCCCGGAGGAGTTCGCGGACCACCTGGCCTCGCTCCCGCGGCTCCGGAAGCTGTCCGCCGACGCACCGGTCGTGCTGGTCGTCTCCCGAGGCGGCGCGGGCGGCCTGGAACTGCCGCGCCTGGTGGCGGCCCGCACGGGCCGTACCGTGTGGTCGTACACCGGTGAGCTGGCGCTGCTGTCCTCGCCCGACGGCACCGCCACCCGCATCACGGCGATCGGTGCGGGAGAGGGCGAGGCGTCCGGCCGCTGGCTGCGCAGCCGGCCCGACGACCTCGGCGCCGTCCCGGCCCAGGAGCGCGCACGCGTACTGCCGCCACGGCCCGTACGGCTGACCACACTGGACGGGCGGTCGATCACGGACGCGGACGTCGTCCAGCAGACGATCCAGGACGAGCAGCACCGGCCGCTCGGCCGCGCCTCGCTGGATCCCGAGCAGTGGGCCAAGCCGAACTACGGGGTGCGGGCGCGCCAGTTCGGAGCCAGGAAGACCTATCAGCTGGCGGACTGGACCGGCGAGGCGATGGTGCCGCGGCCCGGCTCGTCCCGGGCGCTGCCGTGGACGGAGCAGTCGAAGGGCGTGACCCCGTACTTCTTCCTGGGGCACGGCCTCCCGGACTTCGTGGACCTGCACACCGAGTCCGGTCGGGCCCCGGTGGACGGGACGAACCTGGGGCGGTTCCTGAAACGCAGGCCCAGCCTCACCCGGCTGCCGGCACACGTACCGATCGTGCTGACCGCCTGTTTCACCGGGGCCGCACCGACGCGTCCGGGCCGGACCGTGGCACAGCAGCTGGCAGACGAGACCGGGCGCGTCGTCTACGCACCCACGACCCGTGCAGAGGTCGGGCTGTACCTCGCACCGCCGAGCGACCGTGACGGGGGCGCATGGGTGGCCTTCCACCCTGGACGCCCCGAGCCCGGCGACCCCACGCCCGTGCCCACGCCCGCGCCCGTACCCGCGCCCACCCGCCGCCCGGAGCAGCCCCCGGACCGGCGGCCCCGTTCCGGTACCAGGCACCGTTCCCGCAGCCGTCCGTCATCACGATGACGACCGACACCGAGGAGACCGATGACCAACGCTGACGCGCCGGGGACGGCGTCCGGCACGGCGACGCCGGAGGAGTCGCCGGTGGCCGGCGACCTGCGGGACGCCCCCGAGATACCGGACGACCTGCGCGCGGCCGCGAAGCGGGCGCCCGACCACTGGCTGGGCATGGTCGACCCGGCGTGGTCCGGCGACGGGCCCCCGCCGGCCTGGGCGGTGCGGGGCCGGTGGCGTTCCGACGCGGACGGCGAGATCGTTCAGTGGGAGAAGAACGAGGAGTACCGGCCCTCTCCTTCGGCCCGTGGCTGGCCGCCGCCGACCGACGAGGTGGACGAGGCCGTCCAGTTCGCCGTCACCGGTTACGGCCCGGCCGAGGAGGTGACGCGGCGCCTGGCTCAGGCCGAGGTGGCCGTACCCGTCGACGCCGACGGACGGCCGCTGCTCGCCGCCACCCCGGACGGCATCCCCGTCGTCCCCGTCCACACCTCCGCCGCGCAGATCGACGCCCTGGGTCGGCTGGCCTACGAGGCCGTGCCGGTCGCCCGGCTGCTCGACGTACTGGAGCCGGAGCACCGCCTGCTGCTCAACCCCAGTGGCGCGGCCAGCCTGCTGCTGGAGACGGACGCGCTCAGACGAGCCGTGGCGGGGGAGCAGCCGGCGGCTTGACCGGCGAATTTGCTGGGATTGCTGCGGATGGCTGGTCGCGCATCGAAATATTTCGAGCAATGAGAATATCTATTTTCGGCGTCAGTCGCTCTTTTTCTCAGTGCCGGCCCACGTCCCGACGGGCAACGCTTCAGCCCGGACGGCCGGTTTACTCGCGGTAATGTGGACCGTCCGGTGGCTGCGTGATTATCTGTGTTCACCGCCCTGGCCAAGGACCGTGTCGAATTCCTCCGGAACATGTGGTGAACAGTGTTGTCCGCCTCTCCGGGAAATTATAAAAAATGTGCGGCATGCCCAAGAGGTGCTGATGAGCGTGAAAGCGCAAGCCGTCCTGTTCGACAACGACGGAACCCTGGTCGACTCGACGGCCGCGATCCTGCGCTGTTGGACGCGATGGGGCGAGGAACACGGACTGCCCGCGGGTACGTTCGACCCGGTCAAGGCGTTCGGCCGGCCGGTGACCGAGGTCGTCCCCGAGGTGCTGCCCGCCGAACGGGTGGCGGCCGCGGTGGCCCGGTACGAGGACCTCGAAGCCGACGACGTCGAATGCGTGCTGCTGCCCGGAGCCGCCGAAGTGCTGCGCGCCCTCGGTGACGGCCGGTGGGCGGTGGTCACGTCCGCCAGCCGCCGCACGGCCGTCGCACGGCTGCGCCGGGTGGGCATCGAGGCACCGGTCCTCGTCACCGCGGACGACGTCGCCCGGGGCAAGCCCGACCCCGAGCCCTTCCTCGCCGCGGCGGCCCGGCTGTGCGTGGCGCCGGCCGACTGCCTGGTCGTCGAGGACGCGCCGGCCGGACTGAGGTCGGCCAGGGCCGCCGGCATGCGCAGCCTCGCGGTGACGACCACCCACCCCGCCTCCCTCCTGCGGGAGGCCGACCACCTCGTCACGGGCCTCGACGCCCTGCGTGTCCGGCGCACCCCGGACGGCCTGACGATCGACCTCGCACCCGGCTCCGGGCCACTGCCGGAGCGGCACGCCGTGACCGCCGCATCCCACGACATGCCCAGCGCCACCTGATCAACCGTCAGCAACGAGAACTCCGGGAACCCCCATGCCCCCTGCCACGACCCGGCCGGACACCGTCGGCTTCGTGATCCCCTACTTCGACGACGGCTCGGCGTGGCGCCGGGACTGTCTTCGCTTAACCCTGGCCAGTCTAGAACGGCAGACGGATCCCGCGTGGTCCGCCTACCTGGTGGACGACGCCTCCCCCGCCCCGGACACCGCGGAGTTCCTGGCCGGCCTCGCCTCCTCCCAGTCCGGCTCCCTGACGGTGCTGCGCGCCCCGCGGAACGCCGGCGCCGGGCAGGCCAGGAACCTGGGCATCGAGGCCGCGCACCGGGACGGGCACGCGCTGCTGGCCTACCTGGACGCCGACGACCTGGCACACCCGGACCGGGTGGCCGCGGTGCGCGCCGCCTTCGCCGCCGACCCGGAGCTGGACTTCGCGTACAACGACGTCGCGTTCATCGACGAGCACGGCGCACCGTGGGACCCGGAGCGGCTGCTGCCCGGCCTGCGCATGCTCGACGAGCAGCAGCGGCTGCCCAAGCTGCGCGGCCGTGAGCGGTGGCGGGAGCAGGCCGTCGAGCGGGACAACATCGCCATACCGTCCGCGATGAACGTACGCACCGACCTGGCCTTGCGCGTCCCCTTCCCGGAGGTGCCGTTCTGCGAGGACGTGGCGACCCTCTTCCGCTACCTGGGCAGCGGAGCCAGGATCGACCACGTACCGGGTGTCCCGACCGGATACCGGGTGCCCCTGGAGGGCGGCAGCTCCTCCCGCAAGCAGTCCGGCGGGGTGGACGCGTTCAACCGGATGCGCTGCCGCAACGAACGCGCGGGGCTTGAGGAGGCCATCGCGACCGCCGTGCGGCGGGGTGCCGTCGACGAACGGACGGGCCGCGAGGTGCTGTGCCGCTACCTCATCCGCATCGGCCGTACGGTGAGCGCCGACGGGAGCCCGGAACTGGGCCGGTCCCAGCTGCGCCAGGCCCACGCACTCGATCCGGAGACGTTCGCCGCCCACGCGACGGCGGCGGAACGCGCGGACCTCCCGGCCCCCTCGGCCGCCCGGTGAACGACGCCGAGCCCGACGAGATCCCGCCGTCGGCCGGGGGAGAGCATCCGTCGGCGGCGCACGCCCCTTCCGCCACCGTCCAGACCATGACCGGCGTCTACCTGTTCCTGGTCCACGGTGTCGTGGCCCTCGGCATGGGGCTGGTCCCCGCGCTGGTCACCACCTTCCGCACGGATTACGGGCTGACCGGCGCCCAGATCGCCAACATCCAGAATGTGAAGGACTTAGGGCTCATCACGGCGATGTTCGCCGGACCGGTCGTCCTGCGCCGGATCGGGGTCGCGTCGATGACCGCGCTGGCCGTCCTGGTGGCACTGGCGGGGTGCGTGGTGCTGATCACCGCGCGGAACCACCCCGGGGTGCTGGCCGGAGCCTTCCTGCACGGCGCGGCCTTCTCCCTGGGCGGTATGGCCACGGTCTCCTATCTGTTCCGGCTGCCCAGGCGCTACCACCGGATCTCCGCGCTGTACGCGATGTTCGGCGTGGCCAACTTCGTCGCGCCCTTCCTGGTCGGCCTCCTGGTGTCGCGTGACGGCGACTACCGGGCGGTGTACGCGGTCTTCGCGGCGGCGCTGACGGTGCTGGTCGCCTCGGGCATGGTGTTGCGCCGCTCCACCGGCCCGGCGGCCCTCGGCGACCCGGACCGCTCGGCGCAGCCCCGGCTGACCCTGGAACGGCTGCGCGCGTGGTTCCCGGACATCGCGGTGTACGCCGCGCTGATGGCGGGCGAGACCATCGTCGTGGCCTGGCTCACCTCACTGGGGCAGTACCGCTACGGACTCACCCTGTCCGAGGCGTCCTTCCTGCTGGCCCTGTTGTGGGTGACCCACACGGTGGCCCGGCTGGCCGGGGACCTCCTCGTCAGGCACCTGTCCGTGCCCGCCGTCGTGCTCGGCGGCGTCACGCTGATCATCGTCGGTGACGTCCTGCTGTGCGCGGGCTCGCTGACCCTGGCCTACCTGGGCGTGGTGGTCTTCGCCGTCGGCGCGGCCCCCCTCGTCCCCGTCCACCAGGGCTGGGCACTGAGCCGGACCCCCGTCCGGCAGCACGGCTCGCTCAACGCGTCGCTCGGTGTCGGCTCGGCCGCCCTGACCACCGCGATGGTCTGGCTGACGGGTCTCGCCGTGGACCTGGACACCCGCGGCCCCTTCCTCCTGTCGGCCGTCGGCTCGGCCGGCCTCGCCTGCTGGGCGCTGCGCTCGCGTCGCGGGAGCGCTCCCATTCGCAAGTCGCCGTCAGACGCGCAGGACGAAGGCGTCCTGACCGCGTGACCCGCCGCGCGTGCGGACCGGCACGGGACACCGCGCGACACCAACGGCCCATCACACCTGCCTGCTGCAAAGGGATTGCCTTATGCGTGCGTACCTGATGTCCGGCCCCGGACACCTGGCTCTGGGAGAGGTCCCCGATCCGGTGTGCGGACCCGACGAGGTCATCCTGCGAACGGAGGCCGTGTCCATCTGCTCCACCGACGTCTCCTACTTCCGGGGCCACCTCTTCCCCGAAACCTGGCCGCTGATCCCCGGGCACGAGTACGTCGGGCAGGCGGTCCAGGTCGGCGCCGACCTCCGCGGTGTCGTGAGCGAGGGCGACCGGGTCTGCTACTGGGGCCAGACCGACTTCGGCGGCATGGCCGACTACCGGGTCATCCGCCCCCTGTTCGCCGATCGCGGCGCGGTCCGGGAGACCACCTGGTACACCCACCGGCACTTCCACGACTCCCACCAGGCCGCGGCCGTCGTCGTGCCGCCGGAGCTGCCCGGGCACCTCGCCACCGTGATCGAACCGCTCACCTCCGTGCTGCGCTCGCTGCTGCTGAACGCCCCGCGGCCCGGCGACGACTGCGTGCTGCTCGGCTGCGGACCGAGCGGCCTGCTGGCCCTCCAGGTGATGCTGCGGTACTTCGGCGTGCGCTCGGTGACCGTGCTCGATCTGAACGAGGCCCGGCTGGCCCGGGCGAAGGCGGCCGGCGCCACCACCGTGGTCAACCTCGCCCACCAGGTCCCGGAGGTCGAGGCGCTGATCGCCGAGTACGAGGACCAGCGCGCCGACTTCGTCTTCGACGCGCTCCCGCACCTGGACGCCCACGTGGGCCCGGACGCCCGCGAACTCGCCATGGGGCTGCTGCGGCCCGGCGGCGACTACGTCGTCTACGGCGCCGCCGGCCTGCCCCAGCAGCTCAGCTCCTGGATGATCCTCGCCAAGGGACTGCGGCTGAGGGCCACGCCCTTCGACGTCCGGGCGTTCTCCATGACCCGCTCCGCCCACGTCGCCCGGGTCGCGCTGGACCTCGTCGTACGCGGCGTCGTGGACGCCGGCGCGGTGGTGACCTCACTGATCGCCTTCGAGGACGAGGACGGGGTGCGGGACGCCTTCGAGAACTACGGCCTCGACGGCGGCATGAAGGCGTCCATCACCACCGCGGCGCTGCCCGGTTCACCGGCCGTCCGGGAGGCGCCGCGCGAGACGGACGGCGACGTCCGGGAGACGAGCGGGTCCCTGCTGTGAGCACCGCCTTCCGCCCGCCGGCCGCCGACGGCACCGCACCCGCCGCCGCGGCGGCCGCTGCCGCCGCCCACGCGCGGCACACGCTGGCCGCCAACCACCGCACCGGCACCGACCACGGCCTGGGTTACGACTTCACCTGTCCCTCGCCGGACAGCTACCCCTTCCAATGGGCCTGGGACAGCTGCTACCACGCCATCGCCCTGAGCCGGGTCGATCCGGCGCGGGCCGCCGCCGAGATCGACAGTCTGCTGCACGGTCTCACCCCCGACGGCTTCCTGCCGCACATGCTCCTGTGGCAGCGGGACCTGCGCGCCCGGGCGACCGAGGACTTCCGGATCGCGCTGTGGGACGGCTGGACCTCGATCACCGTCGCACCGCCCGTCCTGGCCAGAGCGATCGAACGAGTGTACGAGGAAGGTGGAGACCGGACCTGGCTGGCCTCGGTGCTGCCCCGGGCCGAAGCGTTCTTCGACTGGCTGGACCGCCGACGCGCCCTGCCGAACGGTCTGCCGGCCATCCACCAGCCGGACGAGTCCGGCCTCGACTCCAGCAGCAAGTACGACGCGGCGCTGGGCATCGCGGATGCCCCGGCCGCCGAGGTCGCCGACCGGTGGCACCAGGCCATGCGCGAGCTGCTCCGGCACTACCAGCCCAGCCGCAGCCCCGACTCCGTCCCCACCGGACCCGGCGCCTTCCACTGGGTCGACGTCCTGTTCGGCACGGTGTACGCCGACGGGCTGGCCGCCCTGTCCCGGCTGCGGGCCGCCCTCGACCCGGCCGACCCCGCGGCGGACGTCCACGCCCGGCGCGCGGCCCGGGTGACGAATGCGCTGGTGGCGGAGTGCTGGGACGAGGAGGCGGGCGCGTTCTGGGACATCGACCTGCGCTCCGGCGAGCCGCAGAAGGTGCTCACCGTCTCCTCGCTCTTCCCGATCCTGCTGGACGGCGTCCCCGACCGGCTCGCGCAGCGCGTCATCGACGAACACCTGCTGAATCCCGAGCGGTTCTGGCTCACGTACCCGGTTCCCAGCGTCTCGGCGGACGAGCCGACGTTCGACCCGCACTTCGAGACCGGGGCGATCTTCCGCGGATCGAGCTGGGTCAACCTCAACTGGTACCTGTACGGGGGCCTGCGCGCCCGCGGACGGCACGAGGCGGCCCGCGAACTGGCCCACCGCACCCTCCGGATGGCGGCGCTGTCCGGGATGCGGGAGTGCTACGACCCGCACACCGGAGCGGGGCAGGGGGCGACCTCCTTCGGCTGGAGCTCCCTCGTACTCGACCTGATGGCGGCGGAAGGCATGGCGGCGGACGGCACGGCGGGGGAGGAGCGGGCATGACGTCGACGACCGAGACCACCGTCGGCTGGGGGTTCCTGGGCGCCGGCCACATCGCCACGGCCAGCCTGGGACCGGCGCTGCGCGGCCTGGCGGGCACCGAACTGCGCGCCGCCGCCGGACGTGACCCGGGGCGCGCCGCCGCCCTGGGCGCGGTGGCCGCCCACACCGACTACGCCGCCCTCCTAGCGGACGACACGGTGGACGTGGTCTACATCGCCCTGCACAACAGCGTCCACGCGGAGTGGGCCGTACGGGCACTGGAGTCCGGCAAGCACGTGCTGTGCGAGAAGCCGCTCGGCCTGTCCGCCGACGAGGTGAAGGACATGACCGACGCCGCCCGGGCGGCGGACCGGCTCCTGGTGGAGGCCGCCTGGAACCGCTGGCACCCCCGGACCCGGGACATCGCCCGGCTGCTGGCCCAGGGCGTCATCGGCGAGGTCCGGCACGTCGAGGCCGTCTTCGACGGGGCCGACCCGGACCGGCACAACTACCGTCGCGACGCCGCGCTCGGCGGCGGTGCCCTGCTGGACGTGGGCTGCTACGCCGTCAGCGCGATCCTGGCGGCCCACGACTGGGCGGCGCCCACGGTCACCGCGGTGCGCCGTGAGACCTGGCCGGAAGGGTCCGCGGACCGCCGTACCCGCGCGGAGCTGCGGTTCGACCGGGGCACCGCCGGCCTGCTGGCGTCCCTCACGGGCACCGGGCAGGAAGCACTGGCGATCACGGGAACCGCGGGCACCCTGCACGCCGACCGCCCGTTCACCGCGGGCCGCGAGCCGGCCGGGCTGTGGGTGAGGACGGCGGCCGGCACCGACGTACGGCGCTACCCGCCAGTCGATCCCTACGCGCTCATGGCGGCCGAGGTGACGCGCGCCGTCCGCGGCGATGCGTCGGCGTACCTGGTGCCGCTGGAGGAGTCGCTGGCCGTGGCGGAGGCGATGGACGCGATTCGGCGCGCGCCGTCCGCCGGAGACATCGACGCCCCCGACGTCGTCCTCCGCGCCTGAAGCGACCCTGAACCGCTTCCCCCGGCCGCTTCCCCCGGTCCGCTCTCTCCGGTCCGCTCTCCCCGACCCGATTCTCCCGATCCGCTTTCCCCTGATCCGCTTTCCCCCGATCCGCGTTCTTTCGAACCGAACCGCGTTCCCCTGGAGGAATTCATGCTGATAGTGGCGTTCAAGCCCGGGCACGACGGCTGCATGGCGGCCATCCGAGACGGCGAGCTGCTCTACTCCCTGGAGTCCGAGAAGGACTCCTTCGCCCGCTACTCCTTCCTCACCCCCACCACCGTCCTGGAACTGGCCGAGCGGCTGGACGCGATCCCCGACGTCATCGCGGTCGGCGGCTGGCAGGAGACGGGCATCAACATCCGGGGTGTCGAGGGCGCGGGGTACACCGGCACCGACTCCGTCATCCTCCGGGAGAGCAGGTTCTTCGGGAAGAAGGTGCAGTACTTCTCCTCCTCCCACGAGCGCTCCCACATCATGGGCGGCATCGGAATGGCCCCCGCGGAGCGGCACCCGCTCCAGGCCGTCCTCGTCTGGGAGGGGCTCACCGGCAAGTTCTTCCTCGTCGACGACGCGTACCGGGTCGTGCGGACCATCGACGTGATGACGCAGCCCGGAGCCAAGTACGCGGCCCTCTTCGCCATCTGCGACCCCACCTTCGCCGCCGCCGGCAGCATCCCCCGGCTCAGCGACGCGGGCAAGCTCATGGCGCTCGCGGCCCACGCCGACCCCGGCGACGCGGACGCCGACATCACCGCCGCGATCGACCGTCTGCTGAAGCTCGACAACGTCTACCCGGTGCCGAAGGAGGAGTTCCGCGACACCCCGCTGTTCGACTGCGGCGTGACCTCCGCCGTCGGCACGACGGCCGCGGCGCTGCTCACCGAGCGCATGTTCCGGATCTTCGCCGACACCGCGATCCGTGAGCTGCCGCAGGGCATACCGCTGCGGATCGCCGGCGGCTGCGGCCTCAACTGCGACTGGAACGCGGAATGGGCCGACCTCGGTCACTTCAGCGAGGTCTTCGTACCGCCGTGCGCCAACGACACCGGCTCCGCGATCGGTACCGGCATCGACGCCCTCGCCACCCTCACCGGCAGCCCGCACATCTCGTGGAACGTCTACAGCGGGCTGGAGTTCGTCCGGGACCAGGTGCCCGACCCCTCCCGCTGGGCCCACCGCCGCCTCGACCACGACGCGCTCTCCGCGGCGCTCGCCGCCGGACGCGTGGTGGCCTGGGTCCAGGGCCGGTGGGAGATCGGCCCGCGGGCGCTGGGCAACCGCTCGCTGCTCGCCGACGCCTCCTCCGCGGCCAGCAAGGACCGGCTGAACGAGATCAAGCAGCGTGAGGACTACCGGCCGATCGCGCCCGCCGCCCGGGTGGAGGACCTGGCGGCCGCGTTCGACAAGGACTTCGAGGACCCGTACATGCTCTACTTCCGCAGGGTCCGCGACACACGTCTGAAGGCGGTGACCCACGTGGACGGCTCGGCGCGGGTCCAGACCGTCTCCGAGCAGACCAACGCGGAGCTGCACCGGCTGCTGGGGGCCGTCGCGTCCCGCTCGGGCACCGGCGTGCTCTGCAACACCAGCCTCAACTTCAACGGGCACGGCTTCATCAACCGCACGTCCGACCTCGTCGCGTACTGCGAGGCGCGCGGGGTGGACGACATGGTGATCGGGAACGACTGGTACCACCGGGCCGGGGGTGCGTGAGCGGATCCCCCGACGCGTCCGGCCGCCGTCGGCGGCCGGACACCGCGCCACGCGGGGCACCAGGGCGACCTGGTCCCGCGTGGCGCGGGCGCGCGCCGGACGGCCCGGGCCACGCGACGGCCGGCCGGGGCGCGTCCGGCCCCGGGCAAGGCGTCCCGGGGAAGCTCGCGCAGCACTGCCACCCAGTCCGCGCGGACTTGACGTCCCCGAGGTGGTGGCCGACGAACAGCACGCCGAGCCCGCGGTCGCGGAGCCGCTCGATGAGGACGAGGAACCGCGCGGTCCGCCGGATGCCCAGGGCCGCTGTGGTGCTCGGGGGTCCGGGCGGTCCTCACCTCGGCCCCCCGCGGGGCATCAGGACGGCCGTGAGCCGGTGGCATCTCTGCACGAACAGGAGAAGTCGTTGCCCTTTCGGGTCGGCTGAAAGTGCATGGCGAGGACTGTTCGAACAATGGCTGTGATCGTGATCGGAATTTCCCTCTTCTGACGATTGGTCACGATGTCCACGCAGTACAGTCATGCGGAGAAAGTCAGTCACCTGCTCCGATGGGCGGCCGGCTGGAACGGTGACACGGCCGGTGAAAGCATGTGGTCCTATTCGCTCGGACTGGGTGGCTCCCATGCCCTTCTGAACGGCTGGTTCAAGAATTCGAGAATCAGACAGTCGCTCACCGCCGAGGAACGCAGACTGCTGGAAATGGCGTTGAGCAGGTCGACGCGAAGACGGCGCTGACCTTACGGAGCCTCGCGGTCGTGGAGGTCCACGGTCGTGGAGATCGTCTCCCCGCCTGGACATCTGCCGGTCACCATCCGTCCCCTTCGGGTACGCCCGCTGTCCCATTGGACATCACGCGTGGCGGGGTGGCGCGGAGGGAGTCCGTCCGACCCCAGACTGCTCCGAGCGGTACGACCGTGGGCCCCTTCCGCGGCCCCACGGCACGCCGTCGGCGCCACGTCGTGGTGCCCGCACTTTATGTCATGTACCCAGCAATCCGGTGGTCGTGCGGCGTCCGCCGGTTCCGTCCTGCGCCGCTCCGGTTCCCGCTCGGCGCAGACACCCGAAGGTGAGCGACCATCATGAACGAACCTGTCACGACCACGACCGACGCCCCGAAACCCGCTGTCGCCGCGCCGGCCGCCACGGTCACCCACGTCGACGCGGGTGACGCCGGTTACCACAAGGACCTGAAGTCCCGGCACGTCAACATGATCGCGGTGGGCGGTGCGATCGGCACGGGCCTCTTCCTCGGTGCCGGCGGCCGGATGCACGACGCGGGTCCGTCCCTCTTCATCGCGTACGCCGTGTGCGGCGTCTTCGCGTTCCTCGTCGTACGGGCGCTGGGCGAACTGGTGCTCCACCGGCCCTCCTCCGGCGCGTTCGTCTCCTACTCGCGCGAGTTCATGGGGGAGAAGGGCGCGTACACGGCCGGCTGGCTCTACTTCGTCAACTGGGCCACCACCGCCGTCGCCGACATCACGGCGGTGGCCACCTACGCCCACTTCTGGTCCGCCTTCTCCGACATCCCGCAGTGGGTGCTCGCCCTGATCGCCCTGGCCGTCGTGCTGGCGGCCAACCTGATCTCGGTGAAGTACTTCGGCGAGATGGAGTTCTGGTTCGCCGTGGTCAAGGTCTCGGCCCTGGTCCTCTTCCTGATCGTCGGCCTCTACCTGGTGATCACCCAGCACCACGTCGACGGCAACACCCCGGGCCTCGCCACCGTCACCGAGCACGGCGGTCTGTTCCCGCACGGGTGGACGCCGATGCTGCTGCTGATCCAGGGAGTCGTCTTCGCCTACGCCGGCGTCGAGCTGTGCGGCATCGCGGCCGGCGAGACCGAGAACCCCGAGAAGATCATCCCGAAGGCCGTCAACTCCATCATGTGGCGCGTCGGGTTCTTCTACGTCGGGTCCGTCATCCTGCTCTCCCTGCTGCTGCCGTCCTCGGTCTACACCGCCGGTGAGAGCCCCTTCGTCACGGTCTTCACCAAGCTCGGCATCCCGGGCGCGGCCGACGTCATGAACCTCATCGTGCTGACCGCCGCCATGTCGAGCCTGAACTCCGGTCTCTACTCGACCGGACGCATCCTGCGCTCCATGTCCCTGTCCGGCTCCGCCCCCCGCTTCACGGGCGTGATGAACCGGGGCGGAGTGCCGTACGGCGGCATCCTGCTGACGGCCGGCTTCGGAGTCCTCGGCGTCGTCCTCAACTACGCGATGCCCGGCAAGGCCTTCGAGATCGTGATCAACTTCGCCTCCTTCGGCATCATCGGCACCTGGGGCATGATCATGATCTGTTCGCTGCTGTTCTGGAAGCGTTCCCAGGACGGCACCGTGACCCGCCCCGCGTTCCGGCTGCCCTGGGCCCCGTACACCCAGGTGGTCACCCTGGTCTTCCTCGCCTCGATCGTGGTGCTCATGTGGCAGGACGGCGGGGTCTCCCGCACCACCGTCGAGTGTCTCCCGCTGGTGATCGGTGCCCTGGTCGGCGGCTGGTTCGTGGTGCGGAGGAACGTTTCCTCGCAGGTGGCGGCCAACACGACGGGACAGGAGTGACGGCTCGCTGTCCGAAAGGGCACAGGGGGGAGCGGGACGCGCCGAGGGTGGTATCCGGTCGGATAGCTTCCGAGTGCGTCCGCTCGTCCCGGCCGATAGCGGATGGGCTCCGGCACGAATCCTCCCTCGTGAACTGACCCACGGAAGGGCCGACGGACACAAGCGGGTGCCCGGTGCCGCACAACGGCGCCGGGCATTCGCCGGCCCGGTCCTCGGCGATCCGCCGGGATCCGGTCGTACGCACCTTGTCAAGTGCCCGGACCGGGCACGTCTCTCTCGATGAAAGGATTGGACCATGCGACGCAATGTCCGTATGCGCCTGGGCGTGTGCCTGGGCGGTCTGTTCGCGGCAGCGCTGGCGTTCGGCACCGTGGCCGTGGTCGACGCCGTCGACAACCCCGGAACCACGCACACCACCGCCACGGTCGGTTACCCGGGCTGGTGACGACCGGTCTCCGCAGGGCCGAAAGGCGTGCCTGATCCCGGGCCCGCCCCTTCGGCGCGGGAGTCCTCCGGTGTGCGGGGCGGGGTACCTCCCCGGCACCCCCTCCGCACACCGGTTTTCCCGTGAAGGGCCGGACGACCACGGACCGCCGCCTGCCGAAACCCCGGCCGGCGCACCGCCCACCGCACGTGTGCGAAGGCCCGCGGTCCCCGTACGGCCGGGCACCCGCCCACCCCGCTCTCCCCCGCCCGCCCGCACCACCCAAGGAGCTCCCACCCATGACGACGGCCGGCATCCTCGACCTCGCCGCGCTGGGCGAGGACTTCGTCAACGACCCCTACCCGGTGTACGCGGCACTGCGCGAGACCGGTCCGGTGCACCGGGTGCGGGTACCCGAGGGCCACGAGGCGTGGCTCGTCGTCGGGTACGAGGCCGCGCGGGCCGCCCTCGCCGACCCCCGGCTCGCCAAGTCCTGGGACCGGGCCGCGCCGACCCTCTCCGTGGTACGGCCGGCCGCCGGCCCCAACATGCTCAACTCCGACCCGCCGGACCATGGACGGCTGCGCAAGCTGGTCGTCCGCGAGTTCACCCCGCGCCGCGTCGAAGCACTCGCCCCGCGCGTCGAGGAACTCACCGGGACGCTGCTCGACGCGATGCTCGCGCGCCCCGACGGACGCGCCGACCTCGTCGAGGCCCTGTCGTTCCCGCTGTCCATGGCGGTGATCTGCGAACTCCTCGGCGTGCCCGAGCTGGACCGGGTCGCGTTCCGCACCTGGACCACCGACGTGTTCTCGCACCCCGACCCGTCGGCGCGCCGGAAGGCGAGCCAGGAGATGGGCGCCTACCTGGCCCGGCTGCTGGACGACAAGCGCCGCGCCCCCGGCGACGACCTGATGAGCGCCCTGGTCCGCACCAGCGACGACGACGGCGACCGGCTCAGTCCCGAGGAACTCGTCGGCACCGCCTGGCTGCTGCTGGTGGCCGGCCATGAGACCACCGCCAACCTGATCTCGAACGGCGTGCTGGCGCTGCTCACCCACCCCGCGCAACTGGCCGACCTGCGCGCGGACATGACCCTCCTCGACGCGGCGGTGGAGGAGATGCTGCGGTACGACGGACCGGTGGAGGCGGCCACGTACCGCTTCACCACCGAACCCGTCGACATCGGCGGCACGGTGATCCCGGGCGGCGGCGAACTGGTCCTGGTCGTCGTCGCCGACGCCGACCGCGACCCGGCGCGCTTCGCCGACCCCGGCCGCTTCGACATCCGCCGCCCCGAGCGAGGCCACATCGCCTTCGGCCACGGCATCCACTACTGCCTCGGCGCCCCGCTCGTCCGCCTGGAGGCACGCATCGCGGTCCGGGCCCTGCTGGACCGCTGCCCCGGCCTCGCCCTGGACACCGACCCGGCGGCCGTGACCTGGCGCGCCGGCATGCTCGTGCACGGCCCCCGGCGGCTGCCGGTGCGGTGGGTGTGACCCGCGCACCGCTACGAGGAACGGGAGCATGGGAACGGGCGCTGGAAGACCAGGAAACGGAGCGGAGGAACAGGAGCAGAGGAAACGGGAGCAGAGGAAACGGGAGCGGAGGAACAGGAGCAGAGGAAACGGACGTAGCGGAACGGGTGTAAGTGCAGAACGGCTGCCTCTTCGGACAGGGCGTCCGGGGACGTCACGTCCGGTGACCCACCGGACGTAGAGTGCTCCCGGTCGGATTTTCCCGATCTGCTTTTCCCGGGCACTCCCGACGCGCTCTCCCGGTGAGAGCGCCGCCCTTATCCCCCCTGTGATCCACCGCAGTCCCTCAACGGCCCGGAATTCCCCCCAGGTCCCGGAATTCCCTTCCGGTCCGGGCTTTTCCATGCGGTGCCGGACCGACCCCTGCCCGAAAAGCGCGGCCGGTCCACGGATCAGCGAGAACCAAGACGAGGCACATGCGGTGAACAAGCTCAACCAGTGGCCGGCCCGGCTCGCCCCCGCCGGACTGGCCCTCGCTCTGCTGACAGGGTGTACCGCCCTCGACGACGAGAGCCCCCGCGTGGTGGTCGGCATGTCCGACGGCGTACTGGCCACGGACCCGGCCTCCGGCTACGACCCCGGCTCCTGGCTGCTGTTCAACAACGTCTTCCAGTCGTTGCTCAGCTTCCCCGCCGGAGGCACCGAGCCCGAGCCCGACGCCGCCAAGTCGTGCTACTTCACGGACGGCCGTGCCCAGGTCTTCCGGTGTGTCCTCAAGGACGGTCTGCGGTTCAGCAACGGGGACCGCCTGACCGCCGAGGACGTCAAGTTCTCCTTCGACCGCACCCTGCGGATCGACGACGCGGCCGGTCCGGCGGTCATGCTGAGCACGCTGGACCGGATCGAGACGCCGAACGCCAAGACCGTCGTCTTCAGGCTGAAGGTTCCCGACGCCACCTTCCCCAGCAAGATCGCCTCCGGCGCGGGCTCCATCGTGGACCACCGGCAGTACGACCCGGGGGAGCTGCGCACGGACGGCGAGGCGGTCGGTTCCGGCCCCTACAAGCTGGACAGCTTCGACAAGGGCGAGGCGGTCTTCTCGGTCAACGAGCGGTACCGGGGCAACGCCAGGATCAAGAACACCGGCGTCCGGCTGAGGTTCTTCCGCGGCGACCAGACCGCCCTGGAACAGGCCCTGGTGGACGGCCGGGTGGACGTCGCCTACCGCGGTCTGACCGCCCAGGACATCTCCGACATCGACCTCCAGACCGGGAAGAAGGACGTCGACGTCGTCGAGGGCAGCAGCGCGGAGGTCCAGCACCTGGTCTTCAACATGGACGACCCCGTCGCCGGGAAGCTCTCGGTGCGCAGGGCCATCGCCTATGTGCTCGACCGTGACGCCCTGGTCAAGGAGGTCTACCGGGACACCGCGATCCCGCTGTACTCGATCGTCCCGGCCGGCATCGGCGGCCACACCACGGCCTTCTTCGACCGGTACGGCGGCCGGCCCTCCAAGGAACGGGCCGCCGAGGCGCTGCGTGCCGACGGGATCACCGCCAAGGTGAAGCTGACCCTCTGGTCCACGCCGATCCGCTACGGCCCGGCCACGGACCAGGAGATGGAGGCGATCGCCGGGCAGCTCAACGCCAGCGGGCTGTTCGACGCCGACGTGAAGTCCGTGCCGTTCGACCGGTACGAGAAGGACATCGCCGCGGGGAGGTACGGCGTCTACGTCAAGGGCTGGGTGCCGGACTACCCCGACGCCGACAACTTCACCGCCCCCTTCTTCGGCAAGGGCAACGTGCTGGGCAACCACTACGAGAACAGCACCATCACCGGCGATCTGATCCCGCGCACCGCCGCCGAGAGCCACCGTACGGACGCCGACGGAACGTTCGGCGAGATCCAGGACATCGTGGCCCAGCAGATCCCCGTCCTGCCGGTGTGGCAGGCCAAGCAGTACGCGGTCGTCCGCGACGGCGTCCACGGCGTCGACTACTGCCTGGACCCCTCCACGGTGTTCCGGTTCTGGGAGATCAGCAAGGACTGATCCGCAGCCGTTCCGGTGCCCCGAGCCGCACGTCCCGGGGCACCGGAACGTGCGCGCGTCCCCACCGCAGTCGCCGCCCCCGGCAGCCATCCGCCGCGGCCGCCACCGCGCCTGCCGCCGGGGCCGCCGTCCTCCGACGGCGGCCCCGGCCCCGGCGGGTCAGCCCCCCGCGCGCAGGTCGGCGACCACCGAGGCCAGTCCCCGGACGGTCGGTGCGTCGAAGAAGGCCAGCAGCGGTACCTCGACGCCCAGCCGCTCGTGGATGCGCGCCGAGATCCGGGCCACCGTGACCGAATGGCCGCCGAGGTCGAAGAGATCCTCGGTGTCGCCCACGTCCGGCACCCGCAGCACCTCGCACCAGATCCGCCGTACCGACTCCAGCGGGTCCGCCGGGTCTTCCGGGTCCGCCCCGGCCGTGGATTCGGTCCCGGTCACGGGGTCCGTTCCGGTCACGGGGTCCGTTCCGGTTTCCTCCGGTGGTGCCGGGAGCGCCGCGCGGTCGAGTTTGCCGTTCGGGGTGGTCGGCAGGCCGCCGAGGACGACGAACGCCTCGGGCACCATGTACGCCGGGAGCGCCGCCGCCAGCGCGCGCCTCAGCTCGCCCGGGTCCACCCCGCCGACGACGTAACCCACCAGCCTGCCCTCCCGCACCGCGGCGGCGGCCTGGCGCACCCCGGGCACGGCGAGCAGCCGGCCCTCGATCTCGCCCAGCTCGATCCGGTAGCCCCTGAGCTTGACCTGGTCGTCGGTGCGGCCGAGGAACTCCAGCCGCCCGTCGTCGAGTCGCCGCACCTGGTCCCCGGTCCGGTACATACGGCTGCCCGGCGCCCCGAAGGGATCGGACGGGAACCGCTCCCGGTCCAGCTCCGGCCGGCCGAGGTAGCCGCGGGCGAGCCCGGCGCCGGCGAGGTAGAGGTCGCCGGGGGTGCCGTCCGGCACGGGCGACAGGCGCCCGTCGAGCACGTAGGCCCGGGTGTTGGCCAGCGGGCGGCCGATCGTCACCCGCTCCGGCTCGGGACCGATCTCGTCCGCCGTGGCCCAGACGGTCGCCTCGGTCGGGCCGTACAGGTTGACGAGTCTGCCGACCCTCGGGCGCAGCCGCCGGGCCAGTGCCAGGGGCAGTGCCTCGCCGCCGGTGATCGCGGTGATCCCGGGCGCGGTGAACCCGGCGTCCAGGAGCATCGTCCAGCCGGTCGGGGTCGCCTGCATGTGGGTGACCCGCTCGCGGTCGATCAGCTCGCGCAGCGCCGACCCGTCACGCGTCCGGGTCCCGCCCGCCACGACCACCGTGCCGCCGGTGACCAGCGGCAGGAAGAACTCCGGGACGGACATGTCGAACGCCGCCGAGGCCGCCGCCAGCCAGCGGTCACCCGGCCGGCAGTCCAGCAGGTCGCGCATCGACAGCAGCAGGCTGACCAGTGACCCGTGCTCGATCCGCACGCCCTTGGGACGGCCGGTCGAGCCGGAGGTGTAGATGACGTAGACCAGGTCGTCCGGGGACGGGGACACCGCCGGGGACGGCGCCGGGGCCGGGACGGGTGCGGGTGCCGGTGACGCGGCGGGCGGTGCGGGGTCCTCGGTGGCGGCCGACAGCTCGGCGTCCCCCAGTTCACCGGCGGCGCGGGAGTCCGCGACGATGAACTCCAGCCGTTCCGCCGGGTACTCCGGGTCGAGGGGAAGATAGGCCGCTCCGGCCTTCAGGACACCGAGCAGCCCGGCCGGCAGCGCCTCCGTCCGGCCGGCCCGTACCGCGACGAGGTCCCCGGGACCGATGCCCCGGCCGCGCAGCCGGCCGGCGATCCGGGTGGCGGCGGCGTCCAACTGCGCGTAGGTGAGCCGCCGGCCCTCATGGACGACGGCGACCGCGTCGGGCCTGCGGGCTACCTGCTCCGCGAACAGTTCCGGGACGGTCGCCGGGGGGCGGCGGACGGCCGTGCCGTCGTGCTCCGCGAGCGACCGGTCCCCCTCCGTTTCCTCTGTCCCATCTATCCCCTTCGTCTCCTCTGCCGCCTCCTGCGGCTCCTCCCGCTCCGGCGCGGCCAGTTCGGCCAGCACGGTGTCCGGGTCGGTCGCGACGCGGGTCAGCACCGACAGCCAGTGCCGGCCCACGCACCGGACGTCGTCGCCGGTCAGCGCGTGCGAGGGGTACCGGAACACCGCGTCGATACCGTCCGGACCGTCCAGCAGAGAGAGGTCGAGGGTGTGGCGGACGGCGGCAGTGCGCAGCCCCCGGTCCACCGTGGCGACGACGCCGGGGAAGTGCGGCGCCGGACTCGAGCGGTGGTAGGAGAGGTGGACGGCGGCCGGCGGCGTCCGCACCCCGGCGCGGGCCGGCGGCACGTCGCGCACCCGGTGCAGCGCGCGCAGTCCGGAGCCGACCGCGCGGGCGAACTCCGCGAACGGTGTGTCGTCGCGCGGGGCGGAGGAGAAGGGCAGCTCGTTGACGAGGGCACCGATGCGTGCGTGCTCCCCGGGGGCGCGCGTGTCGAAATCGAGGGCGGTGACCGGCGCCGCCTCGCCCTGCCGGAACAGGACGGCGTGCACGGACGCCACCAGCAGCGCGTACGGGGTGACGCCGATGCGCTCGGCCACGCCGTGGAGGGCGTCCCGCAGCGCCGCCGGGACCCGCACCTCCGCCGTCGCGCCCGCCCGTGCGTCCTGCGTCTCCTCCGCGTTCCGCGCGTCCCGCGCGTTCTTCATGTCCTGTGTGTCCCGCGTGCCCGCCGGGTCCCGGACCGCCCCGGCCGGCCGGGTGAGCGGCGGGCCGTCGCCGACCGGGTGCTCCGCCCAGTACCGACGCGCGAGCGGCAGCGCGGCGGTGATCCGCTGCTCCTCGTTCCCGGCGGGGGCGAGTTCCGGCAGGCCGGGGTCGGTGCCCCGCACCTCCGCGCGGTGGAACGCGGCGAGATCGCTCACGAACACGTCCACCGACCTCTGGTCGAAGACCCGCCGGGAGGCGACGACCAGCAGCCGGTGCTCGTCCGCGCCGACCCGCTCCAGCACCGGACGGCACGGCGGACCGCCGGCGAGGGCCGGGTGCCTGCGCAGTACGGCGGCGCAGGCGCGGTCCAGCGCGGCGGCGTCCAGGTCGCCGTGGAAGTGGACGGAGAACGACAGGCGGTGCTCGGCACCATCCTCGTCGGGCAACGCATCGGGCATGGAAAAGGTCCTGTCACCGTCAAGGGATTACGAACTGGATCTGCCTGATCTTCGCCGCCTCGGCAATTATGTCGCGATATTCGGCCGACCCTGCCCGAACGCCCGATCCATGTGCCCGAAAAGCCATTGACCGGTACTCCGGGCCGACCAATGATTCGGTGTGTCGACGGCGTCCGAAAACAGCTGTCCGAATTCTTCCCACCGTCCTTCACGTGCGCCATCGCACACGAAGCGGACCACCCCGAGGGGAAAACCCGGCCTTGCCGCAGCACATCACCACCGAATTCCCATGCTCGTTCTCACAGCGGCGGCTCTGGTTCCTGGCGCAGATGCCCGGTGCGGGCGAGGCGTACCACATGCCGCTGGCGTACGAGCTGCGGGGACCGCTCGACCGTGACGCGCTGACCCGGGCGCTCGACCGGCTGGCCGACCGGCACGAAGCGCTGCGCACCCGACTGGTCGCCGTGGCCGGCGAGGTCTTCCAGCGGATCGACCCGCCCGGCGGGGGCTTCCCGCTGCGGACGCACGACCTGACCGGCCGGCCGGACGCGGAGGACCGGCTCGACGCACTGCGCCGGGAGGAGGCCACCGCGCCGTTCGACCTCGCCCGGGGCCCGCTGTTCCGCGGCCGGCTGGTGGCGCTGGCCGCGGACCGGCACGTCCTGCTGGTCACCGCCCACCACGTCGTGTCGGACGGCTGGTCGACCGGTGTGTTCACCCGGGAACTCGGCGAGCTGTACGCGGCGTTCCGCGCGGGCGGGGACGATCCGCTGCCGCCGCTGCCCGCGCGCTACGCCGACCACGCCGCCTGGCAGCGCGAGCGGCTCTCCGCCGACACGGTCGCCCGGCAGTCCGCGTACTGGCGCGACGCCCTGGCGGACGCGCCCGTCCTGCTCGACCTGCCGACCGACCGGCCGCGCCCGGCCGAGCAGGACCACCGGGGCGCGCAGCTGCGCGTTGAGTTCGACGCGGAACTCACGGCCGCCCTGCGGACGTTGAGCCGACGCAACGGCAGCACCCTGTTCATGACCCTGCTGACCGGGTGGGCCCTGGTGCTCTCCCGGTGGTCCGGGCAGACCGACGTGGTGATCGGCACGCCCACGGCCAACCGGGGCCGGGCCGAACTCGAAGCGCTGATCGGCTTCTTCGTCAACAGCCTGGCGCTGCGCGTCGACCTCTCCGGCGAACCGTCGGTGGCCGAGCTGCTGAAGCGGGTGCGGGGCGTCACGCTGTCGGCGCTGACCCACCAGGACCTGCCGTTCGAGCAGGTGGTGCAGGTGGTCAAGCCGCCCCGCAGTCCGGCCCACACGCCGTTGTTCCAGGTGATGTTCGCCTGGCAGAACACCGAGGGCGGCGAGCCGGCCCTGCCGGGCCTGGATGTGACACGGCTGGAGGAGGCCGGTGCCGGGGCCAAGTTCGACCTGGCCCTGTCCCTGGCGGAGGAGGGCGACCGCGTCGTCGGCACCCTGGACTACGCGTGCGCGCTGTTCGACCGCGAGACGGTGGAGCGGCACTGCCGGCAGCTGCGGCGGGTGCTGACCCAGATGGCCGCCGAGCCCCAACGCCCGGTGTCCTCACTTGAGTTGCTGTCCGAGCGCGAGCGCGCCCAGCTGCTGGACGACTGGAACGACACGGGACCCGCGATCCCCGCGGTGCCCTTCCCCACTCTGTTCGAGGAGCGGGTGCGCACCACCCCCCAGGCGGTGGCGGTGGAGTTCGGCGCGGTCTCGCTGACCTACGCGGAGCTGAACGCCCGGGCGAACCGGCTGGCCCGGCACCTGGTCGGGCAGGGCGTCCGCCCCGAACGCCTGGTGGCGGTGGCCCTGCCCCGGTCGGTGCGGTGGCTGGTGGCGATCCTGGCGGTGCTGAAGGCCGGCGGCGCCTATCTGCCCGTCGACCCCGCCTACCCGGCCGACCGGATCACCTACATGCTCACCGACGCCGACCCGGTCTGCGTCCTCACCGACGTGGCCACCGAGCGGACCCTGCCCGGCACCACCGCCCCGCTCCTCCTCCTGCCCGACACCGACACCCACACCCACACCCACACCGACACGGACACCGACCGGCTCCACCCCGCGACCCCGGCCGAGTCCGCGACCCCGGCCCACCCCGCGGCCCCGGCCGTCCCGGTGCTCACCCACCCCGCCGACGCCTCCGCCCAGCCCGCCGACGCCCTCGATCTGACCGACGCCGAGCGCGGTGCGCCGCTTAGGGCGGTGTCGCCTGCGTACGTCATCTACACCTCCGGTTCGACCGGGCGGCCCAAGGGCGTGGTCGTCACCCACACGGGTCTCGCCGCACTTTCCGCGAGCCAGATCGAGCGGCTGGCCGTCACCCCGGACAGCCGGGTGCTCCAGTTCGCCTCGCCGAGCTTCGACGCCGCCACCTGGGAGGTGTGCATGGCGCTGCTGTCCGGCGCGCGGCTGGTGATGGCCCCGGCGGACGAACTGCTGCCGGGCGAGGGCCTCGCCGGGGTGTTGCGCCGGCACGCCGTCACCCACGCCACCCTGCCCCCGACCGCGCTGGCGGTGCTGCCCGACGACGCCCTGCCGGACGGGATGACCCTCGTCGTGGCGGGTGAGGCGTGTCCGCCGGCCCTGGTCGGGCGGTGGTCGGCCGGCCGCCGCATGATCAACGCGTACGGCCCGACCGAGACCACCGTCTGCGCCACGATGAGCGACCCGCTCTCCGGAGCCGTGACCCCGCCCATCGGCACGCCCGTGGCCGGCACCCGGGTCTACGTCCTCGACGCGCGCCTGCGGCCGGTCCCGCCCGGCTTCCGCGGCGAGCTGTACGTCGCCGGCGCGGGCCTGGCCCGTGGCTACCTCGGCCGGCCGGAGCTGACGGCGGAACGTTTCATCGCCGACCCCTACGGCCCTCCCGGCACCCGTATGTACCGCACCGGAGACCTGGCCCGGTGGCGCGCGGACGGCCGGCTGGAGTTCGTCGGACGCGCCGACCACCAGGTGAAGGTGCGCGGCTTCCGTGTCGAACCCGGCGAGGTGGAGGCCGTACTGCGCGAGCAGCCCGGCGTCCTGGAAGCCGCCGTGCTCGCGGAGCCCGACGCGGCCGGCGGCACCCGGCTGATCGCCGGGGTCGCCCGCGACGGGGCCGTACCCCGGCCGGCGGCCGAGTGGCGTGCCGCGCTCGCCCGCCGCCTCCCCGCCTACATGCTCCCCGAGCTGGTCGTCGAGGTGCCGCGGCTGCCCCAGACCCCCAACGGCAAGCTCGACCGCGAGGCGCTGCTGGCACAGGCGCGCACGGCCGGGCCCGCCCAGGTCAACACCTCGACCCCGCGCGACCACATCGAGCTGGCGCTGTACCGGATATGGAAACGGCTGCTGCTCCACCCCGACATCGGCATCCGGGACGACTTCTTCGACATCGGCGGGACGTCGATCTCCGCCATCCGACTGGCGCACGCCGTCCGCGAGACGTTCGGCGAGCCGCTGCCCGTCCGCGACATCATGCTGCACCCGACCATCGAGGCGCTCGGCGGACGGCTGCGGCAGGGGGCCGCGGCCCAGCCCCCCGGCAACCTCATCGCCTTCCGTGAGGGCGACGGGTCCCGCGGTGTGGTCTGCGTGCACCCCGGCGGCGGTACGGCCTTCTGCTACCTGCCGCTGGCCAGGGCCCTGCCCGAGGACTGCGGCGTCTACGGCGTCCAGTCCCCGGGGCTGAACCCCGGCGAGGACTTCCTGCCCACGGTCGAGGCCATGGCGGAGGAGTACCTGCGGCTCATCGAACCACTGCTCGACGGACGACCGCTGGTGCTCACCGGCCTCTCCTTCGGCGGCCTGGTCGCCCACGAGATGGGGCGCCGGCTGGCCCTGGCCGGGCACACCGAGCTGAGCGTCGTCCTCCTCGACACCCACGGTGACGACGACGATGACGCCGCGCGCGCCGCGACCGAGCCGGTCCCGATGGCCGAGTTCCGCGAGAAGCTGGTCCGGTTCAACGGCATGTACCCCGGTATCGAGGACGAGCAGATCGAGCGGTACCACCGGGTCTACAACCACAACCGGACGGCCGCGGGCGCCTACCGGGCGCCGTCCACCCCGGCCCGGCTGGTCCTGTTGCAGGCCACCCGGGGGCTCGACGCCGCGGCGGTGCGGACGGCCGCGGACCACTGGCACCGGCGCGTCGGCACCGGCCGCCTGCGGGTGGAGCAACTGGACTGCGACCACTGGGAAATCCTGGAACCCGCCGGCATCCCGCGGGTGGCCGCGCTGCTCGAATCCGAGCTGGCCCGGCCGGCGACCCGACCCGTACCGAACGAGACCGGGCACGGCCTGGCGGGGAGAGCATGATGGAACCGACACCCACCGCATCCACCGCACCGGTCGCGCCCGCGGGTCCCGCCCCGGCGGCCGGTCTGGCCGCGAGCGTGCTGGCCCAGGCCCGCCGCACCCCGGACGCCGTCGCCGTGCTCGACGGCGCCCGGCGCCTCGACTACGCCGGGCTCGAAGCCGCCAGCGCCGCCGTCGCCGACGCCCTGCGCCGCCATGGCGTCCGGGCCGGCCAGAGCGTGGCGGTCTGTCTGCCGCGGTCCTGGCAACTGGTCTGCGCCATGCTCGGCGTCCGGCGTCTGGGCGCGGTGGTGGTACCGCTCGACGCGCAGAGCCCGCCCGGGCGGCGCGGCCACATCCTCACCGACTCGGCCGCCGTGGCGCTGATCCACGGCGAGGACGTACCCGACGGCCTGCCGGACGGCGTGACGCCCCTGGCGGTCGCCCACCTGCTCGCCGCCACCCCGGTCGCCGCGACCCCGGTCGCCGCGACCCCGGTCGCCGCGACCCCGGTCGCCGCCACCCCGGTCACCGCCGAAGCCGTCGCGCCGTCGGACCCAGCCCCCGCCGCCGTCCCCGCGCAGGCCGCTCCCGCGCAGGCCGCCCCCGCCACACCGGTCGGCTTCGTCTTCTACACGTCCGGCACGACCGGCCGGCCCAAGGGCGTCGAGGTGCGGGACGCCGGCATCCTGCGGCTGGCGCGGCCCGGTTATCTGCGGCTGCCCGAGGGCGCGCGCTACGCCTGCCTGTCCAACCCCGCGTTCGACGCCCTCAGCTTCGAGGTGTGGGTGCCGCTGCTGACCGGCGGCTGCTGCGTGATCTTCGACGACGAGGTGGTGCAGACCCCCGACGTACTCGCGGCCGAACTGCGGCGGCGGCGCGTCGACACCCTCTTCATGACCGTGGCGCTGTTCAACACGGTCGTCGACCGGGTCCCGGACTGCTTCGCCGAGGTCGGCCAGGTGCTGGTCGGCGGCGAGCAGCTCAACGCCCCGCTGATCCGCCGCTGGTACCGGGACAACCCCGCGAGCCCCACCCGGCTGCACAACGTGTACGGCCCCACCGAGGCCACCACCTTCGCCCTGTGCCACCCCATCCCCCGCGACTTCGACGGCGACGTGGTGCCCATCGGCCGGCCGCTGCCCGGCACCGAGGCGCTCGTGGTGGCCGACGGCGACCGGCCGGCCGACACCGGGGAGCTGGGCGAACTCCTGCTCGCCGGGGAGGCGCTCGCGGCCGGCTACCGGAACCTGCCCGACGAGACCGCGCGCCGCTTCGTCCGGCTCGACCGGCACGACGGCGGGCGCACCCGGTACTACCGCACCGGCGACCTGGTCCGACGCGGCGCCGACGGCCTCGTCGAGTACGTGGGCCGCGCGGACCGCCAGGTCAAGGTGCGCGGCTTCCGCATCGAGCCCGGGGAGCTGGAACGCCACATCCTGACCCACCCGGCGGTCCGGCAGGCGTACGTCTGCACGCGCCGGGACGAGCGGCAGGGCGTCAACGAACTGCTGGCCTACCTGGTACCGGACGCGGCCCTCGACTTCGACGACTTCGACCGCCACCTCACGGCCGGGCTGCCGCCGTACATGCGGCCGCACCGCATCCACCTGGTCGACGAAATACCGCTGACCGCCAACGGCAAGACCGACCAAGCCGCCCTGCTCCGGCGCGACGACGAGCAGCCCTGGCGACGCGCCGAGCGCCCGGCCGCCGCGACCACCGGCGCCACCGCGACGCAGCGCCGGATGCTCGACCTGGCGAGCCGGATCCTCGGCGTACCGGGACTGCGCCTGGACGACCGCTGGATACCCAGCGGCGGCGACTCGCTGAAGGCGCTGCGGCTGCGCTCCGAGGTGCGCCGGCTCTGGGGGAGCGAGCTGCCGCAGAGCCTGGTCCTGCGGGCGGACCTCGCGGAACTCGCCGCCGCCGTGGAGGACGGACGCGGCACGGACCGCTCGCCGTACCCGGCGCCCCCCGTCCCCGCGGACGCCCGCTCCGCGCCGGCCACCTCCGAGCAGCAGCGGCTCTGGCTGCTGCACCAGCGCGACCCCCTCTCCCGCGCCTACGACGTCACGCTGTCCTTCACCGTCCGCGGCACCGTCGACAGCGCCGCGCTGCGCCGTGCGCTGCGCCGGCTCGTGGTCCGCCATCCGGCGCTGCGCACCGCGTTCGAAGCCACCACCGAAGGACTGCGCCAGGTGGTGGGCGAGCCGTACGACCCGTGGACGGAGCCGGCCGGGGCGCCGGGCGGCGACGCGGGCGGCCACGACGACCACGCCCGCCGCTTCTTCGCCACACCGTTCGACCTGGCCCGGCCGCGCCTGCTGCGGGCGAGCTGGCTCCCGGACGGCGAGGGCGGCGTACTCCTGCTGCACCTGCACCACATCGCCGTCGACGGCTGGTCGCTCAACGTGCTCTTCCGGGAACTCTCCGAGGAGTACGCGGCCGAGCCGGACGAAGACAGCGAGGACGAGGGCGAGGGAGCGCCTGCCGCGGTGCCGACCCCGCTCGACTTCGCCGTCTGGCAGAGCGACTGGCACACCCGGCCGGACTACCGCAGCCAGCGCGCCGAACTGCGCACCCACTATGCCCGGGCGGAGGAGGAAGCCGAGCAGGCGGCGGTCACGGCGCCGTGGGAACCGCTGCGGCCCGGCGCCGGCACCGCGGGGCGCCTGCTGCGCACCTCCCTCGACCCGGTGCGCCTGGCCACCCTGGACCGGCTCTGCTCCGCACTGGGCCTGACCCGTTTCCAGCTGCTGCTGGGCGTCTTCGCCTGGAGCCTGTACGGCGTCACCGGCCGCTCGCGGCTGCGGGTCGCGAGCCCGGTCGCCAACCGGCCCGTGCGGGAGTTCGAGGACAGCGTCGGCATGTTCGCCAACACGGTGCTGCTGCCCCTGCGGGTCGCGCCCCGCGAGACGCTGCGCGCCGGGCTGCTGCGGCACGCCGCCGCCGCACAGGACGTACTGGACCGGCAGGACGTGGCCCTGGCCGACGTACTCGCCGACACCGGCGCCCACGGCGACGGCACGCCGTTCGACTTCCTGTTCGTCCTGGAGAACACCGACTTCTCCGCGCTGGCCCTGCCGGGCTGCGAGGCCCGCCCCGGCTGGCCGGAACCGGCCCACGCCAAGTGCCCGCTGACCCTGTCGGCGGTCGAGCACGCCGACGGCTTCGACCTGCTCTGGGAGTACGCCGACGGCCACTTCGACGCCTCGGAGGTGCGGGCCATGGCCGGCCTCTTCCAGGACGCCCTGGACCGGCTGGCGGGGGAGCGGGACAGCACCGTCACCGACCTGGTGACGCCGTACCGGCACAGCCTTCCCGACCCCGGCCGCGGCACCCTCACGGGGCTGACCGACACCACCGTCGCCGAAGCCTTCGCCCGGCAGGTCCGCCGGACGCCCTCCGCCCCCGCGCTGGTGTCCGGCGACCGCACCGTCAGCTACGCCCGGCTCGACACCCACGCCGCGGCACTGGCCGCCGAACTGCTGGAGCGGTTCCCGGCACCGCCCGCGGACGACGACCGTCCGCGCGCCGTCGCGCTCCACCTCGACCCCTCCGTCGAACACGTGGTGGCGCTGCTCGCCCTGGCCCGCCTCAACATCACCGCCGTACCGCTCGACCCCGGCTACCCGCCGGCCCTGCTGCGCCAGATCCTGGACCAGGCACGACCGCTGTGCGTCCTGGTCCCGCCGGGCGGCGAGGCCGCGCTCGACGCGATCGCCCCGCCGCACCTGCCCCGCCACCCGGTCCGGCTGTCCACCGCGTCCGCCCCCGCGACCCCGCCGCACCAGGGCCGACGGCCGCTGTACACCCTGTTCACCTCCGGCTCCACCGGCACCCCCAAGGGCGTGCAGGTGTCCGACCGCACCCTGTGCAACCTCCTCCAGTGGCAGCGCGAGTCCGGTGACCTGGCCGCGCCCGCCGTCACTCAGCAGTTCTCCATGCTGTCCTTCGACGTCTCCTTCCAGGAGATCTTCGGCACCCTGTGCGGCGGCGGCTGCCTGCACCTGGTGAGGCCCGGCTGGCGGCAGGACCCGCCCGCGCTCCTGGCCCAGCTGGAGTCGGCCGGCGTGGAACGCGTCTTCATGCCCTACGTCGCGCTGCAACTCCTCGCCGAACACGCCGTCCACCTCGGCCGCTACCCCTCCCGGCTGCGCGAGGTGATCACCGCGGGCGAGCAGTTGCTGTGCACGGACGCCATCCGCCGCTGGTTCGCCGGGATGCCCGGCGCCCGCCTGTTCAACCACTACGGCCCGACCGAGACCCACGTCGTCAGCGCCCTCCGCCTGGACGGCGACCCGGCCGACTGGCCGGAACGCCCCGCGATCGGCCGCCCCGTCGCCAACACCTGGCTGCGCGTGGTCGACGAGGCCGACCAGCCCGTACCCCCGGGCCGCCCCGGCCGGCTGCTGATCGGCGGGCCGCTGGTCGCGCCCTGCTACCTGGGCGACGCCGCGCTCAACCGCGCCCGGTTCACGGAACTGCCCGGCCTCGGGCTGTTCTACCGCACGGGCGACCTGGCCCGGTTCGACCACGACGGCCTGCTGCACTACCTGGGCCGCGACGACCAGCAGATCAAGTTCAGCGGCCACCGGCTGGAACTCGGCCAGGTCGAGGCCGCGCTGCTGCGCCACCCCGCGATCGTCAACGCCGTGGTGGTGCGGGACGGCGAGCAACTGGTGGCCTGCCTCCAGTGCCGCGACGCGTCCCTGGCGCCCGAGGAGCTGGCGAGCCATCTGGCACCGCTGCTGCCACCGCACGTACGCGTCCAGCGCTTCCGCCGGCTGACGGCGCTGCCGCGCACCCCCAGCGGCAAGCTGGACCGCCGCGCGGCGCTCACCGCGCCCGGCGAGGAACTGACCCCGCGCGCCGCCGCCGCGCCCCGCCCGTCCTCGCTGGAGGGACGCCTGAGCGAGCTGTTCGAGGCGGTGACCGGCACACCGGTCCAGCCCGACCAGCGCTTCTTCGAGGCGGGCGCCTCCAGCCTCGACCTGATGCGCTTCCACCTGCGCTGCACCACGGAACTGGGGCTGCCGCTGACCGTCGCCGACCTGTTCGAGCACGTCACCGTCCGCCGTCTGGCCCGCTTCCTGGCCCCCCTGCTCCCGCCCGCCTCCGCCTCTATCTCTGACTCGGCCCCCGCGCTCCGGCCGTCGGCGACCGAGACCGAGACGGCGACCGAGGCCAAGACCGCGAGCGCGACCGTGACCGAGCCACCGGCCACCGCGTCCCCGTCGTCGGCGACCGAGCCGCAGCCGTCGGCGGCCGACGAGCCCGTCGCCGTCATCGGCATGGCGGTGCGGCTGCCCGGCGCCGACGACCTGGCCGCCTTCTGGCGGATGGTCCGCGACGGCGGCACCGGCGTCGAGCACTTCGACGCGGCGGACGGCCTGGTCGGCGCCCGCAGCCAGATGGCCGGACTGCTGGCCTTCGACCCGGAGCACTTCGGCATCAGCCGCCGCGACGCACGCCTGATGGACCCGCAACAGCGCCACCTGCTGATGAGCTGTGTCCAGGCGCTCGCCCACGCCGGCATCGCCGACCCGGCCGGGCGGCGCGTCGGCCTGATCGCGGCCTGCGGGGAGAACACCTACTTCCAGTCGATGCTGCGCGAGGCCGATCCGGCACACCTGCCCGACGGCTTCCAGCTGGCGCTGCACCACGAGAAGGACTTCCTCGCCACGAAGGCCGCCTACCACCTGGGCCTGACCGGACCGGCGTTCACCGTGCAGGCCGCCTGCGCCAGTTCGCTGGTGGCCGTGCACCTCGCGGCCGGCCTGCTGCGCCAGGGCGACGCCGAGGTCATGCTGGCCGGGGGAGTGCTCGTCGACACCCAGCTGACCGACGGCTACACCTACCAGCCGCAGCACATCTTCTCCGCCGACGGACACTGCCGGCCCTTCAGCGACGACGCCGGCGGCACCATCGGCGCCAGCGGCGTCGGCGTGGTCGTCCTCAAGCCGCTGCGGCTCGCACGACGCGACGGCGACACCGTCTACGCGGTGGTCACCGGCTCGGCCCTCAACAACGACGGGTCCGGCAAGCTCGGCTACAGCGCCCCCTCGCTGGCCGGCCAGCGCGAGGTGATCCGGGCCGCCCTGCGGCGCGGCGGCCGTACCGGCGCCGACATCGGCTACGTCGAGGCGCACGGCACCGGCACCCAGCTCGGCGACCCGGTCGAGGTGGGCGCGCTGCGCCAGGCCCTGGACCTCGACACGCCGGACAACTGCGCGCTGGCGTCGGTGAAGAGCCAGATCGGTCACCTGGGCGCCGCGGCCGGGGTGGTGGGACTCGTGCGGGCCGCCCTGGCGGTCCACCACGGTGTGCTCCCGCCCAACGTCGGCTTCCACCGCGTCAACCCGCGGATCGGCGACCTCACGCCGTTCCACGTCCCCACCGAGGCCCGGCCCTGGCCGGGGGACCGGCCCCGGGTGGCGGCCGTGAGCAGCTTCGGCATCGGCGGCACCAACGCCCACCTGCTGGTGGAGGAGGCCCCGGCCCCGGCCGCGCCACCGGCCGCCGTGCCCTGCCTGCCGCTGTCCGGCAGCAGCGCGGAGGGCCTCGCCACCGACGCCGCGCGGATCGCCGACTACCTTGAGGCCCGCCCCGAGACCTACCACCAGGTGCTGCGGCACCTCCAGGCCGGACGTCCCGCGCACCGCTGGCGGCTCGCCGGGGTCTGCCCGGACGCCGCCGCCGCGGTGGCCTGGCTGCGCACGGCGGCCGGCACCGAGACGGCGCCGGACGGCGAGGGCCTGTCCGCCGCCGGCCGTACCGCCCGGGAGCTGGCCGACGCCTGGCTGGCGGGACGGACCGTCCACTGGCCGGCCGGACCGGCACCGGCCCCCTGGGACTTCCCGCCGCCCGCCTTCCGGCTGACCGACCACGACTTCCCGCGCGCCGCCCCCTCGGCACCCGCGCCCACGTCCGCACCCGCACCCGGTTCCGTACCCGCGCCGGCCGTCTCCGCCGGCCCGCGGCGGCTGCCCGAAGCCGAGTGGCTGCACCAGCCGCACTGGGTACGGCTGCGCCGGGCCCTGCCCGCCGCTCCCGCCACGCCCGCCCGCGACCTGCTGGTGGTGATGACGGCCGAGCCGCTGCCCGAGGCCGCCGTACGGCCGTTGCGGGCCGGCTACGCCCGGGTGGTACGGGTCGCCGCGGCGGACGTCTTCGCCCGGCTGGCCGACGACGCCTACCAGGTCGACCCGGCCGACCCCGACTCGCTTGACCTGCTCCTCGACGCCCTGGCCGACGCGACCGGGGCCGGTGTCGACTGGCTGCACGCGCTGCCCCTGGCCGTCGACGGGGCGGTGGGGGAGGAGTCGCTCGCCCGCGCCCACTGGGCCTGCGTCGACACCCCGGCCGCACTGCTGCGGGCGATGGCCGGCCGGACGGAGGCGGGGCCGCTGCGCGCCTTCTGGCTCTCCCACCGGGCGCAGCCCGTGGAGGGCGGCGTGGACCGGCCGGAACTCGGCCTCCTGGCCGGCGTCTGCGAGGTCGGCCGCCAGGAGCGCGGCGTCGCCGGGCGCTGGCTCGACCTGCCCGGTACCGGTCTCGCCGACTGGGCGCCGCTGCTGGCCCCGGTCCTGGCGGAGCCGGACCCCGCCGCCCCGGAGCAGTGCCGGCTGGCGCTGCGGCAGGGCTACTGGTGGCAGCAGACCCTGCTGCCGGTCACCGCGCCGCCCGAAACCGCCGGGGTACCGGCCGCCGGGGACGGCGTCCACGTGATCCTGGGCGGCACCGGCGGCATCGGCGGCACCCTCGCGGCCTGGCTGCTGGAGCGGACCGACAGCCGGGTGATCCTGGTGGCCCGGCGGCCGTCCCTGCCGGACCGCCTGGCACCCTGGGCGGACCGGGTCCGCATGGTCGAGGCCGACCTGGCCGAGCAGCCGCCCGGCGCGGTGCTGGCGACGATCGAGCGGTACACCGACCGGGTCGACGGCGTCGTCCACGCCGTCGGCGAGGCGGCCGGGAACCTCATCGTCCGGCGCGACGGCGCCGCCATGCGCCGGGCCACCGCCGCGAAGCTGAACGGCGCCCTGCTGGTCGAGTCGCTGATCGCGCGCTTCCGGCCGGAGTTCGCCGCGTACTGCTCGTCCATGGCGGCCCTCTTCGGCGGCGTCGGGCAGCTCGACTACGCGGCGGCGAGCGGTCTGCTGGACGGCTTCGCCCGCCACCGGGCCGACCCGGCGGAGACCACGCTGCGCCTCGGCATCGACTGGGACGTCTGGCACGAGGCCGGGATGGCCCGGCAGGCGCTGCGGTCGGACGCCCGTCACCAGGCGCACCTGGCGGTCGGCCTGGACGTGGCCGAGGGCAGCCGGGTGTTCGAACGGGCCCTGCGGCTGCAACTGCCGCAGCTGCTGGTCTCCACCACCCCGCCGGAGCAGGCCCGCGGCTTCTACGAGGCACCCGCCGGAGCACCGGCCCCGGCACCGGAGGAGACCGCGGCCCGCCCCGAGGAGACCCCGCCCGCCGAACAGCTCACCGAGCACCTGTGCCGCTGGCTGGGGCTGGAGGAGCTGGACCCGGACGCGTCCCTCTACGACCTGGGCGCGGACTCGCTCACGCTGCTCGACCTGATCAGCGAGGTGAAGCGGCACTTCGGCATCGACCTCGAACTCTCCCGGATGAGCCACCGGGTGAGCCTGACGGAGGTGCTGGCACTGCTCGGCGAAACCGCGCACGAGGAGTCCTCGCACGAGGGGTCGGCACACGCGGAGCCGGCGTCCGTCGAAGCAGCCCTGGCGGAACCGGCGCACGCGGAACCGGCACACGCGGAAACGGCGTCCGTCGAAACGGCCCAGGCCGAAGCGGCGCCCTCCCGGCCGGCGCGGGCCGAAGCCGCCACCGGGCCCCAGGTGTCCCTCGAGGTGTGGCAGCGGGGCACCGGGCGCGACCTGCTCTGCCTGGTCCACCCGGTGGGCGGCGACATCCAGGCGTACCGCGCCCTGGTGTCGGCGCTCGACCCGCGCCTCACCGTCTGTCTGATCGCCGACCCCGCCCTGCGCGGGACCGCGCCCGAGTGGTCCCTGCCGGAACGGGCCCGGCACTACACCGCCGCCCTGCGGCGGCGCTTCCCGCACGGCGAGTGGCGCCTGCACCTGGCCGGCTGGTCCTTCGGCGCCTGGGTGGCGCTGGAGATGGCCGCGCAGGCGGAGACGGAGGGCCGGGCGGCGGACGGTCTCTTCCTCATCGACCCGCCCCCGCCGGGCGCCGGACCGCGCTTCGCGGACTACGACGAGGACCGTATCGACGCGGTCTTCGCCCACGAGCTGGGCACGGGCGGCACGGGCGGCACGGAGCCGGTGCCGGGACGGGCGGCGCGGGAGTACGCCGAGCGGCTGGCGCGCTGCTGCCGGGCCAACCTCGCGAGCATGGCGGGACACGAACCGCCGCGCCTGACCGCGACGCCGAGCCGCCTCTGGCTGGCGGCCCGCCCGGTCGCCGGACTGCCCGCGCTCGGCTCCGCCGACGAGCAACTGGACCTGTGGCGGGCCCACCTGTCCGGGCCGGCGCACCGCCGCGTCCTGGACACCGACCACTACGGCATCGTCCGGCCGCCCCAGGTGCGGACGGTGGCCGAGGAGATCAACGCGGCGGCGACAGCCGCCCCGGACACCGCCGAAGCGCCCCCGGAAGGAACCTGAGGCCCCGCCGTGCACCAGCAGCAACACCCCCGTCAGCAGCATCCGCATCCGTACCGAGCCCTGCCGTCCCGCTCGTTCTGGCGGTCCGCCGTGGCCGAGCCGGAGCCCTCCGCCATCGGGGACCTGTGGACCCCCCGGTTCTCCCTCGGCCAGGACGACCCCGTCCTGACCGCCGGCTCCTGCTTCGCCCGCCACATCGGCCCCGCCCTGCTCGACCGGGGCATGAACTGGCGGGTCACCGAGCCGGCGCCACCGGGACTCACCCCGGCCGAGCGGGAGAGCCGCCAGTACGGCGCGTTCTCCTTCCGCACCGGCAACGTCTACACCGCCGCCGGGTTCCGGCAGTGGCTGTCCTGGGCGAGCGGCGAGACCGCCCCGCCCGACGAGGTCTGGTACGAGGACGGCCGCTTCTTCGACCCGTTCCGCCCCTCGCTCGAACCCGACGGCCACGACTCGGCACAGGCGGTGCTGGCCGCCCGCCGGACGACCCTGGCGGCCATCGGCGGCGCCCTCGCCGGAGCCGGCTGCCTGATCCTCACCCTCGGCCTGACCGAGGCATGGGAGAACCGGGAGACCGGCGCCGTCTACCCGGTCTGCCCCGGCACCGTGCGCGGCACCTTCGACGCCCGGCTCCACGCCTTCGCGAACGCCGGCTTCGCCGAGGTGCACCGCGACCTGACGGCGGCCCTCGGACTCGCCCGCGCCGCCAACCCGGCCCTGCGCGTGGTGCTCACCGTCTCGCCCGTACCGCTCACCGCCACCGCCACCGGCGGCCACGCGCTCACCGCCACCACGTACTCCAAGTCCGTGCTGCGCGCCGTCGCCGGGCAACTCGCCCAGGAACACGAGTACGTCGACTACTTCCCCGCGTACGAGGTCATCACCGGCGCGCCCTTCAAGGCGGGGTTCTACGAACCGAACCTGCGCACGGTCACCCCGGACGGCGTCGCCTTCGTCATGCGCCAGTTCCTCGGCGCCCTCACCCCGCCCCCGGCCGCACCGCGCCCGGCCGCCGGCCCCGGCCCCGACCGAGGAGAGGACATCTGGTGCGATGACGCCGTACTCGACTACTACGGTCCCCGCTGACGCCCCCGCCCCCGCCAGGTTCCTGCTGCTGGGCGACTCGCACGCCGGACCGGTCGGCCGGGCGGCGCGGGAGGCGGGCATTCCCTTCCAGGGCGGACCGATCGGCGCCGGACGGGAGTTCACCGCCGACTTCTTCGACGTCCGCGGCGACGACATCGTGTTCCGCAAGCCCGAGGCCGACCGCTACTACCGCCGCTTCCTGGCCGGGCTGGACGCCCCGGCCCTCGGCCGGCTGACCGTCCCGCTGGTGTCGACCCTGGGGTTCAGCACCCACTTCGTCGCCACCGCCGAGAACTGGAAGGTCTACCGGGTACGCGGCGCGTTCCCCCCGGGCTTCCTGCCGGGCCGGCTCTTCGACGACATCGTCCTGTCCATGTCCCGCGGGGCGCTGGCCTTCTACCGCCGGGCACGCGAACTCGGACTGCGCACGCTCGCGGTGCTGCCGCCGCAACGGGTCCCCGGCCACGCCGACCCCGAGGTCTTCCGGGCCGCGCAGGACACCCTCCGCCGGGCCGTGCTCCCGCTCGGCGTGGAGATCGTCGACGTGCGCGACCGGAGCACCGACGCCACGGGTGCGCAGCGCCCCGAGCTGTGCGAGCCCGACGACACCATCCACGGGAATCTGGCCTTCGGCCGGATGATCCTGGCCGACCTGCTGACGCGCGGCCTGTGACCCGAACCGCCCCCCCCGCAAGAGGAAGACACGGAAGGACACCATGGAGAAGTTCGTACTGGACGCCGTCGAGCACATCACCACCAGGCCCAGGACGGTCTACGAGACGATCGCCGCCGACCCGCTGACCCCGGTCGTCGGAGCCGAGATCACCGGCGTCGACCTCACCCGCGAACTGCCGGACCGCCAACTGGCGGAGATCCGGCACGCCTTCCTCGAACACCACGTGCTCGTCTTCCGCGACCAGGCGCTGTCGGTCGAGGACCACAAGCGGTTCGCCGCGCACTTCGGTGAGCTCCGCCCGCTGCCGGTGGCCGTCCCGGAGGGCCGCGACCCGGTCGTCCTGGAGATCAGCGCCGACAAGGACTCCACCGACGTCGACGGCCACGGCTGGCACGCCGACGGCACCTCCAATCCCGAGCTGGCCCTCGGCTCGATGCTCCACATCAGCCGCACCCCGGACATCGGCAGCGGCGGCGACACCCTCTTCGCCAACATGCACCTCGCCTACGAGGTGCTGTCCCCGGCGATGCGGGCCTTCCTCGACGGCCTGACCGCGGTCCACGACGACGCCGTCGCCTGGCAGGGCCACACCCCTCCGGAGGGCTACGTCCTGCCCAGGAACGAGCACCCGCTGGTGGTGCGCCACCCCGAGACCGGCCGCAAGCTGCTGTTCGTCAACCCCGCCTACACCTCGCACATCCCGCAGCTGTCCGGCGCGGAGAGCAAGGCGCTGCTCACCATGCTGTTCGACCTGGTCGCCCGCACGCCGATGCTGAGCTGCCGGGTCCGCTGGACCCCGGACACGCTGGTGTTCTGGGACAACCGCAGCGTCCAGCACCACGCCGTCTGGGACTACTACCCCCACGCCCGCCACGGCCGCCGCGTGGCCATCAAGGGCCGCCGGCCCGAGGCGTGAGGTCCCGCGGCCGGCGGCCCACGACGGCCACCCGCCGGCCGCCCCCGCCGGGCCGGGCGGGTCAGGAGGCCGCCCGGGCCAGGGCGTCGACGAGCCCGTCGGCCAGCCGCCGGTGGGCCGCCCGCAGCCGTGCCTCCCGCTCCCGCCGCTCGCCGTCCTCGTCCCCTGTCGCCGGGTGTTCGCGGCCGGCCCAGGCCAGGGCGCACACGTGCACCTGGGCGAAGGGGAAGGTCTCCGCGTAGGCGCGCGCGTCGGCCGCGGCCCAGGCCGCCGCCGTCGTACCGGCGTGCGCCAGGGCGTTGCCCTCGGCGAAGGACGCGGCGTTGGCGCCGGTGTTCGACTCGGCGTAGCTGCCCGCGAACTCGGCCGCCCGCTCGGCGCCGTAGTCGTTCGCGACCGCGTACGCGTGGGCCCCGGCGTACGCGTCGGCGAAGGCGTCCGCGTAGGCGTAGGCGAGGCGGTAGGCCACCCGCAGCGCGGGTTCGAGCACGGCCTCCCACTCGGCCGCCGTGACGCGCTCGCCGGCCAGGGCCCGCAGATGCAGCTCCCTCACCGCCTCCTGCGGTCCCGCCGGGCGGTCCCGCCGGACGCTCGCCTCCGCCAGCATCGGCGCGACGGTGCGGGCGTGCCAGTCGTGCACGACGGCGAACGGCACCGGACCGGCCAGACGGGCGAGCGCGCCGTGCAGCCGCAGCGCCCAGTCCCGCGCCCCGGCGCCGTCCTGGCCGTCGTACAGCACCGCGCTCACCTGCCACAGCCAGTCCGGCAGAGCGGGATCCGGAACCGGACCGGCGGCCATACCGGCCTCGAGCCGGGCGAGCAGCCGGTCGGACGACACGGCGGCGGCCGGGGAAGGGCTCATACGGTTCTCCTGTCGGGGGGCGGGACGCGGCGGACACGATGGACGCGGCGGCCGGGTTGCGGGCGGCCCGCGCAGCCTAGGAAGGCCGCCGCACGGACTCCACCGACCGCGCGCACCCTGCCCGAAAGGGCACGTTCCATGCCCGCGTGGCGCGAAGCGCCAGGTCACGCGGGGGTGCGGGGCGGGCGTGGTGGACCGCGAGGCCGGCGCGTTCCTACAGTGGATCACTGGTCCCCGGGCGCACCGGCAGGTCGCGCACCGCCCACGGGAGGGGGACCGCCCTCTCAGGGAGAAGCAAGCGCATGAGCGGCAACCAGACCGGATCGGGAGCCGACCCGCAACCGACGGCGTCCACCCGCGCGGGCACCGCGAGGACCGCGGGCCGGCCCAGCGCCCCCCGCCCGGACGCGGCCCGTACGCCGGCCGGGCCCGGCCGGCGGCAGCAGGCCCCGGTGGCCCCGCGCCCCGCCACGCCGCGCGGCGGACCGGCGGCACCCTCCTCGGACACGCGCCGGACGCCCGGACAGCCGGCCGGGACCGGGGCGGTGTCCGCCCGGGAGTTCACCGCCCACCGCGCGGGCGCCGCATGGCTCCTCTCCCCGGCCGGTACCGCCGATCCGCGCGCCCTGTCCTTCGCGGCCGGTCTCGCCCCGGACCCCGAGTACACCGTCCTGGTGGCCGACCTGCCCGACGACGTGGACGGCTCCACGCTGGAGCGGATGGCGCGGGCCGTGCCCGAGGGGACCGGCGGACTCCGGCTGGTCTTCGGCCGGCCGCCCCGCCCCGGGGCCGTGGCCGTGGCGCGGTGGCTCGCCGAGCGGCTGGGCAGGACGGTGCTCGCGGCGGACGGCACCCCGCAGCCCACCCCCGGCGGCGGCCTGTTCATCGGTGCCGACCGCGGCGCGGGATGGGTGCGCTGCGCACCCGGCCTGCCCGACGCGCGGGACTCCAGGGCCTTCCCGAAACCGAGACCGTCGTGGGAGTCCGCCCTGCCCGAGGGACCCTGGTCGCTCGGCACGACCGTGGCGGAACGGCTCCCCGCGGGTGTCTGGCTGCGCCCCGAGGCGCCGGACACCGCCCTGGACGACCACCGTACGTATCTGACCGGCCAGTTGACCCCCTCCCCCGAACTGCTCACCGTCGTTGCCGGTGTCCCCGGGACGGCGCCGTTGCCGCTCGCGGACGTCGCCCGGTTCTGGCAGGGCCTGCCCCCGCACATACGTCCGGCCGTGCGGTTCGTCTGCTACGGACCCACCCGCCTGAGCGGGGGACGGCACTTCGGCGACGTCCTCGCCCAGGTGGTCGGCGAACCCGTGCGCCGGTACAACGGCATGCCCGACGGAACCGGCGACGGCACCGAGGTGCTGCTGGTGCGGGCCGACGGCTCGCCCGGCCGTCCGCTGCTGGGACAGGAGTTCGTCCACCAGCCGCCGGCCGGCCCCGCCGGACCGCCGCCGACGTACGCCGCGGCCCACCGCTGGCCGCTCGGCGACCTGGAGCAGACCGGCCCCGGCACCTACCTCCTCGCGCCGGACGTGGTCGTCGAAGTGGTGCCCGTCGGCCTGTGGGTGCGGCTGCCGCAGGACCCGCCGTACGCCGCCGAGGTGCGCTCCGGCGACCCGGAGCCCGGCCGGGAACGGGTCCTGTGCGACGCCGACTCCGAGGAGGAACTGCCCCGGCTGCGGCAGCTCGCCGCGGACCTGGTGGAGGGTTTCCCGCCCGAGCTGCGCCGAGCGGTGCGCCTGGGCGTCTCCCGTCCCACCGGCCCGCGGGGCCACGACGTCACCGCCCCCGCCCCCGACGGCGGCGCCGTCCACCCGCGGCCGGGCGGCACCGGCCCGGCCCGGCCGCACACCGCCCGGGACAGCGGCCATGAGGGCTCCCTGTCCGTCGCGGCCGAGGTACTGCGCCGGCACCCCGAACTCACCCCGGACGTGCCGGAGCCGGACGCCGTCGCCGGTCTCGCGGCGGTGCTCCGCCGGCTGGCGGACAGTGACGAGCCGGACGGCACCGGCACCGAAGCGGCGGCCGGTCCGGCGGAGCACGACGGTGAACTGCTGCGCACCGGACTGCGGATGCTCCCCGTGCACCGGGGGGCGACCGGCCTGCGGGCCACGCTCGACGAGGCGGTGCGGCAGTGGTACGCCGGGCAGTCGCTGGTGACCGACCCCGACGTCTGCGAGGCGTCCGCCCTCGGTCCGGGCGACGGACCGGGCAACACCGACGTCCTCATCTGGTCCGAGGACGGCCGCCGCACGGACCTGCTCGACCCGCTGTGCCCGGACCGGGTGCTGTTCCTGCCAGGCTCCCGGTTCCGGGTGCTCGGCCCGGAGCCCGGCACCTCCGGCGTCGTCCTGATGCGCGAGGTCGGACCCGGGCAGCCGGCGCAGGACGCGGAGCTGGACCGGACGGCGGTGCGCGAACTGACCCGGGCGTGGCGCGACTGGCGGGGCGGCGCCGGCGCCTGACGCCGGGTCCGGCCCGCACCCGGGGCACCGGCGGGTTGTTCGGACAGATCCCCTGGCCTAACGGGCACGGTGAGGCATGCGCGCTGGCGGGCGCCCGCCGGCCGCCAGCAGGATGACGCGCGAGGGCGGCTCCCTGAGGCGGCGACCGGGACGACCCCCGGCGCCCGGGAAGCGGCCCTCGCTGTTCCCAGCCGGGCGAACCGCCCCCTTCGCGCGACACACCGGGACGTCCCGCGTCACCGGCCGAGGGTGCACCACGCAGGCTGCCGAACCCGACGGAACTGGCCACCGGCTCCTGGAAGGCGTGCCGCATGTTCAACGCACTTCTCCGCCGCCCGCCCGGGCGGTACACGGAGAAGCAGAAACGAGTCGCCCTCGGCGCCGTGATCGCCCTGTTGATGACGGCGGTCGTGGCGGTCCCCGCGCTCGCGGGACAGGACGGGGACCCCGCCCCGTCCACGGCGTTCGCCCACCCCGGGGTGATGGAGAGCAGACCCCAACTGGACTTCGTACGAGAGAAGGTGCAGGCGGGGAGCCAGCCCTGGAAGGGCGCGTTCGACCAGATGATGGCGAGCACCTACGCCTCCCTGTCCCGCCAACCCAGGCCCCGCCAGACGGTGGAGTGCGGCCCGTACTCCCAGCCCGACAACGGGTGCACCGCCGAGCGGGAGGACGCGATCGCCGCGTACACCGACGCCCTCGCCTGGTACCTCACCCAGGACGAGAAGTACGCCCAGAAGTCCATCCAGATCATGGACGCCTGGTCGTCGACGATCACCTCCCACACCAACAGCAACGCGCCGCTCCAGACCGGCTGGGCCGGGTCCATGTGGCCGCGCGCCGCGGAGATCATCCGCTCCACCTACACCGGGTGGCCGCAGGAGGAACGCTTCGCGACCATGCTGCGCGACGTCTACCTGCCCGAGGTCATCAAGGGCTCGGACAGCAACGGCAACTGGGAACTGAGCATGATGGAGGCCGCGGTCGGCATCTCCGTCTTCCTCGACGACCGCACCAGCTACGACGAGGCGGTGGCCCGCTATCTGAAGCGCGTCGCCGCCTACGTCTACCTGGACTCCGACGGCTCCCTGCCCAAGGCGGCGACGGGAGGCGTGGCCGAGAAGTCGGCGACGGTCGGCTACTGGCAGGGCCAGTCCACCTTCACCTCCGGCCTGACCCAGGAGACCTGCCGCGACCTGAAGCACACCGGGTACGGCATCTCCTCGATCTCGCACGTCGCCGAGACCGCCTGGATCCAGGGCCAGGACCTGTACTCCCAGGTGGGTGAACGCCTGAAGCAGGCACTGGAGTTCCAGTCGAAGTACTCGCTCGGCGCGGCCGTGCCGTCGTCCATCTGCGGTGGCAGCCTGAAGGACGACCTGGGGCCCGTCACGGAGGTCGGGTACAACGCCCTGCACACCCGGCTGGGCGAGGACCTGCCCGAGACCGCCAAGCTCACCGAGCGCAACCGCCCCGCGGGGACGAACCACCTGTTCGTCGCGTGGGAGACGCTCACCCACGCCGACAACACGGCCGGCCCCGGGACCACCCAGCAGTCGTCCGCCACGCCGTCCGCCTCCCCGGTCACGGGCGCGGTGGCCCCGGGCAAGGGCACCATGGGCTTCCCGTCCCGTTACGCGGCACCGTACGTGGAGACGTGGGGCTCGCCCGACGAGTTGGAGAAGGCGCGTCAGGCGGGGCTGAAGTACGCCACCCTCGCGTTCGTGCTGGACGGCGGCGGCTGCAAGGCCACCTTCAACGGCGACACGCCCATCACGGACGAGAAGTGGCAGGTGGCGGTACAGGGTCTGCGTGGTTCCGGCGGTGAGGTGATCGCGTCGTTCGGCGGGGCCTCCGGCAAGGAACTGGCGCAGGGCTGCGATGCCGTACCCGCGTTGCAGGAGCAGTACGGCGCGGTCGTGGACGCCCTCGGCCTGTCCCGGCTGGACTTCGACATCGAGGGTGCGGCGCTGGCGGACACGGCGGCGAACCACCGTCGCAACCAGGCGCTGGCGGCGTTGCAGAAGGAGTCGGAGG
>NZ_JOCB01000012.1 GCF_000718775.1 Streptomyces sp. NRRL S-31
TCCGCCCCCGGCCTGCCCGCCGTGCCCCTCCCCTCCCTGGCCGCACCCCCTCACCGAGCAGGGCGGTGGCGACCCCGGTGCTGCTGCCGCACGGGTCCCGGGGCCCTGGACCGGCTGGGGTCCCCGCCCACCCGGCACCTCGTCCGGCCCGCCGGCCGCTTCCGGCGGACTTCCGTGCTTACCCGTCGCTGCTTACCCGTCGCTCCGGCAGGAGTTCCGGATGCCGGTCGCGGACGGAAATGCGCCGGAGGTTTTCCAAAACGCCGTCACTTTCCTCCGGAAGTACGACAAGCGAGGAATTCCACGCACCGCTGGCCACGCCGGGTACGGGCCGGAATTACCCCGGCGGAACGGCGAAGGTGTTCCGCGCCGACGGCGCACTCGCCTGCACCGAGGGAGAACTGACGGAGTGGCGGCACGCGCCCCGCGAGGGTGACCCGGCGCGCGGCGCGTGGGCACCCTGTGCGGATCTCCGCGCCCGGCCGCGCCACACTCGTCCCATGGACTGGAACCACTACCGCTTCCGCAGTCTGTGGTCCCTGCCCGCGCCGCCGGCCGACGTGTACGCGGTGCTGGAGCGGGCCGAGGAGTACCCCCGCTGGTGGCCGCAGGTGCGCTCGGTGACCCGGCTGGACGAGGACACCGGCATCCTCACCATCCGCTCCCTGCTGCCCTACGCCCTGACCTTCACCGCGCGCGGAACGCGCCGCGACCCCGGCGCGCGCGTTCTGGAGACCGTCCTGTCCGGCGACATCGACGGCTGGGCCCGCTGGACGGTCACCGCCGACGGCACCGGCGCCCTCGCCCGGTACGACCAGGAGGTCGAGGTGCGCAAGCCCCTGCTCAGGCGGCTCGCCGTCCCCGGGCGGCCGGTCTTCCGGGCCAACCACCGGCTGATGATGCGCTCCGGGCGGCGCGGGCTGCGCCGTCGGCTGGCAGCGCCCTGATCCGGCGGCGGTTTGAAGGAACGGCGCCCGGACCTGTATTGTTCAGTGCGTTCCCGGGCGATTAGCTCAGTGGGAGAGCGCTTCGTTCACACCGAAGAGGTCACTGGTTCGAACCCAGTATCGCCCACCGGGAAAGGCCGGTCCGCAGCAGCGGGTCGGCCTTCTTGCCATCCCGTTCACGCCGCCGCCGGCAGCTCCGGCCGCAGCGGCCACTCCGTGCAGACCGTCTCCTCCGAGCCGCTGCGCGCGAACCACGCCTGGAGCCCGCGTGCCTGCGCCGCGTGCCAGTCCACCTGGAGCGTGTGCAACTCGGCGGGGGACAGGCGCTCCAGCCGGGTCGCGAAACGGCGGCCCAACGCCCGTACGACCTCCAGCGCGGCCAGCGCGTCCGCCGCCGCGTCATGCGCGCTGTCCAGCGCGACGCCGTAGTGCGCGCACAGGTCGGTCAGCGTGCGGCGGCCCTTGCGGTACCGGTCCAGGTGCTTGTCCAGCACCCGCGGGTCCAGCACCCGCAGCGGCGCCGACGGGAACCAGCGGTCCAGCGGCGACGCCCGGTGCCGGCGCAACTCCCGGTCCAGCAGCGTCAGATCGAACGGCGCGTTCATCACCACCAGCGGGCGGCCCAGCGTCGCGTGCTCCGCCAGCTGCTCCGCTATCTCGTACATCACCGGGGCCGGCCACCGCCCGTTGTGCTGGAGGTGCTCCTCCGTCAGCCCGTGCACCGCCGTCGCCGCCTCCGGCACCGGGACGCCCGGGTTCACCAGCCAGCGCGACACCCGGGGCCGGGTCCCCGGCGCGTCCTGGACTGCGACGGCGGCCGACACGATCCGGTCGGTCTCGACGTCGACGCCCGTCGTCTCCGTGTCGAAGGCGGCCAGCGGCCCTTCGTACCAGGTCGTCATCGCATCCCAACTCCTCGCTCCGCCACGGCAGATGACGTTCCGTCTTCTGCCTGTTTGGTGATACCCGGGCCGTTTGCGCCGTACGCCGGGCGGAGACAACAGGAGTACGGGTCTTTGCAGTTCAGCGGCCCGCAGCGGAGACACCCATTGCTTGGAAGGCTCTTGGTCATGGCCATGGCGCAGCCCGAGCGGAGCGGGCTGCCGCCCGACCGCCCGGGCCCCCTTCGCGGCACGCTCGCCACCACCGCCTGCATGGAGACGTTGCAGGTCGGCTATCTGCACGCGGTCGCCGCCGCGGCCGGCTGCTCGCTGTCCCAACCCTTCCCGGACAACGGCATCGACTGGCACGTCAGCCACAGCGCGCCCGGCCACACCGTCGACGACGAGGTCACCATCAAGGTGCAGCTGAAGGCCACCTACCAGATCGCCCCCCACCCGCCCGGGCGCTCCTTCTCCTTCACCCTCGACAACGACCACCTGCGCAAGCTCGCCCGCACCCCCGTCTCGGTGCACAAGATCCTGGTCGTCATGCTGGTGCCGCGCTCGCGGGACGACTGGCTGCGGGCCGGCCACGACCGGCTCGACCTCAGGCACTGCTGCTACTGGGTCAACCTCGCCGGCCGGGCCGTCACCGGCCGGCACCGGACCACCGTGCGCATACCGACCTCACGCATCTTCGACGACCGGGCCCTGTGCGAGATCATGACGCGGGTCGGGACGGGAGGCAGACCATGAGGGATCGTCCCCACGAGGAGCCGGTACGGCGGCTTGGGCCGCACCCCGGCGACCCGGCCTGGCACCGGCCGCCGCGGCCCGCCGACGTCGACCCCGCCGTGTTCGGCGCCCTGCTGCGCCGGCACGGCTGGCAGCGGCGCGGCGGACCGGCCGGACGCTACGGCCGGTGGACCCCGCCCGGCCCGGGCGGCGGCGCGACCAGCCTGCTCGTCCCCGAGAGCCGCGCCTTCCCCGACAGCGACGACCTGCTCGGCGAGGCCCTCGACGCCCTCGGCCGCAGCGGCGCCCCCGCCGCCCGCGAGGTGCTGATCTCCCTCGCCGTGCCCAGCGACGAGATCCGCTGGTGGCGCGACACCCCGGACGGACCCGCCGGCGCCGCCCCCTGGACCGCCGACGACCACCTGCGCGGCGCCGCCCGGCGGATGCTGCTCGCCGCCGCCCTCGCGACCCGCGCGCGGGCCGGCTACCACGGCGCCCGCCACCGCCGCCCCGCCGCGGCCCTCCTTGAAGACGTCCTCCTCGGCCCCGCCGCCGGAGGCCGCACCCTCACCGCCTTCGTGCCCGCGCCCGCCGCGCGCCCCCTCGCCGTCCGTCTCCACCAGGCCCTGCACGCGACCCGCGAGGCGATCGACTACCAGCGGGCCGCCGGCGGCATGGACGCCTTCGACGCGGCCGTCGAGGCCGGCGTCAGCCGCGAGCTGACCGAGGCGCTGACCGCGCTCGTGCGGGGCACGGAGGGCGCCCGCGTCGCCGTCGCCTGGGCACCCGGCGCCGCCGTCCCCGACGGCTGCGCCCCCTCGGCCGAACCCGTCGAGTTCTCCCCCGGCGACCTGCCCGTGCTCCGCGAGGCCGCCGCCCGCTACCTCCGCGACGAACCCTCCGTACCGGTCCGCGTCACCGGCACCGTCGTGCGCATGCACCGCGCCGGGCCCGGCGGCGAGGGCACCGTACGCCTGCGCGTCCTGGCCGGCGCCGAGGTCCCGCACCTGCGCGTCACCCTCGGCGAGGAGGACTACCGCATCGCCGGGCACGCCCACCTCGCCGGCGTCCCGGTCCGCGTGCACGGCCGGCTGGAGCGCCGGGGAGGCTTCCGCAGGCTCACCGGCGCCCGCGGGGTCATCCCCGTACGAGTGGACGACTCCGAACGGGACCGGCTGATGAAGGCCCTCCGGGAGGACCTCGGCTACGCGGGGGAGGCGTGCGGCGACGGCGAGCCGGGAGAGTACGGGACCGGGGACTGTCGGTAACCGTTTCGCGGTCGGCGCCGTCGGGTCGGTACGATCGCCTGTGCGCGCGCTCCTGGTATGGCGCCGCACCCCACCTTCAGTCAGGAGAGACCGGTGTCAGACGTCCGTGTGATCATCCAACGCGATTCCGAGCGGGAAGAACGCGTGGTGACGACGGGCACTACGGCCGCCGACCTCTTCGCGGGCGAGCGCTCGATCATCGCCGCGCGCGTGGGCGGCGAGCTGAAGGACCTCGCGTACGCACTGTCCGACGGCGACGAGGTCGAGGGCGTCGAGATCTCGTCCGAGGACGGCCTGGGCATCCTGCGCCACTCCACCGCGCACGTCATGGCGCAGGCCGTGCAGGAGCTCTTCCCCGAGGCCAAGCTGGGCATCGGCCCGCCGGTCAAGGACGGCTTCTACTACGACTTCGACGTCGAGAAGCCGTTCACGCCCGAGGATCTCAAGGCCATCGAGAAGAAGATGCAGGAGATCCAGAAGCGCGGGCAGAAGTTCGCCCGCCGTGTCGTCACCGACGACGCCGCCCGCGAGGAGCTGGCCGACGAGCCGTACAAGCTGGAGCTGATCGGCCTCAAGGGCTCGGCCTCGCACGACGACGGCGCGGACGTCGAGGTCGGCGCCGGCGAGCTGACGATCTACGACAACCTGGACGCCAAGACCGGCGAGCTGTGCTGGAAGGACCTCTGCCGCGGTCCGCACCTGCCCTCCACCCGGCTCATCCCGGCGTTCAAGCTGATGCGCAACGCCGCCGCCTACTGGCGCGGCAGCGAGAAGAACCCGATGCTCCAGCGCATCTACGGCACCGCGTGGCCGTCCAAGGACGAGCTGAAGGCGTACCTCGACTTCCTCGCCGAGGCCGAGAAGCGCGACCACCGCAAGCTCGGCAGCGAGCTGGACCTCTTCTCCATCCCCGAGCAGATCGGCTCCGGCCTCGCCGTCTTCCACCCCAAGGGCGGCATCGTCCGCCGGGTCATGGAGGACTACTCGCGCCGCCGCCACGAGGAAGAGGGCTACGAGTTCGTCTACACCCCGCACGCGACGAAGGGGAAGCTCTTCGAGACGTCCGGGCACCTGGACTGGTACGCCGACGGCATGTACCCGCCCATGCAGCTCGACGAGGGCGTGGACTACTACCTCAAGCCCATGAACTGCCCGATGCACAACCTGATCTTCGACGCGCGCGGCCGTTCCTACCGCGAACTGCCGCTGCGCCTGTTCGAGTTCGGGACCGTGTACCGGTACGAGAAGTCGGGCGTCGTGCACGGCCTCACCCGTGCCCGCGGCTTCACGCAGGACGACGCGCACATCTACTGCACCCGTGAGCAGATGTCCGAGGAGCTGGACAAGACGCTCACCTTCGTCCTCGGCCTGCTGCGCGACTACGGCCTGACCGACTTCTACCTGGAGCTGTCCACCAAGGACCCGGAGAAGTTCGTCGGCTCCGACGAGGTCTGGGAGGAGGCGACCGAGACCCTGCGCCAGGTCGCCGAGAAGCAGGGTCTGCCCCTGGTCCCCGACCCGGGCGGCGCCGCCTTCTACGGCCCGAAGATCTCCGTCCAGGCCAAGGACGCGATCGGGCGGACCTGGCAGATGTCGACCATCCAGCTCGACTTCAACCTGCCCGAGCGCTTCAACCTGGAGTACACCGGCCCGGACGGCTCCAAGCAGCGCCCGGTCATGATCCACCGCGCGCTGTTCGGCTCCATCGAGCGGTTCTTCGCCGTCCTGCTGGAGCACTACGCGGGCGCCTTCCCGGCGTGGCTGGCCCCCGTCCAGGCGATCGGCATCCCGATCGGCGACGCGCACGTGGAGTACCTGGAGAAGTTCGCCGCCGCGGCCAGGAAGAAGGGCCTGCGCGTCGAGGTCGACTCCTCCTCCGACCGCATGCAGAAGAAGATCAGGAACGCGCAGAAGCAGAAGGTGCCGTTCATGGTCATCGTCGGCGATGAGGACATGTCGAACAACTCGGTCTCCTTCCGCTACCGCGACGGCTCCCAGGAGAACGGCATCCCGTTCGACGAGGCCCTCGCGAAGATCGCGGAGGTCGTGGCGGAGCGGGCCCAGGTCTGAGCCGTCCCAGCCGTCCGAGCCAAGGCCCCCGGGATCACGGTCCCGGGGGCCTTGGCTCGTCCCCCTCCCGGGAGAACCGGTGCAGCATCAGTGACGAGAACGCCCCCGTCACCGTGCCGAGCAGCGCGATACCACAGGCCATCAGGCCCACGGCGACCGTCCGGCCCCAGGGCGTCACCGGCACCACGTCGCCGTAGCCGACGGTCGACAGGGTCGAACAGGTCCACCACACCGCGTCGCCGAAGGTCCGGATCGTGGCGTCCGGGGCGTCCCGCTCCAGCTGGAACACCGTGAGCGAGCCGGCGAAGCCCAGCAGCAGCGTCGAGAGCCCGGTGTACACGATCACGCGGAGGTGCAGGGGCAGCCGTGAGCGGCCGTGCCGGCGCTCCACCAGCTCCTGCGTCCGCACGCTGCGCACCGGCCGCATCAGGGGCAGCAGGACGACCACCGTGTCCAGCCAGTGCCGCGGCACGAACCGCGGCCCCATGCCGCTGAGCCGCCAGCGCACCGCGTAGTCGAGTACGAACAGCGCCCAGGTGAGGCCCTGGACCGACTGGAGCGCGAGGTGCACCGGCGTGGGCAGACCGGGCGCCAGGACGTGCACCGCGTAGGAGGCGAGGTAGATCAGGGAGGCCAGGGCGAGCGGGAGGTCCATGGAACTCTCCCAGCGTCGGGTGCGGCTGTCGTCGTCCACCGGCCAAGCTTGGCGGGAGAACGCGGCGAGGCCGCCCCGGCGACACGCCGGGCGGGGGTGACGCCATATGCTGCCTAGCATGACGAGTGAGCCGGAGCAGCAGATCGGAGTGGGGACCCAGGACGCGTTCCAGCGTCTGTGGACACCTCACCGGATGGCCTACATCCAGGGCGAGAACAAGCCGACCGGCCCGGGGGCCGACGACGGCTGCCCCTTCTGCTCGATCCCGGCCAAGTCGGACGAGGACGGGCTGATCATTCGGCGCGGCGAGCACGTGTACGCCGTCCTCAACCTCTACCCGTACAACGGCGGCCACCTGATGACCGTGCCGTACCGGCACGTGGCCGACTACACCGACCTGACCGGGCAGGAGACCGCCGAGCTGGCGGAGCTGACCAAGCAGGCGATGACGGCCCTGCGCACCGCGTCCGGCGCGCACGGTTTCAACATCGGCATGAACCAGGGCACGGTCGCGGGCGCCGGCATCGCCGCCCACCTGCACCAGCACATCGTCCCGCGCTGGGGCGGGGACACGAACTTCATGCCGGTCGTGGGCCACACCAAGGTGCTGCCGCAGCTGCTGGCCGACACCAGGAAGATGCTGGCCGAAGCCTGGCCGGCCTGAGCCTCACGGGTGCCCTCCGCCGAGGGCACCCGGTCCCACGCGTTCGCTCACGCGTCGTAGACGTCCGCCTTCCTCGGCGTCGGGTCCTGGACGTTGCCGCTGAGGAACGCCGAGCGGGCGCCGAACTTCTCGGTGTCCACGCCGTTCTCCGCCAGCACCTTGATCGCGGCCGAGTGCACCACCCGCAGCACCGGCGTGGCCGCGCGCAGCGCGTCGTCCGCCATGAAGCGGTGGCGCCACGGCTGGTCGGCCCAGGCGTGCCGGAGTCCGAACGGCTCGGGCAGGCCGAGGGAGCCGCCCAGCCAGTTCAGCAGCGGCGGGTACCAGATCAGCGGGGCCCGTACGGCGAGGCGCACCACCTCGTCGGTGGGGACCAGCGGCAGCTTGACCGTGCGGGTCTCCCACGGCTTCAACGACTTGGTGACCTGCTTGCTCGGCGCCTCCGGCTTGCTGTGGAAGAGCGGGTTCACCGGCCCCAGCGCGTGCCCGGTGACCTCGATGCGCAGCGTCTCGTGCAGCACGGTGACGGTGATCAGCATGGTGAGCACCAGCTGCCCGTCCCAGAGCGTCCACTGCACGCCCAGGTAGTGCCGGTCGCCGCTGCCGAACTGCTGCTTGTTGCAGATCTCCTGTATGGCGTGCGGCTTGATCTGGAACGCCTCGACATCGGTGCCCTCGGGCCGGGACACCGCCCCGGCCTTCTCGCCGATCGGCGTGACGATCCAGTGCCGTATCGACGGCTTGGGGAAGCCGCCCGTGTTCAGCGGGCCGCGCTCCAGCAGGGTGAGCTGGTCGTGGATCGCGCGCACCACGTCCCAGCTGCGGAACGGGTGGATCTCCCGGCCCGGGTCGGCGGGCTTCAGCTCCTCGGCGAGCTGCCAGGCACCCCAGCGGGTGCCCATGCCGAGTATGCCCTTGGGGCCGGCGTAGAAGACGGAGTTGGACTGCTGCTCGGCGCTGAGCCGGGCCAGTGACTGGCGCAGGTCCTCGGCGGCGGTGTGGCCGGGACCGCGCGGCACGGCCTCCGGGATCTTGGCGCCGACGTTGCTGCCGGAGAGCAGGCCGTCCCAGCGGGCCCGCAGGTCCTGGGCGGTGCGCTCGCAGATCCGTTTGGCCCAGAACCAGCCGAGCACGGGGACGACGACGGACGCGCGGGCGTACCACGCCCAGAAGCCGGAGAACGGCATCTTGATCAGGAACAGCGCGGCGAGCAGGCCGACGCCCAGGAGCAGCGCGGTGGCCAGCGTCCCGGCCCGCTTGTCGTCGCGCTTGGCGACGAAGGTGCGCAGCTGGAAGACGAGCAGCCAGCCGAGCATGCCCGGCAGGAAGAGCAGACCGCAGACGACCGTGATGGTGGTCAGGCGGTTGTCGCGCTCCCGGCGGATGTTGTTGGCGGCCAGGGCGTGTTCCACCACGAACTGCGGTTCGGCGCCGAAGGACTGGATGAGCGGCTTGCGGCCGGGGGCCAGCATCCGGTCCACCAGGGCCCGGGAGAACGCCTCGCCGAGGTTGGGCCGGAACAGCTTCAGCCGCCCGGCCTTCACGGTCGACTGGTGCCACTCGTTGTCGGCCTTCTTGATCTCCTCGATCGGGCTGTCCCGGTACGCCGCGGAGGCCAGCGCGGCGGTCGCCGCCTGCCCCTCGTCGCCCGAGACGGGCACCTGGGGCCCGTCCCACTCCGTGCCAAACGACATTCCCGCCCCTATCGCCGCCGGTGCCGTTCCTGCGGCCTTCCCGACTTCCTTGCTCCGCACACCTGTTGGACCCAACGTCATGCCGACACCGGCCCACTGCCGGACGGTTGCGGCACCACGCGATCAGGTGATCAGCGTATCGGCAGGCACCGACAGTCCGCGGGCGGACGGCCGAAGCCGCCCGCCCGCGCGCCGGTTCGCGCTCCCGTACTACCCCTCGTCCCCGGCCTGTTCGCGGATGCGTTCGGCGATCTGCGGGGGCATCGGCTCGTGCCGGGCGTACGCGCGGTCGAACCGGGCCGTGCCGTGCGAGAGCGAGCGCAGGTCGACGGCGTACCGGCCGATCTCGAACTCGGGCACCTCGGCACGGATCAACGTCCGCCCGGAGCCCACCTGTTCGGTGCCGAGCAGCCGGCCCCGACGGCTCGAGAGGTCGCTCATCACGGCGCCCACGTAGTCGTCGCCGACCAGCACGGTCACCTCGGCGACCGGCTCCAGCAGATGGATCCTCGTATCCGCCGCCGCCTCGCGCAGGGCCAGCGCGCCCGCCGTCTGGAAGGCGGCGTCGGAGGAGTCCACCGAGTGCGCCTTGCCGTCCAGCAGCGTGATCCGCACGTCCACCAGGGGATAGCCGGCGGCGACCCCCCGGGCGGCCTGGGCCCGTACGCCCTTCTCGACGGACGGGATGAACTGGCGGGGCACCGCGCCGCCGACCACCTTGTCCACGAACTCGACGCCCGAGCCGTTCGGAAGCGGCTCCACCTCGATCTCGCAGATGGCGTACTGGCCGTGGCCGCCGGACTGCTTGACGTGCCGGCCGCGCCCGGCGGCCTTGTGCGCGAACGTCTCGCGCAGGGAGACCCGGTGCGGTACGACGTCGACCTGGACGCCGTACCGGCTGCGCAGCCGTTCCAGGGCGACGTCGGCGTGCGCCTCGCCCAGGCACCACAGGACCACCTGGTGGGTGTCCTGGTTCTGCTCCAGGCGCATCGTCGGATCCTCGGCGACCAGCCGGGACAGCCCCTGGGACAGCTTGTCCTCGTCGGCCTTGCTGTGCGCCTGGATGGCGAGCGGCAGCAGCGGGTCGGGCATCTGCCAGGGCTCCACCAGCAGCGGGTCGTCCTTGCCGGACAGGGTGTCGCCGGTCTCGGCGCGGCCCAGCTTGGACACGCACACCAGGTCGCCGGCGACGGCGTGGGTCACCGGGCGCTGCTGTTTGCCGAAGGCCATGGACAGGGCGCCGACCTTCTCGTCGACGTCGTGGTCCTCGTGCCCGCGGTCGGCGAGGCCGCGCCCGGAGACGTGCACGGCCTGGTCCGGCCGCAGCGTGCCGGAGAAGACGCGGACCAGGGAGATCCGGCCCACGTAGGGGTCGGAGGAGGTCTTCACGACCTCGGCGACCAGCGGGCCGGCCGTGTCGCACGGCTTCAGCTCGCGCCGCTCTCCGCCGACCGTGGTCACCCCGGGCAGCGGGTGCTCGAAGGGCGTCGGGAAACCACCGGTGATCAGCTCCAGCAGCTCCACCGTGCCGAGGCCCTGCCGGGCGCCCTCGGCGGCGGGGGCGGCGGCCAGCACGGGGAAGAACGAACCCCGCGCCACGGCCCGCTCCAGATCCTCGACGAGGGTCTTGACGTCGACCTGTTCACCGCCCAGGTACCGGTCCATGAGGGTCTCGTCCTCGCTCTCCGCGATGATCCCCTCGATCAGCCGGTTGCGGGCCTCCTCCAGGTCCGGCAACTGGTCCTCGCCCGGCTCGGACTCCTTGCGTTCCCCGGTCGAGTAGTCGAACAGCTTCCGCGTCAGCAGACCGACCAGCCCGGTCACGGGCGCGTGCCCGTCGGGGCCCTCCGGTCCGCGCAGCGGCAGGTACAGGGGGAGCACGGCGTCGGGGTCGTCGCCGCCGAAGACCTCCGCGCAGTTCCGGGTCATCTCCTCGAAGTCGGCGCGCGCCGCCTCCAGGTGGGTGATCACGATCGCGCGGGGCATGCCGACGGCCGCGCACTCCTCCCACACCATCCGGGTCGAGCCGTCGACCCCGTCGGAGGCCGAGACGACGAAGAGGGCCGCGTCCGCGGCGCGCAGACCGGCCCGCAGCTCCCCGACGAAGTCGGCGTACCCGGGGGTGTCCAGGATGTTGACCTTGATGCCGTCCCAGGCGACCGGCACCAGGGAGAGCTGGACCGAGCGCTGCTGCCGGTGCTCGATGTCGTCGTAGTCGGAGACCGTGCCGCCGTCCTCCACGCGGCCCGCCCGGTTCACCGCCCCGGCGGTCAGCGCGAGGGCCTCCACCAGGGTCGTCTTCCCCGAGCCCGAGGGGCCGACCAGCACCACGTTCCGTACGGAGGTGGGTCGGTCGGCCGCCAGAGCCCTGCCGGCGGCCCCGGGGTGGTGTGACTGTGCCTTGTCGCCCATGATCCTGCCTCCCGTGCACGGTGAGGTCACTGTGGGCGCGGACCACGCGAAACCGCGTGTTGCGGCGGCTGTGGCGACGCCCGCGGTTATTCGAGCTTTCCACTCACGTCACGTCGCGTCCATACGAAGGACTACCGGCCGTGCGCGCGGGACACCGCCGGCGTCACGCGTGCCTCGTGGACGGCGGTGCGCACCGGTTCGCGGCGCGGTGGCGGGTGCCCGCCCGCCGCCCACGCGCGCGCGTGGCTACGATGGGCCAGCCGGCGGCCAGCAGGGGCCGCGGCGTCACCGACCGTCGGGAAGGCCATGCTGAACAAGTACGCGCGTGCATTTTTCACGCGTGTCCTCACCCCGTTCGCCGCGTTTCTCATCCGCCGGGGCGTGAGCCCCGACACGGTCACGCTCATCGGCACGGCCGGTGTGGTGGCGGGGGCGCTGGTCTTCTACCCCAGGGGCGAGTTCTTCTGGGGCACGGTGGTGATCACCCTGTTCGTCTTCTCCGACCTGGTCGACGGCAACATGGCCCGCCAGCTGGGCCGCTCCAGCCGCTGGGGCGCCTTCCTGGACTCCACCCTGGACCGGGTCGCCGACGGCGCGATCTTCGGCGGTTTCGCGCTCTGGTACGCGGGCCTCGGCGACGACAATGTGCTGTGCGCGGTGTCCATCTTCTGCCTGGCCAGCGGCCAGGTGGTGTCGTACACCAAGGCGCGCGGCGAGTCGATCGGGCTCCCCGTCGCCGTCAACGGGCTCGTCGAGCGCGCCGAGCGGCTGGTGATCTCGCTGGTCGCGGCCGGTTTCGCGGGCCTGCACAAGTTCGGTGTGCCGGGCATCCAGTGGCTGCTGCCGATCGCGCTGTGGATCGTCGCCGCGGGCAGCCTCGTCACGCTCGTCCAGCGGGTCGTCACCGTCCGCCGCGAGTCGGCTCAGGCCGAGGCGGCGGCCGGGGCGAGCCCCAGCGGGGCCCCGCAGTGAGCGCCGCCGACCGGCTCACCGACGGGCTGTACGGCCTCGGCTGGAGCACCGTCAAGAAGCTCCCGGAGCCCGCGGCGGTCCGCCTCGGGCAGACCATCGCCGACATCGCCTGGAAGCGGCGCGGCAAGGGCGTCCGACGGCTGGAGGCCAACTACGCGCGCGTGGTGCCCGGCGCCGGCCCGGAGCGGCTCGCGGAGCTGTCCCGCGCGGGGATGCGCTCGTACCTGCGCTACTGGATGGAGTCCTTCCGGCTGCCGGCCTGGAGCGCCGAGCGGGTGCGGACGGGCTTCGACCCGAAGGACGTGCACCATCTGACCGACGGGCTGGCCTCCGGCCGGGGTGTGATCCTCGCCCTGCCGCACCTGGCCAACTGGGACCTGGCCGGCGCCTGGGTCACCACCGAGCTGCGGACGCCGTTCACGACGGTCGCCGAGCGCCTGAAGCCGGAGACGCTCTACGACCGGTTCGTCGCCTACCGCGAGGGCCTGGGCATGGAGGTGCTGCCGCACAGCGGCGGCTCGGCCTTCGGCACCCTGGCCCGGCGGCTGCGCGACGGCGGCCTGGTCTGTCTGGTCGCCGACCGCGACCTGTCCGCCTCCGGCGTGGAGGTCGACTTCTTCGGCGAGCCGGCCCGGATGCCCGCCGGTCCGGCCCTGCTCGCCCAGCAGACGGGCGCGCTGCTGCTGCCCGTCACCCTCTGGTACGACGACTCACCCGTCATGCAGGGCCGGGTCCATCCCCCGGTCGAGGTACCCGAGTCGGGCACCCGGACGGAGAAGACGTCCGTCATGACGCAGGCCCTGGCCGACGCCTTCGCCACCGGGATCGCCGACCACCCCGAGGACTGGCACATGCTCCAGCGCCTGTGGCTCGCCGACCTCGACCCCGCGAAGGGACCCGCGTGAGAATCGGGATCGTCTGCCCGTACTCCTGGGACGTGCCCGGTGGCGTCCAGTTCCACATCCGTGACCTCGCCGAGTACTTCATCCGTCTCGGCCACGACGTCTCCGTCCTCGCCCCCGCCGACGACGACACCCCGCTGCCCCCGTACGTCGTCTCGGCCGGCCGCGCGGTCCCGGTGCCCTACAACGGCTCGGTGGCCCGGCTGAACTTCGGGTTCCTGTCGGCCGCGAGGGTGCGGCGCTGGCTGCACGACGGCGCCTTCGACGTGGTGCACATCCACGAGCCGACCTCGCCGTCGCTGGGCCTGCTGACCTGCTGGGCGGCGCAGGGCCCGATCGTCGCCACCTTCCACACCTCCAACCCGCGCTCGCGCGCGATGATCGCCGCCTACTCGATCCTCCAGGCCGCCCTGGAGAAGATCAGCGCGCGGATCGCGGTCAGCGAGTACGCCCGCCGCACGCTGGTCGAGCACCTGGGCGGGGACGCGGTGGTCATCCCCAACGGCGTCGACGTGGACTTCTTCGCCGAGGCCGAGCCCAGGCCGGAGTGGCAGGGCGAAACCATCGGCTTCATCGGCCGGATCGACGAGCCCCGCAAGGGCCTGCCGGTGCTGATGAAGGCCCTGCCGAGGATCCTGGCGGCCCGGCCGGGGACCCGGCTGCTGGTGGCCGGCCGCGGCGACGAGGAGGCGGCCGTCGAGGGCCTGCCCGTGGAGCTGCGCGCGCGCGTGGAGTTCCTCGGCATGATCAGCGACACCGACAAGGCGCGCTTCCTGCGCAGCGTCGACCTGTACGTGGCGCCCAACACCGGCGGGGAGAGCTTCGGCATCATCCTGGTCGAGGCGATGTCGGCGGGCGCGCCCGTGCTCGCCTCCGACCTGGACGCGTTCGTGCAGGTCCTCGACCAGGGCGAGGCCGGGGAGGTCTTCGCCAACGAGGACGCCGACGCGCTGGCCGAGGCGGCCGTACGGCTGCTGGAGGACCCTGCGCGCCGGACGGAACTGCGCGAGCGCGGCAGCGCCCACGTACGGCGCTTCGACTGGTCGACGGTGGGTGCGGACATCCTGTCCGTCTACGAGACGGTCACGGCCGGCGCGGCGGCGGTCGCCGCGGACGAGCGAACGACCGGCCTGCGGGCCCGCCTCGGCCTGGCCCGCGACTGACCGGCCCGCCTCCCGGCGTCTGACGGGCGCCGGGAGGCGGGCCGGCGCGGTGCGGGGTCCCTTCGTCGTCGGGCTCGCGGGCACCGGCCACCGTGAGTACCGGGCTCCCGTCCGCCTCGGGACGCCGCAGGTCTCCGGTCTCCCGTCCGTCCACCTGTCCGCGCCTCCGCCCGCGCCCCGTCCGTTCTTCCGGTCGTCGCCGTGCCGCGTGGGCGCCCGGGCGCTGTGCCGGCCGGTGCGCGGACTTCCGGCCGGGGCGACTCGGCCACGCCCCCGGTGCCCCGCGCCCGGCCCGTGCCGAGTGCCGTGAGGGCCGGTCGGTGGGGGCCGGTAGCCTTCGGCCGTGATCGCTACCCTCATCTGGATCCTCGTCGCGCTCCTCGCCGTCGGCGTGTACCTCAGCTGGACGGCCGGGCGGCTGGACCGGCTGCACGTGCGGATGGACGCCGCCCGGGCCGCGCTCGACGCCCAGTTGCTGCGGCGGGCCTCGGTGGCGCAGGAACTGGCGACCTCGGGCGTGCTGGACCCGGCCGCCTCGATCGTGCTGTACGAGGCCGCGCACGCGGCCCGGCAGGCCGAGGAGGAGCAGCGGGAGGTCGCCGAGAGCGAGCTGAGCCAGGCGCTGCGGGCGGTCTTCGAGGAAGCGGCGCAGGTGGAGGCGGTGCGCGAGGCCCCGGGCGGCGAGGAGGCGGCCCGGGAACTGGCCGAGGCCGTCCGCCGGGTGCCGATGGCCCGCCGTTTCCACAACGACGCCGTGGGCGCCGCCCGCAGGCTCCGTGAGCACCGCAAGGTCCGCTGGTTCCGGCTGGCCGGTCACGCCCCGTTCCCGCTCGCCGTAGAGATGGACGACGAGCCGCCCGCGGCCCTGGTGGAGCGGGTCTCCTGAACGCCGGATGAACCAAAACGAGCCACCGGCTCGCCATTGGCCCTTGCTGTGGCCTGGTCCGCTCGCGTTTCCTCATCGGTGCAGAAGCCCTCTTTACCGTCAGTGAGGTCACCCGTGTCCACCACCGAGAACCAGGCTCCCGAGACCGGCACCGACCGCGTGAAGCGCGGTATGGCCGAGCAGCTCAAGAACGGCGTGATCATGGACGTCGTCACGCCGGAGCAGGCGAAGATCGCCGAGGACGCGGGCGCCGTCGCCGTCATGGCCCTGGAGCGGGTTCCGGCCGACATCCGCAAGGACGGCGGAGTGGCCCGCATGTCCGACCCGGACATGATCGAGGGCATCATCGACGCCGTCTCGATCCCGGTCATGGCCAAGTCCCGCATCGGCCACTTCGTCGAGGCCCAGGTGCTCCAGTCCCTCGGCGTCGACTTCATCGACGAGTCCGAGGTGCTCACCCCGGCCGACGAGGTCAACCACTCCGACAAGTGGGGCTTCACCACCCCGTTCGTGTGCGGCGCGACCAACCTGGGCGAGGCCCTGCGCCGTATCGCCGAGGGCGCCGCGATGATCCGCTCCAAGGGCGAGGCCGGCACCGGCAACGTCGTGGAGGCCGTCCGTCACCTGCGCCAGATCAAGGGCGACATCGCCCGCCTGCGCGGTCTGGACAACCACGAGCTGTACGCCGCCGCCAAGGAGCTGCGCGCCCCGTACGAGCTGGTCAAGGAGGTCGCCGAGCTGGGCAAGCTCCCGGTGGTGCTGTTCTCCGCCGGTGGCGTGGCCACCCCGGCCGACGCCGCCCTGATGCGTCAGCTCGGCGCCGAGGGCGTCTTCGTCGGCTCCGGCATCTTCAAGTCCGGCGACCCCGCCAAGCGCGCAGCCGCCATCGTGAAGGCCACCACCTTCTACGACGACCCGAAGATCATCGCGGACGCGTCCCGGAACCTCGGCGAGGCCATGGTCGGCATCAACTGCGACGTCCTCCCCGAGTCCGAGCGCTACGCGAACCGCGGCTGGTAACCCCCCCAGGTACGACACCCCATGAACACTCCTGTCATAGGCGTCCTGGCCCTCCAGGGCGACGTACGGGAGCACCTCATCGCCCTGGCCGCGGCCGACGCCGTGGCCAGGCAGGTGCGGCGCCCCGAGGAACTCGCCGAGGTCGACGGCCTCGTCCTGCCCGGCGGCGAGTCCACCACCATCTCCAAGCTGGCCGTCCTCTTCGGCGTGATGGAGCCCCTGCGCGCGCGCGTGCGGGCCGGTATGCCGGTCTACGGCACCTGCGCCGGCATGATCCTGCTCGCCGACAAGATCCTCGACCCCCGCTCGGGTCAGGAGACCATCGGCGGCATCGACATGATCGTGCGCCGCAACGCCTTCGGCCGGCAGAACGAGTCGTTCGAGGCCGCGGTCGACGTGCGGGGCGTCCCGGGCGATCCTGTGGAGGGCGTCTTCATCCGCGCTCCCTGGGTGGAGTCCGTCGGCGCCGCGACCGAGGTGCTCGCCGAGCACGACGGCCACGTCGTGGCGGTGCGCCAGGGCAACGCGCTGGCCACGTCGTTCCACCCGGAGCTGACCGGCGACCACCGCGTGCACTCCCTGTTCGTCGACATGGTGCGCGCCAACCGGACACGAGAGTCCTTGTAGGATCTCTGCCGTTCGTACAGAGATGGGTTACGCGAAGGAGACAGGCAGATGTCCGGCCACTCTAAATGGGCCACGACGAAGCACAAGAAGGCCGTCATCGACGCCAAGCGCGGCAAGCTCTTCGCGAAGCTGATCAAGAACATCGAGGTCGCGGCGCGGATGGGCGGCGTCGACGTCGAAGGCAACCCGACGCTCTACGACGCCGTCCAGAAGGCCAAGAAGCAGTCGGTCCCGAACAAGAACATCGACTCCGCGATCCAGCGCGGCGGTGGTCTCGAGGCCGGCGGCGCCGACTACGAGACGATCATGTACGAGGGCTACGGCCCCAACGGCGTCGCGGTGCTCATCGAGTGCCTCACCGACAACCGCAACCGCGCCGCCTCCGAGGTCCGCGTCGCCATGACCCGCAACGGCGGCTCGATGGCCGACCCCGGCTCGGTGTCGTACCTGTTCAACCGCAAGGGCGTCATCATCGTCCCCAAGGGCGAGCTGACCGAGGACGACGTCCTCGGCGCCGTCCTGGACGCCGGTGCCGAGGAGGTCAACGACCTCGGTGAGTCCTTCGAGGTCGTCAGCGAGGCCACCGACCTGGTCGCGGTCCGCACCGCCCTCCAGGAGGCCGGCATCGACTACGACTCCGCCGAGGCCAACTTCGTCCCGACCATGCAGGTCGAGCTGGACGAGGAGGGCGCCAAGAAGATCTTCAAGCTCATCGACGCGCTGGAGGACAGCGACGACGTGCAGAACGTCTTCGCCAACTTCGACGTCAGCGACGAGATCATGGAGAAGGTCGACGCGTAACGCGACGGCTCGCCCAACGGGCCGACGGGAGACACGCCCGTCGGCCCGTCGCTCTGTCAGTGGCACCCGATAGCCTGCACGAACAGGCTGTCGAACGGAGGGGGCGCGCGTGCGCGTACTGGGGGTGGACCCCGGGCTGACCCGGTGCGGCGTCGGGGTCGTGGAAGGGGTCGCGGGCCGCCCGCTCACCATGGTCGGCGTCGGGGTCGTCCGCACCCCCGCCGACGCGGAGCTCAGCCACCGTCTCCTCGCCGTCGAACAGGGCATCGAGCAGTGGCTGGACGAGCACCGGCCCGAGTTCGTCGCCGTCGAGCGCGTCTTCAGCCAGCACAACGTGCGCACGGTCATGGGCACCGCCCAGGCCAGCGCCGTCGCCATGCTGTGCGCCGCCCGGCGCGGCATCCCCGTCGCCCTGCACACCCCCAGCGAGGTCAAGGCCGCCGTCACCGGCAGCGGACGCGCGGACAAGGCGCAGGTGGGCGCGATGGTCACCCGTCTGCTGCGGCTCGCCGCACCACCCAAGCCGGCCGACGCCGCCGACGCCCTCGCGCTCGCCATCTGCCACATCTGGCGGGCCCCCGCCCAGAACCGGCTCCAGCAGGCCCTCGCCCGGCACGCAGTCCACGCAACGAAAGGCCGTACGGCATGATCGCCTTCGTCAGCGGCACGGTCGCCGCACTCGCCCCCGACACCGCGGTCGTCGAGGTCGGGGGCGTCGGCATGGCCGTCCAGTGCACGCCGAACACCCTGTCGACGCTGCGCACCGGCCAGCCCGCCAAGCTGCACACCTCCCTCGTCGTCCGGGAGGACTCCCTCACCCTGTACGGCTTCGCCGACGACGACGAGCGCCAGGTCTTCGAGCTGCTCCAGACCGCGAGCGGCGTCGGCCCGCGCCTCGCCCAGGCCATGCTGGCCGTGCACGCCCCGGACGCGCTGCGCCGCGCGGTCGCCACCGGCGACGAGAAGGCCCTCACCGCCGTCCCCGGCATCGGCAAGAAAGGCGCCCAGAAGCTGCTCCTGGAACTGAAGGACCGGCTCGGCGAACCCGTCGGCGCCCCGGCCGTCGGCGCGCCGGTCAGCCAGGGCTGGCGCGACCAGCTGCACGCGGCCCTGATCGGCCTCGGCTACGCCACCCGCGAGGCCGACGAGGCCGTGACCGCCGTCGCGCCCCGGGCCGAGGCCGCCGGCGGCACCCCGCAGGTGGGCCAGCTGCTGAAGGCCGCCCTCCAGACGCTGAACCGAGCCCGCTGACCCGAGCCCGCTGATCCGTACCGTCGTAAGGCAGACACATGAACTGGGACGACTCGACCGACAGCCCGGCCCCCGAGCGGCTGGTGGACTCCGCCGCCGACCGGGAGGACCAGGCCGTCGAGGCCGCCCTGCGCCCGAAGGACCTCGGCGAGTTCATCGGCCAGCAGAAGGTCCGCGAACAGCTCGACCTGGTCCTGCGCGCCGCACGCGCGCGAGGCGCCACCGCCGACCACGTGCTGCTCTCCGGAGCCCCCGGCCTCGGCAAGACCACCCTGTCGATGATCATCGCGGCCGAGATGGGCGCCCCCATCCGCATCACCTCAGGCCCCGCCATCCAGCACGCCGGCGACCTCGCCGCGATCCTCTCCTCCCTCCAGGAGGGCGAGGTGCTGTTCCTCGACGAGATCCACCGCATGTCCCGGCCCGCCGAGGAGATGCTGTACATGGCGATGGAGGACTTCCGCGTCGACGTCATCGTCGGCAAGGGTCCCGGCGCCACCGCGATCCCGCTGGAGCTGCCGCCGTTCACGCTGGTCGGCGCCACCACGCGCGCGGGCCTGCTGCCGCCGCCGCTGCGCGACCGCTTCGGCTTCACCGCGCACATGGAGTTCTACGAACCGCACGAGCTGGAGCGCGTCGTGCACCGCTCGGCGAACCTGCTGGACGTCGGCATCGAGCCGGACGGCGCCGCCGAGATCGCCGGCCGCTCCCGGGGCACGCCCCGCATCGCCAACCGCCTGCTGCGCCGCGTCCGTGACTACGCGCAGGTCAGGGCCGACGGAGTGGTCACCCGCGAGATCGCCGCCGCCGCCCTCGCCGTCTACGAGGTCGACCCGCGCGGCCTCGACCGGCTGGACCGGGCCGTCCTGGAGGCGCTGCTGAAGCTGTTCGGCGGCGGCCCGGTCGGCCTGTCCACCCTCGCCGTCGCGGTGGGGGAGGAGCGGGAGACCGTGGAGGAGGTCGCCGAACCGTTCCTGGTCCGGGAGGGACTGCTCGCCCGCACCCCGCGCGGCCGGGTCGCCACGCCCGCCGCATGGGCGCACCTCGGCCTGACCCCGCCGCGTCCGGCGGCGACGGGAAACGGACAACCGGACCTGTTCGGGGCGTGATGCCCGCCGGGCGGCGAGGACGATGGCCCGGCAGGAACCCAGGTGCCATGCTGAGCGTTGTTCCATGCGAGCGGACTCGCTTAGACTCCGCCGATGCCGCCCTTGCGGGCGGCGCCGACCACACCCCCATCAACAGGCCGCTCACCCGCGCGGTCGCGCGAAGGAAATTCCGTCCCGTGAATGCCTATACCCTTCTCCCGTTCATCGTGCTCATCGCGGCCATGTTCCTGATGACGCGTTCGGCCAAGAAGAAGCAGCAGCAGGCCGCCCAGATGCGGAACGAGATGCAGCCCGGTTCCGGTGTCCGCACGATCGGGGGTATGTACGCGACGGTCAAGGAGGTCAACGAGGACACGGTCCTCCTCGACGCCGGGCCGGGCGTCGACCTCCTCTTTGCCAAGAACTCCATCGGCGCCGTCCTCACCGACGACGAGTACAACCGCATCGTCCACGGCATCGAGCACGACCTGAAGTCCGACGCCGGCCTCGTCCCGGACGACGCCTCCTCCCTCACCGAGACCGACGAGACCGACGGACCCGCCGCTGCCGCCGCCTCCGACGACAAGATCGACCTCGGTAAGAAGGACGCCGCCGAGCGCGGCGCGGACGCCGTCCAGGCCGCCGAGGACAAGGCCGCCGCCGAGGCCAAGGCGGAGGACGAGTCGAAGAAGACCGACGGCGACTCCGACGCGAAGTAGTCACGCCCCGGGAGGCGCGACGGCGGCATGATGGCGCCCCGCGTGTTCCGGGCGCGTCTGTTTCCCGCACGGGAACCCGACACCATGTCATGGCCGACCGCGCCGACCGGGCGCGGGGCGGCCCGAGAGGGAGTACGAGAAGGTGGCAGCACCTAAGAGGGGCCGAAGCGCGAGCGCCCAGAGCAAGCCAGGGCGCTCGCTGGCCCTCATCCTGATCGCCATCGTGGCGCTGACCGGAGGCATGTTCGCCTCCGGTCACAAGACTCCGCGTCTCGGCATCGACCTCGCCGGTGGTACGAGCATCACGCTCAAGGCGAAGGCCGACCAGGGGTCCGCGATCAACAAGGCCAACATGGACACCGCGGTCGACATCATGAACCGCCGTGTCAACGGCCTGGGCGTCTCCGAGGCGGAGGTGCAGACCCAGGGGAAAGACAACATCATCGTCAACATCCCCAAGGGCACCAACTCCAAGGAGGCCCAGGAGCAGGTCGGCACCACCGCCAAGCTGTACTTCCGGCCGGTCCTGGCCAGCGAGCCCAGCGGCCCCGCCGCGCAGAGCCCCTCCCCGGGCGCGTCCTCCGGCAGCTCCTCGCCGAAGCCGGGCGCGAGCCCGTCGTCGAGCGCCTCCGCGAAGGAGACGGCGTCCTCGTCCGGCTCCTCGTCCCCCACGGCCACGGCGACCTCCCAGGGCCGGGCCGTCACCGGCGCGCTGACGAAGGCCGGCTCCACCCCCTCGCCGAGCGGTTCCGCCTCCGGCAGCGCCACGCCGTCGGCATCGGCATCGGCACCGTCCGGCGGCGGCGCCACCCCCGACCCCAGGCTCCAGGCCGAGTACGCGGCCCTGGACTGCTCCAAGGCCACCGACCGCGCCAAGGCGGGCAAGAACGTCAAGCCCGGCCAGTCGACCGTGGCCTGCGGCGAGATCGACGGCGCCTGGTACAAGTACCTGCTCGGCCCGGCCGCCGTGGACGGCACCGAGGTGAAGAAGGCCCAGGCGGTCTTCGACACCCAGGGCGCCTCCGGCTGGCAGGTCCAGATGACCTTCACCAAGAGCGGGGCGAGCAAGTTCGCCGACATCACCGGTGAGCTGGCCCAGAAGACCCAGCCGCAGAACGAGTTCGGCATCGTCCTCGACGGCGAGGTCGTCTCCAGCCCGTTCGTGCAGCAGTCGATCACCGGCGGCCAGGCGGAGATCTCCGGCAGCTTCAAGCAGGAGGAGGCGCAGAGCCTCGCCAACATGCTGTCTTACGGCGCCCTGCCGCTGTCCTTCCAGGAGCAGTCCGTCACCACCGTCACCGCCGCGCTCGGCGGCGAGCAGCTGCACGCCGGTCTGCTCGCCGGCGCGATCGGTCTGGCGCTGGTCGTGATCTACCTGGTGGTCTACTACCGCGGCCTGTCGGTCGTGGCCATGGCCTCCCTGATCGTCTCGGCGATCCTCACCTACGTGATCATGGCGCTGCTCGGCCCGGCCATCGGCTTCGCGCTGAACCTGCCGGCCGTCTGCGGTGCCATCGTCGCCATCGGTATCACCGCCGACTCGTTCATCGTGTACTTCGAACGCATCCGGGACGAGATCCGCGAGGGCCGCACGCTGCGCCCCGCCGTCGAGCGGGCCTGGCCGCGGGCCCGGCGCACCATCCTGGTCTCCGACTTCGTGTCCTTCCTCGCCGCCGCGGTGCTGTTCATCGTCACCGTCGGCAAGGTGCAGGGCTTCGCGTTCACGCTGGGTCTCACCACCGTGCTCGACGTGGTCGTCGTCTTCTTCTTCACCAAGCCGCTGATGACGCTGCTGGCCCGCCGCAGGTTCTTCGCCGACGGCCACAAGTGGTCCGGACTCGACCCGAAGGGCCTCGGTGCCAAGCCGCCGCTGCGCCGCACCCGCCGTCCCGCCGGTCCCGCCGCCGGCCCCGTCGACCCGAAGGAGGCGTGAGCGATGTCGAAACTCGGCAACCTCGGCGCTCGACTGCACCGCGGCGAGATCTCCTACGACTTCGTCGGCAAGCGCAGGATCTGGTACGGCGTCTCGATCCTGATCACCATCACGGCCATCGTCGGCCTGGCGGTGCGCGGCCTGAACATGGGCATCGAGTTCCAGGGCGGCGCGGTCTTCACGACGCCCACGAAGATGAGCACGTCGGTGGCCCAGGCGGAGGAGTACGCCAACACGGCCTCCGGCCACCAGGCGGTCGTGCAGAAGCTCGGCAACGGCAGCCTGCGCATCCAGATCGCCGGCATCGACACCGGCCAGTCCGACAAGATCAAGCAGGAGCTGGCCAAGGACCTGAACCTCGACCCCGAGAAGCTCGCCGCCGACCTGGTCGGCCCGAGCTGGGGCGAGCAGATCGCCAACAAGGCCTGGGAGGGCCTGGCGATCTTCATGGTCCTCGTGGTGATCTACCTGGCGATCGCCTTCGAGTGGCGGATGGCCATCGCGGCGCTGGTCGCGCTGATCCACGACATCACCATCACGACCGGTATCTACGCCCTGGTCGGCTTCGAGGTCACGCCCGGCACGGTCATCGGTCTGCTGACCATCCTCGGTTACTCGCTCTACGACACGGTCGTCGTCTTCGACAGCCTCAAGGAGCAGACGAAGGACATCACCAAGCAGACCCGGTTCACCTACAGCGAGATCGCCAACCGGTCGATCAACGGCACCCTGGTCCGCTCCATCAACACCACGGTCGTCGCCCTGCTGCCGGTCGCCGGTCTGCTCTTCATCGGCGGCGGCTTCCTCGGCGCTGGCACGCTCAACGACATCTCGCTGTCGCTGTTCGTGGGCCTCGCCGCCGGTGCCTACTCGTCGATCTTCATCGCCACGCCGCTCGTCGCCGACCTCAAGGAGCGCGAGCCGGCGATGCGGGCCCTCACCAAGCGGGTCCTGGCCAAGCGCGCCCAGGCCGGCGCGGACGACGACGTCGCCGAGGCCCGCTACGGCGGTGACGAAGCCGACGACGACGGCGCCCCCGCCGTGGTGGGCCCGCGCCATCAGCCCGCGTCCCGCGGCCGGGGCCGCGGCCGGACCTCGGGGAAGCGCCGATGACCGACATCCAGGAGCTGCTGCTCAGCCGCATCCGTGACGTGGCCGACTACCCGGAGCCGGGCGTGATGTTCAAGGACATCACCCCGCTCCTGGCCGACCCGGCCGCCTTCACCGCGCTCACCGACGTCCTGGCCGAGATCGCCGCCAACACCGGCGCGACCAAGGTCGTCGGTCTGGAGGCCCGCGGCTTCATCCTCGGCGCCCCGGTCGCCGTCCGCGCGGGCCTGGGCTTCATCCCGGTCCGCAAGGCGGGCAAGCTGCCCGGAGCCACCCTGCGCCAGGCCTACGACCTGGAGTACGGCTCGGCGGAGATCGAGGTCCACGCCGAGGACCTGACGTCCGGCGACCGCGTCCTGATCGTGGACGACGTACTGGCCACGGGAGGTACGGCCGAGGCCGCGATCCACCTGATCCAGCGCGCCGGCGCCGAGGTCTCGGGGCTGGCCGTCCTGATGGAACTGGGCTTCCTGGGCGGCCGTGCCCGGCTGGAGCCCGCCCTGGACGGCGCTCCGCTGGAGGCGCTGCTCCAGGTCTGAGCACGACCGCAGGAGAACGGCCGCCCACGGCACCGACCGCCGGGGCGGCCGTTCCTTTGGAACACCCGGGAGTCATTCTCCGGAATCCCGGGGGAGCCCCCCGTGTTTACCGGGTAGTCGGTCCGCACAGCCGCCTGGAAGCGTTGACCGGGCGCAGGATCGCTACCATGGGGTCTCCGGAGCCTGACCGGGGGACCCGGATCGCGCACGAGGAGTCCTCTTGCCAGACGAGGCCCAGCCACTGACCGCCGCCAAGCCCGAGTCCGCCTCGGCCGCCGCGGCGAAGCCCGCGCCGAGTACGTCGTCCCACGTGAAGAACGACACCCGCGGGACGGTCGAGCACGCCCACTCCGCGCCCGTGGAGAAGAGCGCCGAGTCCGCGCGTCCCAAGCAGCCCCCGGCCGAGCGCCCGGCGCAGCCCCCCGTGGTGCGCCAGCCGGCGCAGCCCGCCCGCACCGGCTCCTCCAACCGGGTCCGGGCCCGCCTCGCCCGCCTCGGCGTCCAGCGCGCCAACCCCTACAACCCGGTCCTGGAGCCACTGCTGCGCATAGTCCGCAGCAACGACCCCAAGATCGAGAACTCCACGCTCCGCCAGATCGAGCGCGCCTACCAGGTCGCCGAGCGCTGGCACCGCGGCCAGAAGCGCAAGAGCGGCGACCCGTACATCACGCACCCGCTCGCCGTCACCACCATCCTGGCCGAGCTGGGCATGGACCCGGCGACCCTGATGGCGGGGCTGCTGCACGACACCGTCGAGGACACCGAGTACGGCCTGGAGGACCTGCGCCGCGACTTCGGCGACGTCGTCGCCCTGCTCGTCGACGGCGTGACCAAGCTGGACAAGGTCAAGTTCGGCGAGGCCGCGCAGGCCGAGACCGTGCGCAAGATGGTCGTGGCCATGGCGAAGGACCCGCGGGTCCTGGTCATCAAGCTCGCCGACCGGCTGCACAACATGCGCACCATGCGCTACCTCAAGCGCGAGAAGCAGGAGAAGAAGGCGCGCGAGACGCTGGAGATCTACGCTCCGCTCGCCCACCGCCTCGGCATGAACACCATCAAGTGGGAACTGGAGGACCTCGCCTTCGCGATCCTCTACCCCAAGATGTACGACGAGATCGTACGGCTGGTGGCCGAGCGGGCGCCGAAGCGTGACGAGTACCTGGCCATAGTGACCGACGAGGTCCAGTCCGACCTGCGGGCCGCGCGCATCAAGGCCACCGTCACCGGCCGCCCGAAGCACTACTACAGCGTCTACCAGAAGATGATCGTGCGGGGCCGCGACTTCGCCGAGATCTACGACCTGGTGGGCATCCGCGTCCTCGTCGACACGGTCCGCGACTGCTACGCCGCCCTCGGCACGGTGCACGCGCGATGGAACCCGGTGCCCGGCCGGTTCAAGGACTACATCGCGATGCCCAAGTTCAACATGTACCAGTCGCTGCACACGACGGTCATCGGCCCCAACGGCAAGCCCGTCGAACTCCAGATCCGCACGTTCGACATGCACCGCCGCGCCGAGTACGGCATCGCCGCGCACTGGAAGTACAAGCAGGAGGCCGTCGCCGGCGCCTCCAAGGTCCGCACGGACGTGCCGAAGGCGTCCGGCAAGGACAAGGACGCCATCAACGACATGGCGTGGCTGCGGCAGCTGCTGGACTGGCAGAAGGAGACCGAGGACCCCAGCGAGTTCCTGGAGTCCCTGCGCTTCGACCTGTCCCGCAACGAGGTCTTCGTCTTCACCCCCAAGGGCGACGTCATCGCGCTGCCGGCCGGTGCCACCCCGGTGGACTTCGCCTACGCCGTCCACACCGAGGTCGGCCACCGCACCATAGGAGCGCGGGTCAACGGCCGCCTGGTCCCGCTCGAGTCCACCCTGGACAACGGCGACCTGGTGGAGGTCTTCACCTCCAAGGCGGCCGGCGCCGGCCCGTCCCGGGACTGGCTCGGCTTCGTCAAGTCGCCGCGGGCGCGCAACAAGATCCGCGGCTGGTTCTCCAAGGAGCGCCGCGACGAGGCGATCGAGCAGGGCAAGGACGCCATCGTGCGGGCCATGCGCAAGCAGAACCTGCCGATCCAGCGCATCCTCACCGGCGACTCGCTCGTCACGCTCGCCCACGAGATGCGCTACTCGGACATCTCCGCGCTGTACGCGGCGATCGGCGAGGGCCACCTCTCCGCGCAGAACATCGTGCAGAAGCTCGTCCAGGCCCTCGGCGGCGAGGAGGCCGCCACCGAGGAGATCGACGAGGCCGTCCCGCCGTCCCGTACCCGTGGCCGCAAGCGGCGCTCCAGCGCGGACCCGGGCGTGGTCGTGAAGGGCGTCGACGACGTGTGGGTCAAGCTGGCCCGCTGCTGCACCCCCGTGCCCGGCGACCCGGTCATCGGCTTCGTCACGCGAGGCAGCGGCGTATCGGTGCACCGCAACGACTGCGTCAACGTCGACTCGCTGTCCCGCGAGCCGGAGCGCATGCTCGACGTCGAGTGGGCGCCCACCCAGTCCTCGGTCTTCCTGGTCGCCATCCAGGTCGAGGCGCTGGACCGCTCCCGCCTGCTGTCGGACGTCACCCGGGTCCTGTCCGACCAGCACGTCAACATCCTCTCCGCGGCCGTCCAGACGTCCCGGGACCGGGTGGCCACCTCCCGGTTCACCTTCGAGATGGGCGACCCCAAGCACCTCGGCCACGTCCTGAAGGCCGTCCGGGGCGTGGAGGGCGTCTACGACGTCTACCGCGTGACCTCGGGCCGCAGCAGGTCCTGACGGCCGCCGGACACGGCCGAGGGCCCCGTACGCGCGTACGGGGCCCTCGGCCGTGCGGGACGAACTTGTCAGCCGCCGAACTCGTGCAGACCCTTCAGAGCCTGGTCCAGCAGCGCCTGGCGGCCCTCCAGCTCCTTCTCCAGCTTGTCGGCCCTGGCGTTGTTGCCCTGGGCGCGCGCCTGCTCGATCTGCGCCCTCAGCTTGTCCACGGCGGCCTGGAGCTGACCGGTCAGACCCTCGGCACGCGCGCGTGCCTCCGGGTTCGTCCGGCGCCACTCGGCCTCCTCGGCCTCCTGGAACGCCCGCTCCACGGCGTGCATCCGGCCCTCCACCTTCGGCCGGGCGTCCCGCGGGACGTGACCGATGGCCTCCCAGCGCTCGTTGATCGAGCGGAAGGCGGCCCGCGCGGCCTTCAGATCGGTGACCGGCAGGAGCTTCTCGGCCTCTTCGGCCAGCTCCTCCTTCAGCTTCAGGTTCTCCGACTGCTCGGCGTCCCGCTCGGCGAACACCGAGCTGCGCGCCGCGAAGAACACGTCCTGGGCGCCGCGGAAGCGGTTCCACAGGTCGTCCTCGTGCTCGCGCTGGGCGCGGCCCGCGGCCTTCCACTCCGCCATCAGATCGCGGTACCGGGCGGCCGTCGGCCCCCAGTCCGTCGAACCCGACAGCGCCTCGGCCTCGGCGACCAGCCGCTCCTTGATCCGGCGGGCGTCCTCGCGCTGCGCGTCCAGCTGTGCGAAGTGTGCCTTGCGCCGCTTGGAGAACGCCGACCGCGCGTGCGAGAAGCGGTGCCACAGCTCGTCGTCGGACTTGCGGTCCAGCCGCGGCAGCCCCTTCCAGGTGTCCACCAGCGCCCGCAGCCGCTCACCGGCGGCCCGCCACTGGTCGGACTGCGCCAGCTGCTCGGCCTCGGTGACCAGGTCCTCCTTGGCCTTGCGGGCCTCGTCGGACTGCTTGGCCCGCTGCGCCTTGCGCTCCTCGCGGCGTGCCTCGACGGTCGCGACGAGCTTGTCCAGCCGTTCCCGCAGCGCCTGAAGGTCACCGACCGCGTGATGCGCGTCCACCTGTTCGCGCAGGTGACCGATGGCGACCTGCGCGTCCTTCGCCGACAGGTCGGTGGTCCGCACCCGCTTCTCGAGGAGGCCGATCTCGACAACCAGGCCCTCGTACTTGCGCTCGAAGTAGGCGAGCGCCTCCTCCGGAGAGCCCGCCTGCCAGGAACCGACGACCTGCTCGCCCTCGGCCGTCCGCACGTACACGGTCCCCGTCTCGTCGACGCGGCCCCACGGGTCGCTGCTCACAGCGCCTCCTCCACATGATGCCTGCGGGGGGCCTCAGCGCCCCCGGACATCGTCCACAGTTTCGTCACGGCCAACATAGGCGACCAGCGGGTGGCCTGTCCGCATCCAGCACGACCGAATTCCGCCACCGTCCGTGCGGAGCCTCAGGTCCGCGCACCGGCCGGGGCCGGGCGCGGGGTCGGGACCCGGGGCCGGGCAGCGGTCAGGACTTGGTGACCGTGGCCTTGTCGATCACGACCGTCGCGTTCGGCGCGCCGTCACCGCCGCCCGTGTTCTCGCCGGCCGCGGCGATCTTGTCCAGCACCTTCATGCCCGCCGCGTCGATGGTGCCGAACGGCGTGTAGCTCGGCGGCAGCTGGCTGTCCTTGTAGACCAGGAAGAACTGGCTGCCGCCGGTGTGCTTCTGCCCGGTGTTGGCCATCGCCACCGTGCCCGCCGGGTACGTGTTGTCCTTCAGGCTCTTGTCCTTGAGGTTCTCGTCCGGGAGCGTGTAGCCCGGACCGCCCATGCCGGTGCCCTGCGGGTCGCCGCACTGGAGGACGTAGATGCCCTGGGTGGTCAGCCGGTGGCACTTGGTGTGGTCGAAGTAGCCCTCGCGGGCGAGGAAGTCGAACGAGTTGACCGTGTGCGGCGCCGCCGACGTCTTCAGTGCGACGCCGATGTCACCGCAGGTCGTCGCGAGCTTCAGCGAGTACCGCGCCGACGTGTCGATCGTCATCGCCGGCTCCTTCTTCCAGCTCAGCTTCTTCACCGAGCCGGCCGCCGGCTTCCGGCACGGGTCCGGAGCCTTGCTCGTCGGCGCCCCGCCGGCGCTCGGGGTGACCTGGGCGCTCGCGTTCTGCTTCTTGTCGTCGTCGCCCTTCAGCACCCCGGTCGTGTACAGGGCGACACTGCCGATCACGACCACGCCGAGCACCGACGCGATCACGGAGTTGCGCAGGCGGGTTTTCCGCCGTGCCTCGGTGCGCCGCTGCTGCTGCCGCAAGAACTTCTCCCGGGCGAGCTGACGCCGCCGCTGCTCCTGGCTGACCACCGGGTTCTCTCCTCATGCCTGTCGTGTGTCGGCGGTACGCGTGCGTCCTCGTGAGCCGACCCTGCGTGTAGCCCCGTACCGTATATGGGTTCGCTGAGGAAACGGCAGCGCCGGTAGGCTCTGAGGGCGGCGGAAGCCGCCAGTAGTCGACACAACGAAGGACGATCGTGCTCATTGCCGGGTTCCCCGCCGGGGCCTGGGGGACGAACTGTTATCTCGTCGCCCCCGCCGCCGGTGAGGAGTGCGTGATCATCGACCCCGGCCACCAGGCCGCCCGAGGCGTCGAGGAAGCACTGAAGAAGCATCGGCTCAAGCCCGTCGCCGTCGTTCTCACCCACGGCCACATCGACCACGTGGCCTCGGTCGTCCCCGTCTGCGGAGCGCACGACGTACCGGCGTGGATCCACCCCGAGGACCGGTACATGATGAGCGACCCGGAGAAGGCGCTCGGCCGGTCCATCGGCATGCCGCTGATGGGCGAGCTGACCGTGGGGGAGCCGGACGACGTCAGGGAGCTGGCCGACGGCGCCGCTCTGGAACTGGCCGGAATGGAGTTCTCCGTCGCGCACGCGCCGGGCCATACCAAGGGGTCGGTGAGCTTCCGGATGCCCGAGACCGCCGACGTGCCGTCGGTGTTCTTCTCCGGGGACCTGCTGTTCGCCGGCTCCATCGGACGCACCGACCTGCCGGGCGGATCCATGGAGGACATGCTGCGGTCGCTGGCCCGGGTGTGCCTGCCGCTCGACGACTCCACCGTGGTGCTGTCCGGCCACGGCCCCCAGACGACCATCGGCCAGGAGCGCGCCACCAATCCCTATCTGCGGCAGGTGGCCGCCGGCCAGGGAGCCGCCGAGGCTCCCCGACGAGGAATGTGACGAGAGAACTCCCGTGAGCACCTTCAAGGCCCCCAAGGGCACCTACGACCTGATCCCGCCGGACTCGGCCAAGTACCTCGCGGTGCGCGAGGCGATCGCCGCCCCGCTGCGCGGCTCCGGTTACGGCTACATCGAGACGCCCGGCTTCGAGAACGTCGAACTGTTCGCGCGCGGGGTGGGCGAGTCCACCGACATCGTGACCAAGGAGATGTACGTCTTCGAGACGAAGGGCGGCGACCGGCTCGCCCTGCGCCCGGAGACCACCGCCCCCGTGCTGCGGGCGGTGCTGGAGGCCAACCTGGACAAGGCCGGCAACCTCCCGGTCAAGGTCTGGTACTCCGGTTCGCAGTACCGCTACGAGCGCCCGCAGAAGGGCCGCTACCGGCACTTCTCCCAGGTCGGCGCCGAGGCCATCGGCACCGAGGACCCCGCGCTCGACGCCGAGCTGATCATCCTGGCCGACCAGGCGTACCGCTCGCTGGGGCTGCGGAACTTCCGCATCCTGCTGAACAGCCTGGGCGACAAGGAGTGCCGCCCGGTGTACCGGGCCGCGCTCCAGGACTTCCTGCGCGGACTGGACCTGGACGAGGACACGCTGCGCCGGGCCGAGATCAACCCGCTGCGCGTCCTCGACGACAAGCGGGAGTCGGTGCAGAAGCAGCTCACCGGCGTACCGCTGCTCCGGGACTACCTGTGCGACGCCTGCAAGGCGTACCACGAGGAGGTCCGCGAGCTGATCACGGCGGCGGGCGTCTCCTTCGAGGACGACCCGAAGCTGGTCCGTGGCCTGGACTACTACACCCGCACCACCTTCGAGTTCGTGCACGACGGCCTCGGTTCGCAGTCCGCGGTGGGCGGCGGCGGCCGCTACGACGGCCTGTCCGAGATGATCGGCGGCCCCGCGCTGCCCTCCGTCGGCTGGGCCCTGGGCGTCGACCGCACGGTCCTCGCGCTGGAGGCCGAGGGCGTCGAGCTGGACATCCCGTCGGCCACCAGCGTGTACGCGGTGCCGCTCGGCGAGGAGGCCCGGCGGCTGCTGTTCGCCAAGGTCACCGAGTTGCGCAAGGTCGGCATCGCGGCGGACTTCGCGTACGGCGGCAAGGGCCTGAAGGGCGCGATGAAGAACGCCAACCGCTCGGGCGCCCGCTACGCGATCGTCGCCGGCGAGCGCGACCTCGCCGAGGGCGTCGTCCAGCTCAAGGACATGGAGTCCGGTGAGCAGACGGCGATCGGCGTCAACGAGATCGTGGCCGAGCTGGAGTCCCGGCTGGGCTGAGGCGTACGGGGCGGAGCGCGGGCGCACGTCCGGCTCCGCCCCGCCCGCCCGTCCTCGGGCGCCGTCACCGTCCCCCGTCACCTCGCGTCACCACCCCCGTCAACCCCGTGGACGCCGGTTCGCCCTGCCGGACGCCTCCCGCACAGGATCGCCACACGCGCGTGCCCGGCACCGGCTCCACCTGGGGAACCGGCCCCCCGGCCGCGCCCCGGCCTCCTGGCACCGGCCGGAACCGAACGGTCCGTCCCGCGGTGCGTGCCTCCTTATGCGCAGCGAACGGTGCGGACCGGGCCGGGTGCGGCACAATGACCGGTGCCCGAAGATGGTTCAGCTCTCAAGTGACGGAATCGGCGTGATGAGCAAGACGACAGTGAACGACGTCTCCGCGGGGACCGGTCCGGAGCGCGCCGCCGACGCCCCGCGCGGGGTCGGCGGCAGCCGTGCCTTGGCCATCCTGCTGGTGATCACCGGTGCGGCCGGACTGCTGGCCGCGTGGGTCATCACGATCGACAAGTTCAAGATCCTCGAGGCCAAGGTCGCGGGCAAGACCTTCACCCCCGGGTGCAGCCTCAACCCGGTGGTCTCCTGCGGCAGCGTCATGGAGAGCAAGCAGGCCGCCGCCTTCGGCTTCCCGAACCCGATGCTCGGCCTGGTCGCCTACGGCATCGTCATCTGCGTCGGCATGAGCCTGCTGGCCCGCGCCCGGTTCCCGCGCTGGTACTGGCTGACGTTCAACTTCGGCACGCTGTTCGGCGTGGGCTTCTGCACTTGGCTCCAGTTCCAGTCGCTGTACCGGATCAACGCCCTGTGCCTGTGGTGCTCGCTGGCCTGGGTCGCCACGATCACCATGTTCTGGTACGTCACCTCGTTCAACGTCCGCAACGGCTTCCTGCCGGCCCCGCGCCCGCTGAAGTCCTTCTTCGGCGAGTTCACCTGGGTGCTGCCGGTCGTGCACATCGGCATCATCGGCATGCTGGTGCTGACCCGCTGGTGGGAGTTCTGGACCAGCTGACCGCCCGGACGGGATTGTCGGTGCGGTGTTCTAGGGTTTCAGAGTGGAACCCGACCTCTTCACCGCCGCAGCCGAAGAACGCCAGGAGAAGGACCCGGCGGCCAGCCCCCTGGCCGTGCGCATGCGCCCGCGCACGCTGGAGGAGGTCGTGGGGCAGCAGCACCTGCTGAAGCCCGGCTCGCCCCTGCGCCGCCTGGTCGGCGAGGGCTCCGGCGGCCCCGCCGGACCGTCCTCGGTGATCCTCTGGGGCCCGCCCGGCACCGGCAAGACCACCCTGGCGTACGTCGTGTCCAAGGCGACCGACAAGCGGTTCGTGGAACTGTCCGCGATCACCGCGGGCGTCAAGGAGGTCCGCGCGGTCATCGACGGCGCCCGCCGCGCCACCGGCGGCTTCGGCAAGGAGACCGTCCTCTTCCTGGACGAGATCCACCGCTTCAGCAAGGCCCAGCAGGACTCCCTACTGCCAGCCGTGGAGAACCGCTGGGTCACCCTGATCGCGGCCACCACGGAGAACCCGTACTTCTCGGTGATCTCCCCGCTGCTCTCCCGCTCCCTGCTGCTCACCCTCGAACCGCTCACCGACGACGACGTCCGCGGCCTGCTCGGGCGCGCGCTCGCCGACGAACGCGGCCTGAAGGGCGCCGTCACGCTCCCCGAGGAGACCGAGGAGCACCTGCTGCGGATCGCCGGCGGCGACGCCCGCCGCGCCCTGACCGCCCTGGAGGCCGCCGCCGGAGCCGCCCTGGACCAGGGCGAGAGCGAGATCACCCTGCGGACGCTGGAGCAGACCGTCGACCGGGCCGCGGTGAAGTACGACCGCGACGGCGACCAGCACTACGACGTCGCCAGCGCCCTGATCAAGTCCATCCGCGGCTCCGACGTCGACGCGGCCCTGCACTACCTGGCCCGCATGATCGAGGCCGGCGAGGACCCCCGGTTCATCGCCCGCCGCCTGATGATCTCCGCCAGCGAGGACATCGGCCTGGCCGACCCGAACGCGCTGCCCATCGCCGTGGCCGCAGCCCAGGCCGTCGCCATGATCGGCTTCCCGGAGGCCGCCCTCACCCTCAGCCACGCCACCATCGCCCTGGCCCTCGCCCCCAAGTCGAACGCGGCGACCACCGCGATCGGCGCCGCCCTGGCGGACGTCCGGGCGGGCCTGGCCGGCCCGGTGCCGCCGCACCTGCGTGACGGGCACTACCAGGGCGCCGCCAAGCTCGGTCACGCCCAGGGGTACGTCTACCCGCACGACCTGCCGGAGGGCATCGCCCAGCAGCAGTACGCCCCGGACGCCCTCAAGGACCGCGTGTACTACACGCCGAGCCGGCACGGAGCCGAGGCCAGGTACGCGGACGCGGTGGAGTGGACCCGCGCGCACCTCGGTCGCAAGCGGTCCTGAGCACCCTGTAAACTCTTCCGAAGCGCCGAGTCCCGTGCTGTCAGAGCGGGACAACCGGCCGGAGACCCGGTCCCGAGCGGACCGGATCCAGGAGCGTCGCGCACCGTCGAACGGTGTCGCGGGCAGCCCACCACCACCCGCATCGCCGGGACGGTCGGTGGGCCACTCGCGTGCTGCACGTATGTGCCCAGACCAGGGAAGCGGCTGCCCGGCAGGTCCCTCGCGGACCCGACGGGTTTTCCCGGCTGCGGATGCGACCTCCCTAAACCCTGACGAGCCGAACACTACGAAATGAGACAGAGACAGTGGCGAACCAGTCCCGCCCCAAGGTCAAGAAGTCGCGTGCCCTCGGCATCGCGCTGACGCCGAAGGCCGTCAAGTACTTCGAGGCCCGCCCCTACCCGCCGGGTGAGCACGGCCGTGGCCGCAAGCAGAACTCGGACTACAAGGTCCGTCTGCTGGAGAAGCAGCGCCTGCGCGCTCAGTACGACATCTCCGAGCGCCAGCTCGTCCGCGCCTACGAGCGTGCCTCCAAGGTCCAGGGCAAGACCGGTGAGGCCCTGATCGTGGAGCTGGAGCGCCGCCTCGACGCGCTGGTCCTGCGCTCGGGCATCGCCCGCACGATCTACCAGGCCCGCCAGATGGTCGTCCACGGCCACATCGCGGTCAACGGCCAGAAGGTCGACAAGCCGTCCTTCCGCGTCCGCCCGGACGACGTCGTGCAGGTCCGCGACCGCTCCAAGGACAAGACGCTCTTCCAGATCGCCCGTGAGGGTGGCTTCGCCCCCGACGGCGAGACCCCGCGCTACCTCCAGGTGAACCTCAAGGCCCTGGCGTTCCGCCTGGACCGCGAGCCGAACCGCAAGGAGATCCCGGTGATCTGCGACGAGCAGCTCGTCGTCGAGTACTACGCCCGCTGATCCCAGCCCGGCGCAGCACCTCAGCCCGCCGTCTCCCCGCCCTTCCGGGTGGGTGAGGCGGCGGGTTCGCGCTGTCCGGGGCAGGTGCGCGCGACCGGCCCCCGCGGCGCCGGCAGCGCGGGCAGCGGCCGTATGCCGTCGCCCAGCGCCCGGGCCACCGCGGCCTCCCGGTCCAGCCCCGCACCCTCCCGCACGCACTCCGCGTACCGGGCGGCACCGAGCGCGCGGCGGGCCGCGGCCTCGCACCTCTCGTGCGGGGCGTTGTAGTACGCCGAACCGAACAGCGGCAGCCCGACCGAGGACCACAGCCGTCCCGCGGCGCCCTGGAGCACCGCCGCCTCCGCCGGATCGCCCTGGGCCACCGTCACCAGCGCCAGCAGCTCGATGGCCAGCACCGAGCCCAGCAGGTCACGGAAGGCGTGCGCGTCGGCCAGGCAGTCCGCCAGCAGCTCCCGCGCCCCCGCCGTGTCCCCGTCCAGCCAGGCCGCGTACGCCAGTACGTACAGCGCGTACGAGCGCGCCCACCGTTCCCCGTGGTCCTCGCACATCCGGCGCACCTCCCGGCACAGCCGCACCGCCTCCGGCAGGTCTCCCTGGAACGCCCGGGCCATCGCCAGCTCCACCCGGCCCATCAGGACGTTGCTGTTGAGCTCGCCGATCTCCTGGTAGCGCGCCAGGGCCGACCGCAGCAGCGCCTCCGCCCGGACCATGTCGTCCGTGACCAGGGCGAGGCAGCCGGTGCGGTGCTCGGCGTAGGCCACCGCCGCCGGGTCGGCCGACCGCTCCGCCCGCTCCCGGCACGTCCGCAGCGCCCGCAGCGCCGGCACCGTGTCGCCTTGGAGGATCGCCACGTGGCCGAGGACCCACAGCGCCTTCAGCCGGGACCGCTCGTACTCCGACTCCAGCGCCACACTGCGCTCCAGCCAGCGCCGCCCCTCCGAGAGCCGGCCGCAGCCCACCCAGCAGAACCACAGCGTGCCCGCCAGGTGCTGGCCGAGGTGCGCCTCGTCCGGCTCGGTCAGGGAGAACTCCAGCGCGGTCCGCAGATTCGGCAGCTCGGCGTCCACGCGCGCGGCCACCTCCCGCTGCCGCGGCGAGAACCACTCCAGCTCGCACCAGGCCGCCAGGCCCAGGTACCAGTCCCGGTGCCGTCTGCGCAGCCGGTCCGCGTCCCCGGTCGCCTCCAGCCAGCCGGCGCCGTAGGCGCGGACGGTGTCCAGCATCCGGTAGCGGGGACCCGACGGCGTCTCCTCGCGGGAGACGACCGACTGGGCGAGCAGCTCCGACAGCACGTCCAGGACGTCCTCGGCGGGCAGCCCGTCCCCGCTGCACACGTACTCGGCCGCGTCCAGGTCGAAGGTCCGGGCGAACACCGAAAGCCGCGCCCACAGCAGCCGTTCGGCCGGCGTGCACAGCTCGTGGCTCCAGCCGATCGCCGTGCGCAGCGTCCGGTGCCGGGGCGGGGCGTCCCGGCCGCCGCCGGCCAGCAGCCGGAACCGGTCGTCGAGGCGCTCCAGCAACTGCGCCGGGGACAGGGCCCGCAGCCGCCCGGCCGCCAGCTCCAGCGCCAGCGGCAGCCCCTCCAGCCGCCGGCACAGCTCCCGCACCCCGGCGTCGTCGTCCACCGGCGCTCCCTGCGCCCGGGCCCGGTCCACGAGCAGGTCCACCGCCTCGTCGTCGCCGAGCGGCGCCAGCGCGAACAGCCGCTCGCCCGCGAGGCCCAGCGGCCGCCGGCCGGTGGCCAGCACGCGCAGCTCCGGCAGCTTCCGCAGCAGCTCCGCCACCAGTTCGGCACAGGCCGCCACCAGGTGCTCGAACCCGTCCAGCACCAGCAGGGCCCGGCGGCCGGCCAGGTGCTCCAGCAGCGTCTCCCGCGGCGGCCGGGTGGTGTGGTCGGTGAGCCCCAGCGCCTCCACCACGGCGTACTCCACGAACCGCGGGTCGCGCACCGCGGCCAGCTCCACCAGCGCCCAGCCCGCACCGTCCGCCGGGGCGTTCGACGTCCGGTCTGCCGCCACCCGGGCGGCAAGCCGTGACTTGCCGACCCCGCCCACCCCGGTCACGGTCACCAGCCGGGCCCGGCCGAGTGCCGCCGTCAGCTCGGCCAGCTCGGCCGAGCGCCCGACGAAGCGGGTGAGTTCGAGGGGCGGACCGCCGTCCGTCCAGGGGCCGGGACTGTGAGGACCTCGCATGGGACACGGAGGGTACTGAACCGTGTTCACTCCGTACAATCGCTTCCGGCGACTCCGCTCGCGCCGCCGGGTAATCGGGTACGGACCCTCCGCTCCGGCGCGATAGGCTCGGGGCACGACTTTTCCGATGCTCAGACACGTTTCAGGGAGCGGGTGCGCACAGTGTCCGGTGGAGAGGTGGCCGGAATCCTGGTGGCCGTCTTCTGGGCGATCCTGGTCTCCTTCCTCGCGGTCGCGCTGGCGAGGCTGGCCCAGACGCTCAAGGCGACCACCAAGCTCGTCGCGGACGTGACCGACCAGGCCGTCCCGTTGCTGGCCGACGCCTCCCAGGCGGTCCGCTCGGCACAGACCCAGATCGACCGCGTCGACGCGATCGCCACCGACGTCCAGGAGGTCACCTCGAACGCCTCCGCGTTGTCGAACACCGTCGCCTCCACCTTCGGCGGCCCGCTGGTCAAGGTCGCGGCCTTCGGCTACGGCGTCCGCCGGGCGCTCGGCGGACGCAAGGGGGAGGACGTGCCCGGGAAGGCGCCCCGGCGTACCGTGATCGTGGGCCGGACGGTCCCCGCCGCACGACGCAAGCGGAAGTAAGGACTGAGACCGAGCGATGTTCCGCCGTACGTTCTGGTTCACCACCGGTGTCGCCGCCGGTGTGTGGGCCACCACCAAGGTCAACCGCAAGATCAGGCAGCTGACGCCGGAGAGCCTGGCCGCCACCGCGGCGAACAAGGCCCTTCAGACCGGTCAGCGGCTGAAGGACCGCGCGGTCGGCTTCGCGCTCGACGTCCGCGACAACATGGCCCAGCGGGAGGCCGAACTGGAGGAGGCCCTCGGTATCCACGAGGACCCCGAACTCCCCGTCCCGAAGCGGTACGCCGCCCTCGAGGGCAACGACGACCGCAGCACACCGAAGTACAGCACACCGAAGTACATCGAATCCCCGATGCACTCGTACAACCGGAATGAGGACCACTGATGGAGTCGGCCGAGATTCGCCGCCGCTGGCTGAGCTTCTTCGAGGAGCGCGGGCACACCGTCGTCCCTTCGGCGTCGCTCATCGCGGACGACCCGACTCTGCTCCTCGTCCCCGCCGGCATGGTGCCCTTCAAGCCCTACTTCCTGGGTGAGGTCAAGCCGCCGTTCCCGCGCGCCACCAGCGTGCAGAAGTGCGTGCGCACGCCCGACATCGAAGAGGTCGGCAAGACCACGCGGCACGGCACGTTCTTCCAGATGTGCGGCAACTTCTCCTTCGGCGACTACTTCAAGGAAGGCGCCATCAAGCTCGCCTGGGAGCTGCTCACCAGCGCCCAGGACAAGGGCGGTTACGGCCTCGACCCCGAGCGCCTGTGGATCACCGTCTACCAGGACGACGACGAGGCCGAGCAGATCTGGCACGAGGTCGTCGGCGTGCCCAAGGAGCGCATCCAGCGCCTGGGCATGAAGGACAACTTCTGGTCCATGGGCGTGCCCGGCCCGTGCGGCCCCTGCTCCGAGATCAACTACGACCGCGGCCCCGAGTTCGGCGTCGAGGGCGGCCCCGCCGTCAACGACGAGCGGTACGTGGAGATCTGGAACCTCGTCTTCATGCAGTACGAGCGTGGCGAGGGCATCGGCAAGGACAACTTCGAGATCCTCGGGGACCTGCCGAGCAAGAACATCGACACGGGCCTCGGCCTGGAGCGGCTCGCCATGATCCTCCAGGGCGTGCAGAACATGTACGAGATCGACACCTCGATGGCCGTCATCGAGAAGGCCACCCGGCTGACCGGCGTCCGCTACGGCGACTCCCACACCTCGGACGTGGCCCTGCGCGTGGTCACCGACCACATGCGCACCGCCACCATGCTCATCGGCGACGGCGTCACCCCGGGCAACGAGGGCCGCGGTTACGTGCTGCGCCGCATCATGCGCCGCGCCATCCGCAACATGCGCCTGCTCGGCGCCACCGGCCCGGTCGTCAACGACCTGATCGACACCGTGATCCGCATGATGGGACAGCAGTACCCCGAGCTGCTGACCGACCGCGAGCGCATCGAGAAGGTCGCCGTCGCCGAGGAGAACGCCTTCCTGAAGACGCTGAAGGCCGGCACCAACATCCTCGACACCGCCGTCACCGAGACCAAGCAGTCCGGCGGCACGGTCCTCTCCGGCGAAAAGGCGTTCCTGCTCCACGACACCTGGGGCTTCCCGATCGACCTCACCCTGGAGATGGCCTCCGAGCAGGGCCTGTCCGTGGACGAGGACGGCTTCCGGCGCCTGATGAAGGAGCAGCGGGAGCGCGCCAAGGCGGACGCCCAGGCCAAGAAGACCGGCCATGCCGACCTGGGCGCCTACCGCGAGATCGCGGACAGCGCCGGTGCCACCGACTTCATCGGCTACACCGACACCGAGGGCGAGTCCACGGTCGTCGGCATCCTCGTCAACGGTGTGTCGTCGCCCGCCGCCACCGAGGGCGACGAGGTCGAGGTCGTCCTGGACCGCACCCCCTTCTACGCCGAGGGCGGCGGCCAGATCGGCGACACCGGCCGGATCAGGATCGACTCCGGTGCCGTCATCGAGGTCCGCGACTGCCAGAAGCCGGTCCCGGGTGTCTACGTCCACAAGGGCGTCGTCCAGGTCGGCGAGGTGACCGTCGGCGCCAAGGCGCACGCCGCCATCGACACCCGCCGCCGGCACGCCATCGCCCGCGCCCACTCGGCCACCCACCTCACCCACCAGGCCCTGCGGGACGCCCTCGGCCCGACGGCCGCCCAGGCCGGTTCCGAGAACCAGCCCGGCCGCTTCCGCTTCGACTTCGGTTCCCCGTCCGCCGTCCCGACGGCAGTGATGACCGATGTCGAGCAGAAGATCAACGAGGTGCTCGCCCGCGACCTCGACGTGCGCGCCGATGTCATGGGCATCGACGAGGCCAGGAAGCAGGGCGCCATCGCCGAGTTCGGCGAGAAGTACGGCGAGCGGGTGCGCGTCGTGACGATCGGCGACTTCTCCAAGGAGCTGTGCGGCGGCACGCACGTGCACAACACCGCCCAGCTGGGTCTGGTGAAGCTGCTCGGCGAGTCCTCCATCGGCTCGGGCGTCCGTCGTATCGAGGCCCTGGTCGGTGTGGACGCCTACAACTTCCTCGCCCGCGAGCACACGGTCGTCAACCAGCTGACCGAGCTGCTCAAGGGCCGCTCGGAGGAGCTGCCGGAGAAGGTCGCCGCCATGCTCGGCAAGCTGAAGGACGCCGAGAAGGAGATCGAGAAGTTCCGCGCCGAGAAGGTGCTCCAGGCCGCCGCCGGGCTCGCCGAGTCCGCCAAGGACGTCCGCGGCGTCGCCGTGGTCACCGGCCAGGTCCCGGACGGCACCACCCCGGACGACCTGCGCAAGCTGGTTCTCGACGTGCGTGGCCGCATCCAGGGCGGCCGGGCCGCCGTGGTCGCCCTGTTCACGGTCAACAACGGCAAGCCGCTCACCGTGATCGCCACCAACGAGGCGGCCCGTGAGCGCGGCCTGAAGGCCGGTGACCTGGTGCGCACCGCCGCCAAGACCCTCGGCGGCGGCGGTGGCGGCAAGCCGGACGTCGCCCAGGGCGGCGGCCAGAACCCGGCCGCCGTCGGCGAGGCCGTCGACGCCGTCGAGCGGCTCGTCACCGAGACCGCCAAGTGACGGTACGGGCCCGGTAAGTCAGCTAAGGAAACGGTCGGACATGCGCAGAGGACGTCGGCTCGCGATCGACGTCGGGGACGCCCGGATCGGGGTCGCCTCGTGCGACCCCGACGGGATCCTCGCCACCCCGGTGGAGACGGTCCCCGGGCGGGACGTCCCCGCCGCCCACCGCCGGTTGCGTCAACTGGTGGAGGAGTACGAACCGATCGAGGTCGTCGTCGGCCTCCCTCGCTCCCTCAGGGGGGGCGAGGGCCCGGCCGCGGTCAAGGTCCGCGCGTTCGCCCAGGAACTCGCCCGGGGCATCGGGCCGGTGCCGGTGCGCCTGGTGGACGAGCGGATGACGACCGTGACGGCCAGTCAGGGGCTGCGCGCCTCCGGCGTGCGGTCGAAGAAGGGCCGCTCGGTCATCGACCAGGCGGCGGCCGTGATCATCCTCCAGCAGGCCCTGGAATCCGAACGGGTGTCAGGCAAACCACCCGGTGAGGGCGTCGAAGTGGTCATCTGATCGCGATACGGTAACGTTCCGCGCGATGCGCCGGTGTTCGAACAGCCGGGGCACAGCAAGAGGCGGAGCGGAAGCGGGCCCACCGGCCGCGTGACCGTCACCCTCGCGGCTCTAGGGGATCGATGACTGAGTATGGCCGGGGCCCAGGCTCCGAACCGTGGCATCCGGAGGACCCGTTGTACGGGGACGGCGGATGGGGAGGGCAGCAGGCCCAGGAAGGCATGCCGTCCCCCTACGGCGGCCAGTCGCAGCAGTACCCGCAGACGCCGCAGTACGACGAATTCGGCCGGCCGCAGGGCGGGTACGACGGGCAGCAGCACCCGGACGGTTCCGGCCAGCCGCAGTACGACCCGCAGTTCGCCGGCCACGCCCAGCAGCAGTTCCACCAGGGCGGCTGGGACACCACCGGCACCCACGGCCATGTGCCCTACGCCGCCGACCCCGGCGACCCGTACGGCCAGCAGGCCGTCGCCTACGGCGGGGAGCAGCCCGACCTCTACGGCACCGAGGACGCCTACCCGCCGCCGGAGCCGCCCGGCCGCAGGCGCCCCGAGCCCGCCCCGGAGCCGGAGCCGGAGACCGCGCCCGCCGAGGAGGACCACGCCTTCCTCGCAGGGGGTGGCGACGCGGACGACGAGGAGCACGAGCTCCGCGGCCGGCGCGAGCGGCGCGGCAAGAAGCCCGTCAAGAGCAGGAAGCGGCGCACCGGCTGCGCCTGCATGGTGGTCGTCCTGGTGTTCGGCGGCGGCCTCGCCGGCGTCGGGTACTTCGGCTACCAGTTCTACCAAAATCGTTTCGGCACGGCTCCGGACTTCGCGGGCGACGGCACCGGCCAGACGGTGACCGTCGAGATCCCGAAGGGCGCGGGCGGCTGGGAGATCGGCCGCCGCCTGAAGGAGGCCGGGGTCGTCAAGAGCGCCGAGGCGTTCGTCCACGCGCAGACCACGACGCCGGGCGGCGACGGCCTCCAGGCCGGCGCGTACCTCCTGAAGAAGGAGATGTCCGCGGCCAGCGCCATCAAGCTGATGATGGACCCGCGCAGCCAGAACAACGTGGTGGTGACCCCGGGCGAACGCAACTCGGGCGTCTACGCGGCCATCGACAAGAAGCTGGAACTGTCTTCCGGCACCACCAGGAAGGTCGCGCAGAAGCAGTACAAGAGCCTGGGCCTGCCGGCCTGGGCGCAGAACGACAGCGACATCATGGACCCGCTGGAGGGCTTCCTCTTCCCGGGCAACTACCCGGCCGCCAAGGGCATGAAGCCGGACGCCATCCTGAAGCAGATGGTCACCCAGGCCAAGCAGAAGTACGCGGCCTACGGTCTGGACGACAAGGCCAGGGCGCTCGGCCTGGACAACGCCTTCGAGCTGGTCACGGTCGCGAGCCTGGTCCAGGCCGAGGGCAAGACGCACGAGGACTTCCGCAAGATGGCGGAGGTGGTCTACAACCGCCTCAAGCCGACCAACACCGAGACCAACCGGCTGCTCCAGTTCGACTCGACGTACAACTACCTCCTGGGCAAGAGCAACATCCACATCTCCGAGAGAGAGATCAACAGCAACCCGAGCCCGTACAACACCTACACCCACAAGGGCCTTCCGCCCGGCCCGATCGGCAACCCCGGCGAGGACGCGCTCAAGGCCACGCTGAACCCGACGCACGACGGCTGGATCTACTTCGTGGCGACCGACGGCACGAGCAACACCGAGTTCGCCAAGACGTACGCGGAATTCCAAGAGCTCAAGGACAAGTTCAATGCCACCTCGGGCAACTGATGCCCGCCGGGCCGCGGTGCTCGGTTCGCCGATCGCCCACTCCCTCTCCCCGGTGCTGCACCGGGCCGCGTACGAGGCGGCCGGGCTCACCGGCTGGTCGTACGACAGCTTCGACGTCGACGAGGCCGCCCTGCCCGGCTTCCTCGACGGGCTCGGGCCCCAGTGGGCGGGTCTGTCGCTGACCATGCCGCTGAAGCGGGCGGTGATCCCGCTGGTGGACGAGGTCAGCGACACCGCCGCCTCGGTCGACGCGGTCAACACCCTGGTCTTCACCGAGGACGGACGCCGTCGGGGCGACAACACCGACATCCCGGGCATGGTGGCCGCCCTGCGCGAACACGGCATCGAACAGGTCGACTCCGCCGCCGTCCTGGGCGCCGGCGCCACCGCCTCCTCCGCGCTCGCCGCGCTGGCCCGGATCTGCACCGGGGAGGTCGTCGCCTACGTCCGCAGCGAGGCCCGCGCCGCCGAGATGCGGCAGTGGGGCGAACGGCTCGGCGTGGAGGTGCGTACGGCGGACTGGGGCGACGCCGCCCGGGCGCTGCACGCCCCGCTGGTGATCGCCACCACGCCCGCCGGGACGACCGACGCCCTCGCCACCGCCGTACCCGAACGCCCCGCCACCCTGTTCGACGTGCTCTACGACCCGTGGCCCACCGAGCTGGCGGCCCGCTGGTCCATGTTCGGCGGTGCCGTGGTCAGCGGTCTCGACCTGCTGGTGCACCAGGCCGTGCTCCAGTTCGAGCAGATGACCGGGCGGGTCCCCGGGCCGGTGGACGCCATGCGCCACGCCGGGGAGAAGGCGCTCGCGGCCCGCTGACGCCCCGCGGCCGTCCGCTTGCTGGACCGGCGGCCTGACCTCCCCGCCGGACGTGGGAGGATCGGAGGTGGCGTAACCGGGGTCGCGCACCCGGTGACGCCGTCGCCGCGCGCGAGGACGCGCGTACGCAGGGCAGTACCGGGCGCGAGCACTGAGGAGCATCGTTGAGCAGGCTGCGTTGGCTGACCGCGGGGGAGTCCCACGGTCCCGCACTTGTCGCGACGCTGGAGGGTCTTCCCGCCGGCGTGCCGGTCACCACGGAGATGGTCGCGGACCACCTGGCGCGGCGGCGGCTCGGCTACGGCCGTGGTGCGCGGATGAAGTTCGAGCGGGACGAGGTGACCTTCCTCGGCGGTGTCCGGCACGGGCTGACCCTGGGCTCCCCGGTGGCGGTCATGGTGGGCAACACCGAGTGGCCGAAGTGGGAGCAGGTGATGGCGGCCGACCCGGTGGACGCGGAGGTGCTGGCGGGGCTGGCGCGCAACGCGCCGCTGACCCGGCCGCGCCCGGGCCACGCCGACCTGGCGGGCATGCAGAAGTACGGGTTCGACGAGGCGCGGCCGATCCTGGAGCGGGCCTCGGCGCGGGAGACCGCGGCGCGGGTGGCGCTGGGCGCGGTGGCCCGGTCGTACCTGCGGGAGACGACCGGTGTCGAGATCGTCTCGCATGTGGTGGAGCTGTGCTCCGTGAAGGCCCCGCGCGGGGTGTACCCGACCCCGGCCGATGTCGAGAGGCTGGACGCGGACCCGCTGCGCTGCCTGGACGCGGAGGCGTCCGAGGCGATGGTCGCGGAGGTCGACCAGGCGCACAAGGACGGCGACACGCTCGGCGGTGTGGTGGAGGTCCTCGCCTACGGCGTCCCCGTCGGTCTGGGTTCGCACGTGCACTGGGACCGCAGGCTGGACGCGCGGCTGGCCGGTGCCCTGATGGGCATCCAGGCGATCAAGGGCGTCGAGGTCGGCGACGGCTTCGAGCTGGCCCGGGTCCCCGGTTCCCAGGCGCACGACGAGATCGTCGGCACACCGGAGGGCATCCGCCGGGTCTCCGGCCGCTCCGGCGGCACAGAGGGCGGTCTGACCACCGGTGAGCTGCTGCGGGTACGGGCGGCGATGAAGCCGATCGCGACCGTGCCGCGGGCCCTGAAGACCGTGGACGTGGCCACGGGCGAGGCCGCCCAGGCCCACCACCAGCGCTCCGACGTCTCCGCCGTGCCGGCCGCCGGCATCGTCGCCGAGGCCATGGTGGCGCTCGTCCTCGCGGACGCGGTCGCGGAGAAGTTCGGCGGCGACTCGGTGACCGAGACCCGGCGCAACGTGCGGTCGTACCTCGACAACCTGGCCATCAGGTGAGCGCCGTGCCCGCGGTCGTCCTGGTCGGCCCGATGGGCGTCGGCAAGTCCACCGTCGGACGGCTGCTCGCCGAGCACCTCGGCGTGGGCTACCGCGACACCGACGAGGACATCGTCGCCGCCGAGGGCCGCACCATCGCCGAGATCTTCGTGGACGAGGGCGAACCCGCCTTCCGCGCCCGGGAGAAGGCGGCCGTCCGCGCCGCGCTCACCGGGCACGACGGGGTCGTCGCGCTGGGCGGCGGAGCGGTCATGGACCCCGACACCCGGGCGCTGCTCGCCGGACAGCGGGTGGTCTACCTCTCCATGGAGGTCGACGAGGCCGTCAAGCGCACCGGCCTCAACGTCGCCCGCCCGCTGCTCGCGGTCAACCCGCGCAAGCAGTGGCGGGAGCTGATGGAGGCCCGTCGGCACCTGTACGAGGAGGTCGCCACCGCCGTCGTCGCGACGGACGGACGGACTCCGGACGAGGTCACCCGAGGCGTGCTGGACGCACTGGAGTTGAAGCAGAGATGAGCGAGGCAGTCACCCGCATCCAGGTCGGCGGCACGGCGGGCACGGATGCGTACGAGGTGCTGGTGGGCCGGCAACTGCTCGGCGAGCTGCCCGGGCTGATCGGGGAGCGGGTCAAGCGGGTCGCGGTGATCCACCCGGAGGCGCTCGCCGAGACCGGTGAGGCGCTGCGCGCCGATCTGGCCGAGCAGGGGTACGAGGCCGTCGCGATCCAGGTGCCGAACGCGGAGGAGGCCAAGACCGCCGAGGTCGCCGCCTACTGCTGGAAGGCGCTGGGCCAGAGCGGCTTCACCCGCACCGACGTCATCGTCGGTGTCGGCGGCGGCTCGACCACGGACCTGGCCGGGTTCGTCGCCGCGAGCTGGCTGCGCGGGGTGCGCTGGATCGCGATCCCCACCACCGTGCTGGCCATGGTGGACGCGGCGGTCGGCGGCAAGACCGGCATCAACACCGCGGAGGGCAAGAACCTGGTCGGGGCCTTCCACCCGCCGGCCGGCGTCCTGTGCGACCTGGCCGCGCTGGACTCGCTGCCGGTCCACGACTACGTCTCCGGGCTCGCCGAGGTCATCAAGGCCGGGTTCATCGCGGACCCGGTGATCCTGGACCTGATCGAGGCCGGCCCCGAGGCCGCCCGCACCCCCGAGGGCCCGCACACGGCCGAGCTGATCGAGCGGTCGATCCGGGTCAAGGCCGAGGTCGTCTCCTCGGACCTGAAGGAGTCCGGGCTGCGCGAGATCCTCAACTACGGCCACACGCTCGGCCACGCCATCGAGAAGAACGAGCGCTACAAGTGGCGGCACGGCGCCGCGGTCTCGGTCGGCATGCACTTCGCCGCCGAGCTGGGCCGGCTGGCGGGCCGGCTGGACGACGCGACCGCCGACCGGCACCGCAGCATCCTGGAGTCCGTCGGCCTGCCGCTGCACTACCGCTACGACCAGTGGCCCAAGCTGCTGGAGACGATGAAGGTCGACAAGAAGTCCCGCGGCGACCTGCTGCGCTTCATCGTCCTGGACGGCCTGGCGAGGCCGACCGTCCTGGAGGGCCCGGACCCGGCGGTGCTGCTCGCCGCGTACGGCGAGGTCGGACAGTAGGACCCCGGCCGCTCCGTCCGCCCGGTTCCCGGCCCCGGCCGGGCACTTGGGCCCGCCCCCGGCCGTTTCACCGAACGACGGCCGGGGACGGTACCGTTCGGTAGGCGGCGAGGGCGTGCCCCCGCCGCCTACAGCAGAGTGCCTGTACGAGACGGAGTGGCAACGGATGCAGCACGCAGTGGGGTCTCCGCTGCCGCCGCCCCACCAGCCGGGGCAGGGACCGCATGCCGGCTGGGCGACGGCCGCACACCAGCCGGGCCCGCACCCGGCGGCCTCCCAGGGACCCGCCCCCGTTCCGCCGCCACCGGGCTTCCCGGCCTCGGCGGGCCCCGTGCCGCCGGCCCCGCAGCAGCCCCCGGCCCCGTCCGGTCCGGTCCCGCACCCGCAGCAGTCCCCGGTTCCGTCCGGTCCGGTGCCGCAGCCGCAGCACCGTCCCGGCCCGGCGGCCGCCGATACCACCGGGCACGTGCCGCTGCCACCCGGCGCTCCGGTCGGCGCACCCGCGGCACCGCCCGCCGCGGTCACGGTCGCGGACCCGGCGGCCACCCCCCTCGCCGTCCTCCTCATCGGCCCGGCCGGCGCGGGCAAGACCAGCGTCGCCAAGTACTGGGCCGACCGCCGCCGGGTCCCCACGGCCCACATCAGCCTGGACGACGTCCGCGAATGGGTCCGCTCCGGCTTCGCCGACCCCCAGTCCGGCTGGAACGACCACTCCGAGGCCCAGTACCGGCTGGCCCGCCGCACCTGCGGGTTCGCCGCACGGAACTTCCTGGCCAACGGCATCTCCTGCATCCTGGACGACGCCGTCTTCCCGGACCGCCCGGTCGTCGGCCTCGGCGGCTGGAAGCGCCATGTGGGCCCCGGCCTGCTGCCGGTGGTCCTGCTCCCCGGCCTGGACGTCGTCCTGGAGCGCAACGCCGAACGCACCGGCAACCGCCGCCTCACCGACGAGGAGGTGGCCCGCATCCACGGCCGCATGGCCGGCTGGTACGGCTCGGGCCTGCCGATCATCGACAACTCCCAGCTGGACGTCCCCGGCACGGCGAGGGTCCTGGACGAGGTCCTGGCCAGGGCCATGGCGAGCCCCCCGAACTGGTGAGCGGGGAAGCCGGTCCGGGGCCGCGCCCGACGCCGCACCCCGCCCGGAAACCCCACTCGGCCCTCCCCGATCGGCACAAATCGCCCAGAACTCCTACGCTCATCTCATGTCAGAGGTGTACGCGAACCGCCGATCCCGGCTGAGGGACCACATCAACGCGGCCGGCACCGCGGCAGCGCTCGTCACCCGCCCGGCCAACGTCCGCTACCTCGCCGCCGCGTCCCCGCAGGGCTCCGTCCTGCTGCTCGGCAGGGGGGAGGACATCCTGGTGTGCGCCGGCCCGCCGGACGACCGCCCCTGCGAAGGCAGGCCGGACGAGAGTGTGCGCCTGCACATCCTCCCGGTGAACGGCGGTGACACCGCCGTCGCCGCGGCCGGCCTCGCCGTGGCCCAGGAGGCCGACTCGCTGGCGGTCGAGGAACACCACCTCACCGTGGCCCGGCACAGAGCCCTCGCCGCCGTCGCCCCGCGGCTCCGCCTCGCCGACCTCGGCGGAGCCGTCGAGCAGCTGAGGGTGGTCAAGGACGAGGAGGAGATCTCCTGCCTGCGCATCGGCGCGGAGATCGCCGACCAGGCGCTCGGCGAGCTGCTGGAGTCCATCCTGGTCGGCCGCACCGAACGGCACCTCGCGCTGGAGCTGGAGCGGCGCCTGGTGGACCACGGTGCCGACGGCCCGGCCTTCCCCACCTCGGTCGCCACCGGACCGCACGCCGGTCTGCGCGGCCACCGCCCCACCGACCGGCGCGTGGAGGAGGGGGACTTCCTCTCCGTCTGCCTCGGCGCCACCTACCGCGGCTACCGCTGCGAGATCGGCCGCACCTTCGTCATCGGCACCTCGCCCGCCGACTGGCAGATCGACCTGTACGAGCTGGTCTTCGCCGCCCAGCGGGCCGGCCGGGAGTTCCTCGCGCCCGGCGCCGCCTACCGCGACGTGGACCGCGCGGCACGGCAGGTACTGGACTCGGCGGGCTATGCGGAAGCCCTGCCACCGCTGACCGGACACGGTGTCGGACTCGAAATCGACGAGGACCCGCAGTTGGCGCCCGCAGCCATGGGTAAACTGGACGCTTGCGTGCCGGTCACCGTCGAACCGGGGGTCCACCTCCCGGGACGGGGCGGTGTCCGGATCGATGACACGCTCGTCGTACGCCCCGAGGCGGACGGCGGACCCGAGCTACTCACCATCACGACCAAGGAGCTGCTCGCGCTGTAGCGCGTGACCCGGGGTCGTACGTCAGTCCAGGAGATTCCGCAACCGTGGCTTCCACGAACGACCTCAAGAACGGCATGGTGCTCAAGCTCGAAGGCGGCCAGCTCTGGTCCGTCGTCGAGTTCCAGCACGTCAAGCCCGGCAAGGGCCCGGCCTTCGTGCGCACCAAGCTCAAGAACGTGCTCTCCGGCAAGGTCGTCGACAAGACCTTCAACGCCGGCGTCAAGGTCGAGACGGCCACTGTCGACAAGCGCGACATGCAGTTCTCGTACATGGACGGCGACTACTTCGTCTTCATGGACATGGAGACCTACGACCAGCTCATGGTCGACCGCAAGGCCGTCGGCGACGCCGCCAACTTCCTCATCGAGGGCTTCACGGCGACCGTGGCCCAGCACGAGGGCGAGGTGCTCTTCGTCGAGCTGCCGGCCGCCGTCGAGCTGGTCATCCAGGAGACCGAGCCGGGCGTCCAGGGCGACCGCTCCACCGGTGGCACCAAGCCCGCCACCCTGGAGACCGGCCACCAGATCCAGGTCCCGCTCTTCATCACCACCGGTGAGAAGATCAAGGTCGACACCCGTACCAGCGACTACCTCGGCCGGGTGAACAGCTAACCGTGGCCGCCCGCAACACGGCCCGCAAGCGCGCCTTCCAGATCCTCTTCGAGGGCGACCAGCGCGGCGCCGACGTCCTGACGGTCCTCGCGGACTGGATCCGGCTGTCCCGGTCCGACACCCGGCAGCCGCCGGTCAGTGAGTACACGATGCAGCTGGTCGAGGGCTACGCGGAGCACGCGCGGCGCATCGACGAGCTGATCGCCCAGTACGCCGTGGGGTGGACCCTCGACCGCATGCCGGTCGTCGACCGCAACATCCTGCGGCTGGGCGCGTACGAGCTGATCTGGGTCGACGAGACCCCGGACGCCGTCGTCCTGGACGAGATGGTGCAGCTGGCGAAGGAGTTCTCGACCGACGAGTCTCCCTCCTTCGTCAACGGCCTGCTGGGCCGGCTCAAGGAGCTGAAGCCGACGCTGCGGCGAGGCTAACCGCCGGAGGGCGGGGTCAGCCGCCGGAGACAGAGGGGCGCCGTGGGACTGCGGCGGCAGGGCGGGCGAGGGTTGTCCGTGCCGGCCGCGTGGTTCCCCGCGCCCCTTCGGCGTTCGCGCCCCCGGATGCCGGGAAGCGGCGCGAAGCCGTCATACGAAACCGCCGGGGTGGCCGGAACCGTGAAGTTCCGGCCACCCCGGCGGCACGTTTCTGCTGAATCCGGGGAGAGGGTTACGCCTCTTCGTGCGTGGCGACCGCGCGGCGCGCGTCCGCGTCCAGCACGCCCCAGCTGATCAGCTGCTCGGTCAGGACCGACGGCGACTGGTCGTAGATGACGGCGAGTGTGCGCAGGTCGTCCTGGCGGATCGAGAGCACCTTGCCGTTGTAGTCACCGCGCTGGGACTGGATCGTCGCCGCGTAGCGCTGGAGGGGGCCCGCCTTCTCGGCCGGCACCGTGGCCAGCCGCTCCAGGTCCAGGACCAGCTTCGGCGGCGGCTCGGCGGCGCCGCCCGGCGTGGTGCCCGGCAGGAGCTCCTGCACCGGAACGCCATAGAAATCGGCCAGCTCGGCCAGGCGCTGCACGGTCACGGCACGGTCGCCGCGCTCGTACGAACCGACCACCACGGCCTTCCAGCGCCCCTGGGACTTCTCCTCGACACCGTGGAGGGAAAGGCCCTGCTGGGTGCGGATGGCCCGGAGCTTGGCCCCGAGCTGTTTGGCGTATTCGCTGGACATATGGCTCCCCGGACACTGTGTCGACGCGGCCGGCTGATTTCCCGCCGCGCGGCTGGTAACTCACTGTGAGGTTACGCAGCGTGACTCTCATGCGTCAAGCCGAATGGTCCACACCGATGCTTCCGTGGTAGTGACCGTCCATTAGGCCATGGGGGTGACAGAGAGCCCCTCGTCGACCTGCTACGGTGGATGGCGCAATTCCGACGTCCTTTAAGGTCCGTCCCGTGAGGCGGAGAAGGAGGTCCGTTTCTTATGGACAAGCACACCACGCCTGCACATCCGCAAGCGTCCGATGCGCGGCCCGTCCTCGAGGGCCCCGACATCGCGCGGGTACTGACCCGCATCGCCCACGAGGTGGTCGAGCGCGCCAAGGGCGCCGACGACGTGGTGCTCCTCGGCATCCCGACCCGGGGCGTCTTCCTCGCCCGGCGGCTCGCCGTGAAGCTGGCGCAGATCACCGACCGCACGATCCCGGTCGGCTCGCTCGACATCACCATGTACCGCGACGACCTCCGCATGCACCCGCCGCGTGCGCTGGCCCGCACCGAGATCCCCGGTGACGGCATCGACGGCAAGCTGGTCGTCCTCGTCGACGACGTGCTCTTCTCCGGCCGTACCATCCGGGCCGCCCTGGACGCCCTGAACGACATCGGGCGCCCGCGCGCGGTGCAGCTGGCGGTCCTGGTCGACCGCGGCCACCGCGAACTGCCCATCCGAGCCGACTACGTCGGCAAGAACCTCCCCACGTCGTTGCGGGAGACGGTCAAGGTCCAGCTCGCCGAGGAGGACGGTCGCGACACCGTGCTGCTCGGTGTGAAGACCGGCCAGTAGCGAATCAGGCGCAGGGCGGCCCCGGCATGCCCACACGCGCCCCGCTTCGCCCCAATTCTCCCGTTTGAACTGCCTTACGGAGCCTGACAGATGCAGCGTCATCTCATCTCGGCCGCCGACCTCACCCGCGACGACGCCGTCCTGATCCTCGACACCGCCGAGGAGATGGCCCGGGTCGCCGACCGGCCGATCAAGAAGCTGCCGACCCTGCGCGGCCGGACGATCGTCAATCTCTTCTTCGAGGACTCCACGCGCACGCGGATCTCCTTCGAGGCCGCCGAGAAGCGGCTGTCCGCGGACGTCATCAACTTCTCCGCCAAGGGGTCGTCGGTGTCCAAGGGCGAGTCCCTGAAGGACACCGCCCAGACCCTGGAGGCCATGGGCGTCGACGCCGTGGTGATCCGGCACGGCGCCTCCGGAGCCCCCTACCGGCTCGCGAACTCCGGCTGGATCGACGCCGCCGTCATCAACGCCGGCGACGGCACCCACCAGCACCCCACCCAGGCGCTGCTGGACGCCTTCACCATGCGCCGCCGGCTGACCGGCCGGGACACAGGGCTCGGCCAGGACCTGTCCGGCCGGCGGATCACCATCGTCGGCGACGTCCTGCACAGCCGGGTCGCCCGCTCCAACGTCGACCTGCTGCACACGCTCGGCGCCGAGGTCACCCTGGTCGCCCCGCCCACCCTGGTGCCGGTCGGCGTCGAGTCCTGGCCCTGCGAGGTCTCCTACGACCTCGACAGCACGCTGCCCAAGTGCGACGCCGTGATGATGCTCCGCGTCCAGCGCGAGCGCATGAACGCCGCCTTCTTCCCGACCGAGCGCGAGTACTCGCGGCGCTACGGCCTCGACGGCGACCGCATGGCCAAGCTGCCCGAGCACGCCATCGTGATGCACCCCGGTCCGATGGTGCGCGGCATGGAGATCACCGCCGAGGTCGCCGACTCCGAGCGCTGCACCGCCGTCGAGCAGGTCGCCAACGGCGTCTCCATCCGGATGGCCGTGCTCTACCTGCTGCTCGGCGGCAACGAACCCGCCGTCACCCACGCCCGCACCACCGAGGAGAAGTAAGACCATGAGCAAGATCCTGATCCGCGGTGCGAAGGTGCTCGGCGGAGCGCCGCAGGACGTGCTGATCGACGGCGAGGTCGTCGAGGCGGTCGGCACCGGGCTGTCCGCCGAGGGCGCCGAGGTGGTCGAGGCCGACGGCAAGGTGCTGCTCCCGGGCCTGGTCGACCTCCACACCCACCTGCGCGAGCCGGGCCGCGAGGACTCCGAGACAGTCCTCACCGGCACCCGCGCGGCGGCGAGCGGCGGTTATACGGCCGTCTTCGCGATGGCCAACACCTTCCCGGTCGCCGACACCGCCGGCGTGGTCGAGCAGGTCTACCGGCTCGGCCGGGAGCACGGCTACTGCGACGTGCAGCCGATCGGCGCCGTCACCGTCGGCCTGGAGGGCAGGAAGCTCGCCGAGCTGGGCGCGATGCACGAGTCCGCCGCCGGCGTCACCGTCTTCTCCGACGACGGCAAGTGCGTGGACGACGCGGTGATCATGCGCCGCGCGCTGGAGTACGTGAAGGCGTTCGGCGGTGTCGTCGCCCAGCACGCGCAGGAGCCCCGGCTCACCGAGGGCGCCCAGATGAACGAGGGCGTCGTCTCCGCCGAGCTGGGCCTGGGCGGCTGGCCGGCCGTCGCCGAGGAGTCGGTCATCGCGCGGGACGTGCTGCTCGCCGAGCACGTCGGCTCCCGCGTGCACATCTGCCACCTGTCGACCGCCGGCTCGGTGGAGATCGTCCGCTGGGCCAAGTCCCGCGGCATCCGGGTCACCGCCGAGGTCACCCCGCACCACCTGCTCCTCACCGACGAACTGGTGCGCACCTACAACCCCGTCTACAAGGTCAACCCGCCGCTGCGCACCGAGCGCGACGTGCTGGCCCTGCGCGAGGCGCTCGCCGACGGCACGATCGACATCGTCGCCACCGACCACGCCCCGCACCCGCACGAGGACAAGGACTGCGAGTGGGCCGCCGCCGCCATGGGCATGGTCGGCCTGGAGACCGCGCTGTCGGTGGTGCAGGAGACCATGGTCGACACGGGCCTGCTGGACTGGGCCGGCGTCGCCGACCGGATGTCCGTCAAGCCCGCGCTGATCGGACAGGCCACCGGCCACGGCCGTCCCGTCTCGGCTGGTGAGCCCGCCAACCTCACCCTGGTCGACACGGCATACCGTGGCCCGGTGGACCCCGCGGGCTTCGCCTCGCGCAGCCGCAACACCCCGTACGCGGGACGTGAGCTGCCGGGCCGTGTGACGCACACGTGGCTGCGGGGCAAGGCCACGCTCGTCGACGGGAAGCTCACGTGACACCTGTAATCCTGCTGGCCGAGGCCGAGAAGTCGGCCGAGGTCACCGACTGGGGGGCCCGCGTCGGCTGGCTCGTCGGACTGGCCCTCTTCATCGCGCTCGTCTACTGGCTGATGCGCGAGGGCTGGAAGTGGCGCGGCACCCTCCAGAGCGACATCCCGGCCCTGCCCACCGCGCCGGACGCGACCGGCCCGGTGAGACTTGGCATGAGCGGCCGCTACCACGGCTCCACCACCGCCGGGCAGTGGCTGGACCGCATCGTCGCCCACGGCCTGGGCACCCGCAGCCGGGCCGAGCTCACCCTGACCGACGCGGGGCTGGCGGTGAAGCGCCCCGGAGCGAGCGACTTCTTCGTCCCCGCGGCCGCCCTGCGCGGCGCCCGGCTCGACAAGGGCATCGCCGGCAAGGTCCTCACCGAGGGCGGACTGCTAGTGGTGACCTGGGCGCACGGCGACAAGCTGATCGACTCCGGTTTCCGCTCCGACCACGCGGCCGAGCACGCCGAGTGGGTCGACACCCTGAACCAGATGACCAACGACACGGAAGGCGCACGATGACGACCTCCACCAGGGGAAGCTCCTCGCAGAGGAAGACGGTGCTTCCCGCCGTACTCGTCCTGGAGGACGGCCGCATCTTCCGCGGCCGCGCCTACGGGGCCGTGGGGGAGACCTTCGGCGAGGCCGTGTTCTCCACCGGCATGACCGGCTACCAGGAGACCCTCACCGACCCGTCGTACGACCGGCAGATCGTCGTCGCGACCGCCCCCCAGATCGGCAACACCGGCTGGAACGACGAGGACGACGAGTCGGGCCGCATCTGGGTCTCCGGCTACGTCGTGCGCGACCCCGCGCGCGTGCCGTCCAACTGGCGCGCCAAGCGCTCCCTGGACGACGAGCTGGAGCGGCAGGGCGTCGTCGGCATCTCCGGCATCGACACCCGCGCCCTCACCCGCCACCTGCGCGAGCGCGGCTCCATGCGGGCCGGCGTCTTCTCCGGCGAGGCGATCGCCCCGGACGCGGAGCTGCTGGAGCGGGTGCAGGCCCAGCCGCACATGAAGGGCGCGAGCCTGTACGAGGAGGTCGCGACCAAGGAGGCGTACGTCGTCCCGGCGGTCGGCGAGAAGCGGTTCACCGTCGCCGCCATCGACCTCGGCATCAAGGGCATGACCCCGCACCGGATGGCCGAGCGCGGCATCGAGGTGCACGTCCTGCCCGCCACCGCCACGGCGGACGACGTCTACGCCGTCGACCCGGACGGCGTGTTCTTCTCCAACGGCCCCGGTGACCCGGCGACCGCCGACGGTCCGGTGGCGCTGATGTCCGCCGTCCTGGAGCGGAAGACGCCGCTGTTCGGCATCTGCTTCGGCAACCAGATCCTCGGCCGCGCCCTCGGCTTCGGCACCTACAAGCTGAAGTACGGCCACCGCGGCATCAACCAGCCGGTCCAGGACCGTACGACCGGCAAGGTCGAGGTCACCGCGCACAACCACGGCTTCGCCGTGGACGCGCCGCTCGACAAGGTCAGCGAGACGAGGTTCGGCCGCGCCGAGGTCTCGCACGTCTGCCTGAACGACGACGTCGTGGAGGGGCTCCAGCTGCTCGACCAGCCCGCCTTCTCCGTCCAGTACCACCCCGAAGCGGCGGCCGGCCCGCACGACGCCGCCTACCTGTTCGACCGCTTCGTTTCCCTGATGGAGGGCCAGCGTGCCTAAGCGCACCGATATCCAGTCCGTCCTGGTCATCGGCTCCGGCCCGATCGTCATCGGCCAGGCCGCCGAGTTCGACTACTCCGGCACCCAGGCGTGCCGCGTGCTCAAGGCCGAGGGCCTGCGCGTCATCCTCGTCAACTCCAACCCGGCGACGATCATGACCGACCCGGAGATCGCCGACGCCACCTACGTCGAGCCGATCACCCCCGAGTTCGTCGAGAAGATCATCGCCAAGGAGCGCCCGGACACCCTGCTGCCCACCCTGGGCGGCCAGACGGCCCTCAACACCGCCATCTCGCTGCACGAGAACGGCGTCCTGGAGAAGTACGGCGTCGAGCTGATCGGCGCCAAGCCCGAGGCGATCCACAAGGGCGAGGACCGCGACCTGTTCAAGGACGTCGTGGAGGAGGTCCGCCGCAAGATCGGGCACGGCGAGTCCGCCCGCTCGGTCATCTGCCACTCCATGGACGACGTCCTCGCGGGCGTGGAGACCCTCGGCGGCTACCCGGTCGTCGTCCGCCCCTCCTTCACCATGGGCGGCGCCGGCTCCGGCTTCGCGCACGACGAGGAGGAGCTGCGCCGCATCGCCGGCCAGGGCCTCACGCTCTCCCCGACCACCGAGGTGCTCCTGGAGGAGTCCATCCTCGGCTGGAAGGAGTACGAGCTGGAGCTGATGCGCGACAAGCACGACAACGTCGTGGTCGTCTGCTCCATCGAGAACTTCGACCCGATGGGCGTGCACACCGGTGACTCGATCACCGTCGCGCCCGCGATGACGCTGACCGACCGCGAGTACCAGATCCTGCGCGACGTCGGCATCGCCGTCATCCGCGAGGTCGGCGTCGACACCGGCGGCTGCAACATCCAGTTCGCGGTGAACCCCGAGGACGGCCGCGTCATCGTCATCGAGATGAACCCGCGCGTGTCGCGCTCCTCGGCGCTCGCCTCCAAGGCGACCGGCTTCCCGATCGCCAAGATCGCCGCCAAGCTGGCCGTCGGCTACACCCTGGACGAGATCCCGAACGACATCACGCGGGAGACCCCGGCCTCCTTCGAGCCCACGCTCGACTACGTGGTCGTCAAGGCCCCGCGGTTCGCGTTCGAGAAGTTCCCGCAGGCCGATTCCACGCTGACCACCACCATGAAGTCGGTCGGCGAGGCCATGGCCATCGGCCGCAACTTCCCCGAGGCGTTCCAGAAGGCGCTGCGCTCGCTGGAGAAGAAGGGCAGCCAGTTCACCTTCGTCGGCGAGGCCGGCGACAAGGAGACCCTGCTGCGCGAGGCCGTACGCCCCACCGACGGCCGGATCAACACCGTCATGCAGGCCATCCGCGCGGGTGCCACGCCCGAGGAGGTCTTCGCGTACACGAAGATCGACCCGTGGTTCGTGGACCAGCTCTTCCTGATCAAGGAGATCGCGGACGAGCTGGCGGCGGCGGACGAGCTGACCGCCGACCTGATCGCCGAGGCCAAGCGGCACGGCTTCTCCGACCAGCAGATCGGCGAGATCCGCGGCCTGCGCGAGGACGTCGTCCGCGAGGTCCGGCACGCCCTCGGCATCCGCCCGGTCTACAAGACGGTCGACACCTGCGCCGCCGAGTTCGCCGCGAAGACGCCGTACTTCTACTCCGCCTACGACGAGGAGACCGAGGTCGCGCGGCGCGAGAAGCCCGCGGTGATCATCCTCGGCTCCGGCCCCAACCGCATCGGCCAGGGCATCGAGTTCGACTACTCCTGCGTCCACGCCTCCTTCGCGCTGGCCGACGCCGGGTACGAGACCGTGATGGTCAACTGCAACCCGGAGACCGTCTCCACGGACTACGACACCTCCGACCGCCTGTACTTCGAGCCGCTGACGCTCGAGGACGTGCTGGAGATCGTCCACGCGGAGCAGCAGGCCGGCCCGGTCGCGGGCGTGATCGTCCAGCTCGGCGGCCAGACCCCGCTCGGCCTCGCGCAGGCCCTGAAGGACAACGGCGTGCCGGTCGTCGGCACCTCCCCGGAGGCCATCCACGCCGCCGAGGACCGCGGCGCCTTCGGCCGCGTCCTCGCGGAGGCCGGCCTGCCCGCCCCGAAGCACGGCACGGCCACCACCTTCGCGGAGGCCAAGGCCATCGCCGACGAGATCGGCTACCCGGTCCTGGTCCGGCCGTCGTACGTGCTCGGCGGGCGCGGCATGGAGATCGTCTACGACGAGACCCGCCTCGCCGCCTACATCGCCGAGTCGACCGAGATCAGCCCGTCCCGGCCGGTCCTCGTCGACCGCTTCCTGGACGACGCCATCGAGATCGACGTCGACGCGCTCTACGACGGCGAGGAGCTGTACCTCGGCGGTGTGATGGAGCACATCGAGGAGGCCGGCATCCACTCCGGCGACTCGGCGTGCGCCCTGCCCCCGATCACCCTCGGCGGCTTCGACATCAAGCGCCTGCGCGCCTCCACCGAGGCCATCGCCAAGGGCGTCGGCGTGCGCGGCCTGATCAACATCCAGTTCGCGATGGCCGGCGACATCCTCTACGTCCTGGAGGCCAACCCGCGCGCCTCCCGCACGGTCCCCTTCACCTCGAAGGCGACCGCGGTGCCGCTCGCCAAGGCCGCCGCCCGGATCTCGCTGGGCGCGACCATCGCCGAGCTGCGCGCCGAGGGCCTGCTGCCGAGGACGGGCGACGGCGGCGAGCTGCCGCTGGACGCGCCCATCTCCGTCAAGGAGGCCGTCCTGCCGTGGTCGCGCTTCCGCGACATCCAGGGCCGCGGCGTGGACACCGTCCTCGGCCCGGAGATGCGCTCCACGGGCGAGGTCATGGGCATCGACTCCGTCTTCGGCACGGCGTACGCCAAGTCGCAGGCGGGCGCCTACGGCCCGCTGCCCACCAAGGGCCGCGCGTTCATCTCCGTCGCCAACCGCGACAAGCGCTCGATGATCTTCCCGGCCCGCGAGCTGGTCGCCCACGGCTTCGAGCTGATGGCCACCTCCGGCACCGCCGAGGTCCTCAAGCGCAACGGCATCAACGCCACGGTCGTGCGCAAGCAGTCCGAGGGCACCGGCCCGAACGGCGAGCGGACCATCGTCCAGCTCATCCACGACGGCGAGGTCGACCTCATCGTCAACACGCCGTACGGCACCGGCGGCCGGCTCGACGGCTACGACATCCGCACGGCCGCGGTGGCCCGCTCCGTGCCCTGCCTGACGACCGTCCAGGCGCTCGCGGCGGCCGTCCAGGGCATCGACGCCCTCCACCACGGAGACGTGGGCGTCCGTTCGCTCCAGGAACACGCGCAGCACCTGACCGCGGCCCGCGACTGACGGCCGGCCCCGAGGGGGACACCGGAAACGGTGTCCCCCTCTTCATGAGGCTTCCCGAGGACAGAGAGACATGTACGCCCTTTTCTTCCGTCTGATCTTCCAGCGGATGGACCCGGAGCAGGCCCACCACCTCGCCTTCCGCTGGATCCGCCGCGCCGTCCGCGTCCCCGGCCTGCGCACCTTCGCCGCCGCCGCGCTCGCCCCCCGCTACAAGGAACTGCGCACCGAGGCGTTCGGGCTGCGGATGCACGGCCCGTTCGGGCTCGCCGCCGGCTTCGACAAGAACGCCGTCGCCATCGACGGGATGTCGATGCTGGGCTTCGACCACGTGGAGGTCGGCACGGTCACCGGGGAGGCCCAGCCCGGCAACCCCCGCAAGCGGCTGTTCCGGCTCGTCGCGGACCGGGCGCTGATCAACCGCATGGGCTTCAACAACGACGGCTCGCTCGCCGTGGCGGCCCGCCTCGCCACCCGTCAGCCGGTCTTCCGCACCGTCGTCGGCGTCAACATCGGCAAGACCAAGGCCGTCCCGGAGGCGGAGGCCGTCGCCGACTACGTGAAGTCCGCGGAGCGGCTCGCGCCGTACGCCGACTACCTGGTCGTCAACGTCTCCTCGCCGAACACCCCCGGCCTGCGCGACCTCCAGGCCACTGAGGCGCTGCGCCCGCTGCTCACCGCCGTGCGCGAGGCCGCCGACCGCACGGTGGCCAACCGGCGCGTCCCGCTGCTGGTGAAGATCGCCCCCGACCTCGCCGACGAGGACGTGGACGCCGTCGCCGACCTCGCCGTGGAGCTGGGCCTGGACGGCATCATCGCCACCAACACCACCATCGCCCGGGAGGAGCTCGGCCTGCGGTCGGATCCTGCCCTGGTGCGGGAGACCGGCGGGCTGTCCGGGGCACCGCTCAAGGCCCGCTCCCTGGAGGTCCTGCGCCGCCTGTACGCGCGCGTGGGCGACCGGATCACCCTGGTGGGCGTCGGCGGCGTCGAGACCGCCGAGGACGCCTGGCAGCGCATCCTGGCCGGTGCCACGCTGGTCCAGGGGTACAGCGCCTTCATCTACCAAGGCCCCTTCTGGTGCCGCTCCCTCCACAAGGGCCTCGCCGCCCGGCTGCGCACCAGCCCGTACGCCACCCTCGCCGACGCGGTCGGCGCCGACGTGAGGAAGCCCGCATGAGCCCGCAGGAGCCCTTCGGCGCCCGGCTGCGCCGCGCCATGGCCGAGCGCGGACCGCTCTGCGTCGGCATCGACCCGCACGCCTCCCTGCTCGCCGAGTGGGGGCTGGACGACGACGTGGCCGGACTGGAGCGGTTCAGCCGCACGGTGGTCGAGGCGATGGCGGACCGGGTGGCCGTGCTGAAGCCGCAGAGCGCCTTCTTCGAACGGTTCGGCTCGCGCGGCCTCGCCGTGCTGGAGAAGTCGGTCCAGGAGGCGCGCGCGGCCGGCGCCCTGGTCGTGATGGACGCCAAGCGCGGCGACATCGGCTCGACCATGACCGCCTACGCCGAGGCGTTCCTGCGCCCGGACGCCCCGCTGTTCTCCGACGCGCTGACCGTCTCGCCGTACCTCGGCTACGGCTCGCTCAGCCCGGCCGTCGCGCTGGCCCGGGAGAGCGGCGCCGGCCTGTTCGTGCTGGCGCTGACCTCGAACCCGGAGGGCCACGAGGTGCAGCACGCCGTCCGCGCCGACGGCCTGACCGTCGGGGCGACCATGCTGGCCCACCTGGCGGCCGAGAACGCGGGGGAGGAGCCGCTGGGCTCCTTCGGCGCGGTCGTCGGCGCGACGCTCGGCGACCTGTCGTCGTACGACCTGGACATGGGCGGCCCGCTCCTCGCGCCCGGCATCGGGGCCCAGGGCGCGACCCCGGCCGACCTCCCCGGGGTATTCGGCGCGGCCGTCCGCAACGTCGTCCCGAACGTCAGCCGGGGTGTTCTGCGTCACGGTCCCGACGCCGGCGCGCTGCGGGACGCGGCCGAGCGGTTCGCGACGGAGATCCGGGCGGCCGTCACCGGGGCATGAGACCCGTGGCGGGTGCCCGGCCGGGCACCCGTCGGCCGGCCTGAGTGTGAATACATCCGCAAAACGAGGGCAGTATGTCTGCAATGTCCGTCCTGACGGAGGCTGACCAGGACTTTTCCGCTGTTCTCGCTGACTCTGGCGGACTTGCCCGCTAGTCTCCGAGCAGTGGGGGCACCTTCCTCGCCCTCCAGGCAGTGGGGGGAGAGCGGGCAGCGTGTTGCTCGTGGCTCCCCTGGTGTGGGGCGACTAGGTTCCTCACCGGTCCGTATCCGACAGTTCGACATCCGAGGTGACGTAGGCGTGGCTCTTCCGCCCCTTACCCCTGAACAGCGCGCAGCCGCGCTCGAAAAGGCCGCCGCGGCTCGCCGGGAGCGGGCCGAGGTCAAGAATCGACTCAAGCACTCCGGCGCCTCCCTGCACGAGGTCATCAAGCAGGGCCAGGAGAACGACGTCATCGGCAAGATGAAGGTCTCCGCCCTCCTTGAGTCGCTGCCGGGCGTGGGCAAGGTCCGCGCCAAGCAGATCATGGAGCGTCTGGGCATCTCCGAGAGCCGTCGCGTGCGCGGCCTCGGTTCCAACCAGATCGCCTCCCTGGAGCGTGAGTTCGGCAGCACCGGCTCCTGAGCCCGTTCCCCGGCGGGGCCGGGAGTCCCGGGCACGCCGGGATTGCTGGAATAATCGCCGCATGGCAGTAACACTCCGGGGGACGACCCCCGAGCCCCCGGACGCACGTCCGCGGCTGACCGTGCTCTCCGGCCCCTCGGGGGTCGGCAAGAGCACGGTCGTCGCCCATATGCGCAAGGAACACCCCGACGTCTGGCTCTCGGTGTCGGCGACCACCCGCAAGCCGCGCCCCGGCGAGCAGCACGGAGTCCACTACTTCTTCGTCACCGACGACGAGATGGACAAGCTGATCGCCAACGGCGAGCTGCTGGAGTGGGCCGAGTTCGCCGGCAACCGTTACGGCACGCCCCGCGCGGCCGTGCTGGAGCGGCTGGAGAACGGCGAGCCCGTCCTGCTGGAGATCGACCTCCAGGGCGCCCGGCAGGTCCGCGGCTCGATGTCCGAGGCCCAGCTGGTGTTCCTGGCCCCGCCCTCCTGGGAGGAGCTGGTGCGCAGGCTCACCGGCCGGGGGACCGAGTCGCCCGAGGTCATCGAGCGCCGCCTGGAGGCGGCCCGGACCGAGCTGGCGGCCGAGCCGGAGTTCGACACGACCCTGGTCAACACCTCCGTCGAGGACGTGGCGCGCGAGCTGCTAGCCTTGATGGACGTCGTGTGATCGTGACTGTGATCACGATGTCTGATTCTTTCCCATCCATCGGAAGGTAGAGCGTGTCCTCTTCCATCACCGCGCCCGAGGGCATCATCAACCCGCCGATCGACGAGCTCCTCGAGGCGACCGACTCGAAGTACAGCCTCGTGATCTACGCGGCCAAGCGTGCCCGCCAGATCAACGCGTACTACTCGCAGCTCGGTGAGGGTCTCCTGGAGTACGTCGGTCCGCTCGTCGACACCCACGTGCACGAGAAGCCGCTCTCGATCGCCCTGCGCGAGATCAACGCCGGTCTGCTGACCTCCGAGGCCATCGAAGGCCCGGCGCAGTAGTACCTTCAGATCGCGGTTGACTTATCCACAGGCCCGGCAGTCACGCTGCCGGGCCTGTGGTGTGTCATGGAGGCGTACGTTTCGCGTCGGCGTCCGTCGAGGGGCGACGGTGTGGAGTCGATGTTGTCGAGTCCGGGGAGACACGGTGGACAAGCCGAGGGTCGTGCTGGGGGTCAGCGGTGGCATCGCCGCCTACAAGGCGTGTGAGCTGCTGAGGAGGTTCACGGAGTCGGGTCACGACGTCCGCGTGGTGCCCACCGCCTCCGCGCTGCACTTCGTCGGCGCCGCCACCTGGTCGGCGCTGTCCGGCAACCCGGTCGCCACCGAGGTCTGGAACGACGTGCACGAGGTGCCGCACGTCCGCATCGGCCAGCACGCCGATCTGGTCGTGGTGGCCCCGGCCACCGCCGACATGCTCGCCAAGGCCGCCCACGGCCTCGCCGACGACCTGCTGACCAACACCCTCCTCACCGCCCGCTGCCCGGTGGTCTTCGCCCCGGCGATGCACACCGAGATGTGGGAGCACCCGGCGACCCAGGAGAACGTGGCCACGCTGCGCCGTCGCGGCGCGGTCGTCATCGAGCCCGCCGTCGGCCGCCTCACCGGCGTCGACACCGGCAAGGGACGGCTGCCCGACCCGGCGGAGATCTTCGAGGTCTGCCGCCGCGTGCTGGCCCGCGGCACCACCGCGCCCGACCTCGAAGGCCGGCACGTCGTGGTCTCCGCCGGCGGCACCCGCGAGCCCCTCGACCCGGTCCGCTTCCTCGGCAACCGCTCCTCCGGCAAGCAGGGCTACGCCCTCGCCCGCACCGCCGCGGCCCGCGGCGCCCGGGTCACGCTGGTCTCCGCCAACACCGGCCTGCCCGATCCGGCGGGTGTGGACGTCGTCCGGGTCGGCACCGCCGTCCAGCTGCGCGAGGCCGTCCTGAAGGCCGCGGCCGACGCCGACGCCGTCGTCATGGCCGCCGCCGTCGCCGACTTCCGCCCGGCCGCCTACGCCACCGGGAAGATCAAGAAGAAGGACGGGCAGGACCCCGAGCCGATCGTCCTGGTGCGCAATCCGGACATCCTCGCGGAGGTCTCCGCCGACCGGGCGCGCCCCGGACAGGTGATCGTCGGATTCGCCGCCGAGACCGACGACGTCCTCGCCAACGGCCGCACCAAGCTCGCCCGCAAGGGCTGCGACCTGCTGGTGGTCAACGAGGTGGGGGAACGCAAGACCTTCGGCTCCGAGGAGAACGAAGCCGTGGTGCTGGGCGCCGACGGCAGCGAGACCCCGGTGCCGCACGGCCCCAAGGAGGCCCTCGCCGACATCGTCTGGGACCTGGTCGTCCGGCGGCTGGGCTGACCGCCGCGCGGACTAGAGGCGGGATCACGCCACGCTCGAATGGCGCGTGGCGACTCTGGCCAACGCCGCTCGGCATTGGGCAGAATGCCCGTGCCGCAGGTCACAGCGCTTCCGAGAGGCGAGACAGTGGCCCGTAGCCCGAGTGCGACCGATAAACTGTTCACGGTCGACGCCAGGCGCAGCCCAGCGTCGACTGCAAATGATCTAGCCAGCAGCCGCTGCAACCACAGGGAGCGTTGTGTCCCGTCGCCTGTTCACCTCGGAGTCCGTGACCGAAGGTCACCCCGACAAGATCGCTGACCAGATCAGCGACACCATTCTCGACGCGCTCCTGCGCGAGGACCCGACCTCCCGGGTCGCCGTGGAGACGCTCATCACCACCGGCCTGGTGCACGTGGCCGGCGAGGTGACCACGAAGGCCTACGCGGACATCGCGACCCTCGTCCGGGGCAAGATCCTGGAGATCGGCTACGACTCCTCCAAGAAGGGCTTCGACGGCGCCTCCTGCGGTGTGTCGGTGTCCATCGGCGCGCAGTCCCCGGACATCGCGCAGGGCGTCGACACGGCGTACGAGAACCGGGTCGAGGGCGACGACGACGAACTCGACAAGCAGGGCGCGGGCGACCAGGGCCTGATGTTCGGCTACGCGTCCGACGAGACGCCCACCCTGATGCCGCTGCCGATCTTCCTGGCGCACCGCCTGTCCAAGCGCCTCTCCGAGGTCCGCAAGAACGGCACCATCCCCTACCTGCGCCCGGACGGCAAGACGCAGGTCACCATCGAGTACGACGGCGACAAGGCGATCCGCCTGGACACGGTGGTCGTCTCCTCCCAGCACGCCTCCGACATCGACCTGGAGTCGCTGCTCGCCCCCGACATCCGCGAGTTCGTCGTGGAGCCGGAGCTGAAGGCCCTGCTGGAAGAGGGCATCAAGCTGGAGACCGAGGGCTACCGCCTGCTGGTCAACCCGACCGGGCGGTTCGAGATCGGCGGCCCGATGGGCGACGCCGGCCTGACCGGCCGCAAGATCATCATCGACACCTACGGCGGCATGGCACGGCACGGCGGCGGCGCCTTCTCGGGCAAGGACCCGTCCAAGGTGGACCGCTCGGCGGCGTACGCGATGCGCTGGGTGGCGAAGAACGTCGTGGCGGCGGGCCTGGCCGCGCGCTGCGAGGTCCAGGTCGCCTACGCGATCGGCAAGGCCGAGCCGGTCGGTCTCTTCGTGGAGACCTTCGGCACCCACAAGGTCGAGCCGGAGAAGATCGAGAAGGCGATCGACGAGGTCTTCGACCTCCGCCCGGCCGCGATCATCCGCGACCTCGACCTGCTCCGCCCGATCTACTCCCAGACCGCCGCGTACGGCCACTTCGGCCGTGAGCTGCCCGACTTCACCTGGGAGCGCACGGACCGCGTGGACGCCCTGCGCGTCGCCGCGGGCCTGTAGTCCCGGAACCCGTTCGCCGAGGCCCGGCTCCCCGCGCGGGGGCCGGGCCTCGGCGTGTTCCGGCGGGCACGTCCCGGTACGCGCCGTGGAGGGGGCCGTGCCGCCGCCGTCCCGGGGCCCCGGGCGGTGCCCGGGCGGCCGGGCGTTGTCGGTGGCGTTTGGTAAGAATGCAAGCGTGAGCAGCGAGAACGGGGTGTCCCGGGAGACAGCGGACGGCGGGGCCGAGGGGGCGCCGCCGGAGCAGCTCGCGCTCATCCGGGAGAGCGTGCGGCAGGCGAAGGTGCCGCGGGCCAAGCCACGGACCTGGCGGGGGGCCGCCCTAGCCAAGGAGCTGCCCGTCGCGCGCGTGCTGGTCGACAAGGGTGTGCTGCACCTCGACCGGTACTTCGACTACGCGGTGCCCGAGGAGCTGGACGCCCAGGCGCAGCCCGGCGTGCGGGTGCGGGTGCGGTTCGGGGCCGGCCGGCACCGGGTGCGCGAGGGGCGCCGGGAGGGCGGCGGGCTCATCGACGGCTTCCTCGTCGAACGGCGGGCCGACTCCGACTACTCCGGACCGCTGGCCGCGCTCGCGCAGGTCGTGTCGCCGGAGCGGGTGCTGGGCGAGGAACTGCTCGCTCTCGCGCGGGCCGTCGCCGACCGGTACGCGGGCAGCCTCGCCGACGTGCTCCAGCTGGCCGTGCCGCCCCGCAACGCCCGCGCCGAGCAGCGGTCGTCCCCGGCGCCGCTGCCTCCGCCGCCGGCCCCCGACACCGGCTCCTGGGCGCGGTACGAGCACGGGGGCGCCTTCCTGGACGCGCTGGCCTCCGACGGGGCGCCCCGGGCCGTGTGGAACGCGCTGCCCGGCCCGCAGTGGAGCGAGGAACTGGCCCGGGCCGTCGCCGCCACCCTCGCCTCCGGGCGCGGCGCCCTGGTCGTCGTACCCGACGGACGGGCCGCCGCGCGCGTCGACGCGGCGCTGACCGCGCTGCTCGGCCCGGGACGGCACGCGCTGCTCACCGCCGACGCCGGCCCCGAGAAGCGGTACGCGCAGTGGCTGGCGGTGCGGCGCGGCTCCGTGCGCGCCGTCGTCGGAACCCGCGCCGCGATGTTCGCCCCCGTGCGGGACCTGGGGCTCGTCGCCATCTGGGACGACGGGGACGACAGCCACAGCGAGCCGCACGCCCCGCAGCCGCACGCCCGCGACGTGCTCCTGCTGCGGGCCGCGCTGGACGGTTGCGCCTTCCTGCTGGGCGGCTGGAGCTGCACCGTCGAGGCCGCCCAGCTCGTCGAGAGCGGCTGGGCCCGGCCGCTGGTCGCCGGGCGCGAGCAGGTGCGCCGAGCCGCCCCCCTGGTCCGCACGGTCGGGGACGCCGACCTCGCGCGCGACGAGGCCGCCCGCGCCGCCCGGCTGCCCACCCTCGCCTGGCAGGCGGCCCGCGAGGGGCTGCGGCACGGGCCGGTGCTGGTGCAGGTTCCCCGGCGCGGCTACGCGCCCCGGATGGCCTGTGCCCAGTGCCGGGCGCCCGCGCGCTGCCGGCACTGCTCCGGGCCGCTGGAGGGGCAGGACGGGGGCGTCCTGCGCTGCGGCTGGTGCGGGCGCGAGGAGAGCGCCTGGCACTGCCCGGAGTGCGGCGGCTTCCGGCTCCGTGCCCAGGTCGTGGGCGCCCGCCGCACCGCCGAGGAACTGGGGCGTGCCTTCCCCGCCGTGCCGGTGCGCACCTCGGGGCGCGAGCACGTGCTGGACACCGTCCCGGACGCGCCGGCGCTGGTCGTCAGCACACCGGGCGCCGAACCGGTGGCCGAGGGCGGCTACGCGGCGGCGCTGCTGCTGGACGGCTGGGCCATGCTGGGCCGCCCCGACCTGCGGGCCGGCGAGGACGCGCTGCGCCGGTGGATCGCGGCCGGCGCGCTGGTGCGGCCCCAGGGCGAGGGCGGCACCGTGGTGGTGGTGGCCGAGCCCACCCTGCGGCCGGTACAGGCGCTGGTGCGCTGGGACCCGGTCGGACACGCCGTGCGGGAACTGGGCGAGCGTGCCGAGCTGGGTTTCCCGCCGGTGTCCCGGATGGCGGCCGTGTCCGGTCCGCCGGCGGCCGTCGCCGAGTTCCTGACGGCCGCCGGACTGCCGCCGGACGCCGAGGTGCTGGGCCCGGTGCCGCTGCCGCCCCCGCCGCCCGGCCGCCCGCGCCGGCCCGGCGCGCCGCCGCCCGGCGAGCACTGGGAGCGGGCGCTCGTCCGCGTACCACCGGGCAGTGGCGCCGCGCTGGCCACGGCCCTGAAGACCGCGCAGGCCGCGCGCATGGCCCGGGGCGGCGAGGACCAGGTCCGGGTCCGGATCGACCCACCGGACATCGGCTGAACCACGGTGTCCGGCGGCACACCCGCCGACGGCTGTACGCCACCGAGGTGTGAGGCCCCGGTGTGGGCGGCTCTGTCCCGGGTGAGTGCGCCGGGGTCCCGGCCCGGGCCCGGGGGTTCGGCGGTGGTGCGTCCCGGGCGGGACATGTGCCCGGCACACGGCTGCCCTCCCGGTGGCAGCGGGAGGGCGGGGCGGAAGCGGTGTCAGCCGTTGCGCGGGCTGGGGAAGGCCGTCGGGCGGGGGTCGTCGCGCAGGGCCGGGCTGCCCGCGGTCGGCTGGGTGGGCATGGAGCGGGCCGCCGGAACCGTCGGCACCGGGGGCAGCCCCGCGGTCACGTTGAGCGTACGGGTGCCGGATGGCTCCGGCGCCCGCTCGGCCTCGGTCACCGTCTGGGCCGCGGCGCGGCGGGCGCCGTACCGGCGGTGCACCGCCTGCTTGGTGACCCCGAGCGCCGAGCCCACCGCGTCCCACGAGAAGCCGAGCGAGCGGTCGAAGTCCACGGCGGCCGTGACCAGGGTCTCCACACTGTCCCGGAGTTCCTGGGCGAGGCGCACCGTCGGGGCGGGGGCACGCCCGTAGACGACGAAGCCCGTGGACGGGCCGGAGCGGCGCGGGCGGTAGACGTTGCCCAGCTGGGCGGTGAGCGTACGCAGCGCGTCCACCTGCCGGCGGACCCGCTCGATGTCCCGCACCAGCAAGTGCAGGCTGGCCCGGGCCTGGGCGTCGTGGGTTGCGTGGTCGGCCATGAACAAGCCTCTCGAACCGGCGTTGAAAGGAATCGGGCCGCGCAAGCGGCCCGGTGTGGTCAACTCTCTCTTGACCAACGCGCTTGCGCTCCGCTGGTCACGCGGTGGGGGCGTACGGGCATGTGCGTACGCCGGTCGCCCACCCACGCGCCGTCCATGGTCATAGACTGGTGCGCTGCCCGCCCGACCCCCGCCCGAGAGGCCCGTTCCCGCCCATGAAGCTCGTCTTCGCCGGTACCCCCGAGGTCGCCGTTCCCGCTCTGGACGCCCTGATCGCCTCCGGGCGGCACGAAGTGGCCGCCGTCGTCACGCGGCCCGACGCGCCGGCCGGGCGCGGGCGCAGGCTGGTCGCGTCGCCCGTGGCCGAGCGGGCGGAGGAGGCCGGCATCGAAGTGCTGAAGCCGGTCAAGCCGCGGGACCCGGAGTTCCTCGAGCGGCTGCGGGAGATCGCCCCGGACTGCTGCCCGGTCGTCGCCTACGGCGCCCTGCTGCCCAGGGTCGCCCTGGACGTCCCGGCCCGCGGCTGGGTCAACCTGCACTTCTCGCTGCTGCCCGCCTGGCGCGGCGCCGCGCCCGTGCAGCACGCCGTCATGGCGGGCGACGAGATCACCGGGGCGTCCACCTTCCTCATCGAGGAAGGGCTCGACTCCGGGCCCGTCTACGGCACCGTGACCGAGCGGGTCCGCCCCACCGACACCAGCGGTGACCTGCTCACCCGGCTCGCCTACGCGGGCGCCGGGCTGCTCGCCGCGACCATGGACGGCATCGAGGACGGCACGCTGGAGGCCGTACCGCAGCCCGCCGAGGGCATCACCCTCGCGCCGAAGATCACCGTCGAGGACGCCCGGGTGGACTGGGCGGCGCCCGCGCTGCGCGTCGACCGGGTGGTGCGCGGCTGCACCCCGGCGCCCGGCGCGTGGACCGTCTTCCGCGGCGAGCGCCTCAAGCTCGTCCAGGTCGCGCCGGTGCCCGAGCGCACGGACCTCGCGCCCGGCCGGCTCGCGGTGGGCAAGAACAGCGTGCACGTGGGCACCGGTTCGCACGCCGTCGAGCTGCTCTGGGTACAGGCCCAGGGCAAGAAGCCGATGCGCGCGGCCGACTGGGCCCGCGGGGTGCGCATCGCGGAGACCGAGACGCTGGGCGGCTGACGACCCGGACGGCCGGGACCGGGACGCGCCGACGTAGGCTGGAGGCGCATCGCCCTTCTTCACACCCGGAGCACCTTTTTCGTGAGCGAGCAGTCCCGGCCGCCGCGCCGGCCCGCCAAGCCCTACCGCCGTCCCCAGCGGGACCCCGTCCGCATCCTGGCCTTCGAAGCGCTGCGCGCGGTGGACGAGCGGGACGCGTACGCCAACCTCGTGCTGCCCCCGCTGCTGCGGAAGGCCCGCGAGAACGGCGACTTCGACACCCGGGACGCCGCGCTCGCCACCGAGCTGGTGTACGGCACCCTGCGCCGGCAGGGCACCTACGACGCCGTCATCGCCGCCTGTGTCGACCGGCCGCTGCGCGAGGTCGACCCGCCGGTGCTGGACGTGCTGAGCCTGGGCGTCCATCAGTTGCTCGGCACCCGCATCCCGACCCACGCCGCCGTCTCGGCCTCGGTCGAGCTGGCGCGGGTGGTGCTCGGCGACGGGCGGGCAAAGTTCGTCAACGCCGTGCTCCGCAAGGTCGCGCGGGACGACCTCCAGGAATGGATCGAGAAGGTCGCGCCGCCGTACGACGAGGACCCCGAGGACCATCTCGCCGTCGTGCACTCGCACCCGCGCTGGGTGGTCTCCGCGCTCTGGGACTCCCTCGGCGGCGGCCGGGCCGGCATCGAGGAGCTGCTGGCGGCGGACAACGAGCGGCCCGAGGTGACGCTCGTCGCCCGGCCCGGCCGGGCCACCGCCGAGGAACTGCTGCGCGAGGACGCCGCCGTGCCCGGCCGCTGGTCGCCGTATGCCGTACGGCTCGCGGAGGGCGGTGAGCCGGGCGCGGTCGAGGCCGTGCGCGAGGGGCGGGCCGGGGTGCAGGACGAGGGCAGCCAGCTGGTCGCCCTCGCGCTGGCGAACGCCCCGCTGGACGGGCCCGACGGGAAGTGGCTCGACGGGTGCGCCGGACCCGGTGGCAAGGCCGCGCTGCTCGGCGCCCTCGCCGCCGAGCGCGGCGCCGTGCTGCTCGCCTCCGAGAAGCAGCCGCACCGGGCCGGCCTGGTCGAGAAGGCGCTGCACGGCAACCCGGGGCCGTACCAGGTCATCGCCGCCGACGGCACCCGGCCGCCGTGGCGCCCCGGCTCCTTCGACCGGGTGCTGATGGACGTCCCCTGCACCGGTCTCGGCGCCCTGCGCCGCCGCCCCGAGGCCCGCTGGCGGCGCCGCCCCGAGGACCTGGACAACTTCGCCCCGCTCCAGCGCTCCCTGCTGCGCACCGCCCTGGACTCGGTGCGCGTCGGCGGGGTCGTCGGCTACGCCACCTGTTCCCCGCACCTGGCGGAGACCCGCGCCGTCGTCGCCGACGTGCTCAAGCAGCACCCGGACGCCGAGCTGATCGACGCCCGCCCTCTGCTCCCCGGCGTACCGGACCTGGGCGAGGGCCCCGACATCCAGCTGTGGCCGCACATCCACGGCACGGACGCGATGTACCTGGCGCTGATCCGGAGAACCGCGTAACAGAGCCGGGGACGCCCGCCCGGGGGTGCCGGGAGCGGCCCGGCCGGCCCCGCCGGGCCGGCGGCCGGCGCACAACCCGTGGACCGGCGCTACAGCCCGGCGCGGCGGCATGGCAGGCTTGGGTCATGGCCGTTCAGATCAACCCCAGCATCCTGTCCGCCGACTTCGCCCGCCTGGCGGAGGAGGCCAAGGCGGTCCAAGGCGCCGACTGGCTCCACGTCGACGTCATGGACAACCACTTCGTCCCGAACCTCACCCTCGGTGTGCCGGTCGTGGAGTCCCTGGCCCGTGCGACGGACACCCCCCTGGACTGCCATCTGATGATCGAGGACCCCGACCGGTGGGCGCCCGGGTACGTCGAGGCGGGCGCCTCGTCGGTCACCTTCCACGTGGAGGCCGCCGCCGCCCCGGTGCGGCTCGCCCGGGAGATCCGCGCGAAGGGTGCCCGCGCCTCGATGGCGCTGAAGCCCGCGACGCCGATCGAGCCGTACGAGGACCTGCTGCCGGAACTCGACATGCTGCTGATCATGACGGTCGAGCCGGGTTTCGGCGGCCAGGCGTTCCTCGACATCATGCTGCCGAAGATCCGCCGCACCCGTGAGCTGATCAAGAAGCACGGTCTGGAGCTGTGGCTCCAGGTCGACGGCGGTGTCTCGGCCTCGACGATCGAGCAGTGCGCGGACGCCGGAGCGGACGTGTTCGTCGCGGGCTCGGCGGTCTATGGTGCGAAGGACCCCGCGGAGGCCGTGCGCGCGCTGCGCGGGCAGGCGGAGGCGGTCACCGCCAAGGCGTCCTGGGCATGCGACCACTGAGCCAAGGCCAAGTGAACGGTTAAGAGAACGGCGCCCATCAGGGCGGATCAGCCGCGCCGGATCTGCAAGGATGAACGGCGAATCCAGAGTGTGAACAGCAGTGAGGAGATCGCCGTGTCGGGTATGTCGGCGGGCCGGTCAGCCATGCGGATGGGACCCGCTGAGCTGGTGCAGGCGGCGGCCATGGCCCGCCGCTTCTACCTCGAGGGCAAGTCCAAGATCCAGATCGCGGAGGAGTTCGGCGTCAGCCGCTTCAAGGTGGCCCGGGTCCTGGAGACGGCCCTCGAACGGGATCTCGTACGCATCGAGATCCGCGTCCCGGCCGAGCTGGACGCCGAGCGCTCCGACGCGCTCCGCGCCCGCTACGGCCTGCGGCACGCCGTCGTGGTCGAGTCCCCGGCCGAGGCCGAGGAGACCCCCGACCCCGAGAACCTCGGCGAAGTCGCCGCGGACCTGCTCGGCGAGCTGGTCAACGAGGGCGACGTGCTCGGGCTGGCCTGGGGCCGGTCCACCATCCACATGGCGGCGGCGCTCGACCGGCTGCCGCCGTGCACGGTGGTGCAGCTGACGGGTGTCTACGACGCCGGGACCGCCGAGCGCGGTTCGGTGGAGGCCGTCCGCCGGGCCGCCCAGGTGTCGGGCGGCGACGCCCACCCCATCTACGCGCCGATGCTGCTGCCGGACGCGGCCACCGCGGTGGCGCTGCGCAGCCAGACCGGGATCGCCCGGGCCTTCGAGTACTTCGACAAGGTCACGGTCGCCTGTGTCTCCATCGGCTCCTGGGAGCCGGGCATCTCGACCGTGCACGACATGCTCAGCGACAGCGAGCGCGCGCACTACGCCTCGCTCGGTGTCGCGGCGGAGATGTCGGCCCACCTCTTCGACGCCGACGGGCGCCGGATCGGGCGGGACCTGGGGGAGCGGTGCATCACGGTCAAGGCCGACCAGCTGCGCCGTATCCCGGAGGTCGTGGCGATCGCGGGCGGGCAGCGCAAGGCCGCCGCGATCGACGCGGTGCTCCGCTCCGGGCTGGTCACCAGCCTGGTGACCGACACCTCGGCCGCCGACTACCTGCTGACGGCGGGCCCGACGCCGAAGCCGGCGCTGAGCCGCGCGGACCCGGACGGCATCTGACCGGGTCGCGGGTCGCGGTGCCGTCGTGACGGGAGGGCCGTGGCAGCCGTGCGCCCCTCAGGTCCCGGGTCCCGCTCGTCCGGTCCGTCCCCCGGCTGCTCGCGGGGCTGCTGGTCTGCCTCTCCGTGCTGCTGGCGGGCTGCGCGTCCCCGGCGGACACCGGGACCGCTCCCCGCGCGGCCACGTCCACCCCGGCCTGGGCCCGGGGCATGGCCACGGTCCCGGCGTCCCGGCTCCCGGCCGAGGCCCGCGAGACCCTCGCCCTCATCGACCGGGGCGGCCCGTTCCCGTACACCAGGGACGGCATCGTGTTCGGCAACTTCGAACGGCGCCTGCCCCGGGAGCGGCGCGGCTACTACCACGAGTACACGGTGCCGACGCCCGGCTCGCGCGACCGCGGGGCCCGGCGCGTCGTCACCGGCGAGGGCGGGGAGACCTACTACACCGATGATCACTACGAGTCGTTCCGGGCGGTACTGAGATGAGCGACAACCTGGCCGGCCGCTTCGTGGTCGCGCTCGACCTCGACGGCGTCACCGACAAGGCCGGTCTGATGGACCGCGCCGCCCGGGCCCTGGCGCTGCCCGGCTGGTTCGGCCGCAACTGGGACGCGCTGGCCGACTCCCTGTCCGACCCCTCCGTCTGGCCCGGGCAGGCCGCGGACCGGGGGCTGCTGCTCGTCGTACGGGACTGGCAGGCGTACGCGCGGACGCGGCCGGAGGAGTGGGAGACCGCCCGGGAGGTGTTCGAGCACGCCATGGGCGTCACGCCGGCGCTCACCGTCTCCCTCGCCCTTGGAGGATCCTCCCAAGCGACCCCCGCCGGCCTGGATGTTCTGTGAGGCGAGGACAACAGGCCCGTCATGGGACAATGAAGTACGTGCTCTTTCCCCCTGGCGCACCCGTCGGGGGGTCACCTCTGATCGACTGGGATGTGCAGCACGTGCGTTTTCTCAATGACATCCAGCCCGCGTACGACCTGACGTACGACGACGTGTTCATGGTGCCGAGCCGCTCCGCGGTGGGCTCGCGTCAGGGCGTGGACCTCTCCGTACCGGACGGGACGGGCACCACCATCCCCCTCGTCGTCGCGAACATGACCGCCATCGCCGGCCGCCGCATGGCCGAGACGGTGGCCCGCCGCGGCGGCCTCGTGGTCATCCCGCAGGACATCCCGATCGACGTCGTCACCGACGTGATCTCCTGGGTGAAGAGCCGTCACCTGGTGCTGGACACCCCTATCGTGCTGGCGCCGCACCAGACCGTCGCCGACGCCCTCGCGCTGCTGCCCAAGCGGGCGCACAACGCCGGTGTCGTCGTGGACGAGAACCAGCGGCCCGTCGGCGTCGTCACCGACGCCGACCTGTCCGGCGTCGACCGCTTCACCCAGCTCGAAGTGGTCATGTCCAAGGACCTGCTGCTGCTGGACGCCGGCATAGACCCGCGCGAGGCCTTCAACACCCTCGACCAGCACAACCGCCGCTACGCCCCGGCCGTGGACGAGGACGGCAGGCTCGCCGGCATCCTGACCCGCAAGGGCGCCCTGCGCGCCACGCTGTACACCCCCGCCGTGGACGCGGCCGGCAGGCTGCGGATCGCCGCCGCCGTCGGCATCAACGGCGATGTGGCGGGCAAGGCCAAGCAGCTGCTCGACGCGGGCGTCGACACCATCGTCATCGACACCGCGCACGGCCACCAGGAGTCGATGATCAGCGCGGTCCGGGTGGTGCGGGCGCTCGACCCGCAGGTGCCGATCGTGGCCGGCAACATCGTCTCCGCCGAGGGTGTGAAGGACCTCGTCGAGGCGGGCGCCGACATCATCAAGGTCGGCGTGGGACCGGGTGCCATGTGCACCACCCGGATGATGACCGGCGTCGGCCGGCCGCAGTTCTCCGCCGTCCTGGAGTGCGCCGCCGAGGCGAAGAAGTACGGCAAGCACGTGTGGGCCGACGGCGGTGTCCGCCACCCGCGCGACGTGGCCATGGCCCTCGCGGCCGGCGCGTCCAACGTGATGGTCGGCTCCTGGTTCGCGGGCACCTACGAGTCGCCGGGCGACCTCCAGCACGACGCCAAGGGGCGGGCGTACAAGGAGTCCTTCGGCATGGCGTCCGCGCGGGCGGTCCGCAACCGCACCTCGGAGGAGTCGGCGTACGACCGCGCCCGCAAGGCGCTGTTCGAGGAGGGCATCTCCACCTCCCGGATGTTCCTGGACCCGGCCCGTCCGGGCGTGGAGGACCTGATCGACTCGATCATCGCGGGCGTCCGCTCCTCCTGCACCTACGCCGGTGCCGCCTCCCTGGAGGAGTTCGCCGAGAAGGCGATCGTCGGCATCCAGAGCGCCGCCGGCTACGCCGAGGGCAAGCCGCTGCACGCCAGCTGGAGCTGACCTCCCACCAGCGGGAGCCGGCCTCCCGCGCCCTTCCCACGGCCCCCGTCGTTCCCTCGCCCGGAACGGCGGGGGCCGTCGGCGTCCGGGCACCGCGCAACGGTCGACACCCCGCGCGCAACGATGTGTCACCCCGGCCCCATGAACGCAATGATCGTGCGGGCATGCGCAAGGTTGCTGCATTACGCTCGTGAAGCCCGGCCTCATAGGGTGCTGCGCTAGTACGTGGCGTGGCGGGGACTCCGCTCGGTGGGTCCCTGCCTTCGCAGGCCCACCGGTCCCCGTTCGCGAGGGCCGGCGCCATGCCGGCCCGCCCCGCAACCGACCGGCAGCGAGAAGGAGCCAGCACGTGCTCGACCACGGCGCACCCCCGCACAACGAGATACCGGCCGCCCCCGCGTCCCTGGGCGTCGCCACGCGCCTGATGCGTCGTAAGCCCGTGGAACGCCTGGTCGCGGAGGGCGGCCAGGGTGAGGGAGGGCAGCTGCGGCGGTCCCTCGGACTCTGGCAGCTGACCATGATCAGCATTGGTGCCACCCTCGGCACCGGCATCTTCGTCGTCCTCGGCGACGCCGTCCCCAAGGCCGGTCCCGCGGTCACCCTGGCCTTCGTGATCGCCGGTCTCACGGCGCTGTTCTCGGCGCTGTCCTACGCCGAACTGGCGGGCAGCATCCCGGTCGCCGGCTCGTCCTACTCGTATGCGTACGCAACCCTGGGCGAGCTGGTCGCCTGGGTCTGCGGCTGGTGTCTGGTCCTGGAGTACGGCGTGTCGGTGGCCGCCGTCGCCGTCGGCTGGGGCGAGTACCTGAACGAGTTGCTCGACGGCACCATCGGCGTCACCATCCCCGCCGCGCTGTCCTCGGCGCCGGGCGAGGGCGGCATCATCAACCTGCCCGCCCTGATCGTCGTCCTGCTGGCGATGGTGTTCCTGCTCGGCGGCGCACGGGAGTCCGCCCGCGCCAACACGGTCATGGTCTGTGTGAAGATCGCCGCGCTGGTGCTGTTCTGCGCGGTCGGCTTCATGGGCTTCAAGTCCGGCAACTACCGCGACTTCATGCCGCTCGGCATGACCGGGGTCAGCGCCGCCGGTGCCACGCTGTTCTTCTCCTACATCGGCTTCGACGCCGCCTCCACGGCCGGTGAGGAGGCGAAGGACCCGAAGCGGGACCTGCCGCGGGCGATCATGCTGTCGCTGATCATCGTGACGGTGCTGTACGTGCTCGTCGCGGGTGTCGCCGTCGGCGCCTGGAACTGGAAGAAGTTCGACGGCTCGGAGGCCGCCCTCGCCGCGATCATGAACGATGTCACCGGCCAGACCTTCTGGGGCACCATGCTCGCCCTGGGCGCGGTCATCTCCATCGCCAGCGTGGTGCTCACCGTGCTCTACGGCCAGACCCGCATCCTCTTCGCGATGTCCCGCGACGGCCTGGTGCCCCGGGCGCTCGGCAAGGTGCACGCGAAGACCGGCGCCCCCCGCCTCAACACGGTGATCGTCTCCCTGTTCTGCGGGGTGCTCGCCGCCCTGATCCCGCTGGGCAAGCTCGTCGACGCCACCAGCATCGGCACACTGTTCGCCTTCGCGCTGGTCAACGTCGCGGTCATCGTGCTGCGGTACCGGCGGCCGGACATGGACCGCACGTTCCGGGTGCCGTTCGGGCCCGTCCTGCCGGTGCTGGGCTTCCTGTTCTGCGCGTACAACATGTTCAGTCTCGACACCGTGACCTGGGTGGTCTTCGGATGCTGGATGGCCGCGGGTCTCGTGTTCTACTTCCTGTACGGCTATCGCCGTTCCCGCCTCGCGACCGGTGACGACCTCGCGGCGGCGGCAGAGAAGTGACCGGACCGAAGAAGTGAACCACCCCCTGTGCTGAACGATCTCGACGAACGCATCGTGCACGCCCTCGCCGAGGACGCCCGCCGCTCCTACGCGGACATCGGGCAGCTGATCGGTCTGTCCGCGCCCGCGGTGAAGCGGCGCGTGGACCGGCTGCGGGCCACCGGGGCCATCACCGGATTCACCGTCCGGGTGGACCCGGCGGCGCTCGGCTGGGAGACCGAGGGGTACATCGAGATCTACTGCCGGAGCAACACGTCCCCGGAGACGATCCAGCGGGGCCTGGAGCGGTACCAGGAGGTCGTGGCCGCGTCCACCGTCACCGGCGACGCGGATGCCATCGCGCAGGTCTTCGCCTCCGACATGCGCCACTTCGAACGGGTCCTGGAGCGGATCGCCGGAGAGCCGTTCGTGGAGCGGACCAAGTCGGTCCTGGTGCTCTCCCCCCTGCTCCGCCGCTTCTCCTCCGGGGCGCCGGGGTAGGGGAGGGGAGGCTCGCGGCCCGGGGCGCGCCGCCCCGCACCGGCCGCGACCGCGCTGTCCCGCACCTGCCGCGGGTGCGTCGCGGCTCCTCGCGCGGCTCCTCGCGCGACCGGCCGTGAACGCCCTGCCCGGGGCACCGGTCGGCACGCCCCGGCCGCTGTTCCGCCGTCCTTCGCGCCCGTCTCCCTCCCGCGTGACTTCTCTCGTGGCTTCCCCGTCACCTCCCCGGGCCCGACCCTGCCCGGCCGCGCCCCGTACCGCCAGGCATCCCCTCAGGCATCCCCTCAGTCATCCCCCCAGGCGTCCCGCCAGACGTTCCGACCGGCGAGCACCGCGTCCGGCACGGCAGGCGGGCCGGACGCGCAACGAATCGCCGCCCGCCCCCCGGTCCACGCAACGAACCGCGCACCGGCGCGCAACGGCTCCTGCTTGTCCGGCCGCGCGCGCCGACCGTACCTTCTTCCTGGCCCCCCAAACCCCCCGTTCCGGTGAGGAATCAGCATGCGCAGCGCCCTGCTCCAGAGCTCCGGCCACCCCGGTTCGATCGCCGAGAACCTCAAGGTCCTCGACGAGGCGGCGGGCCGGGCCGCCGCCCAGGGCGCGGGGCTGCTGGCCGCGCCGGAGATGTTCCTCACCGGGTACGCGATCGGCGACGACATCGCCCGCCTGGCCGAGCCCGCCGACGGCGACGCCGCCGACGCGGTCGCCGAGATCGCCACCCGGCACGGACTGGCCGTCGCCTACGGCTACCCGGAGCGCGACGGCGAACGCGTCCACAACTCCGCCCAGCTGATCTCCGCCGACGGCACCCGGCTCGCGAACTACCGCAAGACCCACCTCTTCGGCTGCTTCGAGCGCGACCACTTCACCCCGGGCGGACAGCAGGTCGTCCAGGCCGAGCTGAACGGTCTGACCGTGGGCCTGCTGATCTGCTACGACGTCGAGTTCCCGGAGAACGTACGCGCCCACGCGCTGGCCGGCACCGACCTCCTCGTCGTGCCGACCGCGCAGATGCACCCCTTCCAGTTCGTCGCCGAGTCGATGATCCCGGTGCGCGCCTTCGAGAACCAGATGTACGTCGCGTACGTCAACCGGGTCGGCCAGGAGGGGGAGTTCGAGTTCGTCGGGCTCTCCGTGCTCGCCGGTCCCGACGGTGTCGCCCGCACCCGGGCCGGCCGCGCCGAGCAACTGGTGGTCGCCGACGCCGACCCCGCCTTCCTGGCCGCCTCCCGGGAGGACAACCCGTACCTGAAGGACCGCCGCCCCGGTCTGTACGGGTCCCTCGTCTGAGTCCCGCCACCGAGCGGCCGCACCAGCCTCCCCCTCTTCCCGCACGTGCAAGGAGTCCGTACCCCATGACGTCCACGGTGCCCAACGCCGTCGAGCACACCGACGAGCAGCAGCCGCCGATCACCATGTTCGGCCCGGACTTCCCCTACGCCTACGACGACTTCCTCGCCCACCCGGCGGGCCTCGGCCAGGTCCCGGCGACCGAGCACGGCACCGAGGTCGCGATCATCGGCGGCGGTCTGTCCGGCATCGTGGCCGCCTATGAGCTGATGAAGATGGGCCTCAAGCCCGTCGTCTACGAGGCCGACCAGATCGGCGGCCGGCTCCGCACGGTCGGCTTCGAGGGCTGTGCCGAGTCGCTGACCGCCGAGATGGGCGCGATGCGCTTCCCGCCGTCCTCCACCGCCCTCCAGCACTACATCGACATGGTGGGCCTCGAGACGCGGTCGTTCCCGAACCCGCTGGCCGAGGCCACCCCCTCGACCGTGGTGGACCTCAAGGGCGAGTCGCACTACGCCGAGAACATCGACGACCTGCCCCAGGTGTACCGGGACGTCGCCGACGCCTGGAACCGGTGCCTGGAGGAGGGCGCCGACTTCTCCGACATGAACCGGGCGATGCGCGAGCGGGACGTCCCGCGCATCCGCGAGATCTGGTCGAAGCTGGTCGAGAAGCTCGACAACCAGACCTTCTACGGCTTCCTCTGCGACTCCGAGGCGTTCAAGTCCTTCCGGCACCGCGAGATCTTCGGCCAGGTCGGCTTCGGCACCGGCGGCTGGGACACCGACTTCCCGAACTCGATCCTGGAGATCCTGCGCGTCGTCTACACCGAGGCCGACGACCACCACCGCGGCATCGTCGGCGGCTCCCAGCAGCTGCCGCTGCGCCTGTGGGAGCGGGAGCCGGAGAAGATCGTCCACTGGCCCTACGGCACCTCGCTGAAGTCGCTGCACGTGGACGGCGAGCCCAGGCCGGCCGTGACCCGGCTGCATCGCACCGCGGGCAACCGGATCACCGTGACGGACGCGAACGGCGACATCCGCACCTACCAGGCGGCGATCTTCACCGCCCAGTCCTGGATGCTGCTGTCCAAGATCGCCTGCGACGACTCGCTCTTCCCGATCGACCACTGGACCGCGATCGAGCGCACCCACTACATGGAGTCCTCGAAGCTCTTCGTCCCGGTGGACCGGCCGTTCTGGCTGGACAAGGCCGTCGACGACCAGGGGAACCCGACCGGCCGGGACGTCATGTCGATGACGCTCACCGACCGCATGACCCGCGGCACGTACCTGCTGGACGACGGTCCGGACAAGCCCGCCGTGATCTGCCTGTCCTACACCTGGGCCGACGACAGCCTGAAGTGGCTGCCGCTGTCCGCGAACGAGCGGATGGAGGTCATGCTGAAGTCGCTCGGCGAGATCTACCCGAACGTCGACATCAGGAAGCACATCATCGGCAACCCGGTGACGGTCTCCTGGGAGAACGAGCCCTACTTCATGGGCGCGTTCAAGGCCAACCTGCCGGGCCACTACCGCTACCAGCGGCGCCTGTTCACGCACTTCATGCAGGACCGGCTGCCCGAGGACAAGCGGGGCATCTTCCTCGCCGGCGACGACATCTCCTGGACGGCCGGCTGGGCCGAGGGCGCGGTCCAGACCGCGTTGAACGCGGTCTGGGGCGTCATGCGCCACTTCGGCGGCGAGACCGACGCGGCGAACCCCGGCCCGGGTGACGTCTACGACGAGATCGCACCGGTGGAGCTTCCCGAGGACTGACCCCGCAAGGGGGGGCGGGGCGCGGCCGGCCGGTCCGGGACTCCGGCCGTCCCGCGCCGTTCGGCCGCCCGCGTCAGCCGGCGAGCGGGGTCAGCAGCATCCGGCCCGCGAAACCCACCGCCGCGTCCAGCCGTTCGGTGAACTCCTCGACGACCCCGGAGCACTGCCGCAGCGCCCACAGCGCCCGGGCCGCCGCCCAGGTCGCGTCGCGGGCCCGCTCCAGGCTCCACGAGCCCAGCAGGTGGGTGAGCGGGTCGGCGATCTGGAGCAGATCCGGGCCCGGCATCAGGTCCTCGCGGATGCGCTCCTCCAGCGCCACGAGGAGTTCGCCGACCCGGTCGAACTCGTCCTCCAGATCGGCCGGTTCGCAGTCGAGGGCCCGGCAGGTGTCGACCACGGCCAGCGCCAGGTCGTGCCCGATGTGCGCGTTGATGCCGGCCAGCGCGAACTGGAGGGGCCGTACCCCGGGATGGCGGCGGAGCTGGAACAGGGGCCGCCAGCAGGCGGGCGGGCGGCGGTCCGCGGCGACCGCGTCGACCGCCGCCAGGTACCGCTCGGCGAACCGCACGTCCAGCGTGCTCGCCGCACGCGGGTCCGGGAACTCCCCGACGGCCAGCCGCCGGCCGACCTCCTCGGTGACGGCGAGGTAGACCCGGTTGAACACGGCGACGCCGTCCCGTGCGGGCAGGGCCGCGTCGAGCGCGCGCATCCGTGCCACGACGGCGTCGACGGGGGTGGTGGGGTGAGCGGTCTGCGCCATGGGGGGAAGCGTCCCAGCCCGGGGCCGGCCGGCGTGCCGACCGGCCCGGTGCTTCGCCGGAACGGGGGAACGCCGGGCTACGGCTCGGGGTGCGGCGCCCGGGCGTCCGCCTCCGCGTCGTAGGAGGAGGTGCCCTCGTCCAGCAGCGGCTCCTGCCCCTTCAGATGGGCCGGGGCGAAGGCGCGCAGCGCGTGGTAGCCGGTGATGACGACCAGGGTGCCGAGGGCGATGCCGCTGAGCGAGAAGTTGTCGGTGAACTTCATGCTGACGTTGCCGACGCCGATGATGATGCCCGCGGCGGCCGGCACCAGGTTCAGCGGGTTGCGCAGGTCCACCTTGGCGTTGAGCCAGATCTGGGCACCGAGCAGGCCGATCATGCCGTACAGGATGACGGTGATGCCGCCGAGGACCCCGCCCGGGATCGCGGCCACGATCGCGCCGAACTTCGGGCAGACGCCGAAGAGCAGCGCGAAGCCGGCGGCGGCCCAGTAGGCGGCGGTGGAGTAGACGCGGGTCGCGGCCATCACACCGATGTTCTCCGAGTACGTGGTGTTCGGCGGACCGCCCACGGCCGTCGACAGCACGGAGGCGACACCGTCCGCGGAGATCGCCGTGCCGAGCTTGTCGTCCAGCGGGTCGCCGGTCATCTCGCCGACCGCCTTGACATGGCCCGCGTTCTCCGCGACCAGCGCGATGACCACCGGCAGCGCGACCAGGACCGCGGACCACTGGAACGAGGGCCCGTGGAAGTGCGGCAGGCCGATCCAGTCGGCCTTGGAGACGCCGGAGAGGTCCAGCCGCCAGTGATCGGTGACCTTGCCGCTCGGGCTCATCGAGTGGATCTTGCCGAAGACCCGGTCGAACGCCCAGGAGATGCCGTACCCGAAGACCAGGCCGAGGAAGATCGCGATGCGCGACCAGAATCCGCGCAGACAGACGACCGCCAGACCGGTGAAGAGCATCACCAGCAGGGCGGTCCACTGGTCCTGCGGCCAGTAGGTGGACGCGGTCACGGGGGCCAGGTTGAAGCCGATCAGCATGACGACCGCGCCCGTGACGATCGGCGGCATGGCGGCGTGGATGATCCGCGCGCCGAAGCGCTGGACCGCGAGGCCGACCAGGAACAGCACGGCGCCGACGACGAGGACCGCGCCGGTCACCGTCGCGCTCGTACCGCCCTGGGCGCGGATGACGGCGGCCACGCCGACGAACGACAGGGAGCAGCCGAGGTAGCTCGGTACCCGGCCGCGGGTGGCGAGCAGGAAGATCGCGGTGGCGACACCGGACATCATGATCGCGAGGTTGGGGTCCAGGCCCATCAATACCGGGGCGACGAAGGATGCTCCGAACATCGCCACCACGTGCTGGGCCCCCAGGCCCACGGTACGGGGCCAGGAGAGCCGTTCGTCGGGGCGTACCACCGCTCCGGGGGCGGGCGTGCGCCCGTCACCGTGCAGCTTCCAGCGCACGCCGAGGTCCATGGTGGGGTTTCGCTTTCTCAAGTGCGTGAAGACGGTCCGGACCATTGTCAGGGGTAACGAGCGGCTTTACGCTCACACGGTCCCACTCATGAACTACGTTCACATATCCGACCTCGGCAGATCGGAGTGCCCGATGAGGGGAAGACCGCGCGCGGCCGTACTGCTGGCCGCGGTGCTGACGTTCGGGGCCGCGCTCGTCCCGTCCGCGCACGCCGCGCCCCGGCCCCCGCGCACCGCCGTCCTCGACGGCGCCCGCCTCCAGCAGACCCGGGCCCGCGCGGCCCGCGACCCGGAGCTGCGGCGGGCGGTCGCCGGGCTGACCGCCCGCGCGGACGCCTGGCTGGGCCAGGGCCCCTGGACGGTCGTCGACAAGCCGCGGCCCGCCCCCGGCGGCGACGTGCACGAGTACCTCAGCCAGGCCCCCTACTGGTGGCCGACGACCGCCCCCACCCCCGACAACCCCTGGGGCTGCCCCTACGTCCAGCGTGACGGGCAGCGCAATCCGGAGGTGGACAGCGGCACCGACCGCCAGGAGGCGGAGAAGGTCTTCGACTCGGCCTACGACCTCTCGCTGGCCTGGTACTACACGGGCAGGCGCGACTACGCCGAGCGGGCCGGGCGCATCCTGCGCACCTGGTTCCTGGACCCGGCCACGCGCATGAACCCCGACCTGGAGCACGCCCAGTCCATCCCGTGCGCCCACGACGGCCGGGCCATCGGGATCATCGACTTCTCGCAGTCGTACACCAGCGTGCTGGACGCGCAGGCGATCCTCGCCACCGGCGCCCCCGGCTGGACGGACGCGGACCGCACCGCGATGGGCGAGTGGAACGAGAAGTTCCTCGACTGGCTGGAGAACAGCGACTTCGGCAGGCAGGAGGGCGCCGCCGCCAACAACCACGGCACCTTCTTCGACCTGCAACTGGCCGCCCTCGCCTACGCCACCGGCGACACCGCCCTGGCCCGGCGGACCGTGCTCGCCGCGGGCGACGGGCGGATCGCCCGGCAGATCGCGGCCGACGGCGGCCAGCCCCAGGAACTGGCCCGCACCCGCAGCTGGCACTACTCGACGTTCGACCTGGTCGCCCACGTCCGGCTCGCGGCCATCGGCCGGCACGTGGGCGTGGACCTCTGGGCGTACCGGGGGCCGGACGGGCAGAGCCTGTCCAGGGCGGTCGGCTATCTGCTGCCGGCCGCGACCGGGGCCGCCGCCTGGCCGCACCCGGAGCCGGAGTTCCACCGGTACGCGGCGACGGACGTCGTGCACGCGGCGGCCGACGCCGGTGACGCGGCGGCGAAGGCGGCCGTGCCGCGGCTCCAGGCGCCGCCCGGGGGAGACCTCTGGGCGCTGCGGCCCGCCGCGGAACAACTGGACTCGATCACGGGCTGACCTCCGCCGGCCCCGGGGCTTCCCGGCCGCTGACCTGGGGGGCTTCCCGGCCGGGGTGCTGAGCGGTCGCTTAGTATGGTGCTGTACGGGGGTGCCGCCACCCCGCCAGCGACGCTCAGGAGTCCCTCCCGTGACCGCCGAAGCCCCGACCGCCCCCGCCGTTCCGCACGGCCGGCTGATACCCGTCACCGTCCACTTCGACGACCTCGACGCGCTCGGGCTGCTGCACAACGCCCGCTATCCGCTGATGGTCGAGCGCGCCTGGACCGAACTGTGGAACGAGCACGGCGTCCGCTTCGACGGCGACTGGGCGGCGGCCGGTGACGCCTGCAACGCGGTCCGCGAACTGCGCATCGGCTACGAGGCACCCGTCACCCGCCCCGGCGCCTACGCCGTCCACCTCTGGCTGGAACGGCTCGGCACCACCGGGCTGACGTACGGCTTCCGGTTCTGCTCGGCCGACGGGACCGAGACCTACGCCCGGGGCACCCGGGTGCTGGTCCGGCTGGACCCGGCGACCATGCGCCCGGCGCCCTGGAGCGAGACCTTCAGGAGCGCGGGCCGGGCACTGCTGCGTCCCGCGGACTGACCTCCGCGCGGCCCCCGCGCTCGGCGGCGCGCAGCACGCCCGCGCACAGCACCAGCCCGCCAGCCAGCGCCGTCACCACGCAGAAGGACACCATCAGGCTGGTCGCCTGGGCCACCCCGCCGATCAGGCTCGGCGCGATCAGCCCCGAGGTGTAGGTGATGGTCGCGACGCCCGCGATGGCCTGGCTGGGGTTGGGGCCGGCGTGCCCGGCCGCCGCGAAGCAGAGCGGTACGACCACCGCGATGCCGAGCCCCATCAACGCGAACCCGGCCATCGCCACCGCCGGGTGCCCGGCGGACACGATCAGCAGTCCGCCCAGTACCGCCAGCACACCGCCGGCCCGCACGGCGCGCACCGCGCCGAAGCGGTTCACCGCCGCGTCCCCGACGATCCGGGCCACCGCCATGGTCAGCATGAATCCGGTCGTGGAGGCGGCCGCCAGCCCGGCCGAGGTGTCCAGCCGGTCCCGCAGGAACACCGCCGACCAGTCCAGGCTCGCGCCCTCGGCGAACACCGCGCAGAAGCCGACCGCGCCGATCAGCAGCGCGGAGCGCGGCGGCAGCGCGAACCGCGGGGGCGGCTCCTCGTCCTCGGCGGGCTTGAGGTCCAGCACCCAGGCGCAGGCCAGGAAACCGAGCACGGTGAGGACGGCCGCGGCGAGCGCGAAGTGCAGGCGCGCGTCCGCGCCGAGGTGCGCGGCGAGGGTGCCGGCCGCCGAGCCGATCAGCGCGCCCGCGCTCCACATGCCGTGCAGCCCCGACATGATCGACTTGCCGAGCAGCCGCTCGATCTCCACGCCGAGCGCGTTCATCGCGACATCGGCCATGCCGGCGGACGCGCCGTAGACGAACATCGCCAGGCACAGGGTCACCAGGTTCGGCGCGACCGACGGCAGCACCAGGGACAGCGTCCACAGCGCCAGCAGCCCGCGCAGGGCGTCGCGGCTGCCGAAGCGGTGGCTGATCCGGCCCGCCAGCGGCATCGCGCACGAGGCGCCGAGCGCCGTGAAGGCCAGCGCGAACCCCAGCTGCCCGGCGCCCAGCGAGGTGTGCTCCTGGACCCACGGCACGCGTGTCGCGAACGATCCGGTCACCGCGCCGTGCACGGCGAACACGGCCGCCACGGCATACCGGGCGCGCACGACACCGGCACGCGCGAGGTTCACGTCACTCATCTCCTGGTCCCTCCCCGGGAGCGCCCGGTCCGGCCCGCCCGCAACGCCGCGTAAACTATCAGGAACCCTGCCTGATAGATAGCCGCTTGGCAGCCGCTCACGCGCACCACGCACTCGGCCGGTCCCCGCCGATCTGGGAGGATTCCCGTCATGCCCGCATCTCCGAGCACCGCCCGGGCCATCAACGACCGGCTGGCCCTGCGGCTGTTGCAGCAGGAAGGCCCCCTGACGGCCGGGCAGTTGAAGCAGCTGACCGGACTGTCCCGGCCGTCGGTCGCCGATCTGGTCGAGCGGCTCACGGCCTCCGGGCTGATCACGGTGGTCGGCGAGTCCGGCGAACAGCGCCGGGGTCCCAACGCCCGGCTCTACGGCATCGTCGCCGACCGCGCCCACCTCGCCGCGCTCGACGTCCGCACCGAGGGCGTCTTCGTGCTGGTCTCCGACCTGCTCGGGCGGGTGCTCGCCGAGGCGTCCGTGCCGATCGGCGGCGACACCGGGACCGGGTCCGCCGTCGAGCAGGCGGTGGCCGCGGTGGAGAGCGCCGCGAAGGAGGCCGGCGCCGACCGGCTGCACACCGTCGGGATCGGCGCCCCGGGCCTCATCGACCCGGCCACCGGTGACCTCCGGGACTCCGCCGGACTGCCCGCCTGGCACCGCATCCTGGTCACCACCCTCCAGGACCGGCTGCCCGGCGCCCGGGTCACCGTGGAGAACGAGACCAACCTGGCCGCCCTGGCCGAACAGCGCGAGGGCGCCGCCCGGGACCGGGACACCTTCGTGCTGCTCTGGCTGGGGCACGGCGTCGGCGCCGCGGTCGTGCTGGACGGCGCCCTGCGCCGCGGTGCCTCCGGCGGCACCGGGGAGATCGGCTTCCTGCCGGTCCCCGGAACGGGCGCGCTGCCCGCGGCGACCGACTGCGACGGAGGCTTCCACTCCCTCGTCGGGGCGGCGGCGGTCGTCCGTCTGGCGGCGGAGTGCGGACTGCCGGTACCGGGCGCGCCGGACGGGCCGGGCGCGGCGGAGGCGGTGCGCGACGCGGTGGCGCGAACGTCCGGGGACGCGGCGGCCGGCCGTTTCCTGTGCGCGCTGGCCGACCGGATCGCCGTCGGCGCCGCCTCGGTGGTGGCCGTCCTGGACCCCGGATGCGTGGTGCTCGGCGGCGAGGTGGGCCGGGCCGGGGGCGCGGTGCTCGCCGGGCTGGTGCGGGATCGGCTGAGCCGGATGTCCCCGCTGGCCACCGAGGTGCGGCCGAGCGGCCTCGGCGGCACCGCCGTACTCCGCGGAGCGCTGCTCACCGCCCGCGACCGCGCCCAGGACGAACTGTTCGCCCCGCCGGAGCGCTGACGACCCGGGCCCCGCTCCGGCCGTGTCCGCTGACGACTCCGATCCGCGCCGGCCGTGTCCGGGCCTCGACGGGGCCGGGCGGGCGCGCGGTGCCGGCGTGAGGCGTCCGGGCGCCCTGGCCCTGCCAGAGCTCTGGCGGCCCGGCGGCGGGCAAGGGCCGTCGTCACCGCCGCCGAGCCCGTCCGCACCCTAAAAGGACTAGACCAGTGAGGTCAATGGGTACGGACCAAGCCCGGTGCCCCTCCGTACCGGCCGGTCGGCCGCGGTGACCGCATGGCGCGAAGCCGACGGTACGCAGTGTGAGCGAACCCACACCGCTCACCCGTATGGACGAGTGCCGGGCATGGCACACTGGCCCTGTACCAGAAGCAGCGCACTCCGGGGTCGGTGAAAGTCCGAACCGGCGGTTACAGTCCGCGACCCGGTCGCTTCCAGCGGCCGGTTGACCAGGTGAAATTCCTGGACCGACGGTTAAAGTCCGGATGGGAGGCAGTGCGCGGCGGGCGGGCACGCGTTTCCCGTGTGCGCGCCGCCGTATCCGGGCTCGTCCGTCTGTAGGCGAGTCCTTTTCCGGCGACGCTCCCGGTGTGTGCTCATCCGTAGATTCTGTCGTCATCGACAGGCCCCGGAGTCCGTGCCCGAAGAGGCAGGAGGACCCGGGAAGTGTTCACCGGAATCGTCGAAGAGCTGGGTGAGGTCACCGCCGTCGAGAACCTCGACGACGCCTCGCGTTTCCGGCTCCGCGGCCCCGTCGTGACCGAGGGGGCCCGGCACGGCGACTCCATCGCCGTGAACGGGGTCTGCCTGACCGTCGTCGAGCACGAGGGCGACGAGTTCACCGCCGACGTCATGGCCGAGACCCTCAACCGTTCCAGCCTGGGCGCGCTCACCGTGGGCTCCCGCGTCAACCTGGAGCGCCCCACCGCCGTCGGCGCCCGCCTCGGCGGGCACATCGTGCAGGGGCACGTGGACGGCACCGGCGAGATCCTGGAGCGCACGCCCTCCGAGAACTGGGAGATCGTGAAGGTCTCCCTCCCCGCGGGCCTCTCCCGCTACGTCGTGGAGAAGGGCTCCATCACGGTCGACGGCATCAGCCTCACCGTCGTGGACGCGGGCCCGGACCACTTCACCGTCAGCCTCATCCCGACCACCCTCGCCCTCACCACGCTCGGCGTGAAGCAGCCCGGCGACCCGGTCAACCTCGAAGTGGACGTCATCGCCAAGTACGTGGAGCGGCTGCTCGCGGCCGGACAGGAGGCCGGGCGGTGAACTGGCTGAACTCCGAGGCGTTCACCCTCTTCGACCAGCACATCATCTGGTCGGACATGATCGGCAACATCCTGGGCCTCATCACCCTCGCCCTCGGCTGGCGCCGCTCCCTGTGGACCTGGCCCGTGCAGTTCCTGTCCGGTCTCGTCCTCTTCGTCGCCTTCTACGGCCACCTGACCGGCAGCGCCGGCAAGCAGGCCGTGGTCATGGCCGTCGCCCTCTACGGCTGGTGGCAGTGGCAGCGCACCAGGGGCCGCTCCGGCGACGGCCGGGTCACCCCCCGGTTCGCCACCTGGCGCGAGCGCGCGGCCATGGCCGGCGCCGCCGCGGCCGGCACGGTCGCGGTCGCCCTGCTCTTCCAGGCCTACCCGAGCCTGTCCTGGGACCCCTGGCCCGACGCCTACATCTTCGTCGGCACCGTCGTCGCGATGTACGCACAGGCCAAGAGCATGGTCGAGTTCTGGTTCGCCTGGCTGCTCGTCGACCTCGTCGGCGTACCCCTCAACTTCGCCAACGGCTACGCCTTCTCCGGCTTCGTCTACGTCATCTACGGCGCACTCGTCCTGTGGGGCATGCGCGACTGGTGGCTGCGCTCCCGCAAGGGCCCGCGGCCCGCACTGGAAGGAGCGCCGGCATGACCTCGGCAACCGTCCTCCACCACACCGGGGACTTCGAGAACCCGGGACTCGACCCGGTCGAGCAGGCCATCGCCGACATCGCCGCCGGCCGGCCGATCGTCGTCGTCGACGACGAGGACCGGGAGAACGAGGGCGACCTCGTCGTCGCCGCCGAGAAGGTGACCCCCGAGATCGTCGCCTTCATGATGAGCGAGTGCCGCGGTCTGATCTGCGCCCCCATGGAGGGCGAGGAACTGGACCGGCTCGGGCTGCCGCAGATGGTCCAGGACAACACCGAGTCCATGAAGACCGCGTTCACCGTCTCCGTGGACGCCTCGGCCGCCCACGGCGTGGGCACGGGCATCTCGGCCGCCGACCGGGCGACCACCCTCCGGCTGCTGGCGAGCGGCACCGCGGACCCCGCCGACCTGGTCCGGCCCGGCCATGTCTTCCCGCTGCGCGCCCGGCCCGGCGGCGTGCTGGTCCGCGACGGCCACACCGAGGCCGCCGTCGACCTCGCCCGGCTCGCGGGCCTGCGCCCGGCCGGCGCCATCGTGGAGATCGCCGGCGAGGACGGCCGGATGCTCCGGCTGCCCGAGCTGATCCCGTTCGCCCGCAAGCACGGCCTGACGATCATCTCCATCGCGGACCTGATCGCCTACCGCCGCGGCAGCGAGCCCACCGTCCGCCGCGAGGCCGAGACCCGGCTGCCCACCAGGCACGGCACCTTCCGGGCGTACGGCTACCGGTCCGCCGTCGACGGCGTCGAGCACGTCGCCCTCGTCCACGGCGAGATCGGCGACGGCGAGGACGTGCTGGTCCGCGTCCACTCCGAATGCCTCACCGGCGACGTCTTCGGCTCCCTGCGCTGCGACTGCGGCCCGCAGCTGGACACCGCGCTGGGCCGCATCCACCAGGAGGGCCGCGGAGTCGTCGTCTACCTGCGCGGACACGAGGGACGCGGCATCGGCCTGCTGTCCAAGCTGCGCGCCTACGAGCTCCAGGAGCAGGGGCACGACACCCTCGACGCCAACCTGGAACTCGGCCTGCCGGCCGACGCCCGCGACTACGCCGCCGGCGCGCGGATCCTCGCCGACCTCGGCGTGCGCGGCGTCCGGCTGATGACCAACAACCCCGACAAGACCGACGCGCTGCTGCGCCACGGTCTGAAGGTCACCGGCCGCGAGCCGATGCCCGTCCAGGCCGGCGAGCACAACCTCCGCTACCTGCGCACCAAGCGGGACCGGATGGGGCACGATCTGCCCTGGCTCGACACACCCGCCGGGGCCGCGGCCGGGTCCGTGGCCGCCTGCGGCAACAGCTGAGACAAGAGAGCACTGAGGAGAGACGTGAGCGGCAAGGGTGCACCGGAACTGTCCGTACGCAACGTGAGCGACCTCCGGGTCGGCGTCGTCGCGGCGCAGTGGCACGACAAGGTGATGGACGGCCTGGTGAACGGCGCCCTGCGCGCCCTGCACGACCTGGGCATCGACGAGCCGACCCTGATCCGGGTCCCCGGCAGCTTCGAGCTGCCGGTCGCCGCCAAGGCGCTCGCGGGCCGGGGCTACGACGCGGTGGTCGCCCTCGGCGTCGTCATCCGCGGCGGCACCCCCCACTTCGACTACGTGTGCCAGGGCGTCACCCAGGGCCTCACCCAGGTCTCCGTCGACACCGGCGTCCCCGTCGGCTTCGGCGTGCTCACCTGCGACACCGAGGAGCAGGCCCTGGACCGGGCGGGCATCGAGGGCTCCACCGAGGACAAGGGGCACGAGGCGGTGACCGCGGCGGTGGCGACGGCGGCCACGCTCCGCTCGGTATCCGAACCCTGGCACTGAGGAGCGGACCGGACCGCGTAGGGTGGGCAGCACCATGTCCAAGAAGACGTTCGAGGAGCTCTTCACCGAGCTCCAGCACAAGGCCGCCCAAGGCGATCCCGCCACCTCCCGTACCGCGGAACTGGTGGGCAAGGGCGTCCATGCCATCGGCAAGAAGGTCGTCGAGGAGGCCGCCGAGGTCTGGATGGCCGCCGAGTACGAGGGCAAGGAAGCGGCAGCCGAGGAGATCTCGCAGCTGCTGTACCACGTCCAGGTGATGATGGTCGCCCGCGGGATCTCCCTGGACGACGTCTACGCCCACCTGTAAGCCGTACCCCGCACCCACCCCGTAGAGAACGAGCAAAGGAAGCCGACCTCATGCTGCGCATCGCCGTCCCCAACAAGGGTTCACTGTCCGGCCCTGCGGCGGAGATGCTGCATGAGGCCGGCTACCAGCAGCGCCGTGAGTCCAAAGAGCTGCGTATCGTCGACCCGGAGAACGAGGTCGAGTTCTTCTACCTCCGCCCCCGCGACATCGCGATCTACGTCTCCTCCGGCCGCCTCGACATCGGGATCACCGGCCGCGACCTGCTGATCGACTCCGGCGCCGACGCCGAGGAGATCCTGCCGCTCGGCTTCGCCCGGTCCACCTTCCGCTTCGCCGCCAAGCCCGGCACCGCGAACGGCATCGAGGACCTCAAGGGCAGGACGGTCGCCACCTCCTACGAGGGCATCGTCCAGAAGCACCTCGCGGACAGCGGCGTCGACGCCTCCGTCGTCCACCTGGACGGCGCCGTCGAGACCGCCATCGAGCTGGGCGTCGCCGAGGTCATCGCCGACGTCGTGGAGACCGGCACCAGCCTGCGCAACGCGGGCCTGGAGGTCTTCGGCGAGCCGATCATGAAGTCCGAGGCGATCGTCGTCCGCCGCACCGGCGCCGACGCCGAGGAGCCCAAGGTCCAGCAGTTCCTGCGCCGCCTCCAGGGCGTCCTGGTCGCCCGGACGTACGTGATGATGGACTACGACTGCCGGGTCGAGCAGCTGGAGAAGGCCGTCGCGCTCACCCCCGGCCTGGAGTCCCCGACCGTCTCCCCGCTGCACAACGAGGGCTGGGTCGCCGTCCGTGCCATGGTCCCCGCCAAGGAGGCGCAGCGGATCATGGACGACCTGTACGCCATCGGCGCCCGCGCCATCCTGACCACGGCCATCCACGCCTGCCGCCTGTAGAGGGACACGCCGACCGATGTCCGAGCTGCCCACCCTGCCCGTCACCTTCCGTCCCGGCCACACCCGGGCGATCCTGCTCACCGCCGGTGTCGTGATCTTCGTGGTGATAACAGCGGTCGCGCTGCTGCTGGAGAACGTGGGCCCCGGCTCACGGCTCAGCTTCATCCTCACCGGGGCGCTCAGCTTCTGGGTGCTCGCCCGGCTGGCCCGGGTGAAGGTGATCGCCGACGCGTCCGGCGTCACCGTCGTCAACATCGCCGGCCGACGGCACCTGGCCTGGGCGGAGATCCTCCGGGTGAACCTGCGGCCGGGCGATCCCTGGGTGTTCCTCGACCTCAGCGACGGCACCAGTCTGCCCGCGCTCGGCATCCAGCCGGGCATCGCCAAACAGCGCGCGATCGCCGACGCCCACACCCTCCGGGCGCTCGCCGAGGCCCACTCGGACCCCTCCGCCCTGCCGCACCAGCCCAGATCTTGATTAATCTGGTGGGCGGAGGCCGATTCGCTGCGCCTCCGCCCCTGCGTGCCGCCCGGCGCACAGGGGTTCCTGCTACCCGAGGAGTGACTCCCTCCAGCGATGGACGGATCGTCCTGTAGTACCCGCGCCACCCCTGCCCGACATAGCGGGAAGGCGGTGGCCGCGTGACCACCCCCCTGCTGCTGCTCGCAGCGGCCCTCTTGCTCATCCTCGCCAACGGCTTCTTCGTCGCGGCCGAGTTCGGCCTCGTGACGGTCGAGCGCCCGGACGCCGAGAAGGCCGCCGCCGACGGTGACGCACGCGCCCGTACGGTCGTGGAGTCGCTGAAGGAACTGTCCTTCCAGCTCTCCGGCACCCAGCTCGGCATCACCATCACCTCCCTGGTCGTCGGCATGCTCGCCGAACCGGCCCTGGCCGAGCTGCTGCGCGGGCCGTTCGCCGCGCTCGGCGTCCCCGACGGCGCCGCGTCCGGCATCGCCGTGGTCGTCGGCATGCTGCTGGCCTCCGCCATCCAGATGGTGGTCGGCGAACTCGTGCCCAAGAACTGGGCGGTGTCCCGGCCGTTGCAGGTCGCGCGCTTCGTCGCCGGCCCCCAGCACCGCTTCGCCCTCCTGTTCCACCCGGTCATCTCCGCCCTCAACACGGTCGCCAACCGGCTGGTCCGCGCCCTCGGCGTGGAACCCGCCGACGAGCTGGCCTCCGCCCGCACCCCCGGCGAGCTGGTCTCGCTGGCCCGGCACTCGGCGCAGGCCGGAGCCCTGGAGCAGGACACGGCCGACCTGTTCGTCCGCACCCTGTCCCTGGGCGAGCTGACCGCGCAGCACGTCATGACCCCGCGGGTGAAGGTGAGCGCGTTGCAGAACTCGGCCACCGCCGAGGACGTCGTCAACCTCACCCGGGCCACCGGCCTGTCCCGTTTCCCGGTCTACCGGGAGAAGATCGACGAGATCGTCGGCATGGCCCACCTCAAGGACGCGCTGGCCGTCCCGGTCCACGACCGGCTGCGCACCCCGGTGGGCCGCATCGCCCGCAAGGCGCTGCTGGTCCCCGAGAGCCTGCCCGTGCAGCCCCTGCTGGCCCGGTTGCGCAGCGAGCAGCCCATCGCGGTCGTCGTGGACGAGTACGGCGGCACGGCCGGCGTGGTCACCCTGGAGGACATCGTCGAGGAACTGGTCGGCGAGGTCCGCGACGAGCACGACGCCAAGGACACGCCCGAGCTGGCCCCCGCCCCGCCCGAGGACGGCAGACCCGCCTGGGACGCCGACGGCAGCTGCCGCGTCGACGTCCTCCGGCGCATAGGCCTTGACGTGCCCGAGGGGCCGTACGAGACCGTCGCCGGCCTGGTCGCCGATCTGCTCGGCCGCATCCCGGCCCCGGGTGACCGGGCCGAGCTGCCCGGCTGGCGGCTCTCGGTCCGCCAGGTCGGCCACTACCGCGCCGAACGGGTCCGCCTGGTCAGGACGGCCCCGGTGGCGAACGTGACGGAGGCCGCCCGGTGAGCGTCCTGCAACTGCTCTTCGCCGCGCTGCTGGTGCTCGTCAACGGTTTCTTCGTCGCCGCCGAGTTCGCCTTCGTCTCCGTCCGCCGCAGTCAGATCGAACCACTCGGCACGGCCCGGGCCCGCCAGGTGCTGTACGGCCTCGAACGCCTGCCGCAGATGATGGCCGCCGCCCAGTTCGGCGTCACCGTCTGCTCCCTGACGCTCGGCGCGGTGGCCGAGCCGACGGTGGCGCGTCTGCTGGAGCCGCTGTTCGAGTGGATCCACCTCCCGCACGGCCTGGTCCACCCGCTCGGCTATGTCCTCGCCCTGGCCGCGGTGGTCTTCTTCCACCTGGTCATCGGTGAGATGGTGCCGAAGAACCTCGCCATGGCGGCGCCGGAGAAGGCGGCGCTCCGGCTCGGCCCCGGCCTGGTGTACTTCGCCCGCCTGTGCAAGCCGATCACCGTGGCCCTCGGCGCCTGCGCCCAGGGCATCCTGCGGTTGTTCCGGGTCGAGCCGAAGGACGAGGTGGAGGCGGTCGTCACCACCGAGCAGCTCAACCGCCTGCTGGAGGACTCCGGCCAGGCGGGCCTCCTCGCCCCCGAGGAGCAGGAGCGGCTGGAGGACGCCCTGGAACTGGGCTCCCGCCCGGTGACGGACGTACTGCTGCGCCGGGAGTCCCTGGTCACGGTGGACCCGTCGGTCACGCCGGGCGAGATCGTGGAGCTGACGGCCCGCACGGGCTACTCCCGCTTCCCGGTCGCGGCGACCGAGAAGGGGCCCTTCATGGGGTACGTGCACGTGAAGGACGTCCTCGACCTGGAGGACTCCGACCGGGCCGTCCCGCAGCAGGTGTGGCGGCCCATGGCCACGCTCCGCTCCGAGCTGCCGCTCGACGACGCCCTCACGGTGATGCGCCGGGCGGCCACGCACCTGGCCCAGGTGGCCGACGCCACCGGCAGGGTGCTCGGCCTGGTCGCCCTGGAGGACGTGCTGGAGACACTGGTGGGAGAGGTCCGGGACCCGGCCCACCGGGACATGCCGGAACCGAGGGTGAGCGGGGAGCCCGAGGAGGCCATGGCGTAGCCGCGGGCGGTCGTGCCGCCGGGGCGGGGCGGGCCACCCGCCCGGCCCCGGCGCCGGTGCTCAGTAGGACGAGGGGTCCTGCGGCCCCCGCCCCGACAGCACCTCGCCGTACGCCTGCATCAGGTCGGGCAGCCGCAGGGTCGCCAGATCCGGCCGGGACAGCGCACCGGCGTACGTCGACAGCCGCAGGTCCCGGTACGCGCAGCTCTTCTCGTACAGCGTCCGCAGGAACCGTCCGTTCCCCAGCTCGTCGATCCACCCCTGGTCGACCACGTGCCCGGCGATCGAGCGCAGCTCCTCCAGCGCCTCGTCGTCCCACAGGTCCCCGTTCTCCGCCGCGAGCACCTTGCCGATCTCGGTGAGTTCCGGCGGCCGGTAGGAGGGGAAGTCCACGCGGGTGGTGAAGCGGGACGACAGGCCGGGGTTGGCGGCGAGCAGGCGGTCCATGCCCTCGGGATAGCCGGCCAGGATCACCACCAGGTGGTCGCGGTTGTCCTCGGCCCGCTTCAGCAGCACCTGGAGCGCCTCGTCGCCGTACGCGTCCCCCTTGCCGTACCCGGAGTTGGACAGCGAGTACGCCTCGTCCACGAACAGCACCCCGCCGATGGCGGAGTCGATCAGCTCGTTGGCCTTCACCGCCGTCTGCCCGAGGTACTCGCCGACCAGGTCGGCGCGCTGGGCCTCCACCAGGTGGTCGCCGCCGAGCAGACCGAGGGCGTAGAACACCCGGCCCAGGATGCGCGCGACCGTGGTCTTGCCCGTGCCGGACGGACCGGAGAAGACGAAGTGCCGCTTGGGCGGCTGCACCGGCAGCCCCTGCCCGGCCCGCAGCCGCGCCATGTTCAGCTGTGCGGACAACGCCTTCACCTGGCGCTTCACCGGTTCGAGCCCGACCATGCGCTCCAGCTCGGCGAGCGCCTCCTCCAGTAACGCGGGGTCGGTCGGGCCGGCCGGGACCGGCGCGGCGGACGCCCCGGACATCCCCGCCCTGGCCCGTACCGAGGGATCGGCCGCCGACGGCGGCGGCCCGGCCGGCAGGTCGGGTTCGGGCAGCCGCAGATCGCGCCCCTCGGTGCCGAACAGCGGATCGAATCCGTCCGGTCCGTCCACCGCGTCCATCCCCGCGCCGGTCAGGGTGATGGCGGCGAGGTCGGCCGCGTCGTCGTACCCGTCGCCCTCGGCGATCGCGGCGAGCCGGGCCGCGGTGTCCATGAAGGCCGGGTCGACCCGGTGCACCGCCCGGTAGAGGGGGAGCGCGGCGGCCGACCGCCCCGTGCCCTCGTGTGCCCGGGCCAGCCAGTACCGCAGCTCCTTGCGCTGCGGCTGCTCGCTGCGGCAGCGCATCAGCGCCGCCGACAGCAGGGGCTCGGCCTGGCCGTACATCTCCAGCCGGACCCGGGCCATACCGCCGAACAGACCGGCCTCGATGCCGAGCATGGGATCGTCCAGCAGCGGTTCGGTGTGCCGGACCAGTTGCTCCCAGTCCTTCACCAGATAGGCGCGGCAGGCGTGCAGGAAGCGGACCTGCGCGTCGGCGTCGACCGGGGGCAGCCCGGCCAGGGCGCGGTCCAGCTCGGGCACGTGCCGGCCGTCCAGCCAGTGGGAGGCGTGCGCCAGCAACAGATCACGCGGGCCCTCCAGCACCGGCTGCACCCACCAGCCCAGCCAGTACCAGGAGTTGAGGGCGCGGCGGTGCCGGGTGCGCTGTTCGCCGAAGCGGTCGTGGTGGCGGAACATCCGCAGCAGCGCGGTGGTCGTGTCGACCCGGAGCGCGTGCAGCCCGAGCCAGGCGTCCGCCATGCCCGGGTCCATCCGCACCGCGGTGCGGAACTCCTCCTCCGCCTGCGGGTAGGCGCCCATCGTGTAGGCGTCCACCCCCCGCAGCCAGGCGAGGTCGGCCGGGGCCTCGGGGCCCTGCGTGCCGAAGTCCATCACGTCCCCCCACAGACCGTGCCCCCGTGGTTTGCCACCGGGCAGTCGCCCGGCGGCCGCCGCGATCGAACCGCTGTGCAGCGGACCGGAGTTGCCGGTGCGCGAGGCAGCCGCTCGAAGGTCGCACCGAGGGCATCGTACCCGCGGCACCCACGCGTGCCGAAGGGCGCGGCACGGGGCGTTCGACGAGGTGGGAGCAGACGGGGCGCACTGCATTCGGTGACCGAGCGTGAGAGGACCGGTGCGCGGAGCGCCCGGGAGGCACCTCCCGGAGGCAGAACGAAGCCCCCGGTCACGGGGGAACAACCGGGGGCTTCGTGTCGGTGGGCGGCTCCCAAAGCCGCACATTGAGAACGTAAGTCCTGTACGGCCCCCCGGTCAAGCACGGTCGGGGCGGCCGAAGGGCTCGTTCCGCACGGCCCTTCATGACTTCACCACAGCCGGGACGGCCCGTCACCCAGTGTCACGATCTGCCCGGTTCCAGGGGCCGCGCCCGGTCCCGGCAGTACCTCGTACCCCTCCGCCCGCTGGAACACCAGAAGATCGGCATGGGGGCGCGAGGGGTCGGCGGCGAAGTGCGCGCGCTCCGCCGCGACCCAGCCGTCCCAGAACTCCCGCTGCCCCGCCCCGTCCCGCAGCCGGCCGCGGGCCCAGGACTCCTCGTGCGGCAGCTCCATCCACAACAGTCCGGCCAGATGGGGCCGCAGCGCCCGGCGCCCGGCACCGACACCCTCGATCAGCACCACCGGCGCCGCCGGCAGCGGGCGCGGGGCGCCGAAGGCGCGGGCCCGCCAGTCGTACGGCGTGACGTACCCGCTCTCGCCGCGCGCCAGAGGCTGGACCACCTGGGCCAGGAGCCGGTCGGTCCAGCCGAAGAGGTGCTCATGGCTGGCGATGTCGTCGAGGTGGACCACCGGGGCCCCGCCCAGCGCCCGCGCCAGCCGCCCGGCGAAGGTGGACTTCCCGGATCCGGCGTGCCCGTCCACCCCGATCAGCCGGACCGGCCCCAGGGACGGGGGGAGTCCGCGCAGCCGGGCGGCGAGGTCGTGAATGGTGATTCCCGGGGTGTGAGGGCCGCGTGAGGCGAGGGGGAGTGGGGGGCGGTGGGGGAGGTTTTCCGCGAAACAGTCTAGTGGCGGGCCCGGCGGGCGTCCGGCGGAAGTCCGCCGGAGTGGTCGGACCGGGAACGTCTCCTTGCGAATCATCGGCCGGCGGCCGGCCGGAGTTCCCGGGTGAACAGTCCGAATCCCCTGACCGATATGTCGAATTCGGCGTTCCGGGTGTGCCCCACGCTGAGTAAGGTGCCTCCTGCGCAACGTGATGCGCCGCACGGGAACCGGCGGGGGGACTGGCAGGAGACATGGTCGCGGAGTTATTCGAGGGGCACTACGTATGGCATCCGGCGGCCGACGACCGGGTCCTGGCGAGCGTATGCGTCGACGTGCGCGCCGGGCGTTATCGGTACGCGCACGAGGCCCTCGCCGAGACCCGCGCCGACTTCCCCCTGCGCGCCCACCGCTCGCTGGTGCTCGCCTCCGAGGCGGCCGGCACCGACCTGGTGGAACGCTGGCTCGACGAGGAGCCGACGCCCGAGGCCGCGCTGATGTGGGCGCGGGTCGCGGTGCAGCGCGCCCTGCGGGCCGCCGACGCGCGCGACGACCGCGCCGGGGCGCTGGAGCGGATAGCGCTGACCGCCTGCGACCGGGCCGCCTCGGCGGCCCCCGCCGACCCCACCCCCTGGGTCGCCCGGCTCGCCATGGCCCGGCTGCACCGGCTGCGCGACCCCGCCCCGAAGGGCCTGCTCACCGCACCGCCCGGCCCCTGGCGGCTGTTCGCCCACATCCTGTCCCTGGACCCCTGGCACCGCGAGGCCCACCACCGCTTCCTGTCCTGCTTCTTCACGCGCCACGGCGGCTCCGTCACCGCGGCCTGGGACGTGGCCGCCTTCCTCAGCCAGCGGGCGCCCGCCGACTCCGCCCTGCGGCTGCTGCCCCTGGTGGCCCTCGTGGAGAGCTACAACCCCACCCAGCTGCTCGCCGACCGGGTCTGGGAGCAGCCCCAGTGGCGCTCCACCGCGCTGGCGATCTACCAGAACTGGCTGCCGGTGGCGACCGGTTACCGCTTCACGCCGGTGCTCGACCTGGCCTACCTCGCGCACGCGCTGGTGATGGCCCAGTGCGCGTTCGAGGCCCGGGCGGTGTTCACGGCGATGGGTCCCTACGCCTCGCGCATGCCCTGGAGTGCCTTCGGCGACCCCGCCGAGCAACTCTCCCGGGCCCGCCGTGCCTGCGGCCTGCCCGTGCCGGGGCCGGGCTGACCCCGCCAGCTCCCTGGCCCGGCGCTGGTCCCCCGTCCCCCTGCTCGTCCCCCGTCCCATCGAGAGAAAGGCCGATCCGTGTCGGAACGGATGTCGACTTCCCGGGTGCGCCCCCGGGCCGCGGACACCGTCGTGCTCGACGACGACGCCACGCTGCACGCGATGGGTTATCCGCGTAAACTCACCCGGCGTTTCAAGGCGTTCGACAATTTCGCGATCTCTTTTACCATCATCAATATTCTCTCGGGTATCTTCTCGTCCTTCGGGTTCGGTATGAACGCGGGCGGCCCGCGCATCCTCGTGTTCGGCTGGATCGGCGTCTCGGTGATGGTGCTGCTCATCGGCGCGGCCATGGGCGAGGTGGCGTCCGCCTATCCCACGAGCGGCGCGCTGTACTTCTCCGCGGGCAAACTCGCCAAGCGGCACAAGGGTGCCTGGTCGTGGTTCACGGGCTGGCTGAACTTCGTGGGCCAGATCGGCGGCACCGCCGCCACCGGATACGCCGCCGCCACCTTCATCCAGGTGTTCGTGCAGCTTCAGTGGCCTTCCTACCAGCCCACCGCGCACCAGACGGTGCTGATCACGGCGCTGATCATCGTCCTCCAAGGATTCGCCAACACCTACACCGTCCAGCTCGTCGCCGTACTGAACCGTATTTCCGTGTGGTGGCTGCTCATCGGTCTCGTGGTGATCGTGGGAGCGCTCGTCGTGATGCCCGACCAGCATCAGCCGGCTTCCTTCGTCACACATTTCGCGAACAACACCGGTTTCACCAACGGCCTTTACGGCGGCATGCTCGGACTGCTCGTCACCAGCTGGACGTTCACCGGGTTCGACGGCAGCTTCCACATGTCGGAGGAGACCGTCGGCGCGACGGTCAGCGCCCCGAAGGGCATCACCCGCGCCATCGGCTGTTCGGCGATCGCGGGTCTGATCCTGATGCTGGCACTGGTCTACAGCATCGGCGACTACGCGAAGGTGGCCGGCGCGGCCGCACCGCCCGTGCAGATCCTCATCGACGGCCTCGGCGTGCGCACCGCCAAGGTGATGCTCCTCATCGTGATCGGCGCGATGCTCTTCTGCGGTCTCGCCAACCTCACCAGCAACACCCGGCAGATCTTCGCCTTCTCCCGGGACGGCGCCATGCCCGGCTCCCGCTGGTGGCACTCGGTCTCGTCGCGCACCCGGACGCCGGTGAAGGCGGTCTGGTTCGCGGTCGCCTGCTCGCTGGCGCTGGTGGTTCCGGGCTGGTGGTCGCACACGGCGTTCACCGCGATCGTCAGCGTCAACGTGGTCGGACTCTTCCTCGCCTACGCGGTGCCGATCTTCCTGCGGCTGCGGCTCGGTGACGCGTTCCAGCCCGGGCCCTGGCACCTGGGCCGCTGGGGGCGCCCGGTCGGCTGGCTCGCGGTCATCTGGATCCTGCTCAGCAGCGTCCTGTTCATGCTGCCGCAGGCTTCGCCGATCGACGTCGACTCCTTCAACTACGCGCCGATCGCGCTCGCCGTCGTCCTGCTGGTGGCCACGGTGTGGTGGTTCGCCACCGCCCGCCGCCGCTTCCAGGGCCCGGTCAGCTACGGCCGCCCCGACGAGGTCGCCGCGATGGACCTGGTCTGACGAGGAGTCACAGGAGACGTCCGGGCGAGGCGCGCGGGGGAGCCGGACAGACGCTTCCCCGCGCACCTTCCGGGCGCGGCGCCTGCCGGGGCACCGTCCCGCCGCGCCCCCAGGCGTGCCGGAGCGGGCTGTGCCCCCCGTTCCGCCCTTCCAGTGGCGCAGACCAATATTCGTGTCGCGGCATGCGCCGAAGTGCTGGCAGCCACATCCGGCCTGCTCCATAGTTGGCGCACCGGACCAGCCCGACTCGGACACCCTGGGGGTCGTCGCGCCCATGAGCAGAGCCCAGCAGCCGTCCCGCAGAACCGTCCTGGCGGTGGCCGTCGCCACGGCGGTGACCGGTGCCACGGCACCCGCCGCGGCCGCCGCCCCCCGTCCCGCCGCCGACACCGAGGACCCCGGCCGGGCCCAGGACCGCCCGGTCGATTACCACGCCTGGACCACGTACCGAGGCTGGCGCTCCGGGACGGCCCAGGGCACCCGGGCCGTCCCCGGCCGCCGTCCCGGTGTGGTGATCGGCGCCCCGGCCGGCCGTACCGACTACACCGACCCGCACACCGGCACCACCGCCACCTGGGAGTACGCCACCTGGACCTCCCCGGAGCACCGCCTCACCGTGCCCGCGACCGAGGTCGTCGCCTCCTGGAACGCGCACACCCCGGACGGCACCTGGATCCAGGTCGAACTGGGCGGCACGTACTCCGACGGCACCGACACGCCCTGGTACGTGATGGGCCGCTGGGCGGCCGGCGACCAGGACATCAAGCGGACCTCGGTGGACGGCCAGACCGACGGCAGGAGCACCGTCTGGACCGACACCTTCGCCATCGACGACGCCGGCACCGGGCTGCGCCTGGCGTCGTACCGGCTGCGCCTCACCCTCCACCGCCGGCCCGGCACAGACCGCACGCCGACCGTCTGGCGGCTGGGCGCCATGGGCTCCGACGTCCCGGACCGCTTCACCGTCCCGGCCTCCGCCCCTGGCCTCGCCCGGGAACTCGCCGTACCGCGCTACTCGCAGGAGATCCACAAGGGCCAGTACCCGGAGTACGACAACGGCGGCGAGGCCTGGTGCAGCCCGACCTCCTCGCAGATGGTCGTGGAGTACTGGGGCGGCCGGCTCACCCCCGGGCAACTGTCCTGGGTCGACCCGGCCTACGCCGACCCGCAGGTCGACCACGCGGCCCGGTTCACCTACGACCACCAGTACCAGGGCTGCGGCAACTGGCCCTTCAACGCCGCCTACGCGGCCACCTTCGACGGCCTCCAGGGCGTGGTCACCCGGCTCGCCTCCCTCACCGACCTGGAGACGCTGGTCGCCGCCGGCATCCCGGCCATAACGTCCCAGTCGTTCCTGAAGGAGGAGCTGACCGGCGCCGGGTACGGCACGTCCGGGCACCTGATGACGGTGATCGGGTTCACGGCGGCCGGCGACGTGATCGCCAACGACCCGGCCTCGCCGGGCGACGAGGCGGTACGACGGGTCTATGCGCGCCGGCAGTTCGAGAACATCTGGCTGAGGACCAAGCGGTACAACGCCTCGGGCAAGGTGGCCTCGGGCACCGGCGGGGTCTGCTACCTCTACTTCCCGGCCCACCCGGCCCCGCGCCAGCGGGCGGCGCTCGCCGCGGTGGGCGTGTGCTGACCCGCTCCGGGGCGTGTGACCAAGCTCTCCGCCCCGAACGCCGTCGCGGGTGGCAAGGTGGACGGATGGATGGGGGGATTCGACCGTGTACGTCCGACCCCTGCGAGTGACCCCATGACCGCACACACCGCCACCGCCACCCGCGTCCGCACCGGTGGTCCCCAGGAAGACGGCCCGAAGATCGTCGAGCACGTCATGGGCTGGATACTCGTCGCGGTCGTCGCGATGCTCGTCACCCGGCTCGGCCTGCTCTGAGCCGCTCCCGCGGCGGCCCCTCGGAGTGCGGCGTGTTCCGGCATGGCGCGGACGCCCCGCCGTGGACGCTCGGCGGGGCCCCGCGCGCCGTCGAGGAGCCGGGCCCCGCCCACCCGGCCC